>JAJUJM010000005.1 GCA_029265315.1 Actinomycetota bacterium | reverse complement strand
GTCCGCGCACCCAAGGCGCGTGCGCAGTCAGGCGCCGGGCCCGAGACCGCGCCCGTCGCCGATACTCGCGTCACCGCAGACGACGAATGGGCAGGGGAGTAGGAAGACGATGAGCCGGTACGCGTTCCTGGGTCCCGCCGGGACCTTCACCGAAGAGGCGTTGCTGTCGCTTGGGATCGACGGGGTCGAACCCGTCCCGTGCGTCTCCATCGAAGAGGTATTCGAGGCCGTCGAGCGCGGACAGGCCGATGCGGGCATCGTGCCCATCGAGAACTCGGTGGAAGGCAGTGTGAATGCGACGCTCGACGCGCTCGCGTTCGACACGTCTCTCGAGATCCAGTCCGAACTCGTCATGGACATCCACCACGCACTCATCACGGCCCCGGGCGCCGATCTGGCCGGGGTGAGGACCATCGTGTCGCACCCACAGGCCACCGGGCAGTGCCGCCGTTGGCTCGCGCGAAACCTTCCCGGCAGGACGGTGATCGCCGCGAACTCGACGGCCGAAGCGGTCCAGCGGGCGGTCGCTGACGAGACGGTCGCAGCGGTCGGCACACGGCTGGCGGCGGACCTGTACGGCGGCGAGGTGCGGGAGCCGGCGATCGAGGACTATGCGGGCAACCAGACCCGTTTCGTGGTGATCGGTCGTGGTATTCGACCGCGTACAGGCGACGACAAGACCTCGCTCGCCCTGTTCCTCAAGGCGGACAAGCCCGGCGCGCTGCTCATGATCCTGTCCGAGTTCGCGTATGCGGAGATATCGCTCACGAAGATCCAGTCCCGTCCCACGAAACGCCAGCTGGGCGACTACATGTTCTTCGTGGACTTCCACGGTCACGTCGAGGACGCCCACGTGCGAACCGCGCTCGACTGCCTGCGGCTGAAGTTGCGCGAGGTCAAGGTCCTCGGGAGCTACCCGCGCGCTGAGGGCTGAGGGATCGGCGAGGGCTCGGAGACCGGGTCAGCGCTCGACCGCAGGCCCGAGCGAGGATCGCTACTCCGCTTGGAAGACCCTTCCGGCATCGTTGACGCCGGGCGTCTTCTTGAGGGCCGCGATCGCAGCCGCCTCGCTTCCCGGGGCGACGTCGAGGACGTAGCGACCACCGCCCAGGTCGATGCTTTCAGCCGCATCGACTCCGGCGGCGGCCAGCACCTCGGCGACCTTGGCATCGCTTGTGACCCACAGTGACACGGCGCCGGGGAGTGGCTCAAGGCCCTTCACGTCTTCGATGCTCTTGGTGCCCGTGCCTCCGCTGACCCTGTTCGCCCCTCCGCAATCGCGCAGCAACAGGAGCACGATGATCACGACGACTATGGCGATGAGCACCGGAAGCAGACGCCAGAGGCTGCGTCTGTCCGAGCGGCGCTCCTCCTCGTCGATCTGGGTGAGGTCAGGCCCGGTCTCGTCGACAGATGTGCGAGTCGGCGGGTCGAGAGACATCCGTGCCCCCTGTCTTCGGAAAGGTCGCAGCTCTGGTCGGCGGGTCACTGGAAGCCGCCTTGCAGCGAAGTATAGCGGCTGCGTTCGCGTCATAGGAGCTGGTCCGAGGAGTCTCGAGGCAAGACCTTCAGTCGGCCGCTGAGTCGAGTGCCTCCACATCCACGCTCATGGGCGGGGGGCCGCAGTCGTGACAGTGGTCCCGTGCCCACGCGTACGCATCGTCGTGCCGTGCGACCCACAAGAGCAGTAGAGTCTCGCCCTCACTGCGCACGATGGCCCGCAGGTCGTGTGTGACCTTGAGCGATCGCACGGCACGGTCGGCGGCGTCGTGCACGATCTCCGGTCTGAGCCTTGCCGCATCCGGCTGATGCAACAGCTTGTCGACGAAGAGCGCGACCCGCTTGATGTCGCCGGGCGCAAGTCGTGCCAGCGCGTGGAGGAACGTGTCGGAGATCGACACCTTCACGAGTCGCAGGTCTCTGGATGCGCGAGAGCGGGAGACCAGATGCACCAGGCGTGCTCCGGGTCGGACTTGGCGGCATACATGGCCGTGTCCGCCTTGACCACGAGACTGCGTGCGTCGTCGGATTCGGGGTGAAACACCGCGAATCCGATGGAGGCGTCGATCACGCAGTCGACCCCGCATGCCGAGATCGGACTGCGGATGCTCGCGAGAAGGCGTTCGGCTATGGAGCCGAGCTCGCTCGAGGAGCTGAGTCTTGGCAGGATCAGGACGAACTCGTCTCCCCCCAGCCGTGCGACGACATCCTGTTCGCGCACGACCGCGCCGATGCGTGCACCGACGGCCACCAATACCTGGTCTCCGGTCTCATGACCGAACTCGTCGTTGATGGGCTTGAAGCGGTCGAGGTCCAGATATGCGAGCGCGAGCGTGTCGCCGTGGCGCCTCACGTCAGCTATGGCGAGGCGCAGCCTCTCTTCGAACGCGGCACGGTTCCAAAGACCCGTGAGGGAGTCGTGGTAGGCCAGGTGGACCAACTGACGACGCGCCTCCTCGCGCTCGGACACGTCCCGGATGACTGACAGGATGGCGGGACCCAGAGGCGTGTCCACGCGCTGGGACCTGACCTCCGTCGGGCGTTTCGAGCCGTCCTTGCGCACGATGCCGGATTCGAAGGTGAGCAACCCGTCGTACAGGATCGTCTCAAGGCGTCCTGCGGCACCACGCATCATGCTCGGGTCGACCCATCCGAATGGTTTGAGGGCGTGCATCTCCTCGCGTGTGTACCCGAGCATGTCGAGTGCGCCGCGCGAGAATGCGACGAGGTCGCCGTCCGGACCGTGGATGAGCGCAGGGACGGGAAGCGCTTCGAACAGCGCCTGCCACGTCTCGACCTGCTGCTCCGCAGGAAGGTCGAAGATGGGACGGGCGATGGCGGTGTCGTCGGTATCAGGCATGCGCAAAGGATACCCGGATTCCGCGCGTTGGTCGCACGGTGAGGCTAACCGAGCATCTCCCAGCCGGGGACGTCATGCTCGCGAGAGGCGTACATGGCCAGGTCGGCACGCGTGAGCAGGGTCTCGGCGTCCTCGCCGGGGACGTGCAGCGCGATGCCGACGCTCGCGGTGACTGACACCGTCGTGGAGCCGATCGAGATGGGCTTCCCGACTTCTCTCGCGAGCTTGGCGGCGATGTCGCGCAGGTCTTCAGGAGCGCTCAGGCGGGGGAGTACCACGACGAACTCATCGCCTCCGGGTCTGGCCACGGTGTCGGTCTGGCGCACGGACCCCGCCAAACGGTCGGCGACCTCTCGCAACACATGGTCCCCTATGGCGTGGCCGTACGTGTCGTTGACGGGCTTGAAATCGTTCAGGTCGAGGAACACGACGCCGACGAGGTCGCCGTGGCGGTCCGACTGCGACAGTGCTATGGCCAGTTCGGTCTCGAGCATGACCCGGTTGGCCAACCCGGTCAGCATGTCGTGGTACGCGAGGTAGCGCATGGTCTCCTCGGCCTCGATACGGTCTGTGATGTCACGCACCGATGAGAGGATCAGGCGCTCGCCCGCGTTCTCGACGACCGTCGAGTGGATCTCGAGGTGCACGGTACGGCCTGACGGCGCCAAACCGTGGCTCTCGAAACGCGCTTCTCCTTCTGCCAGCATCCGCTCGATCGTCGCCGCGACGTTCTTGCGCTGTCCCTCCGCCACCCATCCGAAGCGGCCCAGTTCGCGCGCCTCGGCAAGCGACTGCACGCCCCATGTGGCCAGAGCTGCTCGGTTCGCGAAGATCAAGTCGCCGTCGAGCGTATGGCAGACGATGCCGTCGGTGACGTGGTTCAGCATGAGCGTGCGCAGCGTCAGGTCGACCTCAGACGACAAGTCGGACTCGGCCTGCCGCCTCACGAGCAGCACGACGCACTCCTCGTCGAGGTCATGGCAGGCCTTGGCGCTGAACTCACCGACGAAACTCATTCCGGCGGAGTCGAGCTGAACGGCCCGGAAAGTCCGTGGCTTCCCGTTGCACGATGCGATCTCGGCTATCAACGCATCCCGTTCCCAGCGGGGGCACAGGTCGGTGATGTGCATCCCGAGCAGCGCCCCCGGGCCGTGCCCGTACAAACCCTCGGCAAGCGCGTTCGCGGCGAGGACTCGCCCCTCTGTCGAGACGACGAGACATGCGTCACCCAAGGACGCGATGAAGCGCCCGGTGGCGTCGTTCGTGTCGACGGACATCGCGCCTCACCTCCTTGGTGTCGCGTTCGTCAGAAGCCTGCACCTCAGTTATCGGGATTCAGGACGGTTAACGTGAGTTCGGCGGCGCATTCGGGCGACGAGCGGCAGGCAAAATACCCCGAAAGGTATGGCGAGCGGCCGAATGCACGGGCGAGCGGCCAGGATATGGGGAAACGGTGTGTTGAGGGAGCTTTGAGCGCGGCGTAGTATCGCTTGGAGGTCTGCTCACGGGGTCGTGGCAACTGGCGGCATGGGAGGGGTGTGGGGGCATGGGTCTGGAGCAGGTGGCCACCGGTTGGTACTTCAAGCGCCACGACGACGCGACCGACGCCAAGGGTGGTCCATACACCTGGGAGCAGATGACCAGCTTCGCGGCTCAAGGCGTGCTCGCGCCCATCGACCTGGTGTGGCATCAGACGTTCCCTGGCTGGGTACCGGCACACGATGTGGCCGGGCTGTTCGTGCCAGGAGCGCCCCACGCACTCACACCGCAGCCTCTGTCAGCGATGCAACCCGCTGCGGGAGCCGCGCCGGCGGCATCCGCAGCGCGACCTGTGCCGATGCAGCAGCCCGCGCCTCCTCGCAAGAGCCGCACCGGCATCGTCGTCGGACTCGCTCTCGCCGGCGTCGTGCTTCTCGGCGCCGTCGTGGGCGGCGGCTGGTGGTTCCTGTCCCGCTCGGGTGGCGGCCTGGGGGGTGACGCTGCGGGCATCGGCGTCGCCAAGACGACCGTTCCGGACCGGAAGAAGCTTGTTCAGACCGCCGAGTGGGGCGAGGTCCCGGCGAACCGCATCTGCGTGATGCTCGCTGAGGACGGGCGTCGCAAGGACGCCGAGAAGGTGGCCGGAGAACTCGGAGGTACGGTTGTCGGCGAAGTGGAGTTCGTCAACCTCTACCAGATCGAGTTCCCGGGGGCCACGGAGTCCGATCTCACCGCCGCTCTCCGGAAGGCCGCTGCCGCCGAGAAGGTCGACCTGGCGTTTCCCAACCAGCAGGTATACCCCGATGCCGAGATATGGGGAGTGCGTGTCGATCCGTATGAGGACCCGTTCTACGGCGGAGGTGCTGGCGACGGCTATCGCGCCATCGGCGTCAGCAAGGCGTGGAACTACATCCGCGGCTCGGGAGTCGACCTGAACTCCGTGAAGGTCGGAGTGGTTGACGACGGCCTCTATCTGCCGGGCGAAGGTGTTGAGAATGAGTTCGAGGGCGGGAAGGTCAAGATCGAGTTCCCCGACCCGGCAGCCGGTGAGAACGCCGGCCCCGAGGTCTGGGAGAACGGCGAAGTCAACCCCGCGGGAAGTCACGGGACCGGTGTAAGCACGATCATCGGCGCCAATCCGGACAACGGTGGGCCTGCAGGAGTGGCTGGGCCGCTCGGCGACAAACTGACGATATCGATGATCAACCACTACTCGGGTCAGTACGGGGACACGGAGTCGACCCCTGATCCCGCCGACCCGACGAAGTACGTCTGGACCAATGGCAAGACCTACGTCGACGGCTCGCTCGTAGCATTGACCAAGCAGGTGGCAGGCGGCGCCAAGGTGATCAACTGCTCGTGGGGCAATTCGGAGGCGAGCACCGTCACCGTGGCGGCCTACCGGCGCTTCTTCGAGAAGATGGCGGCTGAGCACCCCGATGTCGTCTTCGTGTGCTCCGGCGGGAACGGCGGTCAGGTCATGAACGGCGCGAACCGCATCCCCAGTGGGCTCAAGCTGCCCAACATGATCACCGTCGGCGCGCTCGACAACGATGGTCAGACCGCAAGCTACGCGGACAAGGCGAGTGACGACTACGAAATCACGCTGGGCGCCCCGGGAACCGGTCAGGTGGTCGGCATCAAGCCGAAGGGCGGTCCGGAGAAGCAGAACGGGTCGAGTTTCGCGGCGCCGCAGGTCACCGCTGCAGCCGCGATTCTGAAGGCACTCGATCCGAAGCTTCAGGCGGCCGACATCAAGCGGATCCTGACAGAGACCGCCCGCACCGGGGTCCCGAACAACTCGGGAGACCCGAATGCCTCCTCGAAGCTGATCGGCCCCGAGATGGGCGGCAGGATCGTCGCGCTGGACGAGGCGGTCTTGAAGGTCATCAATGACCTGCGCGTCGCCAAAGGACTCAAGGCGTTCACGCCTGAGGACCTCGAGAACCTTGGCGTGGTCGACGCGGTCGCGATCACCGGCGAGCCCGGCGAGTACACCGTCAAGGGCATCGTGAAGTCGGTCGGCGAGGACGGCACGAGACTCACGATCCAGATCACAGGCGAGAACTACGCGTTGGGGGGTAGGCCGACGCAGGAACTGGCGGGCGCCGGTGAAGCCAAGTGGGACGTGACCCTGCCGAAGGACGAGGGCACGGTGAAGGTGACGCGCGATGAGAATGGAGCCGCGAGCATCATCACCATCGAGCGATTCGACATCAACGGCAAGTGGAGCGGGTCGTTCACGATCACGGAGGTTGAGATCACCGACCAGAAGGCGGCGGAGCAGGAAGGGTGCGGCGCGGCGCTTCTCGGCGCACTCAAGGGCAAGCAGCTTCCAATGACCATGGACATCACGGTCGACGAGGGCGGCGACGGAACAGGCATCGGATTCATCGACGTGTCGGCCGCGGACCCCGAGGGCAACGCCACGAGCAAGCCTCAGCAGTACGGCGTCAGCTACTCGGGCGCGACCATCAAGTACGAGCCGCAGGAGGCGAAAGGCGTCAAGAGCATGACCGCCACCGTCAGTCGCAAGGGCGAGAATCTCGTGCAGAACGGCGTGTTGACGGGCGGTGGTAAGGGCTGGCGTGTCAAGGCGGTCTTCACGCTCTCGAAGCCTTATACGCCCAAGTAGTCGCTCGGTGCATCCGGTCCTGCGCATACCTCTCGGAGGCGGGGTCGAGCTGGGAGCTTACAGCTCGCTATACCTGCTGGCGTGGGTCGTGGCGCCCTTGGTCGCTGCTTGGTTCGCCCGCCGCGCCGGGTTCTCGTTCGGCCGCGCTGTGGTCGTGTACGGGGGCGCGCTGGCAGCAGGGGTCGTGGGTGCCCGGCTGCTCGACCTGTTCGTGGCGTGGCGCTTCTACGCTGAGGACCCCGGCCGGATCTGGGGCCTGACGTTCCAAGGTTTCTCTCTTTATGGAGGGCTTGTGCTTGCCACGTTCGTCGGAATCGCGCTCGGGCGCTTGCAGCGACTCGATGTCTGGCACCTGGCTGATAGCGCGGTCCCGGGTCTTGTAGTGGGCATCGTGCTCATGCGCGTCGGCTGCTTCATGCGGGGATGCTGCTTCGGCGTCGAGTGCAACCTTCCGTGGGGGGTGTCGTTTCCGTTCGGAAGCCCCGCGTGGGAGCTTCAGCTTGCGCGCGGGCACCTCGGACTCGTGCAGGCCCTGGGTGGGGCCGCTGCGCTGCCGGTGCATCCGACACAGCTCTACGAGATGGCCGCGGCGGTGGTTCTGGGAGCGGTGATCTTCGCGATCGTGCGCAAGGGCGCGCCGGCGGGTGTGCCCTTCCTGTTGTTCGCCGCGGGGTTCACGGCGTTCCGGATGGCGAACGGTTTCCTGCGCGAGCGCCAAGAGGTGATCACCGCGCCGGAGTGGTTCTACCCGCTCTTCTACACTGCTTTGGTCGCGGTCATCGTCGTACTCATCGGTCGCCGCTTCGCTGCGGCGCGTTCGGAACGGCACGAGGGGCCGGGGCGCTACCCCTGATCGCCCCACAGCCACAGGCAGGCTGTGGTGCGCCACGGGCGCCACAGCCTCCCACGGGCCGCCAGCTCCTCACGGCTCATCGGTCTGCCCAGCCCGGCCATACGTCCGGCGCTGCTGCGCAGGCCGAAGTCGTCGAGTGCGAGCACGTCGGGACGCCCCAAGGCGAAGATGAGGTACATCTCGGCCGTCCAGCGCCCGACACCTCGCAGGGGGACGAGTGCTTCGATGACCGCCTCGTCGTCCAAGGACTCGAGGGTGTCCCAGTCGATGTCTCCGGCCAGGGTCGCGCGGGCGATATCCGTGATGTAGTCCGCCTTGCGGTTCGAGAGGCCGGCTGAGCGCAGCGCGTCATGTGGCGCGCTGGCCATGGCCTCGGCCGTGGTGCCCACCTCGCGAGCGATCCTCGCCCAGATCGAGGCGCCGGCCTTCGCTGACACCTGCTGCCAGACGATGGACTGGGCCATGACCTCGAACCCTCCGCCGGTCACGACCACTTCGACCTCGCCGACGCGGTCGATGAGCACGCCCAGTTCGGGGTCGGCCTTGGCGAGTGCGCGAGAGGGCGCGTCGGAGGCTGTGTAGCGGAGCGTGTGCGGCATGAGGCAACGATAGCGGATGGCGCACCGAGCGTGTCCGGAGGGAAATTGATAAGAAACATTGAATGGGACTATTCGCACAGGATATATTCGGGTCGAATCGTGCATCCGGTAACGAGAGGGGACCTGGCATGACTGAGACCGCTGCGCCCGACTACCACCAGATGTGGGCCGAACTGGGTCTGGACCTGCCCACCCACGACATGCTGCTGCAGGCGGTTGGAGGCATGTACGGCGACGCGTACCTCACGCAGCCGAATCGCCCTGAAGGCACGGGTTATCTAGACTTCGTGCTCTCGGAAGTCCACGGTCTGCGAATCAAGGAGCTCGACGACTTCCGCAAACAGGGCGGCAAGGTCGTGGGCACCTTCTGCCTCTACGTGCCCGAGGAGATCGTACGGGCCGCAGGCGCGTGGTGCGTGGGTCTGTGCGCCGGCGCCGAGTTCGCCTACGATCAGGTCGAGCAGATCATGCCGCGCAACACGTGCGCGCTCATCAAGAGCTTCATGGGCTTCAAGCTCGCCAAGGTCTGTCCGTACATCGAGTCCTCTGACCTCGTCATCGGCGAGACGACATGTGATGGCAAGAAGAAGGCATACGAGCTCTTGGGCGACATCCACAACGTGTACGTGATGGAGCTGCCGCAGACCAAGGATGCGAAGGCGCTCGCATTCTGGCGCGAACGGGTCGCTGAGCTCATGGCCAAGGTCGAAGAGCTCACGGGCAACAAGGTCACCGCGGACTCGCTGAGGACCGCCATCAAGGAGGTCAACGACAAGCGCAGGGCACTCCAGAGGATCGCGGCCACCTTCAAGGCCGACCCCGTGCCGATGAGCGGCAAGGACCGACTGCTCGCCACCCAGATCGCGTTCTACGACGACGTGCCGCGCTTCACACAGATGATGAACACGCTGGCCGACGAGCTCGAGGCGCGGGTCGCTCGAGGCGAAGGCGTCGCCCCGAAGGGCGCCAAACGTGTCCTCGTCACCGGCACGCCCATGGCGATCCCGAACTGGAAGCTACACGACATCATCGAGAAGGCCGGCGCTGTCGTCGTCGGCGAGGAGATGTGCACGGGTTCGCGCTACTACCAGGACCTCGTGAGTGAGGACGCGACGACACTCGACGAGATGATCGACGACATCGCCGAGAAGTACCTCGACATCAACTGCGCGTGCTTCACCCCCAACCAAGGGCGCATCGACGATGTCGTGCGGATGGCCAAGGACCTGGGTGCCGACGGGGTCATCGACTACACGCTCAACTTCTGCGGCCTGTACGCGATGGAGCAGCATTCGGTCGAGGACGCCGTGAAGGCAGCAGGTCTTCCCGTGCTGCGCATCGAGACCGACTACTCGATGGAGGACGTCGGCCAGCTGTCCACGCGCGTCGAAGCGTTCCTGGAGATGCTGTAGGGCCTGTGCGCGTTCTAGGGCTCGACATCGGATCCCGCAGCGTCGATGCGGTCTGGCTCGAGGGGGGCCGGCCGCTCGACGCGGCGGTGACCGACTCGGGGTTCGACCCGCAGGCGGCGGCGCGGACGTTCGTCGACCGCGGCGAACACGACGTCATCGTAGCGACCGGCTACGGGCGCCATGCCGCCCGCGAGGCGTTCGGCTGCGAGGTCGTCACCGAGATCAAGGCGTATGCGCTGGGTGCGAGCGTCCTGTTCCCCGAGGCGGCGAGCGTGCTCGACATCGGCGGGCAGGACACGAAAGTCATCGCGCTCGGCCCAGGCGGCAAGGTCATCGACTTCGAGATGAACGACAAATGCGCCGCCGGTACGGGCAAGTTCCTCGAGGTGATGGCGAAGGCCTTGGGCTTCGATCTCGAGGAGATGGCGGCGGCGGCCCTGGCCGCAGACGGATCGGGCATCCAGATCTCGAGCATGTGCACGGTCTTCGCCGAGAGCGAAGTCACCGGACTGGTGCACCGTGGTGCGGACCGGGCGGCGGTCGCACGAGGGCTTCACGACTCAATCGCCAAGCGGACGCTCTCATCGCTCAAGCGCGTGGGGGCCACCGGGCCGCTCGTATTCGCAGGGGGTGTCGCCAAGAACGCCGCGATGGTGGAGCTTGTGCGCACCGGCTTCGATGGTGAAGTGCTCGTTCCGGAGGAGTCGCAGACGGTGGGAGCCTTGGGAGCGGCGCTCAGTCACGGAGCGGGGGCGCACGAATGAGCCTGTCAGCGATGGTGCCGATGATGAAAGGCTTCGTGCGGGACCTCCGGGCGTATCGGCATGAACTCAAGAAGCAGGACGCGTGGATCCGCAGGTATGCGGCCAACAAGGGTTGGTCGGTGAATCCGCGCTGGATGGTCTATACGAATCTGCGCCTGTGGCTGTCCGACTGCGAAGCCATGTACGGCCGACGCTACTGCCCCTGTTTCGAGCCCACTGGGGACCCCGAGTCTGATAAGAAGCTCATCTGCCCGTGTGCGTACGCGCAAGCCGAGATCGACGAAGTCGGTTGGTGCCACTGCACGCTGTTCGGTCGTGGCGACCTGACGGCAGCCGACTACAAGCGGGCCGAAGCGGCGCTGATGGCGGAGTACCGCGATGTGCCGCTCACCTGGGCCGGCGGGGCGCTGGACACGCGAGGGCAGCATATCGAGCCGCTGCGCGGACTCCCGGTGCCGGACGCGATCCACCAGGTGAAGCGGGCGCTCAACGCGAAGGGCACACCGCTCGAGGTGATCGTGGCCACCGAGGTCGAGGCGAAGCACCTCGAGCGGCTCGCGGAGATGCGGAGCTTGAGCTACGCGCGCGACGACGCCAACGGGGTCATCAAGGTGAGGCTCGGCGATCGATGAGCGTGCTCGTCGAGTTCGTCAACACATGACCCAGCTGCGACGAGCACGCACGGTCGGTGCGTGAGATCGCACAACGGTACGGGGACGCGGTCGAGGTCCGTATCTACCAGGCGGGCAGGGACATGGAGTACGTGGCGAAGTACGGACCGGTGATGCGCGGAACGCTCTTCATCAATGGTGAGGTGAGGATCGACAGGCTCTCCCGAGCGGTGATCGAGCAGGCCATCGCAGCGGCAGTCGATGAGGCGGGGCAGTGAGCATCGTCCGCCAAATCCTGGTCGCTGCCCTCGGCGTGCTCCTGGGCGCCGCGCCGTGGCTGGTGGTGAGTTTCGCCCTCGCCGGCCTCATGCACGAGTTCGTGCGTCCTGAACGGATGCAGAGCGAGCTGGGGAACACCGGTCCGCTCGCACTCGTCAAGGCCACCGTTTCCGGCATGCTCCTGCCCATTTGCAGCTGCGGGGTGATACCCATAGGGCTCGGGCTCTACTACTCCGGAGCCTATCTGGGTCCTGTGCTCGCGTTCATGACGGCCACGCCGATCATCAATCCCGCCGCCGTGCTGCTGGCCTACGGTCTTCTGGGGCCTCAGATCGCGACGATCTATCTCGTCGCGGGCTTCATCGTGCCGGTGTTCATCGGGACGGTAGCGAACCGATTGGCGGGTTCCGAGATTTCTCGCGTCGAGGCGGCCGTACCGGTCTCGGAACTGGCGACTCAGCAGGGCTCCCTGCGCGAACGGGCGATCGCCGGCGTGAGGTACGGCTTCTCCGACCTCGGCGTGACGGTCAGCAAGTATGTGGTCATCGGGGCGTTCTTCGCCGGGCTGGTTTTCGCCCTCGTCCCACCGAGCTTCATCGACACGTACCTGGGTGACCCCGGCCTGCTTTCGCTCGCGACCATCACGGTGCTCGCGATGCTGATGTACGTGTGCGCCGTCGGGCACATCCCGTTCGTCGCGGCACTGGTCGCCGTGGGAGCGAGCCCGGGAACTGCGATCACGTTCCTCATGGTGGGGGCCGCCACGAACCTGCCTGAGCTCATCTCGATCACTCGCTTGATGGGGAAGCGGGCGACGGCGCTCTTCGCCATCCCGCTCGTGATCGCAGGCGTCGTCGTCGGCTGGATCGCGAACCGGCTTCTCGGGCCGGGCTTCACGGCGATGACCGATCCGTCTCGTGACTCCGGCACCGTGAAGGTCGCGAGCTGGCTCATAGCTGTGGTCCCCCCGTGGCTCCAGTGGGCGTGCACAGCGGTGGTCGTGTGCCTGGCCGCCTGGGCCTACCGGGGCCAGGCGCGGCGCTTCGTGCAGCGTGTGAGGGCGAGTCTCGCGTGAAGCGGCTGGTGTGCCTGCTGGCGATCGGGGCGCTGTGCGCGATCGGGATCGGATGCGGCGCGCCGCCGGCCCAGGACGCGGAACCGGAGATCGGCAACGTCGAACTCGTCGAGCGCTTCCACCGGACGCGGCCGAACACCGTGATCGTCGCCGCCGCGGAGGGGGACTTCGACGGTGACGGGACAAGGGACCTCGGAGTCGTCTACCGCGACGAGCGGGACCGCTTCAGAACGGTGGTGCTGCTCGATCGCGCGTCAGGCCCCCAGTTCACGAACGCGCACAAGGCTCCGGTCGAGAGGCAGGTGCTCGAGGTCAAGGACATCGACGGCAAGCTGCCGTACGAGCTCGTGGTCAGGGGGCGGAAGGGGCCGAACATCGGCTATGCCATCTACCGCGTCGAGGACGGCGAGCTCGTCGACGTGTTCGGCAGCAACATGGCCGATTGCTGCGGCAACTGAGAGCGGGTCACAGGCGGCAACATAAGCAATACTGTCGCCTGACATAAGCAGTTCATGCAATAGTAGGGGACGGGACAGCACGCACGACCTGATCCCGAGCGCGAGCATCGGGTGCTTCCCAGACCTCTGCGCTGCGCTGGGAGCGGCGGCGCCCGATCAGGTCATGACGCTGAGGGGACCTGCGCCGCGGCGGCGTGTGCCAAGGCGGCTCGCACGGGATTGCAGCGAACGCACATCGACTGGGAGGGACTGATGAAGAAGGTTCTGGTGGGGTTGCTCACGGCGCTCTTGCTCGTGAGCGTGGTGGCCGGGTGTGGCGGCACCACGGAGACGGCTGAGCAGCCGCCAGCTGAGGAGAAGGTGGACGACTATACGGTCAAGCTGGGCTATTACGGCTGTGACCACATGCTCGCCGCGGCGGTGGCGCGTGACGCCGACATCTACGAGGAGCTCGGTCTCAAGGTCGAGTCGATCGGCGGCGGCAATGTCCCCGAGGCGATGGCCGCGGGCCAGATGGACGTCGGCTACATCGGCACCGAGGGTCTCGTGCGCGCCAAGGAGAAGGGCTCGCCCATCTTCGTGGCGGCGAACAACCATCTCGGCGGCTCGTACTACATCGTCGGGTCGAGCAAGTTCAAGAGCGCCAAGGAGCTCGTGGGCAAGAGGTTCGGCGTCCCGGCCGACGCCCACAAGACCGACTCGTACTGGGTCCGTATCGCAGCGAACGCCGGGATTCCCGCGGACCCCGCGAAGTACGAGGCGGTCGAGATCGGCGGCAGTGATGCGCTGATCGCGATCAAGACCGGCAAGCTCGACGGCTTCGTCGACTGCGACCCGTGGGGGTCGGTGGCCGAGGTCGAGGGCGACTACGCGAAGATCCTCCAGGCCGTCTCCAAGTTGCCGACGACGGGCGACTGGGGCAACTGCTGCTGCTACTCGATGAACGAGAAGTTCGCCACTGAGCATCCGGAGCTCGCGAAGAAGATGATCCTCGCGCACTCGAAGGCGATCCAGTACATCTACACGAACCCGCTCGAGTCGGCGAAGATCTTCGCGGCAGAGAAGGGCATCAGCGAGGAGGCGGCCCTGAGGACGATCTGGGCGAAGACGGTCGGTGACGGCCGGACGCTCACGTGGGAGGTCGACCCGCAGAAGTTCACCGACGAGTTCGACTATGTCGAGAAGGTGACCGGCTTCAAGGCGCTGCCGCAGTCGGAGTGGCTCAAGACGGACCTGCTCGACCAGGCGGGGACGGATGACTTCGAGGCCTTCATCGCCGAGCAGGTCGACCCGAAGTTCCCGCTCACGATGACGTTCGAAGAATACAAGAAGGCGGTCGGCTTCCAGGGCTGACGCCATGTGGGGCGCTGAAGGGCGGGCGACCATGCGGCGGTGGGTTCTCGCATGCTCGCTCGCCCTGCTCATCGGCGCGAATGCAGGGTGTTCGCTGGCGTCGCGTGCCGACGCATCCGCTGTCCGCATCGGCGCTCCCGACGACACGGCGGGCATGCTTGTCGACTACGTGGTCGAACACGGGCTGGACGAGCGCGCACAGCGGGTGTTCCTCGAGTCGCAGGAGCTTCGTGACTGCTGTGGCACCAAGTCCCAGACGGCACTGGCCGCGGGCGACATCGAGCTCGCGGTGCTCTGTCCTGCCGCAGCTGATGAGCTCATCGCGCGGGACCCCCGCTTCGTCGTCGTGGGGGCTGTGGCAGCGAACACGGACGTCGTGGTCGTGCGGCGCGACCCGCCCGCCCGTGTCGGCATCACGCAGAATCGCGCGTACCAGTCGGACGTCGTGAGCGACGTGTTCGACGACGAGACGGAGGCCGTGCCGATGCTCACCGAGAGCCTGCCATACGCGCTCGAGAACGGCGAGGTCGATGCGATCGTGACGGACTTCCTACGTGCGAGGTCGGTCGAGGGCGCCCGGATGCCGTCGGCGCACCGGGACGGGACACGGCGGGTCACGTACGTGCTGGTGAGCACTCGGGAGTTCGAGCGGGACGCCAGGTTCGGTGCGGTGATCGAGGAGTTCGACGCCGCGGCGCGCGCACTGTCCGACTCGGCGAAGCTCGTGCAGCAGGTCGGGGAGTACACAGGCGTTCCGATGAGCGACGAGGAGGTGAGCGAATGGCGTCGGCTGGGAGTTCGCTTGTTGACCGTGTCGGAGACGAGGAGATCCTGACCGGTACCGGGGGTGTGGACGGACGCGGCGCCAGGGGGCGCCAGTCCTGGTGGTGGGTGCTGTCGCTCATCATCGTCTTCGGCGTATGGCAGGTGGCCGCCTGGCGCTATGACAGCGATCTGCTCATGCCGCAGCCCGTCGATGCGTTGCGCGCGCTGGGCGAGGCTGTCGTCGACCCGATCGTCCTCACCAACCTTGGCATCACCGTCAGGCGTGTGCTCATCGGTTTCGTCATCTCGATGGCGATCGGAGTGCCGGTCGGGTACCTGATGGGTCACTCGCCGCGCGTGGGCGAGGTCATGGACCCGCTCATCAATACGTTCAGGCAGGTCCCGATCATGGCGTGGGTACCGCTGTCCATCATCTGGTTCGGGCTTGGCGACGGTCCGACGATCTTCATCATCACGTTCGTCGGGGTCTTCGCGATCATCCTATCGACGGTCGCCGGTGTCCGCGCGATCCCCATCGAGCTGTTCCACGCCGCCAGGAGCATGGGGGCGTCACGCAGCGGACTCTTCCGTGACGTGGTCCTCCCGGCCACGGTCCCCGACGTGGTCACCGGCGCGCGGCTCGCCCTTGGCGCGGCGTGGGGCTCGGTGATCTGCGCGGAGTTCATCGCGACGAGCGCCGGCTACGGATACCTCATGGTGCGTGCGCAGTCGATGATGGCGACCGACCGGCTCATGGCGCTCATGATCCTCGGGGCGCTCGTGGGCTTTCTCATCGACCGGGGGCTGGTCTACGCGAATCGTCAGCTGGCGAAGTGGCGGTATCTCACGTGAGGCTCGAGATCCGTGACGTGCACAAGCGCTTTGCGAACGGCGCCGGTGACCACATCGTCATCGAGCGCATGGACCTGTCCGTGGGCGAAGGGGAGTTCGTCACGCTCCTGGGACCTTCAGGCTGTGGCAAGACGACGCTCCTGAACATCGTCGCCGGGTTCGTCAGGCCCGAGCGCGGAACAGTCCGTGTGGGCGACAGGCCGGTGGAGGGTCCCGGTCCGGACAGAGGCGTCATCTTCCAGGACTACGCGCTCTTTCCGTGGCTCACGGTGCGCGGAAACGTCGAGTACCCGATGAGGCGCACGGGCATCAAGACGCGCGAGCGCGCTGAGCGCCTTCAGGCGTTGTTGCGCATGGCGCACCTGGAGGGCAAGGAGCGCCTCTACCCGGCTCAGCTCTCGGGCGGCATGAAGCAGCGGACCGCGGTCTGCCGCGCACTCGCGTCCGATCCCCAGGTCCTGCTGATGGATGAGCCGTTCGGCGCCGTCGACTTCCAGATGCGGCTCAAGCTCCAGGAGGAACTCGAGCGCATCTGGGTGGAGAACCGGATCACGGTGCTGATGGTCACGCACGACGTGCAGGAGGCCGTCTACATGTCGGACCGCGTGATCGTCATGTCGCCGGATCGGGGGCGGATCATCGATGACGTGCGTATCGACCTACCTCGGCCACGCGAGCGTCGCAGCGAGCGCTACCACGAGTACACGGACCTGTTGCTCGACCGGTTGGGCGAGGCGTTCGCCGATGCGCGGGCCGAGTCGTGAGACGCGCACTGACAGGCGCCGCGTGCTGCGCACTCGCGCTCATGCTCACCGCATGCGTTCAAACCACGCTGGTCCCGGATCTCAGCGGCAAGCAGGTGACCGAGGCGAAGGCGGCGCTGACACGGGCTGGACTCAGGGTGGGCAGGGTGCAGGACTTCAAGCAGTTCGACACGACGCCGACCGTCTTCTCGCAGTCACCGGCGGCGGGCGAGCGCGTGCGACGTGGCGAGAGCGTGGACATCGTGGTGTCCTACGACTGCTATCGCTGCAGGTGGTAGGGAGGAGACGGTGAGCGGACCATTCGCGAACTACCCCGAGGAGCGGTTGCGCATCGCCAGCGTGCACTCTCGCTGCACCGCAGAACAGAAGCCGCTGCGCCTTGCGATCCTCGATGCGATGGTTGAGCGTGGCGGCCCGGTGCGTCCCGAAGAAGTAGCCGCATCCGTCGCCATGGAACCCGACCGCGCCGCCAGGCTCACGGCGCAGATGGCGGCGGCGCACGTCGTGGTGCTGGGTCCCGAGGGCGAGGTGCGCTTCGCCTATCCGGTATCGGGGGCAGAGACCGTGCACCGCGTGACGCTCGCGGACGGGCGCACCTTCTCGGCGATGTGCGTCATCGATGCGATGGGATGCGCCTACACCTTCGGCTGCGACGTCGACGTGGTGTCCCGCTGCCACCACTGCGGTGCCGAGGTGCGTATCGCCGTGCGTTCCGGCGAGGTCGCTGAGGTGGTTCCCGAGGATGCGCGCGTGGTGCACGTCGACTTGAGTCAAGCCGATAACTGGGCCGCGAGCTGTTGAAACGAGATGAACTCCTTCTGTACGGAGGAGCACCTGCGAGCGTGGATCGAAGCGAGCGGCAGGAGCACTGACGATCTGTTCCTCTTGACGGTTCACGAGGCGCGGACCGTTTCCGAGTGGTTGTTCGGTCTGGATGAGGGAGAGGGCACATGACGCGGACGGTCGACGAGATCCTCGCCGAGGTCGTGCGACGCCTCGAGTGGGCGCAGATCGAGGTCAAGAAGGCGAAGGAGGCCGGGACGAAGATCGTCGGCCTGTACTGTGGCTACATCCCGTTCGAGCTGGTACGCGCGGCCGGTGCGGTGCCGGTGTCGCTGTGCGGTAGCGATCAGGCGGCGATCCCAGCGGCTGAAGTCGAGCTTCCCCGCAACTTCTGCCCGCTCATCAAGTCGAGCTACGGGCTCGCCATCACCGACACGTGCCCCTTCTTCCACTTCGCCGACGCGCTCATCGGGGAGACGACGTGCGACGGGAAGAAGAAGGTCTTCGAGCTCCTGAGGTCTCTGAAGCCCGTGCACGTCATGCAGCTGCCGTTCGACACGCAGGTCCCCGATGCCTATGAGCACTGGCGCGGCGAGCTCGAGCGGGTGGGCGGGTTCCTCTCAGAGGTCACCGGCGTCCCAGTCACCCGGGAGCGGCTGGCCGCCGAGATCCGGATCGAGAACGACATTCGGCGGCTCCTGCAGCGCATTGACCGGACCTTCGAGCGGGACGACCCAGCGCTCACCTGGACGCAGATGCTGAACGTCCGTTCGCTCACCGATTTCGTCGTCGACCGGGCGCCATACCTGAAGCTCCTCGAGGAGCTCGCAGAGGCGGTCGAAGCCTCTGCTGACGGGAGCGCTTCCTCAGCGTCTCACGGCTGCCAGCCCCGCATACTCGTCACCGGCACGCCGATGTCGCCCGAGACCAACAAGGTCATGCGCCTGGCCGAAGAGTCCGGCGCGCGGGTGGTGGCCCACGATGCGTGCAGCGGCTCCAAGTCCTACGAGCGGCTCGTCGATGAGGAAGGCGATCCGCTCGACGCGCTCGTGCGGTTCACGCTCGGGATCCCATGCGCGTGCATGAGCCCGAACGAGGGGCGGCTTGACCTGCTCCGCCGAACCGTCGCCACGTACCGCGTCCAGGGCGTCATCGACACTGTCTGGATGGCTTGCCACACGTTCAACGTCGAGTCGGTGCTCGTGCAGCGGGTGTGCCGCCAGGAGTTGGGCATACCGTGCCTCAAGATCGAGACCGACTACTCAGACGCGGACGAGGGACAGCTGAGGACGCGCGTCGACGCGTTCGTCGAGCAGATGTGCTAGCGGGATCGGCGGACGGCGCAGCGAGTGCCGCGCGGTGCCCTCGAGCGACCTTCACACGTCGTCGATGACGTCGCGGGCGGCGATCCGGATCCCGTGATCGGAGAGTGCGGCTTCGGCCCGTGCCGCTTCCTCCGGCGGGATCCTGAGCGCGATACCGCACAGCGGCCCCCTGTGACGCGGCAACGGCACGGCCTTCACCGTCACTCCGGAATCGAGCAGGGCCGCTTCGGCGGCGAGCGATTCACGCGTGCTTGTGAACGCCAGGACGATGAACCGTCGCGGCGCGTGCGCTGAGGGTCGTGCCGCAGGCGGGTTCGGGGTCCCGTCGGCCACGCTCACTCGACCTCGAGCCTCGTGATGGCCGCGCGGTGCGGCACGCCCAGGCAGCGGCGTGCCGTGTAGCGCTCGGCCCCCATGAAGCCGCTTCGCTCCGCGTGGTCCAGAAGCAGCGGCATCAGGTCGGTCCCATGGACGTGCCCGAGAGCCCCTGTGCGGCAGTCGCGCTCGGCGAACCGCGCGACCTCGTCGCGGCCCGAGGCGCCTCCGGTTATGAGCAGCGGGACGGCGCCGCCGGAGTGGTAGAGCGGGCCGGAGGAGGGCGTCTGGTGGTCGGCCGTGACGCAGACGACGGCGTCGCCACGGCACAGGCGCTCAAGGTGTGGCTCGAACGCGGCGTCGAGCGCCTCGATGACCTGGCGCTTGCGCTCGGGAGACTTGCGGTGCGCCGCGACGTCGGGCCACTTCGTGTGGACGTGGACGAAGTCATAGCGGCCCGTCTCGAGCAGCTCGAGCGCCCGGCCGAGGTCATCGGCGAGGTCCTGCGCGGGGTCGTCGCGCCCTGGCTCGGCGAGCACGTCGACGCCGATCGAGGCGGCGAGCCCCCGGTACAGCGCGCCCCGGGCGAGGCTCGCGCCGGACAGGCCCGTCCGCTCGACGAACGGTGTGAGGGACGCTGCCGTGCCGGCCCACTTGACGAGCGCCGTGTCGAGCTTCCTGCCGGACAATCGTCTGCGGCTCTCGCGCATCCACGCGTTCAGCGCGTCCGCCGTGCGACGGGCCGCTGCCGGGTCGCCGGCTTCGGACCAGGGAAGCACCGAGGCCACGAACGCGTCGGCGCGCAGCGGGTCGGCGTCGGTGACGTGCCCTGACAGCCCTGTTCCGTCCTGCGCTCTCAGGAACAGCAGCCCCTGGGCGGCCCCGGTGTGGACGAACCTGCATGCGACGCCGCAGAAGGCGCCATCGAGGTCGATCTCCGTGTTGACCGGCCCTCCGACGCGCGGGTCGGGACGCTCGGCTATCCAGAGCGCGCCCTCTCGTTCCTCGCAGCACGCGAAGTTCACGCGGCAGACCACCTCGCCCGGCTGGGGTGCGTGTCCCTCGCCGAGCGCCTCCATGAGCCCGCGTCCCGGGAAGTCGGCCGGGTCGTAGCCGAAGAGCGCGAAGTGGGCGAAGGGTGAGGTCGGGGCGCGCCCCGGGCCCAGTGGCCACATCAGCCCGGTCACGCCGGCCGCGGCGAGCGCGTCAAGGTTCGGGGTCCGGGCCGCTTCGAGGGGTGTGCGTCCCCCCAGCTCGCCGTGCTGACGGTCGCCCGCTCCGTCGAGGATGATGAGGAGTATCGGGGTCATGAATCGCTTCCCGGCTGACCCAGGAGGTACGGTTTGACGATGGCGTCCCAGTCGTTCCGACCATCGACCATCGCTCGCGCCACGGCCTGACCGACCGGCTTCACGTATGAGTCGATCAGTGCTTCGGGAAGTTCGGCGACACACGAGCCGTCCGGCCCGATCTCGTTGCCCTTGAGTACGCATTCCAGCTGCGGTGAGCCGCCGATCCAACGAGGACCGAGCAATGATGTCACTGCGGCGGGGTCCGACATGTGGCGCAGCGGCAGCTCGAGGCGCAGTCCGACCGCGGCGAGCAAGCTCTCGTACGCATCGAGCGCGGCCGTGGTCTGGTTCGCCTTGGTCCGGTCCCCGTGACGCTCTCGTTCTCCGGAGATCACGATCGAAGCTCCGACCTTGAGGGCGATGGGTATCCGCATCAGATGCAGGTACAGGTGGCAGCCCACACAGGGCAGATACGAGCCGAATCGGGCGATGAAGATGCGGGCGGAGCTGTTGAGAGCACGCCAGAGCGACGGGTCGCTCGAGCGGATCAGGCCCCCGGTCAGTTCGGCCCCCCGCGCGGGTAGCTCCTTCTCAAGCCAGGCGACGTTGTCCTCGATGTGACTGAAGTCCCCGTACTCGGTGCCGGTCGCGACGTACGTCGGAATCAGCTGAGATCCGGGGTTCGCCTCTGCGAAGGCGAGGGCCGCTGCGATGCTGTCGGCCCCGGAGATCTCAGCGATCGCCAACATCGCGCACTCCTCAGGCGCAGTGTGCCGCTTGGAATCGGGCGTCCAAGAACTCCGACAGCAGTCCTTGCGTGGCTCGAATCTCTTCGGCGTCGCGAAGCTCGATGGTCCACCAGGAGCAGCCTACATCACAGAGCGCATCGAGAGCAGCGCCGATCCGGTCGAGATCCGCTGGCGGATGATGCCGGTCGGTCTCGCGATCGTAGACGTGTGCCCCGACGACCAACGAACCGCAGTCCATGATGAAGCGATCGGCGCCGTAGCCGAGTGCGGAGGGCTGACTTGACACCGCGTGGCCGACATCGAGGGTCACAGCCGCGCCGCTTCTGGCCACGATATCGAGGAACACGTCCGGTTGCGCAGTCGCTCCCCAGCGGAGGTTCTCCAGCGCGATGGTGACACCGACGGAATGAGCGAACTGCACGGCGTCGGCAAGTCTGATCACGGTGTCGACCAAGCGAAGCGTTCCAACGGCCTTGTCTGGCAGCGCCGCGTGGACCGTCAGGTACTCGCCGCCGGCCTGTGCGACGGCGGATGCGGAATCGCATACGGCCTTGAACGCACGATCGGCCATGACGCTGGATGGTCCGGAGAGGTCAAGATCACCCAAGGGGAAGTGGTAGCGCACCGGCAGCACGTCTCCCTCGTGTCCGTTCGCCATGGTCAATGCGGTCGCCACGGATTCGACTGGGTTGAGTGGGTCAAGCGTCATCTCGATACCGGAAGGTGCCCATTCGCGAGCAAGCCGCGACGCCTGCTCGTGTCCGGAGCCGGCGTGTCCACAGATCGCCAAAGTGGGTCGCATGGGCGGATTGTATCAGGTCGAGGAATCAACAGCATAAGTGCGACGAATAGAGCGTCGACCACGGTGGAAGCGGATGGTCAGTCGCGCAGGACCTCTTCACGCCAGTCCGGACCCAGGCGTTCTTCGATGTAGTCACGGATCATCTGACGGACGACCTGCGAAGGCGTCATGTCTTCCTCGCGACACAGCTGCTCGAAAGCCGCCTTCTTCTTCGGGTCGATCAACACCGTCAGTCGCGCGGTCCGATGTTCAGTCGTCATAGCTCACTCCTCGTGAATATGATAATCACATTATAATACGATGATGTGCGCATTGGTATAGTATGTGGTTCCATTCGTGAAGGACGGAGGAGCCGCGTGGCACATCGTGCCCATCTGACGACCGTGCGTGTCGCGAGCGCAGTGCGTGACACGTTCGGCAGCATGCGCTACGGACGCCGGTTCTTGCGCGCGGACATCCTGGCAGGCTTGACCGTCGCCGTCGTGGCGGTACCGCTTGCCATGGCGCTTGCCATCGCGAGTGGCGTTCCCCCACAGTACGGACTCTACTCCGCGGCGATCGCCGGTTTCGTCGCGGCACTCACTGGTGGTTCCCGCTACAGCGTGACGGGGCCGACCGCCGCGTTCGTCGTGGTGCTGGCGCCCGTCACCGCACGGTATGGCATGGGCGGCCTGGCGACGGCAGGGCTGATGGCCGGCGTCCTGTTGTTGGCGATGGGCGCAGCGAGACTCGGGCGCCTCGTCGAGTATGTGCCTGAACCGGTGACGGTCGGCTTCACCGCAGGTATAGCGCTCACCATCGCCGTTCTACAGGTCAACGACCTCCTCGGTCTGGGCATCGAGCGCATGCCGGAGCACTTCGCGGGCAAGGTGGCGGCCATCATCTCGGCGTTGCCGCACTTCTCATGGGCCTCGGCGTTGGTCGCTGCGATCACGCTCGCCGTGAGCGTGCTGTGGCCGCAAGAGCGTCTCGTCGTCCCGGGATATGCGCCGGCACTCGTGCTCGGTTCGCTGCTCGCGCTGGGGCTGTCGCGGCTCGGACACCCGGTCGACACGATCGCGACTCGATTCACGTACCAAGTGGGTGGCTTCGTGGGCCATGGCGTCCCGCGCTCGTTGCCACACCTCGTCGCACCGTGGAACCTCCCCGGTCCTGATGGGGACGTGTTCGCGCTCACCTGGGAGACGGTCAGGGATCTCGTGCCCTCCGCTTTGTCCATCGCGGTGCTGGGCGCCATCGAGTCACTGCTCTGCGCCGTGGTGCTCGATCGCTCGACAGGCGAGCGGCATCACTCCAACGGTGAGCTCGTGGGCCAGGGTCTTGCGAACATCGTGGCCCCGTTTTTCGGGGGCATCCCGTCCACTGCGGCGATCGCTCGCTCCGTCGCGAACGTGAACGCCGGTGCCAGGACCCCGCTCGCCGCGGCGTTCCACGCCGTGTTCGTGCTTATCGCGGTGCTTCTCGCCGCCCCGCTCCTCGGCCATGTCCCGATGGCCTCCATGGCCGCGATTCTGCTGGTGGTGGCGTGGAAGATGAGCGAGGCGCCGGTGGCCGTCCGGGTGCTCAAGCGCGCGTCGAACGCAGATCGTCTGGTGCTCGCGACCTGCTTCGTGTTGACGGTGGCGTTCGACATGGTCGTCGCCATCACGGTGGGGATGGTGCTCGCGTCGTTCCTGCTCATGCGTGACATCGCGCGCTTCACCCAGGTGCGGGACTTCTCCATGTCCGCACGTTCGGTGTTGGGCTCGTGGCCGGAGGGCTGGACCGGTGTCAAGATCACGGGCGCCATGTTCTTCGCTGCAGCGGAGAGGGTGCTCACGCAGATCCTGTACGAGACACCTGACGGAGGACGGCTGATCATCTATGCGGATGGTGTGACGTACCTCGACGAAGGCGGTGTCGGGGCGCTTGAGCGTTTCGAGGAGGCGTGTCGGGAGCGGGGGATCCGTGTGCTGCTGGCGGACCTCCAGCCGCAGCCGCTCAGGACCGCGACGGCTGCCGGCATCGGTAGGACCGGTGCGATCGAGTTGGTTCCCACACTCGCCGAAGCGGTCGCTCGTGCAGCTGGGAAGCGGGTTCCTCCGGGTGCGGCGACACCACGCAGCTGAAGCAGTCACTTCGCTATACTCGCTTCGCGGTCGTCACGGTCGCCCACCGCGCGTGGACCCCAGACCGCCCATGACCCGCTCGCCGTCTGTTGGAAGGGCCCCCGATGCTCGACGCACGCTTCGTCCGCGAGAACCCCGATGCCGTTCGCGCCGCCATGGCCAACCGCAACGCGTCGTGGGACGTCGACGCGTTCCTCGCCCTCGATGAGGAGCGCCGCAGGCTCATCGGCGAGGTCGAGGCGTTGCAGGCCACGCGCAATGAGGCGAGCAAGGCCATCGGCGCACTCATGAAGGACGGCAAGCGCGACGAGGCCGAGGTCGCCAAGGCAGCGGTACGCGAGGTCAACGACGCGATCTCAGCACTCGAGGGCTCCATGGCTGACGTTGACGCGAAGGTACGCGAGCTGCTCATGACCGCGCCGAACATCCCGGATGCGAGCGTGCCCGTGGGGGCGAGCGAGGACGAGAACGTCGAGGTGCGCCGCTGGGGCACGCCGCGCACGTTCGACTTCGAGCCCAAGGCGCACTGGGACCTGGGCCCGGCGCTCGGGATCATCGACTTCGAGCGGGCCGTCAAGCTCGCCAAGAGCCGTTTCGTGCTGCTGGGTGGCGCGGGAGCCAAGCTCGAGCGTGCGCTCATCAACTTCATGCTCGACACCCACGCTGATGCCGGCTACAAGGAGTGGTGGCCGCCTTCGCTCGCCAATGCGGACACGCTCACCGGCACGGGTCAGCTCCCGAAGTTCGAAGAGGACCTCTTCAAGACCTCAGGGGAGGGCACGCCGCTCTACCTCATCCCCACCGCCGAGGTCCAGCTCACCAACATCCACCGCGATGAGGTGCTCGACGGCGAGACGCTCCCTCTGCACTACACGGCGTACACGTCGTGTTTCCGCGAGGAGGCCGGAAGCGCGGGGCGTGACACCCGCGGCATGATCCGCGTGCACCAGTTCGACAAGGTCGAGCTCGTGAAGTTCGCCAAACCCGAGGAGTCGATGGATGCGCTCGAGGGCATGGTCGCCGATGCTGAGCGCATCCTGCAGCTGCTCGAACTGCCGTACCGCACCATCGTGCTGTGCACCGGGGACATGGGCTTCAGTGCGGCGAAGACCTACGACATCGAGGTGTGGCTGCCCAGCTACGATGGCTACAAGGAGATCTCGAGCTGCAGCAACTGCGGCGATTTCCAGGCGCGGCGTGCGGCGATCAAGTATCGTCAGCCGTCGGAGTTCAAGGGCTCCCGGCTCGTGCACACACTCAATGGTTCGGGCCTCGCCGTGGGGCGGACGCTCGCCGCGATCCTCGAGAACCACCAGGAGGCGGACGGCAGCGTGACCGTGCCTCAAGCACTCCGCCCCTACATGCGGGGGATTGAACGCATCACCCCGGAGGTCTAGAGCGAGGCGTCTGTCACGACGAACGTGAAGACGCCGTGGTCGCGGTACGGGATGTGAGACGCGAGCGAGCTCAGGTGCAGATCGCGCCCTTCGGCTGTCATCGACTTCAACGGTATGCGGATCGAGGCCCCTGCAAACTTCCGGAGCGATTCCGTCCGTTCCTCCATAGCGTCACGCGCGTCGGGGTGCAGCAGTTCGAGCGCTTCTTCGCCGATGAGGTCATCTGAAGGGCGGCCAAGCAGGGCGCGAGCCGCCGCATTGGCGACCGCGACGCGGCGTTGCGTGACCGCGATGACGGGCAGCGGGAACGCCTCGAGGGCGGTCTCGCGAAGGGGTCCGGCCGCTCTGGGCTGACGCCGCGGCATCTTGTCGCCCAGCCGGTCGGCGGCGCCTGCGGCGACGACGGCGTAGCGCGTCTCCTCGTGGATGAACGACGCCGCTGATACGGTGAGGGTGAAAGGGGCGCCGAGTGTCGTGACCATGCGCACCGGCACTGCGGCGAAATCCTGGTCACGTTCGAACAGGAGGGACCGGCGCGCCTCCCCGGCTTCGTGTCCGTCCGGGTGGATGACGTCTGTGAGTGGTCGGCCCTCGAGCGCAGCAGGATACGGAGAGCCGAGCAGTTCGCATGCGGCTTGGTTGGCCGCGATGATCCTGTCAGGGGCGTGGATCAAGCCTCCTATGGGCAACGCGTCGAACACCGCGTCTGAGATTCCGGTGGTCGCCTCCGAGTTCACTGCGGGCCCGCCCTCGATTCGCACGTGACCTGACTGAGCGCCCTCGTCCAGCAGGGAACGTACCACCTCACGGGGGACGGACTGCAAGTCCGCTCACGTGCGGGCTGAACGGTCGAGGATTTCGGCGACCGTGTGTCTGGTCGTGCCTCTAGAGACCCAGCAGCCTCTTCGCATTCTCGCCGAGGATGCCGTCGAGCTCAGGTTCGGACAGTGGTAGCGAGCGAAGGTGTCCGATCTCGGCCGCCGCATCCGTCCATGGGCCGTCGCTGCCGAACAGCACGCGCTCGACGCCGTGGGCTCTGACCAGCGCGACGAACTCGTCGTCGGGGAGGTGTCCGAGCGTGTAGGCGGTGTCGAGCCAGACGTCGCGGCCCGCCAGGTGCTCGGCGACGGCCTCCCACTCGCGGAATCCGCCGAGGTGTGCCAACACGACGGTGAGCTGCGGGAACGCGTCGATGAGCGCGGCGAAGGAGGCGGGCGTGCCATGCACGGTGGGGTGGATGACATCGGCTCCGGCATGGAAGAGCACGACCATGCCGGCCTCGGATGCGGCCTCGTAGATGGCGTGCAGCCGCGGTTCGTGAGGCGTGAACGTCTGGTGCTCGGGGTGGAGCTTGAAACCTCGGATGCCGAGGGAACGCATCCGGTGGATCTCGCGGACGGGATCCTCGACGTCGGGGTGCATCGCGCCGAACGGGACGATGCGCGCCGAAGCCTGCGCCGCCGCCCAGTCGTTGATGGATGCCACCTGACTCGGCTTGGTCGCCACCGGCTGTATCACCGACACGTCCACCCCACAGCGGTCCATCGCCTCCACGAGGCCGCTGACCGTGCCGTCGTAGTGGGCCGCGAGGTCGCCCCCGGCGCTTTCAAGGAGCGCAGGGACCGCCCGAGGGGCGATGTCGTCCGCGAATGCGTGCGTGTGGATGTCGATGACGAGGCTCACGGATGTATTGTCGCACGCCGGCTGCTCGACGGGACGTCCGCTAGGGGTACACACCCCATGCAACATCAGGACTGCGCCGGACGACGGCGATCGAGCGCGACACGGAGGGGAGTCACACATGCGCGAGGACCTCGCTGCGACCATTCTCGTGGTGTTCGGCGCCACCGGTGACCTCATGGCCCGCAAGGTGGTGCCTTCGCTTTTCTATCTGTACGGCAAAGGGCTCCTGCCGTCGCGCCTGTGCGTCGTGGGCTTCGGGCGTCGCGATTGGGTGCACGCCGACCTGCAGGGACATGTCCGCACCATCCTCGCTGAACGGGTGCCACACGCGGCGCCGGAGGACGTGGACCGGTTCGTGGACTTCTTCCGGTACCAGAAGGGCACGTTCGACGACGACGAGGCCTATGCGTCCACCAAGGCATACCTATCTCAGATCGAATCCGACTGGGGCCTGTGCGCGAACAAGCTCTTCTACCTGGCTGTACCGCCCGACAACTACGAGAACATCTTCCGGCGGTTGGCGGCGAGCGGGCTGACGGACGCCTGCAGCGATGCCGATGGATGGACTCGCGTGCTCGTCGAGAAGCCGTTCGGCGACGACCAGGCCACGGCAAGAGAGCTGGACACCCTGCTGGGCAGTCTGTTCCGCGAGGAGCAGGTCTACCGCATCGACCACTATCTCGCCAAGGAGATGCTCCAGGGCATCATGAACTTCCGCTTCACGAACAACCTGTTCGAGACGGAGTGGAACCGCAGCGCCATCGAGCGCATCGACATCACGCTTCTCGAATCCATAGGTGTCGAGAAGCGCGGCGCCTTCTACGACGCGGTCGGTGCGCTTCGCGATGTGGGCCAGAACCATCTGCTCCAGATGCTCGCTCTCGTCACGATGGACCAGCCGGCCTCCTCCAGCCCACGTGACATCCGCGAAGCCCGGGCAGACCTCATCGACTCGCTGCCGATGATGAGCGCCGGCGAGGTGGCGGACCACACGTTCCGTGCGCAGTACGAGGGCTACCGGGACATCGACGGTGTGGCGCCCGACAGCCGGACCGAGACGTACTTCAAGATCCGCACGCGACTCACGGGTCCGCGCTGGGCGGGCGTGCCGGTGACGATGGAGTCCGGCAAGCGTATTGGCCCGGCGTGTAAGCGCATCGTCGTGACGTTCCGCCATCCTTCTGAGTGCCTGTGCGAGCAGCATGCCCACCTCACGAACAAGGTCGTCTTCACGCTGGAGCCTTCCGACCGCATCGAGATCGTCTTCTACGCGAAGAGGCCGGGTTTCGACATCGAGGTCGAGGAGCGTCGCTTCTCCTTCTTCCTCTACGAGAAGTCTGAGAAGGCCCAGTACGTCGAGGAGTACGGCAAGCTTCTCTACGATGCGTTCCGGGGCGACCAGACACTCTTCGTCTCAACGCGCGAGGTCGACGCTGGGTGGCGTTTCATCGATCCCATCGTCGAGGCGTGGGGGTCGGGTCAGGTGCCGCTGCACACCTATGTGCCGGACTCAGACGACATCGTGAAGCAGGCCGACGCGTTCCTGGCCCGAAAGACGTTGCGTGGGCGTGTCGGTGTCGCGGGACTGGGCAAGATGGGAGCGGGTCTGGCGAGAAACCTCCTCGAGCACGGCTGGCACGTCGTCGGCTGGAACCGCACGCACGAGGTGGCGCGGTCGATGGCCCCCGAGGGACTGCTTCCCGCGGAATCGCTGGCCGACATGGTGGCCGCGTTGCAGCCCCCACGGGTGATCTGGCTCATGGTGCCGGCCGGCGCGCCGGTCGACGAGCTGCTGTTCGGAGACGGGGGCGGGGCGGGCGCCGAGGACGGCGACGCACGGGGCGCGCTCGGCGGCCTCGCTGCGCTGCTGACGCCCGGCGACATCGTGATCGACGGCGGCAACTCGCACTACAAGGACGCGCCGCGCAGGGCTGAGCGACTCGCGGAGTTCGGCATCAGGTTCGTCGACTGCGGGACGAGTGGCGGACCTGCCGGGGCACGGCGCGGCGCGACGCTCATGGTGGGCGGCGACCGTGAGGTCTTCGACGCACTTGAGCCGATGCTGGCCGATGTGGCGGCGCCGGGCGGGTACCGGCACTTCCCGGGCCACGGCGCCGGGCACTTCGTCAAGATGGTCCACAACGGGATCGAATACGGCATGATGCAGGCGATCGCCGAAGGGTTCGCCGTGCTCAAGGCGTCACCGTTCGAGCTCGACTTGGAGCAGGTGGCCGACCTGTACCAGCACCGGAGTGTCATCGAGTCACGGCTCGTAGGGTGGCTGCAGAGCGCCTACGCGGAGCACGGCGACGACCTCGAGGGCGTGAGCGGCGTCGTGGGACACAGTGGCGAGGGGGAGTGGACGGTGCTCACGGGCGAGGAGCTGGGCGTCGACACGCCTGTCATCCGCGAGTCCCTGGAGTTCCGCAAGCGTTCCGCACAAGCGCCGGACTACACGGGCCAGGTGCTCACCGCGCTTCGCGACGCATTCGGTGGCCACGGCCTCGGACCGGGCGGCGGACCACGGCGCTAATCGGCCCCTCCACCGGTGCGGCTGCGACTCAGCCGTTCCAGTTGCTCGTGATCGGTCGGGATCATGTCCGCGGGCAGCTCTTCGCGCCGCATGAACTCGAGCGCGAGAAGTCGAGCGCAGTCCTCGAATCGACCAAGACAGTATTCCTTACGCATGGCGGTCTGAAGTTCAGGCGAGTAGCCGACTTCGACGTTGAAGAAGACACAGTCCTCGGCCAGATGACACCGGCTCATGGGCGACGCAGCCTCCTTGGCGATCCGTACGAGTGCAACGGGCAGGAGTGTGCCACACTCGGTTTCTCAGTGCAGCAGAAAGTCTCTCACAGTGACGCGGCCCACGCGCTCATTCCATCACCTTCGTGGCCTCGGCCAGGTCCAGCCGGAAGATGCGGCGCACGGGCGGAATCTCGGACAGCAGCAAGACGAGCAGCATCAGCAGGCATATCCGCAGGATGCTTCCGGGACTGATGTACGCCTTCAAGGTGTAGGACTCGGTCGTGAAAGACGCGAACAGGGCATCGGTGGCTTTGACGCCGAGCCAGATGCCGAGCGGTAGAGCCGCGAGCGCGAGGAGTAGGTTCTCGAGCGTGATCATGATGGTCAGGTGCGCGTTGTCCTCACCGATCGTACGCATGGTGGCGATCTCGCGGGTCCGCTCGGTCACGTTGGCCGTGAAGGTGGTGAACACCACGACGAAGGCGAGTGCCGAGCCGAAGGCGAGCAGGACGGTCCCGAAGAAGTCCATGAGCTCGAGCATGCTGGTGAGCCGTTCGACGAGGCCCGCCTTCACCTGCACGCTCGCGGCGCCGGGCATGTCGTAGAGCTCGTCCTGGATGCGCTCTGCGCGGCGGGGGTCGGCGTCGAGGTAGAGCGCGTTGTACTCGGTGACCTGTGATCCGATGAGCTTGGCCGCGGCGTCGAGAGAGACGAACGCCGGCTGACCCAGCATCTCGTCGGACAGGGCGCCCACGCGCATGAGTACCGGGTCATCGACCAGCGGCGAATCCACGGCCACGCTCGCTCCGGGCACAAGACCGAGTTGACGCGCGGTCGAGGCCGAGAGCACGAGGTCGCCTGCGGCGAGGGCGTCAAAGGGCGCGGCGCCTCCGGCCGGTGTGAAGCCGTGGAAGTCAGCGTCGGGCGCCATCGCTGTGAGCACCACGTCCTTGTCGGTCCCGCGAGCCGAGAGCGTGACCGGCATGATGAACGCCTTCTGCACGCGTTCGACGCCTGCGATGCGCCGCACCTCCGCGACACGCGCTTCGCCGAACGGCACGCTGAATGCCGCCATGACGTCCCATCGCTCCACCTCGGTGAACGCTTTGTCCATGAGGTGGTCGATGGAGTCGAACATCGCCACGGTCGTCACCGACAGGACCATCGCGAACGCGATGCCGAGCACCGTGTACAGGCTGCGGCGTCGTGCGCGGAAGACGTTACGCACGGGCACGCGCACCGTGAAGGAGCGAGGGAGGACGGGCGAGAGCAGGCGCTCGGCGATGGGGATGCGGCCGCCGGCGAGCGAACGGTTGGGGTCGGCGTGCATCGCGACGGCGGGCGCGAGGCGTGCGGAGCTCCATGCTGGGACCGCCGCGGCGGCGAGGCACGAGACGAAGGCGAGACCCACTGCGATCGCGACCACGTGAGGGTAGAAGCCGCTCGTGAGGAACGGGAGTCCGAGCAGCGACACGTAGCTCGCTGCTATACCTTGGGCCCCCCAGAGCCCAAGCCCGACGCCGAGCGCTGAACCTCCGATGGCTACGATCGCCGCGATGGTGAGGTAGTGGGCGAGGATCTGGCCGTCACCGTAGCCCAGCGCTTTCGCCAGCCCGATCTCACCGCGTTGCGCCTGCACGAGGCGTGAGAGTGCGATGAACAACGACATCGAGCTGATGATGAGAACGAGCGCGGGCATCGAGCGCGCCATCAGGCGGTTCTGGTCGAGCTCGGACTGCAGGCCCACGTGGCCGGGCATGTCGTCGCGCATCGCCGTCGAGATGGGGTTGTAGGGCCGGACGCGGCGCTCGACCTCGTCGGCGACACGCGCGGGGTCGAATCCCGCCTTCACACGCACCGCGACATCGTTTCCGGAGCCGCTGGTGTCCAGCAGATGTTCGACGGTCCGCTCGGTCACGAACACGACGGCGAACGAGCCGGGGGACGGCAGGTCGCCCTCGCTCTGCAGCGCGTACAGGTACTCGGGGTCGGTGCCGATGCCGACGACGCGCACCGCCACCCGCTCGCCTCCGATCCGCAGCACGAGCCGGTCGCCGACCCGTGTCTTCGTGTCGGTGGCGAACTGCGGGCTGAGCAGGACCTCATCGCGGGCATCGTGCGCGGGGAAGCGTCCCTGTTCGACGTGGACCGCGTTGACGTCTGCTGATGGCCCGGGCGTGCTCACGATGCGGGCGGTGGCCTGGTCGCCGTTCTCAAGCTCGAGTCCAACATCGCGCACCGTGCGCACGCGCGCGGCCGCCACACCATCGATGCGTGCGATGTCGCGCGCGGCTGACAGCGGCATGCGCTCGACGCGTACCGTGAGGTCGGCGAAGCGCAACGTGGAATACGCCTGCTCGAGCGATGCCGCCAGGTCGTGGTAGCCGTTCTGGAAGGTGACGTAGCTCGTGATGCCGAGCGACACGAGCACGATGAGCGAGATGAACTGCCCCTTGTGCGCGAGGACGTCGCGCCAGGCCTTGAGCGTGAGCGTGCTCACGATCCGCCGCCTCACCAGGTCACGTCCTCCGGGGCGACGGGGCGCTCGTTGATCTCGACCGACGCGATCTCTCCGTCTCGGATGTGCAGCACGCGGTCGGCGATGGCGGCGAGCGGCATGTTGTGCGTGACCAGAACGACCGCGGCACCCTCGTCACGGTTGACGTCGCGCAGCGCGGAGAGCACCAGCTTGCCCGTGCGGAAGTCGAGGTTGCCTGTGGGTTCGTCGCCCAAGATGAGCTTCGGGTTCTTGGCGAGCGCCCGGGCCACGGCGACACGCTGCTGCTCGCCACCGGACAGCTGCTTGGGGAAGTGGCTCACGCGGTCAGCGAGCCCGACCTTGGCGAGCAGCGCTTTCGGGTCGCGGTCGGGTGGCACCCCGTCTCGGGACGCGAGGTCCACGGCGAAGCGCACGTTCTCTTCGGCTGTGAGTGTCGGAATGAGGTTGAAGAACTGGAAGACGAAGCCCACGTTCTCGCGCCGGAACAGCGTGAGCTGTCGGTCGGAGAACCCAGAGATGTCCTCGCCATCGAACAGGATCTGGCCGCTCGTGGGCGCGTCGATGCCGCCGACGAGGTTCAGAAGCGTGGTCTTGCCGGACCCCGAGGGGCCGAGGACGGCGACGAATTCGCCGCGTCTGATCGTGAGCTCGCGGACGTGCAGGGCCTGCACCTCGACATCGCCCATCCTGTAGACCTTGCGCACGTCGCGCAGCACGACGAGGTCGTCGCTGGGCATCAGCACTCCCTATTTCCTGACGTCGCGGGGAAGCGTCGGACAGCGTCCGCCTCCGCCCTTCGACAGGACACTGAACGTCGGAACCCCATATACCCGAAGCCGGTCGTCGAGGAAGTCGCTGAACACGAGCAGCGAGCCGTCGTCGGAGACATCGAGCGCCGTGCACTGGTTGCCTCCCACGATGCCGTCGAGGGGTGCTGCGGTCCTGGCGTCCAGCAGCATGACCGACCCCCACTCAGGCCCCGGCAGGTAGTACGACACCGGGTTGTTCGCTCCCCGGTTGCTGACGAACAGCACGCGCCCGTCAGGCGAGAGGTCGATGGTGTTCGGCTTATGGCCGACGGTGGCGAACCGTCTGGTCCTGTTCGTCTTCATGTCAGTGACCCAGACGCAGTCTTTGGCCATGTCGCTTGCGAACAGCACGCCGCGCGTCTCGTCAGCGACGAGGTGGCGCAGCGCGCCGCCGCTGCTGAAGACGCGCTTCACGCGCCCGGTGGCCAGGTCGATGCGTTCGAGGTCGCCGGTCCCGAACGAGGCCACCCACAGCGTGGTGCCGTCGGCTGAGGGCCAGAGACCGCGGGGCGTGTCCGCGACGCGGATGCGTCGGGTGAGCTGCCCGGATGCGAGGTCGATCTCGGAGACGTCGTCGCCCGACCAGTTCGCGGCGTAGAGCGTGGCGCCGTCCGGCGAGAGCGCGACCACCTTCGTCCACGCGCTCTCGGTGTCGAGCGCACGCAGGACGCGGCGCGTCGCCACGTCGATCTCGAAGACCTTGGCGGTCTCCATCTGGCTCGCGTAGGCGCGCGTCCCGTCGCGTGAGAACACGATCTCGACCGCGCCATGCCTGCCCAGGTCGATACCGCCGACGCGGCGTCTCGTTCGTGGGTCGAAGATCTCGATCGATGGCGGGCCGTTGAGGATCGTCGCCCAGACCTCGCGTCCGTTAGGCGACAGCGCGACCCCCTTGGGCGCGCCCGCGCATGCGATGGTTCCCAGGCCGTGCACGAGCTGACCCTCCGGGTCCAGGCTCACGTCCACGGTCAGCGGGCGTTCCAGGAACAGGTCACGCGAGTAGGTGTTGCGGCCTGCGGCTGTGATCCTGATGGTGAGTGGCCCTGCCGGCAGCGTCGCTGCGCATGAGCCGGTCCCGGTGGCGATCGCTGACCCGTCACGCAGGAGCGACACTCGAGCGCTGGCAGGACGTGCCTTCACGGTGACAGGCTGGGGAAGCGCTTCGAGCACGACGCGCCGTTCGGCGCCACGGAAGTGGCGCGCGGTGATGGTGACGGTGCGTGTCGCGAAGCCAGTCCGGGCCACGCTCACCCGGTAGTTCCCCGGCTTGACGGCGGGCAGGCGGACCGTGCCGGTGGCCGGTTCTGAACCGGCCACATGCACCATCGCATCCGGTGGGACCGCGGTGACTTCGAGTTCGACCGGACGCGACCATGCCCACGCGCAGAGCGCTGCGCCGGCTGCGGTGGCAAGGAGGACGAGCGCGAGCACCGCGCGCCGACGTCGTCGTTTGGTGATGGTCGCTGTCGTCGAGAAGACGCGACCGTTCCTGCCACGGGTCGTTCGGTAGGTCTTGACGAGCGGCTTGCCCGCTGCGCGCGGGCCGGAGTACGCGCCGCGTCTCATCGCGAGGTCGCCAGCGCACGGAGCGCGAGGTCGATAGCCTCTGCCGGGTCTGCCGCGTCGAGTAGCACCCCGCGTTCGTGGTACGCGGCGAACTCCGGACCCAGCGGGAACCGGACGGTGATCACCGTCCGATCGTTCTTGAGCGCCAAAGCGATCTCCGAGATGGTTCCTGCGCCTCCCGGCAGCGCGATGACGACGTGGCTCGCGAGGACGTTGATCACGTTGCGGGCGTCGCCCATGCCGGTTGGGATGGCGATGTCGACGTGAGGTGCCGCGCCGACGGACGTCTCAGTGGGCAGTATGCCCACCACCAGACCACCGGCATCGTGTGCGCCTGAAGCGGAAGCCGCCATGACGCCGGCGTTCCTGCCACCGTTCAAGAGGACGAACCCGTGCTCCGCGACCAGTCTGCCGATCTCGTACGCGTCGCGGGTCACGCGCTCCTCTGCGACCGCTCCACCCATGACGCCGATGATCGTTCGCATCGCGCAAGCACCTCCTCCTGGGCTGATGGTACGACACAGGCATCCGACGCGATAGCGGGCGCGGAATGCTGGTACATACGTGCACAGGACGTCTGTTCGGGCGTAGTGTGAGACCGTCGAAAGGTTCGCCGATGAAGCAACTCCGCTCGTTCCTGGTGCTGGCTCTCGTAGCCGTTCTGCTGGTGCACCCCATCTCCGCGCCGGGTGGACCCGCAAAAGATGCCGCTCTGGAACGTCCAGGATCGATGGATGCCTTGGTCGAATCCCCGGGCGCCGCATCGGATGCATGGGTCGTCGGGCTCAGTGCACCGCTCGACGCCCGAGGCAGACGTGCGTTCAAGGGCGTCGGCGCCCGGGTGCGGAGGGTCTCGGCAGATGGACGGTACGTTCTCGTCGAAGGGGCGCGAGAGGGTTTCGACGCGCGCATCCTCAAGCGCACGAAAGGCGTCCGCTATGTGGAGCCGTCGGTCAGGTTTCGCGCGAACCGGATCCCGAGCGATCCGGCGTATCCGCAGCAATGGGGCCTGCCCGCTGTCGGCGCTCCTGCTGCGTGGGAAGTGAGCCAAGGCTCGGCGGACGTCGTCGTGGCAGTGGTCGACACAGGGGTGGACCTGGGAAACCCCGAGTTCGCCGGACGCCTGACGGCGGGTCGCGACTTCGTGAACGGTGACGCCAGCGCCCAGGATGACGAGGGTCACGGGACCCATGTGGCGAGCATCGTTGCGGCTGCCGCCGATAACGGGCTCGGGGGCAGTGGGGTGGCACCTGCGACACGCATCATGCCCGTGAAGGTCCTTGATGCGCAGGGTGGGGGCAGTTCGTTCGATGTGGCACAAGGCATCCGCTGGGCCGCCGATTCAGGGGCCAAGGTCATAAACCTGAGCCTGGGGTCACGCGACTTCGCGCAGGTCATCGCCGAGGCCGTGGCGTATGCGTTGAGTAAGGACGTGGTCGTCGTCGCAGCGGCCGGCAATAGTGCTGCGGCTGTGGAGTATCCGGCGCGTTTGCCCGGTGTGCTCGCCGTGTCGGCCGTGGATCGTCAGCTGGCGCTGGCGAGCTTCTCCAACAGAGGCCCCGAGGTCGATATCGCGGCACCGGGCGTCGATATCCTTGCCACACTGCCCGGGGGGCGGATGGCGGCGTGGCCCGGCACCTCGATGGCTGCGCCCTTCGTGGCCGGAGCGGCGGCTCTCGTACGCGCGGTCAGTCCTGACCTGACTCAGTCGCAGGTCGCCGCGCGTCTGACGGCCACCGCCCGCGACATCGGGCCCGCGGGGAAGGACAGCTCGTTCGGGTCGGGCCTCCTGGACGTCGGCCGGGCGCTCGAGAGGTCAAACGCCGGCGATGACGACATCCCGGGCCGCGTGCTCCCCGTGTCACCCGTCCAGGACACGCTTTCCGCCGCAAGCGACACCTATGACGTGTACCGTGTGACGCTGCAGGCGGGACAGCGGATCGTCGCCTCGCTTGCAGGGCCGACCGCTGCCGACTTCAGGCTCGATCTCTTCGGCTCAGACGCAGCGCACATCGGAGCCACGGCGCGCCCGGTCGCGGTGGGCACCGTGACCGGTTATCCGCGACGGCTGGCGCATGTGTCAGTGACGACCAGCGTGTACTACCTTGTGGCGACGGCCGCCTCAGGGTCCGGCCCCTATACGCTCACCTATACGATTGACGCCGCCATCGCCGGCGACGACGACGTGCCTGGCCTGGATCTGCCTCCAAGCCCTGTACGCGATACGCTCTCGGTCACCTCCGACACCGATGACGTGTTCCGCGTGACGCTCTCACCCGGCGATCGGCTGATGGCTTCGCTCACGGGAGCCTTCGCGACCGACTTCGATCTGTACCTCTTCCCGCCGGATGTTCCCACCGTCGACGGAACGTACGACCCCGTGGCCCAGTCATCGGGGGAGTCGTATCCTGAGAGCATCGACTATGTGGCCACACGAGCAGGGACGTACTACCTCAACCCGTATGCATACCGGGGCTCAGGCGCCTACACGCTGACTTGGGCCGTCATCAAGTCGTCTGGTGAGTTCGACGACGACATCCCTGGCAGGCCACTGCCGCCGTCGCCCGTGACCGGTACGGTATCCGCGATCAGTGACCCCGATGACGTGTTCTCGGTGGACCTGTCCGCGGGTGACGAGTTGACGCTGCAGCTCGCAGGTGCACCGGGCAGCGATTTCGACCTCTACATCTTCGGCCCGGGGAACACGACGGTGGACGGATCGGAGCCATCACTGGAGCAAGCGGTCGGCCAGAGCTACCCCGAGCGCCTCACCTATGTGGCCACCACCGCCGGACGATACTACGTCGACGTATACGCGTACGCCGGTTCCGGCGGCTACACGCTGACCCATGCGCTCACAAGCGCTTCGGCGGACGATCAGATCCCGGGTGTGGTCGCGCCACCCTCGCCTATCAGAGGCAACCTCGATGAGGACTTCGACTACGACGACGTGTACGCGGTCAGGCTCGCGGCGGGACAGCAGCTGACGGCGCGGCTCGATGCTGGAGTGAACACCGACTACGACCTGTACCTGTTCGGCCCCGGCGCCACGGACGTCGGAAGCGATGACCCGGTCGCGGTCAGCTACGGGACCGAGTATCCGGAGCGGGTCACCTACATCGCGTCGGAGCCGGGGACCTACTACGTGGACGTCTACGCGTACGAGGGAGCAGGTCCGTACGACGTGGCGTATTCGGTCGGCCCGGCGACCGCTGCGCTTACCCGGCTCCAGCTCACGGCGGACAAGCCTGTTGGCGCGATTGACGTGTCTCTCGCAGCGACCCTCACATCGGGCGGCACTCCGTTGGCCAACGCTCCCGTCACCTTCGAGGGGTTCGTCTATGACTCGTGGCGGACGGTGGCGTTCCGTCGCACGGATGCGGCGGGTGTCGCGAGCGCGGTCTCATCGTTGCAAGGCGCACGGCGGTTCCGCGTGCACTTCTCGGGAGACGAGACCCACGCCTCCTCCTTCTCATCACCAGCGGAGGCCCCACTGCGGGCGGTCGCAGGCGTCTCGCTCGCGGCCAGACCGTCGGCGCCCGCGTATGGAAGCCGAACGACACTCATCGCCGAAGCGAAGGACCTGTACAGCGGCGCACCGGTCGTCGGCCCGGTACGCATCGAGCGTCGTTCGGGCGACGCGTGGGTGGCGGTGGGCAGCGCGCAGGTCGAAGGCGGGCGCGCCACGGCTAGCGTGGCCTTGCGCGGAGCGACCTCGTATCGGGCCGTCTTCGGCGGGACTGAGACGCATGACCCGTCCGTGTCCGAGGCACTCGTCGTGAAGCCGCGCGTGATCCTGTCAGCGCCCGGCTCGCCGTCGTCTGCACGGCGTGGCCGCGTCTTCGTCGTTTCAGGTTCTCTGTCTCCACGTCACGGGTCGCTATCGAGGGTGCAGGTGAAGGCGTATCGCCTCGAGGGCACTCGCTGGGTCGTGCGTCGCACGGTCAGGGCGCGACTCGTGTCGTCTGGTACTGGCTCTCGCTACACGGCGAGCCTGTCGTTGCCGTCGGTGGGTCGTTGGCGGTTGCGCGCATACCATCCGGCGAACGCTTCGTTCGCCGAGTCCTATGGCCCGTGGGGGCAGCAGGTCCGCGTGTACTGAGCGCCTGATCAGGGCGGGGCGAGTCTGATCAGCGAGCCGTCGCCCTCGGGGGACGGGCGAGGAAGCGAAGAGCCGGGGCGAAGTGTCCGCCCCGGCTCGCGTGTTCGTGGCGCGCCCTGCAGGATTCGAACCTGCGACGTCCTGATTCGTAGTCAGGCCCTCTATCCAGCTGAGGTAAGGGCGCCCGTTGCCCCTCGCGGGGCTTGCGTATCCTGCCACCGCGTGCGCGCCGTGTCAAACGGTGTCGATGGGGCAGGTCGTGATATGTCAACTGGCGGAGAGTGAGGGATTCGAACCCTCGAAGGGGCTTTATAACCCCTTACTCGCTTAGCAGGCGAGCGCCTTCAGCCGACTCGGCCAACTCTCCGCGGCGCACCCGGGCCCCAGAAGGGCTTCGCTGCGCGAGAGGACATGGTACCCGCGTGACGCGCGGGGGACAAGCTCAAGGCCCGCCATGAGCTTTCGGTGCGCTCGTGCACGTGACCGTTCGTCAGGTCGCATGACCACTCAGACCCCGACGAGTGCCATCCATACGGCTATGGGACCCGAATGCGTTTAGGTGGTGGCTTCATGCGCGCACCACGGAGGTCTCATGCGCATATACAGCTCATGCGCACGCGCGGGGGCGCGTGCCACGACTCAGGGACAGGGTCGGTGTCACGGCCCGGGAACGCACATCATCGAGTGGGCCCGGCGCGGGTGTCCGCGTCGGGTCTTCGTGCGCCCACAGCTCCGCGTCGCGTCCCGAATGAGATGGGGTCACGCTCATGAGCACCATTCGCCTCAACACCGCAGCCGTCACCGCCAACGCATTGCCGTACCGGCCGCCTGCGAAGGGGCCGCGCCTGGACGAGCTGCTCGAGAGACTGACCACGGCCCCCGTCGTCGTGAGCCGGCGCGACGTGATCAAGGCCGCGGGTGTGGCGGCGGTCGTCGCGACGGGCGCCGTGTCCGCGCGTTCGCTCGAACCGCTCGCGGCCCCGGAGGCAGGAGCACAGGCCCGCGGCGCGTGGCTGCGCGCCGGGGGTAACCGCGCGACACTCGACCCGGCGGTGTTCGGCGGCAACCCCAAGCTCACCGTGTCACAGAACGGGGACTGGCGCGCAGTGCTCGCGGGTGCGTTGTTCCCGGGTACCGGCATCCCGGCGAGCATGGACCTGCGTGTCTCAGGCACAGGCGTCACGTCTCGCCTTCGCGTCAGCCATGAGTTCGGTGGGTTCGCGGCCGAGGTGCCGCTGGCCGCATGGCTCGCGGGCGAGGTCGCGGCGAAAGCCGAGGTCACGATCGCCGGGCACAGTATCGAGCTGGGCCGGGGATGGGCGATCGAGTTGCTTTCCGACGCTGCCGCATCGCTTCGTCCGGATTGGTCACTGCGGATCGAGGCGCCCGGCTTCGCCAAGCTCACCGGCCCCGGCGTGGACGTGCTGGCCGACGCGGTCACCATCGCACTCGCTGGCGAAGCGCCCTCGCTTCTCTCCCGCCGCGTGTCCCGCCGGACGCTGATCACGCTTCAGGCGCACGAGGGCCGCGCGTGGACCATACCAGCTCCGGAGGGCGGGAAGTCCGGGACGGTGGTGTTCGGCGAGACCACATTCGACACCCTCACCTTCGAGACCGCGCTCACGCGGGCCGGTGCGACGTACAAGGCCTTCGTCGCCCAGTCGTCCAACGGTGGCGCGGCGACCTTCGTACCTCGCGACGAGTTGGTCGCCTGCGGCGCGACGCCACTCGAGTTGTCCCACCTGCGCTACGCACGCCTCCTCGACGGGGACTCCTACCACATCGCGGGGGAGTTCGCCTCCGAATCGCGTTGGCTGGTCGCGGGGGGGTGCGGCCTGCTGGTCGGTGGAACCGAATGGTCGCCGCCATTCGAGATCTCGGGTTCAGCGGGCCGGACCCGGGTCACCGCCCGCCCGGCCCTGCTTGCTCTGAACCTCCCATTCGAAGGCGCGATCGCAAGTCCCATCGAGGTGCCCGCACAGACGCGAGCCACCCTGAACCTGGGTGACCCGGTGAGCCCCTCTCGCACCACTGCGAACGCCATCTCGCTTCCGGGGCCTGTCATCGGGCCGATCATCGACCTTCCCGTCATCGACGTTCCAATCGTGCTGCCGTGGGCCTCGACTATGACGCTCACGCGCCCGGACGACATGCTCACGTTGCGTTTCGAGTTCTACAACATGTCGATCGTGACCGAGGGCGGGACGTCGAGACTCGTGCGCGAGAGCCTGCGCAAGACGCCGTACGTGGCGGTGTACTTCCCGCCCCAGCACATCCTCGAGCAGGCGATCAAGGACATTCCCGCCATCGTCCTCGCGCAGTTGATGACGCCGTTGAAGTCGTACCTGAGTGACGCGTCGCGATTGGTCTTCAAGGTGTCGGACGACCGTATCAAGGACGGCATCCCGTACACGCTCGACGGACTGCTGGACTGGAGCGGCTTCACCCACCGGGTCGTTCCCGCCGCCACTCGCTTCACCAGCTCGACCGACCTGACCGCTCAGATGAGGGAGCCGCGCACGGGCTCCCTCGCGGACGACGTCGCGCCAGAGACCTCGCTCGAGCTTCCCTGGGGGCTCATCCTCTCGCCGTACGAGGAGGAGTGGTGGTCGCACCGCAAGGCGGCGTTCACCGCCAACGAACGCACGGAGCTGTGGCACACGCGTCTGCGGGGCGGTTTCGTCCCGGTCCCGGCGGGCGGCATCTCGACACTGTCCGCGCAAGCGGTCGTCCCGCCGCCCGTCACGCTGCCACCCGTCGTCATCAACCCCGGGCTCATCGACATCATCGATCCTGGGAACCTCATCGATGTGGTCGGGCCCGGCGACCTGCTCCCGGACATCACGTACATCGAGTCCAAACCCACCCTGCGCGCGGTGTGGGGACGCCTGTACCAGACTCGCTTGAACTCGCCCAACGCGATGGCACTTTCGGCGATGCCACAGCAGGACCTGTGGCGCAACAGCTTCACGAGCGGCACGCTCGCAGACCCGCCCGGGCTGGCACCGTCCGACGACATCGGCGGCATCGGTAACCGCTGGAGCATCGTCGACCTCACCGGCCGGTACCGCGAGGCGCCGATCAGCGTGAACCACCTCATGCTCACGTCGATGGGCGCGTGGCTCGACTCGATCGGTGTTTGGGACCTCCAGGCCATCAAGGCCAAAGGCAAGATGGTCTTCGGCAATCTCACCAAGTGGGAACACCGCATGACCATGGGCCGCGACCAGTTCGTCAAGATCGAGGAACTGGGACGCATGTTCCCATGGGGGCACCTCGCGGTCGAGATGACGATCACAGAGCGGCGAGTCGACACCAGGACGGGGCTCGCGTTCCTCGGACAGAAGTCCTTCATCGTCATCAAGGAACCGGTGCGCACGTACTCGCAGGAGGGGGCCCTGCTCAAGCGCCGCATGCCGTTCTCCAAGGTCGAGATCAAGACCAAGATGACGTCTCAGATCGACTACCGGGTGGTCACGGGCGTGGGCACCGGCACGGCCTACTGGGTGAAGTCGGTCGACACGAACTCCGACTTCCTGTTCAAGTGCGAGGCGACTGACTGGGACGGCACGGTCATCAGGTTCGAGACGCCGATGATCTTCATGAAGGACGCCTGGGCGTCGAACTACGGTCAATCGTATCCGACGAACGCGGACGCGAACGGCGTCATCGACAAGTGCTCCGCCTCGGCGCGCCTGATCCAGGTCCAGTACAACAGCCGCCCGGTGGCCTTCGCGAAGTCCGCGGGCAGCGGCAGCGACAAGCGGGTCATGCCCACGAACTGGATCAAGTTCGAAGGCATTGCCGCCAACCCGACGACCACGGTGGGCGACACGCGCTTCGAGCCCATCATGTTCCAAGCCAACGTGCGCCTCGATACGATAGAGGAGCTCACCGGCTCCAACGCCGGTACAACGATACGAATCGCCGATATCTACCGTGACAGCGGCTTTGGCGGCGGCAACGCTGCTGGCCGGGTCTTCGCCGAGATCGTCACACCGCCCGTAGGTGTCGGCTTCCCGCCCGCGCTGTCCGGCGCGCTCGCGACGCCGATACCCATGTTCAGCGGCATCAGCGCAACAAAGGGCGCTTTCGGCGGCGACCTTGCGCTCATGGGCGGCGGGAAGTTCAAGCCCGAGGACTTCTTCGATGCGGCCAACGCGAAGCTCATGGGCGGCATCACGCTCAAAGACATCATCGGCGTCATCCTTGAAGGCGTCGGGGCGGTCTCAGGCATCGGCGAGATGCCCGTCTTCGAGAGGATCGTCGACGCGGTGACCACGAAGACCTTGAAGATCAGGTTCTCGTGGAGCACCGAGATATCCCGCGAATACCTCATCTTCGTGCCGGGCCCCGACTGCAAGCTCACGCTGACCTCGGAGATGACCAAGAGTCTCGAGGACCTGTCGGCGCCGCCGGGCTACCTCGTTCGAGGAGAGCTCACCGATTTCAAGCTGCACCTCGTCAAGGGCGTCTTCGACGCGATCATCCTGTCGTTCGACTCGTTCAGCTTCGAGTCGGTGAACGGCTCCTCGCCGGCGGTAAACCCGCAGATCTCGAACGTGGAGTTCGGCGGCGACCTGAAGTACTTGGCGAAGCTGGCCGAGTACATGGGTTCGCTCGGCGGGGGCGGCAGCTCGCTTGCGGTGCGCGGGGGCGTGGGGGCGTCTGCGACCCTCGTCGACGCCGGGCCGCTCAAGATCGAGGTCACTGGGGCAGGCGTTCTGGCTTCGCTCACCATCGCGATCCCAGACCTGTCAATCGGGGTGTTCAGCCTGACGAACATGTCGGTGTATGCGGGGCTCACGCTGCCGTTCAACGGTGACCCGGTCACGCTCGACTTCAACTTCTGCAGCCGCGAGAGTCCGGCCTCGGTGATGGTCATGGGGTTCGGCGGCGGCTTCTATGCTCTGATGACGTTCGACGCCAAAGGCATGAAAGCACTCGAGATAGGCATCGAGTTCGGCGCTGGCGTGTCCTTCGGCATCGGTGGCATCGCGTCCGGCATGGTTGAGATCAAGGGTGGTCTGAGCGTCCGCTACGAGCGTCTGGCCACGGGCGAGAAGCTCGATTTCGTGGTCTACATCCGCATCCATGGCGAGCTCGACATCATGGGTCTCATCACGGTCACGCTCACCTTCTACCTTGAGCTGCGTTACAAGACGTTCCCCAAGCAGTCCAACCCCGCGCTCAAGGGCGACGAGCTCACCGGCACGGCGACGCTCACCATCGAGATCGAGATCCTGTTCTTCACCATCCCGGTCAAGCTGTCGGTCACCAAGACGCTCGCGGGCGAGGACCCACGCTTCGGTGACCTGATGCCGACCCAGGCAGATTGGGATGCGTTCTGCGAAGCCTTCGCACCGGCGCAGTTGGGGGCGTGATCGAAGTGGCCAGGACTCAGACACTGATGTGGACCGCGCTGCCGAACGGCTTCACCAAGCCGGATTCGCGCGGCAACCAGAAGCTCAAGGTATCCGTGTACGTGTCGCCACGTCTCGAGACGACCGCTCCCATGGGCGTCATCGCCGAGTTCCCCGACTTCGAGGACTTCCAGGTAGATGGCGTGAACTGGGCGGCGACCTCGAATGGGCTCCAGTTCGCGATCGAGACGGCGTCGACGTCCGCTCCGGTCGCGGGCGAGGCGCGACAGACGCACGCGGCCACCCGGGTGAGCGCCGACGCCGACCCCGCGCTGTGGGACAGACTGTTCGGTCCGAACATGCGCATCAAGCAGTTCAAGTTCGCGAACTACGCCGCCGTGCCGCTGAACACGTTTCCCACGGGCGCGGTGTTCAACACGCTGAAGCAGCAGTACTCGGCCGTGGCATCCACGCCGGCGTTGGCCTTCAAGGTACCCTCGATCTCGCGGCTCGTGCGCGCGCCGGGTCTCACCAATCCGCCGCTCATAAACATCCTTCCGACCCCGGTACTCAGGTCGAGCGCAATCACGGCGCTTGCGCCCACCGCTTCGGCGACGCTCGCTCAGTCGCCTGCGTTCACCGCGTTCGAGCGCTTCCACAGGCCCTATGACCTGCCGCCGTCGTTCACCCCGCCACCTGTTCCCGAGATGGATTTCCACCGTGCGGTCACGGCGCTCGGCAGCTATCCGGCGCTGCTCAGGCGGCTCGGCTTCGTCATCGATCTAGAGGTGCCGTTCACCGCGGCGATGGCGGGCATGCGACGCATGCGTGTGAAGGTGACGTGGCCCGACGGTCGGCAAGCGGTGAGCACGGTGACGGTCCCGTACGACGGGGTCACCCTGACGCGTAAGGACGCCTCGCAGTGGACCGCTGTCGAGCTGTCACGCACGGTCACTCGCCCGCAACGTGTCACGAAGTTCGTGCTCGCGTCCCGCGACGGGCAGGTCCGGGACGGCTACCTCGTTGCCCGCTCCATCACGAACCCGTCGGCCGACCCGGTCAAGCTTTACGACATCGACGTCGACCTGGCGGCCTCGCAGCTGCTCAACACCGCCGTCAACGCGTCATCGATCGTGAACAAGCAGCTCATCAACACCTTCGGCGCTTCGGCGGTCGAAGAGGGGAGGGTCTCAGCGTCCGCGGTCGCTCAGGTGGCGGACAACGAACAGATGAGCCTGCCCGCCTTGGGCCAGCCGGTGATCCGCATGGCGGTGAGCGGTCTGGCCACTCGTGTACGCGACCAGTTCCAGCGCTCGGCGGACTGGAACAGTAGGCTCGCCGCTGGCCTCGAGGACCAGACGGTCAACTACGCAGAGGACCTGACGCGCGGCTACCGGGTCGATGTGTGGGACAGCGTGACCCGGCAGTGGCATCGCCTGTGTGGGCGCGTGGGGCGTTACTCGGTCGCCGGCGAGACGGTCCAGTGGTCGGACAAGACCACCCACACCGACGAGGGATGGGTGCAGCTGGGAGCCGTGACCGCCCCCCAAGACGTGCTGGCGGACACCGTCCCGGACGAGATGCGTATCCACGAGTCGGTGTTCGACTGGAGCGGCTGGAGCCTCGCGGCGCCACGCCCGGGTGTCCCGCTCTCGGAGCCGGACGGCGACGGCATGTCGAGGCCGTCGCGGACGTTCACCGACCCCGATGGCAACGAGAGCGAAGTGGGTCACTACCTTCACCCCGACCTGCCGCTCGACACACGTTTCACGGTGCCGCCGGGCGACCTGCCGCGTCTTCGCTTCGGTACCACGTACCGGTTCCGCGCGCGCGCAGTGGACCTCGCGGGCAACAGCGTACCCTTCGCGCCGGGGGAGACGACCGCCGACCCGGGCGGCAGAGGCGACTCGAACCCGCTCGTCACCCGAGCGATCACGCACAAGCGCTACGATCCGGTGAAGCCACCGACGGTCGTCCCCGTGGCGCCCCCGAAACCCTCCGAATCCCCGCGCGTCATAGTGGTCCGCAGCTACCACGACCCGGTGACCAAGAGCGTCGTGACGGAGGACGCCGCCCGCCACATCATCCCGCCGCGGGTTCCCGTGAGCATGGTCGAGGCATTCGGCGGGCTGGACCAGAACACCACAGGCAGGCCCCTCGACCCTTCGTTGTGGTCGCTCCTGAAAGAGCGCGATGCCTACATCCTTCCCCAAGAGGCTGACGGCAGCGCGTCCCCGATGGACCCGATGCCGTCTCCTGTGCCCTACCTGCCGGACATCCATTCGCGCGGGGCGGCTTTCTCGGACCTGCCCGGTGTGGCGCAGACCACCGTGGTGCGCAACATCGGTACGGGCGCCAGACTCAGCGGTGTCCGCATCCCGTTGACGTCCACGTCGAATCAGACGGTCGCCTCGTTCAGGGTCTCGTTCGAGAAGAGCGGCAACGCGTGGTACGACAGACTGCCGTTCCGCCTGGCCGTCAAAGGCATCGAAGCGACAGACGGCCGTCTGCCGGTACGAGCACTGCCGAAGCTGCCCGCGTGGTCGGACGCCACGCGGGTCCTGAGCGTGGAGTTGCCGAAGGCTGACGAGTACACGGTGGGACTCAGCTCCTACTTCAACCCGGGCGACCTGCAGATCATGGGCGTCCACCAGTGGACGATGGAGAAGTTCGTGCCAAGGCTTGCGACGCCGGTCACCCCGGCCATCAGGCTGCCCCTCGCGTCGGCCGCCGCCCCCGTTGTCGCGCCGAAGCTCAACCAAGTGCCCGTCGCGCCGGCCGCGAACCTCTCGACGGCAGCCAACGCGCTCATCTCGACGTCGCTCATCGGGCAGAACTGGATGCTCTCGCCCAAGGAGAACCTCACCTTCATCCATGCGGTGGACCTGCCGATGATCGCCCCGGCCTTCACGAACCGCGCGCACATGGAGCGTCGGCCGGGAGAGACCCACGCGACACTGATCGACTGGATGCAGGTGCACGGCAAGAGCACCGTCAAGGTCGACGTCGACGCCGAGTGGACGGAGAACGTGGACGATGTGTCCAGGCCTGCGCCGCAGTGGGGTGAGACCGCGGTCAAGAGGAAGGCCACAGCATTCAACCTGACCTGCGAGAAGGAGCAGACGCGCGTCCTGAACTGCGGGACGAATCTGCCCGGCTCCTGGACCAACGCCGCTTGGGGCCCGATCCCTTCGGACGGGATGCTCGTGAACCGCGTTCGTCCGAGTGTGGACACGAAGCCCCAACGTCAGCACTTCGGCGACACGAAGCATCGACGCATCGACTACACGGCCACCTTCACCAGCCGCTTCCAGAAGTTCTTCGCCGACAAGGAGGGCCTAACGTTCTCAGTGACCTCGCCGAAGAAGACCCTTCATGTCCCGAGCTCAGCGCGTCCCGCGGCCCCTGCTCTTGTCCACATCCTCCCGACGTTCGGGTGGGTGCGAACGACGGGGACGACGGCGACCAGCACGCGCAAGGGCGGCGGGCTGCGTGTCTACTTGGAGCGCCCGTGGTTCTCTTCGGGTGATGACGAGAAGCTCGGCGTGGTGATGTACCAGCCGGCAGCGGGAGACGCGGGCTACACACAAGCGCAGCCCTTCATCACCCAATGGGGGCGCGACCCGTTGTGGACGGCGCCCGGCACGCTCAAGTCCGCACGGCCGGCGCTGTCCAACTTCAAGCAGGTGTCGCGCTACGGCGTGGGACTCAAGCTCAGGGAGACGCCGGTCCCCAACGTCATGGTCGCGGGCTACGATGTCGACTTCGACCCTGAGACCAAGCTGTGGTTCGCCGACATCGTGGTCGACTACGGCACCGCGTACTTCCCATTCATCAAGCTGGCGCTGGCGCGCTACCAGCCGTATTCGCTGCCGGGGCTTGAGCTGTCATCTGTCGTGATGGCTGACTTCGTGCAGCTCACGCCTGACCGTTTCGCCAGCGTGACGGTCGGTTCCGATGGGCGCACGGTGACCGCTTCGGTCATAGGCCAGACGTACAGTGCGAACGACGCCAACAGGCGCGCCACGGTCACGATGCAGTTCGAGAAGCTGCTGGCCGGCAAGGACGCCTCGGTCGGCTGGGCGGCCATGGGTGACGAGATGGAGCTCTCGCGCCTGGTGCCGACGGCGTTCCAGGTACTGGCCGGCGACACCAGGACGACATGGCGCAGGACGGCGACGCTATCGGAGCGGGTCGCCGGCACGTCGTACCGGGTCGTGTTGCGCGAGTACGAGTGGTACAAGACGTTCCGCAGCGCCGACCTGGCGCCGCGGCTGGTCTACACCGAGGCTGTGCCGATCGGGTGACACGAGGCGGCACCGAGAGCGGCGTCGGTCAACGGGCGACAAGAAGAGGCCCCGCCGGGCGGCAGGGCCTCTTCCGTGCGGTCCCTTTCGCGAGACAGGGGGGCGGGAGGGACCGAGACCGGAGAGTTGCTTGGGTCAGCTGGCCAAGCCGGAACGGCTGCTTTCGAGCGCGTCGCGTACGCGCTGGAGCAGGACGTGGCCGGCGACGTTCTTCCTGATGTAGCCGTCGGCACCCGACCTTCGTACGATGTCCAGCAGGTCGGCCTCGGGTTCCGAGGAGAAGATGATGATCGGTGAGTTGTTGCCGGACATGTTCCGCTTCAGGATGCGGCACAGGTCGTCACCCTTGATCGAGGGCATGTTGTAATCCATGAGGATCAGGTCGGGGTCCTCTCGGTGGACGGTCGCGGCGACACCGGTCCACTGCTCGCATGTATGGACGTTGAAGCCCGCGCTGCGCAGGAGCCGCGCGGTGGCGTCCAAGATGAATGGCTCGTCGTCGACGAGAAGAATCGTAGGCGTCTGCTGCGTTCGCATGGTCGTTCTCTCCCGCTCCCACTCTGCTGGCCCGCCCGCCAGCCCCAACCGTGCTCTGTGGGTAGCATCGGTTCGACGGATTCGCGATCACATAGGGCTTTCCCTGATGACGAGTAGGGAATCTCCCACTAGGACCAGGGCAGTCGGTGCCCCATGATGTCGCCGAGCGGTTCTCCACTCAGACGCGTGTGTCGCCGCGTATCCGGGGACGCTTTCTTGAAGGGACGATGCGATGCCGATTCGGGTGCTGCTGGTTGATGACCACCAGATCGTGCGAGACGGATTGCGCAGCCTCTTGGCCAAGCAGATCGACATCGAAGTGGTCGGCGAGGCCGAGAACGGTCGAGAGAGTCTTCAGAAGGCGCGCGAACTGAAGCCGGATGTCGTGGTCATGGACATAGGGATGCGCGAACTCAACGGCATCGACGCGACCAGGCAGCTCCTGGCCGAAAGTCCCGAGACGAAGGTCGTCGCGCTGTCGATGCATTCGGACCGTCGTTACATCTCCGAGATGCTGGCGGCTGGAGCGTGCGGCTATCTGCTGAAGGACAGCGCGTTCGACGAGCTCACGGCCGCGATCAGGACCGTCGCAGAGGGGCGGACATTCGTCTCTCAGGGAATCGCCGGGACCGTCATCGATGATTACGTGCGTCGGTTGGCGAGCGGAGGGTCAGAAGAGAGGGTCTCGCCTGGCGGCCGCGCCCTCTCTCCTCGCGAACGGGAGGTTCTCCAGCTGATAGCCGAGGGCGCGTCGACCAAAGAGGCTGCCGCACGACTCCACCTCAGCGTGAAGACGGTTGAGACCCATCGCAGACAGATCATGGACAAGCTGGGCATCTACAACCTGGCGGGGCTCATCAAGTATGCGGTGCGGGAAGGGCTGGCTTCGCTTGAGGACTGACACTGACTCAGGTTCCGGTCGCGCTCTCGAACCACGGCCTGCCGTGGCGGCCATCCACCGGTTCCTTGCGTGGCCGTACTCGCCCTGGGTCATGGCGCCGGTTGCGTTGCTGCTGCTCTGGCTGCTCGAAGCGGTGATACACACCCGCTTCTATCCGGAGACCGGGTTCCTGACCCAGTTGTTCAGAGTCGATGCGCACGAGACATGGATGCGGTTCCTCGTAGGGGCGACGACTCTGCTCGCCGCTGCAGCCTCGAGCGCCGGGCTGCGCGAGCGAGCGCGCAGGGAGCTGCAGGCCGCGCGTCACGAACGCGAGCTCGCGGACGCCACCACTTGGGCGGCACTGAAGGAGAGCGAGTCGCGGGGCCGTCTGTCCGAACGACTGCACGAGGGCGTGAACCAAGAGCTCGCCGCCGCACGACTGTTCCTGGCCTCGGTGCCACGCGGGAGCATCGATGGCGAGACGGCCGCGGCGCTCGCTTCAGTGGAGCGGATCCTCGACCGCGCGATAGCGGAGTGTCGCGAGATAGCGCAGGAGCTGTCACCGCCGGTGCTCGACGAGTACGGTCTCGTGCCCGCCCTTGAGGTCCTCGCCAAGCGTGTGTCGAGGAACACGGGAAAGCCGGTGCGCGTCCACGTCGCCGATCGCCACGAGACAGACCTCGACAGAGACGTGCTCCTGACGGCCTTCAATGTGATCACGACATTCGTCGAAGAGGCCGCGGCCTACCCTAGGAGCAGCTTCGTGCGCTTGTTCCTGACGAAGGAAGGGTCAGACATCGTCGTCTCTCTCGAATGGGACGGGTTTGATGAGCCTGAGACAGCGCACGCGAGAGCGCGTCTTGGTCGAGTGGGAGGCAGCCTCGCGGCGAGTCGGGTCGGCGAGAACGCATCGATCTGCCTTCGGATCCCCGCGGCGGCCTGACGGTATTTGCGATCGTCCTTGGCCGTCTTCACACGTACGCCCTCGCCCTACCCGAACATCAGGAAATCCCCTACCGGGTCTCGGCGTCTCCTGATGCGGCGATGACGCGAGCGGTCCGAACATCACCTTCGGGAGGCGGTTCTTCGTCGCGCGGTATGTGGCGCACGTTTCGAGAGAGGGCGTTTCCAAGAGCATGGCGGGTCGATCAGACAGGCGGCCGAAGAAGCGGTCGGACGGTGACGCACCGGCCGCATCTCGTCACCACCAGGCCATCTTCGACGCCGCAGCCGAGGCCCTGATCCTGTTCGATCCCGGCGAGCCCGAGAGCGTGGCGGAGCTCGTCACTCGCATGGAGGCCGTCGCCGAACTCTTCGGAGAGGTGCCGTCTGACCACCCCGCGTCCGTGGCGCTGGCGTGCGCACGTCGCATCGCCGACGGCGACATGGTCGCCCTGTCGACGATTGAGAAGGCATACGCCGCGGCGTTGACATTGGCGGAGCGGTTGGGCGAGGAATCTCAGAGCGGTACGCCGGACCCGAAGACGATGCCTTTGGCTGACGACATCGAGCTGCTGCGCGATTTCGGGACACGCGCCTCAGAGCATCTCGATGACGCCGACGAGCAGCTGCTCGTGCTGGAGGCCGATCCGGCCAGCGCTGCGGCGATCGATGCGGTGTTCAGGACGTTCCACACCATCAAGGGTATGGCCGGGTTTCTCGCTCTTGACGAGATCTCGGCGTTCGCCCACGACGCCGAGTCGCTTCTGGCCGACGCGCGCCGGGACGGCACGCGGGTCGGGCCCGACACGGTCCAGTCGCTGTTCTCGGCGGTAGACCGCATGCGTGAGTTGGTCGCGAACGCGACGGGAGTCGGCGAACCGGCGTCGACCGGCGCTGTGTCGCCGTCGAGTGCGCGCGGTGACGTGGCTCCTGCGGCAGGTCACGCCATGTCGGCCACGCCGGCGAAAGCGGATGCGCCCGCCTCGAGCTCCCAAACACCCGCATCGGTGCGGGAGGGTACGGTGCGCGTCGAAGAAGGGCGACTCGACGGGCTTCTCGACACGATCGGTGAGATGGTCATCGCCGAGTCGATGGTGTCAGCGGCGCTACGCACCGGGGTCGATCAACACTCGATCGCGGTCCACCTGGACCGCCTTGACAAGATCACCCGCGAGCTGCAGCAGATGGCCACCTCGCTTCGCATGGTGCCGCTCCGTGCGACATTTCGCCGTATGGGTCGCCTAGTGCGGGACGTCGCCCACAAGTCCGGCAAGCCTGTCGAGTTCGTGGTCACCGGCGAGGATACAGAGCTCGACAAAGAGGTCGTTGACCGCATAGCCGACCCGCTTGTACACGCGCTTCGCAACGCTGTCGACCACGGGATAGAGACAGCTGAGGAGCGCGCCGCTGCCGGAAAGCCCACCACGGGACGGGTCGAGCTGCGTGCGTACCACGCGGGCGGTGCGATCCACATCGAAGTGGTCGATGACGGGCGTGGCCTCGATCCTGAACGGATCCTCGCGCGCGCACGCGAGTGCGGGCTCGTGGGAGCTGACACGGTACCCGACGAGCGAGCGATACTCGACCTCGTGTTCGAGGCGGGGTTCTCGACAGCCCAGACCGTCACCGACGTGTCGGGACGTGGCGTAGGGATGGACGTGGTCCGCCGCACCGTGGACGAACTTCGAGGGCGAATCGAGCTCGACAGCGTTCCGGGGAAGGGCACGACGCTTTCCGTGCGCCTGCCGATCACGCTTGCGATCATCGATGGCATGGTGGCCCGCGTCGGTGAGGAACGCTACGTGATCCCGACGCTCGCCATCGAGCGCTCGGTGCGCCCGACCGTCGATCAGGTCGCCACGGTGCAGGGGTCCGGCGAGATGCTCGTCACAGACGACGGGCTCGTGCCCATCGTGCGTTTGCATCGCTTGTTCGGAACCGAGGGCGCCGAGACCGATCCCACGAACGCGGTCATCGTCATCACGAGCGATTCCGGCACCCGAGCCGGCATCATGGTCTGTGAGCTCTTGGGTCAGCAGCAGACGGTCATCAAGCCGCTTGGCGAGGGCTTGCCGCCGCAGCGCGGTATCACCGGTGGGGCGATCATGCCTGACGGACGCGTGGGACTCATCCTGGACGCCCCCGGACTGGTCCGGCTCGCCCGTGACGCTGGCGCTTTGGTGGGAAGAGGACCGCATACGAAAGGACGTGACGATGACACCGACTGAAGTGGCGAGTGCGGACAAGTACCTGACGTTCTCGCTGGGATCTGAACTGTACGGGCTGGAGATACTCCGGGTCTCCGAGATCGTGGGGATGCTTCCGGTCACGCGCGTCCCTCGTCTGCCGGAGTATGTGGCGGGCGTCGTGAACCTGCGCGGGCGCATCATCCCTGTGGTCGACATCCGGCTGGCGTTCGGGCTGGCGGACGCTTCGATCACCGAGCGCACCTGCATCATCGTCGTCTCCGTCACCCGAGAGGGCGGCACGATGACGACGCTCGGGATCATCGTCGACGAAGTCTCCGACGTTCTGAGTCTGCCGGACGAGGCGATCGAGGCCACGCCGGAATTCGGTACCGAGGTCGACACCTCGTTCATCAAGGGAGTCGGGCGCGCCGATGAGCGCGTCGTCCTGCTGCTGGACATTGACAGGGTGCTGTCAGGTGCGCAGCTCAGCGTAGTGGAGGCGGCCGCGCGCGCGGGCTCCGCCCGTGAAGTGGAAGGGGAAGAGTGATGTTGCGGTCTTGGAGTCTGGCGGCCAAGCTCGCCGTGGGGTTCGGCATCCTGGCGCTCATCGTCGTGATCGTCGGAGGAGCGGCCTTCATCGACATGGGGAGGATGCAGTCGCTCGCCGAGGAGCAGAGTGGAGACACGGACGTCGCTGACAACGTGATGGAGGCGAAGTTCGAGGTCCTCGCCCAGCGGCTCCTGCTCATGGAGGTCATCCAGACGAGCGACGCCGATGAGATCGAGCGGTTGGGCGCGGAAATCGAGGAGTCGTTCACGCGCTTCGGCGAGCTCATGAGCGACTCGATCGAGTACCTCAAAGTCGATGCCGAGCGCGATGAGACAGCCAAGAAGGCGTTGACGCTGGTCGAGGACGCCCTCGCGCAGCACGAGGAGTTCGAGCCGATGATCAGCCGCGCCGTCGCGCTCGCTCGGGCCAATACGGGCGACAAGCGTGCGGCCGTCGCAGCTGAGCTCGCCGCCATCGATGCGGAGGCGGACGCACGCGGAGTGAAGATCACCGCCGACATGCAGGAAATCGAGAATAACACGGACGCCATGGTCGAGGTCGCCGCCCAAGAGTCTCGTGCCACCGCCGAACGCGGGCGGATGCAGTCCATCATCCTGCTCGTCGCAGGGGTGTTCGCATCGATTCTGCTCGCGTGGTTCATCACTCGTTCGGTCACTCGTCCGATCAACCGTGTCATCGAGGGTCTGACCGCGGGCGCGGAGCAGGTCTCGAGCGCGTCGAGCCAGGTCGCCTCCGCATCTCAGCAGCTCGCGGAAGGCGCTTCCGAACAGGCGGCGAGTCTCGAGGAGACATCGAGCTCCCTCGAGGAGATGAGCGGCATGACGCGACAGAACGCTGACAACTCGCGCCAGGCCGACGCGATGGCTCGCGAAGCACAGGCGGCGGCGGGCAAGGGCGCCGCGTCCGTCGCAGAGATGGGCGCCGCCATCAACGCGATCAAGGAGAGCTCTGACGCCACCGCCAAGATCATCAAGACCATCGACGAGATCGCCTTCCAGACGAATCTGCTCGCGTTGAACGCCGCGGTGGAGGCCGCGCGTGCCGGCGATGCCGGGAAGGGCTTCGCCGTGGTGGCTGAGGAAGTGCGCGCACTTGCGCAGCGTTCTGCCGAGGCCGCCAAGACCACGGCGGCGCTCATCGAGCAGTCGCAGGAGCGTGCCGACCGCGGAGTCGCGGTAAGCGCGGACGTTCATGCGGCGCTCGACCAGATCGCGAGCAGCGTGGACAAGGTCACGCAGCTCGTCGGCGAGATCGCCGCAGCGAGCGAGGAGCAGGCGCAAGGTATCGACCAGGTCAACACCGCCGTCGCACAGATGGACCGGGTCACGCAGGCCAACGCCGCCAACGCCGAGGAATCCGCCAGCGCGAGCGAGGAGCTGTCCGCGCAGGCGCGCGAGCTCACGGACATGGTCAGCGTGCTGATCGCTACCGTTCGCGGTGAGCGCGCGGCCGTTGCGCAGACGAGGGCGGTCGCGACCACCACCTCCGGCGCACGCGTCTCGAGCCAAGTGCACCGTATGACTGATGCCGTGCGTGCACGCGCCAAGGTCACCGACCCCGAGAAGGTCATCCCGCTCGACGACGAGGACCTGGCCGACTTCTAGGCCGCACAAGCCCGGCGACCAGGTGACGAGATGCCCACCATGACACCCATCAAGAAGCGCTCCTTCGAGAGGATCCGCGACATCGTCTACGAGACGAGCGGCATCGCGCTGACCTCTCGCAAGGAGGCGCTCGTGAGCGCCCGCGTCGGGAAGCGGATGCGGGCGCTCGGGATCGACGATTTCGAGGAGTACCTGCGGTACCTCGAGGACCACCACGACGAAGAGATCGTCGGGCTGCTCGACGCCGTCTCGACGAACGTCACGAGCTTCTTCCGCGAGCCGCACCATTTCGATTTCATCGCCGACGAGATGAACGCTTGGTACGAGTCCGGGCAGCGTCGCTTCCGTCTCTGGAGCGCGGCCTGTTCGACCGGCGAGGAGCCGTTGTCGCTCGCGATGGTGGTCAAAGAGGCGCTGCCCCAGCCCGACGTCGACCTGCGGATACTCGCGACTGACATCTGTACAGAGACACTCGCGCACTGTGAGCTCGCTCGCTACGAGGACCGGAAGGTCGCTCCCATCCCTGCCGATCTGCGCAGCCGTTGGTTCACCTCGACAGGACGTGGTGACGAACGCGTCTGGACGGCGAAACCCGCGCTCACCGATCTGATCGTCTACCGACGCATGAACCTGTCCGAGCCGCCGTTTCCCATGCGAGGGCCGCTCGATGCGGTGTTCTGTCGCAACGTGATGATCTACTTCGACGACGCCGTGCGCGTCCGTCTGCTCGCGGAGATAGGCCGATTGCTCAAGCCCGGAGGCCTGTTGTTCGTAGGCCATGCGGAGTCACTCGCCGGCATGATCAGCGGTTTCAAGTACGTCCGTCCTTCGGTGTATCGGAAGGCATGACGGTGGGTGAACATGTCGTGGGCATCTCCGAATACGCTGTCTCGACCGACCCGAGCGAGACACTCGTGACGTATTCGCTCGGGAGTTGCGTGGGGCTGGCGCTCCACGACCCAGTGGCAGGCGTTGCTGGGCTGCTCCACGCGATGATGCCGGTCTCGAAGTCGAACCCCGAGAAGGCCCGCGAGAATCCGGCCATGTACGTGGACACGGGCGCATCCGCTCTGCTCGCGGGGGTGTTCGCGCTTGGCGCGACTCGAGCCAATCTCGTGGCCAAAGTCATCGGCGCGGCTTCGCAGGTCGACCACGGACAGATGTTTCGCATCGGACAGAGGAACCATGCGGTCCTTCGCAAGGTGCTGTGGAAGAACGGGATCCTCATCGCCGCCGAGGACACGGGCGGCGCGTCCTCGAGAACCGTATACCTGGAGGTTGGGAGCGGCAGGACGATTGTGAAGTCTGACGGTCAGACGAGGGAACTGTAGGCGAACGCTTTGGGACGGAAGGCACGACGATGGCCATGAACATCTTGATCGTGGACGATTCGGACGTCATCCGAGCGATGATCGCCCGGACCATCCGGCTCGCGAACATAGAGCTGGGCCAGATACACGAGGCGTCGAACGGTCGTGAGGCGCTCGATGTGCTCGCCGAGGAGTGGGTCGACCTCGTGCTCGCTGACATCAACATGCCAGTGATGAACGGTGCCGACATGCTCGCCAATATGCACGAGAACCCTCACATGTCCGATGTCCCGGTCATAGTGGTCTCGAGCGAAGGAGCCACCGAGCGCGTCCAGGAGCTCATGGAGCGCGGTGTGGCGGCGTGGGTGCGCAAGCCGTTCACCCCTGAGGAGATCCGCGATGTCATCCTTGACGTGACGTCAGGATGGAAGCCTGTTCTCGATGAGTCAGAGTTGGACGGTGTCCTGGGGGCGGTGCTCGAGACCTTCGCCTTCGCGTTCCCCGAGCCGACGGACGTGGCCGAACTCGAGGAGGCACGCGGCGAGATCATGTGCGCGACGATCACGTTCTCCGGCGCGGCCAGCGGGATGGTCAGTATCGCGGCCCCCTCCGAGCTGTGCGTGGGGCTAGCGGCGAACATCCTGGGGATCGATGATGCTGACCCGGACGCTCTGGTGCGTGGCGCCGACACCCTTGGTGAGATCGTAAACATCGCGGCGGGCCACCTTGCTACGCGGGTCGAGCCGAATGCCGCGACCCATCTGCACCCGCCCGTCGTCACACGCATGGAGCCGGACGAATGGTCACGGACGGCCGCGTTGCGCGGCGCCAGAGGCTATGTCGTCGAGGAGCACCCCGTTCTCGTGACCTTCGGTCTGCGCCCGGCCAAAGCATCGTGAGGACCAAGACGTGCCTGGTCCGCTGACGACATCCCGTGAGCGTCCGGTGCGTGTGCTCGTCGTGGACGATTCGGCGCTGGTCCGCCGGATTCTGGCCCGGGAGTTGGGCACGTCAGCCGGAATCGAGGTCGTGGCGACGGCTCCGGATCCTTACGCGGCGCGTGACCGGATCGTCGAGCTTGAGCCGGACGTGGTGACGCTCGACATCGAGATGCCACGCATGGATGGCATCACCTTCCTGCGCAAGCTCATGAAGCATCATCCGGTCCCGGTTGTCGTGGTCTCATCGCTCACGCCGCAGGGGAGCGAACTCGCGCTCGAAGCGCTTGATGCCGGTGCGGTGACCGTGCTCGCCAAGCCCGGACCCGCCTTCAGCGTGGGCGACATGGCGGCCCAGTTGTCTGAGGCCGTGCGCGCAGCCGCGCTCGCCCGGGTCTCCGCGGTCAGGACGCCGGCGCCGAAGCGTCTGGCCATGACGAGGACCACGAGCAAGGTGGTGGTCATCGGCGCATCCATCGGCGGTACCAAGGCGGTCCAGGACGTTCTGATGGCGATGCCCCATGACGCGCCGGGCATCGTCATCGCACAGCACATGCCCGAACACTTCACCGGTGCGTTCGCGCGAAGACTACGGGAGATCTGCGCGATGGACGTGTGCGAGGCGACGGACGGCGACCGCGTGGTCACAGGCCGTGCGCTCATCGCGCCGGGCAATCGCCACCTTGTGCTCCGCAGGGACGGTGCGGCATACGTGGTCGGCGTGCGCAGCGGCCCGTTGGTCTCGGGTCACAGGCCGTCGATAGACGTGCTGTTCCGCTCGGCCGCCCGTTACGTGGGGTCGAATGCCGTCGGGGTCATCATGACCGGCATGGGTCATGACGGTGCCGCCGGACTGCGTGCGATGCGTGACGCCGGAGCGGCCACGCTCGCCCAGGACGAGGCGTCGAGCGTCGTCTACGGCATGGCGAAAGAGGCGGTCCGAATGGGTGCCGTATGCGAGTCAGTCCCCCTGACGGACATGCCCGGCCGAATCCTTGAGCTGGTGCAGAAGCAGTCGTAGCTCGTCTGCCGCGCTCATCGCCCGCCGCCCGCGCAACACGAACCGGTGCGCGCGATGGTCCCTGCTGGCGGAGGGGGTGGGATTCGAACCCACGAGCCCTTTCGGGCCAACGGTTTTCAAGACCGTCGCATTCAACCACTCTGCCACCCCTCCGCGCGGGACAGCGACGGCAGGATACCACGCTGCCCTGTGGCGTACCCCTCCAACATTCCCGACCGTGTCGCGCGTGGCTCCTTGCGCTCCCACGCGCTAGACTCGGTTGGGGGGAGCGGGTCACGCGATGAGGGGCGAGGACGTGCAGCACTCTGACGAGACGTATATGGCCATGGCGCTCGAACAGGCGCGCGTGGCCGCTGAGATCGGCGAAGTGCCCATCGGGGCCGTCGTCGTCTGCGACGGGGCGGTCGTGGCCAGGGCGTGCAACCGTCGCGAGATCGACCATGATCCCGCAGGCCACGCGGAACTGCTTGCAATCCGGGCCGCCGCGGCCAAGCTCGGGCGCTGGCGGCTCACGGACTGCACCGTCTATGTGACGCTCGAGCCGTGCCCGATGTGTGCGGGCCTCATGCACCAAGCGCGCATAGCGCGCTGCGTGTACGCCGCGCCCGACCCAAAGGCCGGAGCGCTCGGAACGCTGTACGACCTGCACGACGACACCCGGCTCAACCATCGCTTCGAGGTGACGTCGGGGGTACTCGAAGCCGAGTCGGCCGCGCTCCTGCGTGGGTTCTTCGCCACGTTGCGGAAGGAGAGACCATGAGACGTGCCGAGCGGTCCGCAAGTGGACGTCTGCCGCGCATCACCGGATTGGCGACGCTGCTGCTGAGCACCTCTGTCTGCCTTGTCGCTCTCACCGTGCCGCAGCGCGCGCTGGCCAAGCAGTACTCGGTCGATGAGGTGCGCATCGAAGCGGCGGTCCTGCAAGACGGCGACCTCGACGTCACCGAGTACCGGACGATGACCTTCGACGGCGACTTCTCGCGCGTCTACTGGATTCTGTCGACCCGCGGGTCTGACGGCATCGAGATCACATCGGTGGGCGACGCGAACGCGGCCTACACGCCTGACGGCGACCCGGCCGGCATAGAGGACCGCACACTGCGCATCCCCGGTACCTACGTGGTGCGCGACACCGGCGGCACTGTCGAGGTGCACGCCTTCCACGATGCCGCGAACTCCACTCGCCAGTTCGTCTTGCGCTATGTCGCCAAGGGCGCCGCAAAGAGGTGGGCGGACACAGGTGAGCTGTATTGGCAGTTCCTCGGAGACGGCTGGGAGGTGCCCACCGGGCGCTTCATCGCGCGGGTCGCTCCGCCCGCAGCGCTGACGAAAGACCAGGTCAAGGCGTGGGGCCATGGACCGCTGACCGGTGTCACGACGATCGGCGAAGACGGCGTCGTGCAGTTCGAGAGCAACAACGTGCCGCCCCACACCTTTGTAGAAGGGCGCATCCTGTACCCGCCTGATGCGCTGTCGCAGGCGCCGGCGCGTCCGGAAGCCAGGCTCCAAGCCGTGCTTGATGAGGAGGGCGCCCTGGCGGAGAAGGCCAACCGTGAGCGCGTCATCGCACGTGCGAAGACCTGGGGGTCCGGGGGACTTGCCGGGTTGCTCGGCGTCGGAGCGCTCGCCTTCTTCTGGGTCCAGTACCTGAAACACGGCAAGGAGCACGTGTCCGACTTCCAGGGCGACTACTTCCGCGAGGACCCCGCGCCGCACCTGCACCCAGCGGTGATCGGTGCGTTGTGGCGCTTCGGGACGGTGACCGATGACGACATCGCCGCGACCCTCATGAACCTCGCCGACCGCGGCGTCATCCAGATGGCGCCCATCACGGTGGACAAGGGCGGGCTTTCCGGCGTGTTCGGCGGCAAAGAGGACACGTTCCTCGTGACGCGTGTGCGCGAGAAGGCGGTCGGGCTCGACGAGCTCGATGTCGGCGCGCTGTGGTTGCTGTTCGATGTCGTCGGCGGAGGGCGCGACCAGGTGGCGCTCACGGAGCTCAAGACGTATGCGAAGTCGCGGCCCGAGAGCTTCTCCAACCAGGTCAAGGAGTGGAAGGCCGCTGCGGCTGCCCAAGCCAGGGTCCAAGGGTTCTTCGACACCGAGGCCGAGAATTGGCAGGTGGGCACGTGGGTGGCCCTGGTGATCGTGGGCGCGGCAGGGGTCGCCGCCGCCGTCATCGCGGGCTCCCTGCTGGTGGGGGTCGTTCCCATCGCGTGTGCGATCGCGATGGTGCCGCTGGCCATCAAGATGAGTCGCCGCAGCGTGGAAGGCAACAACCTGTACCGGCGCTACGAGGGCCTGCGCAACTACCTGCGGGACTTCTCCCGCCTGGAGGAAGCGCCTCCGGCCTCTGTCGTGCTGTGGAACCGGTTCCTCGTGTTGGCCGTCGTGTTCGGAATCGCCGAGCAGGTCATCGAGCAGCTGCGGGTCCGGTTGCCCGAGGTCGTGCGAGACCCGGCATTCCAGACCACCTACTGGTGGGCGTACTCGGCCGGCGGCTACGGGCATTCGCCGGTGAGCTCGATCTCGTCGTCGTTCGTGAGCGCCGCGCAGGTGGCCTCGAGCGAGATGTCATCGTCGTCGGGCGGGGGCGGCGGCTTCTCCGGAGGCGGTGGCGGCGGTGGCGGCGGTGGCGGCGGTGGCGCCGACTGACGCGAAGCGCGTCCGCGCCGACAGCGTCCTCGCGTCGCGAAGGACGGTTATCATGTCTGGGTGGCCCCCGAGGGGCTAACGAGCGCGCCGAGGGATGCCGATGATTCCGTAGCGGTGTGGTACTCGGCCCCCCGCGCCCGTCCGACCGAAAGCTGGCCCGCACAGGAGGGACGAACGATGAGCCGACTCCCAGCGCTCTTCGCAGCTGTCGTGACGGCTGTGCTCACCTTCCCAGCCACGGCTTTCGCAACCGAGCGGATGCCTGCGGTCGTCACCTCGATGCTTCGGATCGGCATGAGCTTGGTGGGCCTTCTCGTGGCGGTGCTGCTTCTGCTCGAGGCGGGCCGCGTGCGGCAGGTCGCGGCCGGTGGCGCGATCGCCGACAAGATCGGCTACGTCATCCTCGCGATCCTCTGTCTTGCGGCGAGCGCGCTGGCGCGCTGGGCGCAGAACTTCGTGACCGGCGTGACCGTCGAGCAGGTCCAGCTGGCCTCAGAAGCGTTCGTGATCGTGGCCATGGCGCTGCTCGCGCTCTACTTCGCAAGCGTTCGCACCGCTCTGCGGGACTACATGCGGGCGATGACAGGCAGCCAGATGCTCGCCAACGAGCATCCCGACGAGTCCGCGGGCGAGGGGGAGGGCGCGTCGCGTGGCTAACCTGCTCGCTCAGCGTATCGAGGAGACGTTGCGGCCGGTCATAGGGACCGTGCTCGCCACGGTGTCCGTCGATGTGGAGAGCAAGCGTATCGGCAAGACGCCCGATTCGATCGAGCGGGCTGACCTGGACGCCATCGCCGACAACCTCATCGCGGCGCTTCGGCTCGTGGTGGGCCAGGACATGGCGGTGGCCGCCGCGCAGAAGGTGCGCGAGCTCGCGTAGCTCTTCGTCAGGCGAGCGCGTCCTTCGCGGATTCAAGGACTTCCGGGCCTGCGGACGCATCGTCGATGCCGCGCCACGGGTCCACGCCCGCCGCGAGCCGGTCCAGTACGTGCGCCGGCGTGAACGGGCAGGTGTCGAGCGCGGTGTCGTCGAGTTCCTCCCATGCGAGCGGCACCGCTACGCTCGGGCCGGCGCTGAACCGCGTCGAGTACGGCGCCACCACGCTTGCGCCCTCGGAGTTGCGCACGTAGTCGACGAAGATCCGTCCGTCCCGGTGGGTCTTTGCCATCTTCGGCGTGAGCCTGCCGGGGTCAAGTGAGCACACCCGGACCGCGAACCGGCGCGATAACTCGTGGACCGAGGCGAACTCCCACACCGGCTTCACAGGCAGCACGACGTGCAACCCCTTGCCTCCCGTCGATTTCACGAACGGCGAGAAACCGAGCGCGGCGGTCTCGTCACGAAGGAGGCGAGCCGCGGCGAGGACGTCGGTCCACGGGACACCCGGACCGGGGTCCAGGTCGAAGACGATGCGGTCCGGTTTGGACGGCGCGCTGGTTCTGGAGAGCCAGGTGTGTATCTCGGCCACGCCCATCTGAGCGAGCGCCACAAGGCCGCAGACGTCATCAACGTACAGCCACTCGTCGCTCTCATCGTGGTCCGCGAGCCTGTGTGCGACACGTTTGACGGGTCCGGGAAGACCTCGCTCAGGGTGCCGTTGGTAGAAGCACCCGGTACCTTCGCCCACCGGGCAGCGCACGAGCGTCAGGGGACGGTCAGCGACCTCAGCGAGCATCACGGGCCCGACCGTTTCGTAGTAGCGGGCCAAGTCGATCTTGGTGAAGTCGCTTCCGGCGAACAGGCGCTTGTCCGGGTTCGTGATGCGGACGCCTGAGACCGAACGCGAGGTCGGTTCGGACCACGTGGGGATCGACGTGGGTGTGTCCGTCGAGACGGGTGCGTCCGACGCACGGTCGTGGCCCTCGTCGAGTTCGACTGGCGCGGGCACTTCCCGGCCCACAGTGGCAGGGTCCACATCCGTCCGCAGACCCTTGAAGGACGCTTGGCGGACGATTCCCTGCGGTGTCCAACCTGCGAACGCGACCTCGGCCACGAGGCGAGGCTCGACCCAGTGGACCGAACCGCCTGAGCGGGCAGCGGGTCGCGTGGCGAGTTCGAGCGCCGCCCCGCCCAGGGCAGGACCCACCCGCTCCAGCGAAGCGAGCGTCGCTGAGAGCTCGCTTCTGGCGCGCTCGGCAAAACCGCTCCCCACGCGACCGGCGTAGACGAGTTTGCCATCTTCGGCATGATGCCCCAGCAGAAGCGCCCCGAACCCGGCCTGTGACTCGGCCGCTTCGGTGTACCCGACGATGACGAACTCCTGTCGCAGACGGCACTTCACCTTGAGCCAGGCCCGCGTGCGCCCGGAAGGGTAGGGCGCGTCCTCGCGCTTGTAGACCGCCCCCTCCAGCCCTTGCGCGCATGCCGCTTCGAGGAATGCGCCCGTTTCGTCGGCGACGTAGGGGGCGAGATGAAGCGCGTCCGGCGCGTTCGCCAACAGAGCGCCCAAGAGGTCCTTGCGCGCCAACGTCGACATGTTCGTCAGGTCGCGGCCGTTCAAGTACGTGAGGTCGAAGGCCGCCAGAGTGATGCGAGTGGGGTCTTGCGACATGGCTTCGGTGAGGGCCGCGAAGTCGGTCGTCCCTCGTTCGTCGAACACCACGGCCTCGCCGTCGAGGACCGCTGACGTTGCTGCCAGCCGCTCGGCCGCGCGGGCGAGCGGTGCGAACCGGTCGCTCACATCGACACCCGAACGGCTCACGCAGCGTGCGTGACCGTCTTGAAGGACGACGCGGATCCGGTGGCCGTCGTACTTCACCTCGGCGAGCCACCCCGGCCCAACGGGCGGCTTGGTCACGAGCGTGCACAGGGCGAGCTCCGGCAGCGCTGGGACGTCCGGCGTGTCCCGCGTCGTCGCTCCATCGGTCCACACCGCTGCACCCGGGTCCTCACCGATCTGGGCGACCGTGAGTCCCGAAAGGACACTTCTCGGCAGGTCACGCACGACATCGAACTCCAGGCTCGCGCGGGCGTGCTCGTCGCGCTCCTTTATGAGCAGCCAGTTCTCGCCGCGCTCGTTTCCCCGGGGTTTGAGGCGGACGAGCACCCAGCGTCCTTCGAGCTTCTCGCCGCGAAGCTCGAACTTGAAGTCACCCTTGGTCATGCCGGCCCGGGGGTCTCCTATGGGCTTCCAGGTGCCCCGGTCCCACACGATGACGCTGCCGGCCCCGTATTCGCCATCAGGGATCTTTCCTTCGAAGTCCGCGTAGTCGATGGGGTGGTCTTCTGTGCGTACGGCGAGCCGCTTGTCCCTGGGGTCGAGGGAGGGGCCCTTCGGCACCGCCCAGGACAGCAGGACGCCGTCGAGCTCCAAGCGGAAGTCCCAGTGCATCCGCGTCGCGGCGTGCTGCTGGACCACGAACCGCAGGGCGTCAGGCGACGGGGAGCCTCCGACAGGCTCGGGCGTGATCGCGAAGTCGCGCTTAGCGCGGTACTCCTCGAGCGGCATCGCTTCAGCCGTCCTTCGCCTCGGCGGGCGCGTTCCTCTTCCGAGGCGTCACCCCGTCCGTGCTCATGACGCCTCCGTGGACCTCTCGCGAGCCTGCTCCACGCTGCGCTTGAGCAGCTCCGCGATGTCGATCACCGCCGCTGAGGCGGCTGGTTCAGCAGGTGGAGCAGGGGCCACGGTCTCGCCTGCGGCCTTGCGTTCGATGAGGGCGAGTACCTCGTCGCGGAATGTGTCGCGATACGTCTCGGGCGCCCACGGCCCCTCGATGGCCGCCACGAGCTGTTCGGCGAGGCGCAACTCGGCTTCCGTCACCCCAAGGGAGTCAAGGTCGGCCCCGGGCACGTCGAGGTCTGAGTCCGGGCGCAGTTCGTGGGGGTAGCGCAGAAGCTCGAGGACGATGACATCACCTTGGGGCACGAGTGCGCACAGGTGTTGGCGGGTCCGGATGACCATCTGGGCCACGGCGATCCGTGCCGCCCGCCGCAAGGTCTCGCGAAGCAGGGCGTACGCCTTCCTCCCCGGCTTCTCCGGAACCAGGTGGTACGGCGTGTCGAAGTAGGTGATGGGCACCTCGTCGGCGCACACAGCGCCGATCACGTCGATGGTCTGTGTGGCCGAGACGTTGGCTGACCTGATCTCATCGTCGGTGAGGGCGATCCATCGCCCGTCGGCAAGCTCGCGCCCCTTGACGACGCGTTCCCAGGGAACCTCCTCGCCGGCTTCATTCACGCGTTTGGTGTGGATCGGTGAAAGGTCTCGGCTGTCCAGAAGGTGGAAAGCGATGTCGCTGGGTGCGACAGCCGGCAGCACAGACACCGGGATCGTGACGAGGCCGAAGGAGACGGTGCCCTGCCAGATGGGGCGCACCATCGGTTCGGCCTACCCGCCCAAGCCCAGCCAGCGACCGGCGAAGTACCCTGCTGCGGTCACGGCGGTGTTCAGTGACGTGCCCCAGACCATGTCGATGACTGATACCTGCCAAGGCCACCCTTCGATGGTGGCGAGGTTGGTCAGGTCGTAGGTGGCGTAGGCGAGCAGACCGAACAGGGCCCCTCTCCACAACGCTGCGAACAGCGCGCCTTCCTTGAGTCCGGGGATGATCGCGAGTGCGAGGATGCCCACGACGTAGAACAGGTAGAACGCGGCAGCCACAGGTAGGTCGGGCGCCGCCTTCAACAGTCCGTCAGGCGCGGTGCCCAAGGCGGGCTGATAGATGCGGGGCGTCGCCGTCGTGAGCCACACGAAGTCCAGAGCGAAGAACACGACGGTCGTGATGGCGTACAGGGTGACGAGCTTACCAGTCGGCATGGCGCCTCCAGTGCTAGAGGTGGTCGAGCGCTAAAGCTCTACATTCCCTTCGGTGGCGCGCGACCCACACGGTGCTACACTCCCCATTGCGGGGGGCTTGGGGCACGCGGAAGGAACACCGGTGAAACGGGACATAACCCTCAGGCAGCGCCTGATCATCAGCTACATCGCGTCCGCGCTGATCCCGATGTCGATAGCCATGTTCGTGGCCACACCATGGTTCCGATCGTCGACGGCCCAAGAGGCGCAGCGCGCACTCGAGACACACGCGACCGTCATGAAGCAGTCCTTCGCCGACCGCGTCGATGGTGTCGGGACGCAGGTCGAGTCCATCGCCAGGGTCTTCCGCGACGCGAGGATCTCGTCAGACGAGGAGATCGCCACGGAGCTGGAGCGCCAGTCCAAGACGCTGGGACTCGATTACCTGCTCTACATCGACCGTCAGGGAATCGTCAGGGCCTCGACGGTGGACCGCCAGCTCGGTCGCTTGGGCTGGGGCCTTGTGGAACGCTTGAGGAGTTCGCGGGAGCCCCAGGCATTCGCCGCGATCGTCCCGCAGCGCGAGCTCCAGTCGTTGGGCGCGACGGCCGGCCTCGACCTCCAGGTCAAAGAGACCGAGGGGGGCACCGTGGTGCCTGGTGAGGGCGACGGTGCGCTCTCCATCGTGGGCATGGCTCCCGTCACGACCGATTCAGGCAGGATCGGCACGCTCGTGGGAATCAAGGTGCTGAAGAACGACAACACCTTCGTCGACTCCATCGTCTCGAAGGTCGGCGGGGTCTCGACCCTGTTCCAGGGCGGTGTTCGCATCGCGACGACCGTGAAGAACGACGCCGGAGAGCGTGCAGTGGGCACGGTGATCTCCGACAAGGTGCGCCAGGTCACCTTGGAGAAGGGCAAGCCGTACCGCGGCGAGGCCTTCGTCGTCAACAAGGACTACTTCACGGCGTATGAGCCGATCCTCGACCCCGACAAGTCGGTGATCGGCATGCTGTTCGTCGGCATCGACAAGACCCCGTACGAGGCGGCGGCGAACCGGTTCTCGTGGGCCATGGGCAGCGTGGTGCTGGTCGGCGTCGTCGTCGCGACCGCGTTCGCCTGGGTGGTCTCCGCTGCGCTGGCCAAGCCCGTCGTCGCCATGGGCGCCGCCGCCGACCAGGTCGGCTCGGGTGATCTCACGGTCGAAGTCCCCGAGAAGGGGTTCTACGAGGCCCGCCTCACGGGACGTGCCTTCAACAAGATGACCACGAGCCTGAGAGCGCTCATCGGCGATGTGGCGGCTTCAGTGACGGGGCTGGATGCGGTCGCCGGCCAGATAGCTCAGGCGTCCGTGGTCGAGGCTGAGAGCGCCACATCGCAGGCGTCCGCTGTCGCTGAGGCCACCGCGACCATCGAGGAGCTCGACCGCTCGTTCGCTGCCGTCGCAGACGGTGCGCGCAGGGTCCTCGAGATCGCAGAGGACTCGCTTGAGACGGCTGAGAGCGGCCGCGACGCCGTCGAGAACGGGCTGGGTCACGTCGAGCGTCTCGCGGGCGGGGCGCAGGTCGTCCTCTCGGCCGCTGGCAGCCTGAACGAGGTCGCCGAGGACATCGGGCAGGTCACGTTCGTGATCGGTTCCATCGCGGAGCAGACCAAGATACTTGCGCTTAACGCCGCGATCGAAGCGGCGAGGGCGGGCGAAGCGGGCAAAGGGTTCGGGGTCGTCGCCACTGAGATCAGGACGCTCGCGGACTCCGTCTCGACGTCGATAGGCCGCATCGCTTCCCTGGTCCAGAGTATCCAGGACGCGAGCCGCGAGCTGGCCGCCAGCGCGGAGGCGCAGGCACTTCTTGGCGAGGAGACGGTGACTGAGACGGGGCGCACCCGCGAGAAGTTCGACGAGATCTACGAGCGCATGGACCGGACGGCCGCCGCCGCCCGTGAGATCGCGACCGCGGCCGCACAGCAGCAGTCGGCGGCTCGTCAGATAGTCGGCGTGATGCAGCAGGTGTCGTCGGGCGTGTCGGGCACGGCATCGGCGGCGCAACAGCTGGCGAACTCGGCCTCCAGGATCAAGAAGGAGGCCGGTAAGCTCGCGAGTGGTCTGCAGGGATTCAGGACGCAGTAGTCGGTCACCGCTCAGTGTCTTCGTCGCTTGGCACGAACCAGTTCAGCATGCCCGACACGATGCTGATCACGATGCCGCCGAAGAAGGCAGGCCAGAACCCCGTCACGCTGAAGCCCAGGTCGAACCAGTTCTGTGACACCCACGAGGCCAGCATGAGCATGCCGGCGTTGACCACGAGGTTGAACAGTCCGAGCGTCATCACCACGCAACCGATCGCCCCGATCTTGATGATGAGCCCCAAGGTGGCGTTCAGGAATCCGAGGATGAGCGCGCCGACGAGTATCGCGAGCCATGCGTTGGGCCCGTAGACGTCGATACCGGGGATGATCAGCACGGCGACCGCGACGGCGATCGCGGTCACGATCCATCGGATGACAAAGCGCATGGTCGCCCCTTCCTGGGTTCGGCTCAGACCTGCGGCCTGCGGTGTACCATACCCGTGAGCCGTCCCTCTTGCACATCCGGAGATCGAGTGCCTCTGCCCACGGACATCGAAGACCGCATGCTCGCACTGGGCGGGCATCTTCCGTCCGTCCGGCGACAGAACTGGCTTGACATCCTCCTGCTCGTGCTGGTCATCGTGCTGGGGACAGCGGCCATCGGGGGGACGCTGCTCGGTGTGTCCAACGTGGTGGTTGAGCTGTCGGTGCTCGGGCTGGTCGCGGTCTCGTTCTCGGGTGTGTACGCCAGAATGATGTCACGTCCCGACCACGTGCGCGCTCTGCAATCGGACCGGATGCTCAAGATCGCGAACGAGTCGCTCGCCTACCTGCGTCAGGGTCTCACGCCCGGATCCGCCGGTGAGGTGTGCCGGATCGTGTTGCGCGAGAGCGAAGCGGCCGCGGTTGCGATCACCGACTCGCAGACGGTGCTCGGTTTCGCGGGCGTGGGCGAAGAGCACCACCACGTCGGGGGCCCCATCATCACGAAGGCGACGCACGAGGCGCTCGACCACGATGAGCCTCGCATCCTGCACTCGAAGGAGGACATCGGCTGCCCTGAGCCGGCGTGCCGCTTGCGTGCGGCCATCGTGGTGCCGTTGGAGCAGCGCGACGTCCCTGTGGGCACGCTCAAGTTCTACTACACGTCCGACAAGCTGCTGAACGAGACGCAGCTCGCCATGGCCGAAGGGCTCGCGCGGCTGCTGTCGACGCAACTCGAGCTGGCCGAGCTCGAGCACCAGACCGACCTGGCGCGCGAAATGGAGCTCAAAGCGCTCCAGGCCCAGATCAACCCGCACTTCCTCTTCAACACCATCAACACGATCGCAGCGTTCATCCGGACGGACCCGGTCGAGGCGCGTCGACTGCTGCGCAACTTCGGTGCCTTCTACCGCCGGACGCTGGAGCAGGCGAGCGACCTGGTCACGGTGGAGCGAGAGCTCGATTTCGTGCGCATGTACTTGGAGCTCGAACAGGCCCGTTTCGGCGAGAGGCTCGTTCTCGAATTCGATGTCGACCCTGAGGCGCTTGACCAGCCGTTGCCCGCCTTCATGCTCCAGCCGCTCGTGGAGAACGCGATCGGTCACGGCATGAGGCCGGATGGCTCGACCCTGACCGTCCGCATCTCAGGTCGTTGCACGCGAGATGCGCTCGAGCTGTCGGTGGCCGACGACGGCGTGGGAATCCCGGAGTCGCGCCTGGGCAGCGTGTTCGACCCCGGGACCAGCGCGGGCCTGGGCATCGCGCTGCGCAACATCCGCGACCGGCTGCGCGGCTACTTCGGCTCCGACAGCGCTCTTGAGATCGAAAGCAAGCCGGACGTCGGGACCACGGTCACCCTGCGTATAGTGCCGCTCGCCGATACCGATTCGGTGTGCGCTCCGTCGCAGTGAACGACCGAAGACGCCTCTGAGACCTGATTCACGCCGCTCGCCCGTGCGAATGCTACCGTTCGCGCCGGATGCACCCCTCACCCTCGCCACTCACCGCTCGCGAACTGCCGAGCGCCGACACTTCTCGCCATTCGCTGGCCATCCGTGACGCGTTGCATCCGGTTGGCCGTACCTTGCACCTGTCGGCCAGTCAGTTTCGACGTGCGTCATGCACAAGGAGGTGAACGAGATGAAGGTCTGCATCAAGGGGGCTGCGGAGCAGGTGAAGATGGGCGAGATCGATGAGGTGTGCCTCGATATCGATCGGATCCTCCTCGCCACAGACGGTTCCGAACCGGCGATCATGGCCACCCAGTACGCGGTGACTCTCGCCAAGATGTTCGACGCCAAGGTCAAGGCGATCTTCGTCGACGACGGAGTCGAGAGCCTCGAGCTCCCTGAAGAGCGCGAGGCGGACGACGTCTGGGAGGGCGCCCACCCGTCGGTCAAGGGCCTGGGTATCGCCAAGGTCATGTGTGAGCGCAACGGCGTCCCGGTCGAGATCGACATCATCCAGGGCGGCATCGCCAAACGGATCGTCAAGACCGCGGAGGAGTACGGTGCGGACCTCATCGTGCTCGGCGACACAGGGCGCACCGGCTTGAAGCGCCTGGGCATGGGCTCGATCGCCGAGACGGTCATCCGCGCCTCATCGATTCCCGTCATGGTCATCAAGATCGACTAGCGCACGAAGAAGAAGGAGGTGCGAGGAATGGCAGAGTCCACGACGGTCGTCCGCGAGAGCGGCGTCACCGCCAAGGGAGTGAAGTACCTGAAGTTCGGCGGTCACGTCGACACGATGGACACCGTGGATACGGTCTTCGAGATGCAGCGCAAGCTGAGCTTCACGTACGGAGCGATCTTCTTCGCAGTGACGCTCGCGATCCCGGCGCTGACAGTCACGAGCGAGTGGTGGTACGGCAAGACCATCTGGGGCGGCTTCACCCTGAACTACCTGGTCGTGTCCCTGCTCTACTACGCGTTCCTGTGGGGCATGGCATGGACCTACTCGAAGCAGGCGGACAAGCTCGACGAGAAGTTGATGCACTTGGCTGACGAGGCCGAGGCGGAGATCAAGGGAGGTGAGGCGTCGTGAACACGATAGCCATTGTTCTGGTGGTAGGGCTCGTCCTGTTCACCATCGCGCTGTCGATCTTCTCGCGGCGTTTCACCCGCACCACGGCGGACTTCTATCTCGCCGGACGCAAGGTCGGTTCGTTCTCGAACGCATCGGCGATCTCGGGCGACTACCTGTCGGCCGCTTCGTTCCTCGGAGTCGCGGGCGCTGTGTACGCGTCCGGCCTCGACGGCGTGTGGTACGCGGCGGGCTTCGCCGGCGGCTTCATGCTGGTGGTGCTCTTCATCGCGTCGGCGCTGCGCCGATTCGGTGAGTACACCGTGGCGGACTTCGCGTACGGGCGCTTCGGCACGAGCCGCATCCGTCTCGTGACGGTGCTCGCCGTCCTGCTCGTGTCCCTGTTCTACATGGCGCCCCAGATGTTCGGCGCCGGCACGACGTGGAAGATCCTCGTCGGTCAGGGCTTCTTCCCTGCGGACGCTCACGGCCTGTTCCTGGGTGTCGATCCGGTGTACCTGACCGGTGTCACGGTCGTCACGTTGATCATGATGTTCTACGTCGCCATGGGCGGCATGAAGGGCACCACCTTGAACCAGATCTTCCAGTTCTGGTGGCTGTGGTTCGCCATGTTCCTGGTCGTTGCGTTCGCGTTCGGTAACGGGTTCAGCTACCCGAAGGCGCTGGAGCGCGTCAACAAGGACCCGCTCGTCGCCACGAAGACCGTCTCTCCGACGGAGCTCACCACTCCCGACAAGAAGACCGGCAAGGTGATGCTCGACAACGCCAAGGCGACCATGTCCCCCGAGGCGTTCGCGGCACTCGAGGCCACGCTCTCGGCGAACTCCGGCAACGAGGACTGGATGAAGAACGCGAAGCTCAATGTGCTGCTCACGCAGCGCAGCAAGCTTCTGAAGGACCCGGAGAGCCCCGCCGACTTCAAGAAGCAGATCTTCGGCGAGCCCGGTCACCGCTACAACGCGTTCGACCAGTTCTCGATGGTGTTGGCGCTCGTGCTGGGCACCGCGGGCCTGCCGCACATCCTCAACCGCTACTACACGAACCCGTCTGGTTCCGCGGCCCGTCGCTCCACGTTCTGGGTCCTCGTCTGCATCGGTACGTTCTACATCTTCGCGCCCATCGCAGGTCTGGCGGGCCGGGTGAAGATACTCGACGCGTTCGCTGCGGGCACGTTGCCGGCCAACGCCGCGGTGGTCGACGGCATCCTCGTCAAGTCCGACCAGGTCATGCCGGTCATCGGGCAGGTCCTCGGCGGCCAGTGGCTCATGGGCATCGTCGCCGCGGGCGCGTTCGCCGCGATGTTCTCCACCATCGGTGGTCTTCTGATCGCGGCCGCTTCCGCCATCGGTCACGACGTGTACGAGAAGTACATCAACCCGAACGCGTCTGAGGCGAAGCGCGTGTTCGTGGGCAAGACCTCGGTCATCGCCTTCTCGGTCCTCGCGTTCACGCTTGGCTGGGCGATTCCGTACTTCGGGTTGGACAAGGCATACCCAGCGCTGATCGCGATGATGGTGACGTGGGCCTTCTCCGTTGGCGCCTCGGCCTTCGTGCCGATGCTGCTCACGGGCATCTGGTGGAAGGGTACGACCGAGAAGGGCGCGATCTCCGGTATGCTCGTCGGGCTCGTGGGCTCCATCTCGATCATCTTCATGAACATCTTCCAGCAGCTGAAGCTGCCGGCGTTCGCGCCGGACCAAGGGTTCATCGGCTTCCTTGCGTCGCTGACGTTCCCGGTGCTGTTCACGTTCCCGGCCGCGCTTCTCACGATCCTCGTCGTGAGCAAGCTCGACGGTAAGCTCCCTGACAACGTCGACGAGATCTGGATGCGCATCCACGGTACGGCGCACGAGCGTCACGAGCGCGACCTGGGTCTCGACAAGGTCGGCACGCTGTTCGGAAGTGCCAAGTCGTAACGATGCGGTTCCCGCCCGGGGCGCCCCTCGTATATCGCCCCGGGCTGCGGCCGCCCCATCATCGGCGCGGCCAGGCCGACCGTAGACCCCCGGCTACCCACCCTAGCCGGGGGTCTACGCGTGCGATCAGCCATTGCAGATGGTGGTGCGGCAACGAGGCTTCAGCGAAGGGGGTGCTTATACGCTCCCACGGGCCGGTCGGAGAGAGGAGCCATCTCGTTGACGTGACGGATGCGCGGTGTTCGGCCGGTTCGCACCGTCGCCACGCGCACAGCTTCCGCCGCGACGGTGTCTCGCACTGAATCGTCATGCGCGGCGAACAGGTGTATCCGCACCTCCGGGTCCTCGCCTCCTGCGACGTCCCAGACGCCGGCGACGCGTCCGTCGACGAGCACGACCGGTGCCACGTGTCGGGCGGCGTCGAAGACGAACGGGCGTGCGGCGTCGAAGACGAAGCGGGAACGGTCGGTGTAGCTCAGGATGAGCGGGTCGAGCGCGGGCAGAAGTGCAACCGTCGGCGATGTCGGCGAGGCGGCGCGTTCGAGCTCCTCGACGTCGGCGGCGTGCATGAGCCAGGTGCCCTCGTGTCCGGCTATCACGATCTCGGTCAACTCGTCTTCGAGCGCATCGAAGGCCCGGCGCACTCGCTTGAGGTCCATGCCCGTCCACCACGCCGCGTCGCGAGCGCTGACGGGTCCGTAGCCTCTCACGTATGCTCTCAGCAGCTGCGCGCGTGCATCATCCTCGCTCACCCGGCCGAGCACGATGTCGGGGTAGACCTGCGAGAAGGGCGCGAAGGTCTGGGCGCGTCCGAAGCGTCCGTCACGCGGGCCGCAACGCGCCAACAGGGTCTCGGCGCACATGAGGGTCACGACAGCGGCGAGGTCCACGTGCGGTCGCAGTCGTTCTCGAAGCTCGGCGGTTGTGAGCGGTCGGTCCGCGGTCGCCTCCAGGACCCGCGCGGCGAGTTGTTCGTACGCAGCGGGATCGATGCCCCGCGAGCGTACGAAGTCGCGCGCATAGCGGACCACCTGACGCTCGCTTGCGGCATGCACGATGGGCACGAGGTCGCGGCGTACCGCGTAGAGCATGCCGCGCATGCACCTGATGCGCACGAGAGAGCGGCGTTCGTCGAGGGCGCGGTCGAGCGATGCCGCATCGAAACCGGGCAGGCGCGCTGCGAGCGTGAGGTAGGGGGTCGCGGGATCAGCGGTCGTCAGGCCGACCAGGTCGCCAGCGAGCGACTCGATGCTGGCTGGCTCCCACGGGGTGTGCAAATGGTGGCGAGCGAGGATGCGTGGAACGACACGCGCCGCGTCGTAGGTGCGGGCGCGTGGCACGGGGCACGCGGCGGAGCGGGCCGGTTCATCGCTGCGGCGGGCCCCTAAGGCGCGCGAGGCGGGGAGCGACTGTGCGTCGATGCCGGCGATCATGTCGGCCAGGTCCGCGAATCGGGCCAGGACGGCGAGCAGGCGCGCGGTGGCGAACGGAGAAGGCTCGCCACGCCGTCCGAAACTGAACCGCTCGAAGCCGCGGTAGGTCCGCACCGGTGTCACGAGCCCGTCACCGCCGACGTTGTATGCGACAAGGGAAGCCGTGATCTCGGCGACGGCGCGAACGTCCTCGCCGGTCGCGGTCGGGCCACGCCAGACTTCGGGGAAGCATGAGACCGCGTCGAGCACGGCGAGCGCGTCGTACCAGAAGGACGGCCACTTCACCGTCTTGAACTGGTAGCCATGCCCGAAGTCGTGCGGACGCTCGTCGCCGCGACGGCGCCAGAAGACGAGGAGTGTCCTCGCGCCGTCTGCCGCCCACGCAGGACGTCGGTCGGTCTGCAGGTGTCCGAACGCTCGGACCGCTTCGAGTGTCACCTGCGGGCACGCATCGGTTCGCCTTGCCGTGAGGTCGATCAGAGGACGCTTCTCCGGCAGGCAGCGCCAGGCCCGGCCCTGAGGAGATGGGGCAGCATCGGCGGCCAGCCGCTTGGCCGCTGCGATCACGCGTGGGTCCCGGTCGCATCCGAGCCGCAAGGCGACGTCGAGGATGGCGTTGGAATCGCAGGTCACGGAACCCCCGTCGGGCTTGGGCCGCGCGGCCAGTCGCGAGGGCATCACGAATCTGCCGTGGCGGTCGCGGCTGCTGAGCATGGTCTCGAGCAGAGCGTCCAGACGCTCGTCGTCGCCGGCGCGCACGCCCAGGTCCGCGAGCAGGCCCAGACGGTTGGGTGCGAAGAGGGGGCTGTGATGGTCCGCGTCGTGTTCCGCCGGACCTTGGCCGGGAAGCTCCGCGATCAGCTCGCGCACCGCCGGGTCCGCGACGACGTTCAACCGGGCCGAGATCACCGCCGGATCATCGGGGGCGAGGCCCACGATTCCTGAAAGAGCCAGCCAACGCGCAGACGGCTCGCTCGACTCGAGCAGCGACGGTAGGGGGTTGGCCGGTAGCACGCCTGCTTCGAGCAGCGCTTCGAGTCTGGGAGAGGACCAGTTCGTGCTCATACGGGTATGTTACGCGCAGCCGCTCGCTCGCCGATATACTCGGTGTGCGCGGCGCTGCGTGAAGAGCGGGGCCGCTTGACGAGGAGGGGGACCCATCGTGGGCAGGACCGGCGTCATCATAGGGGTCGTGGTCGCCGTCATCGCTGTGCTGGCGATGTCGCTCATCGGCACCTACAACGGGCTCGTGCAGATGGACCAGGACGTCAAGGCCCAGTGGGCGCAGATCGACAACCAGCTCAAGCGCCGGGCGGACCTGATCCCGAACCTCGTTGAGACGGTCAAAGGCTTCGCGGCCCAGGAGAAGGAGATCATGGCAGCCATCTCTGACGCGCGGGCGAAGATGGCCGGAGCGACGACTCCGGCAGAGGCCGCCGAGGCCGACGCCGCGCTCACCAGCGCGCTCGGGCGGCTCCTGGTGGTTGTCGAGAACTACCCGAACCTGAAGAGTGATGCGACGTTCATCCGCCTGATGGACGAGCTGGCCGGTACCGAGAACCGCATCTCGGTGGCGCGCAAGGACTACAATGACGTCGTCCGCGCCTACAACGTGCGTGTGCGCAGCTTCCCCACGATGCTCATCGCCCCGATGTTCGGCTTCACGCAGGCCGAGTACTTCGAGGTCTCCGGCGAGGACCGAGAGACGCCCGACGTGAACTTCGGGAAGTAGGCGAGCCGTCGTGTTCCGGAAGCTGTTGGCGGCCGTTGCCGTAGCGACGGCGTTGCTCGCATGGCCATCGGTCGCCTCGGCCGGTTACGTCGTCGACGAGGCGAACACCATCCCGCCTGACGTGGAAGCGCGCATCGAGGCGCTGTCGACGCGCGTCGAATCCGACACTCCCGGTGCGCAGATCGCGGTCTTGACGGTGAGGTCGCTCGGGGAGCGCTCGATAGAGGAGGTCGCCGAGGAGCGCTTCGACGAACTCGGCATCGGCGCGGAAGAGCTCGACAACGGCGTGTTGCTCATGGTGGCGCCGGTTGAGAAGAAGGTGCGCATCGAGGTCGGCTACGGCCTTGAGGGCGCCATCCCGGATGGTCGCGCGGGGGCGCTCATCGATGCCGACATCCTGCCGCACTTCCGCGAAGGCGACTTGGCCGGAGGCATCGAGGCGGGGCACGCCCGAATCGCGGAGCTGGTGCTCGCTGAGTACCAGGGTCGTACCGTCGAGGTCCCCGGTGAGGATACGGGCGGCGACTGGGTCCCGCTCCTCGTCGTCTTCCTCGTGTTCGGCGGCATCGTGGGGTTTCTTGTCCTCGCCACGATGAAGGGCTGGATCAAGCCGGGGCCGCCGAGCGACGGTACGGGCGGCTTCGGTGGGCCCAGCGCCTTTGGCGGCGGATTCGGTGATGATTCGGGTGGCGGTGGCGGCTTCGGAGGGTTCGGCGGAGGCGACTCTGGGGGTGGCGGCGCGAGCCGGGGCTGGTAGTGGCGTTGCCGCGCCACGCGCCACGCGGGTATACTCGCGCTTGCGCTTTTTCCAGCGCCTTCGGAGAGCTGCCCGAGTGGTTGAAGGGGCACGACTGGAAATCGTGTGTGCGCCTTGAAAGCGTACCCAGGGTTCGAATCCCTGGCTCTCCGCCAGCACGATCACCCGGACGCCGCACTCGCGAAAGCGGGCGCGGCGTCCGGCGTTTCGGTGACGCTCGCGGCCTGGCCGTCAGAGGACTCGCGTGCCCGTCCAGTCTCCTTTGCCACCGCCATCGTACGTCCACGTCCCGGTGAAGGACCGACCGTCTTCTGACATCGTGAGACTGATGGCGTCGGCGTCGCGCGGTCCGGCGTACGTCGGGTACTCGGACCAGCGTCCTGTGAGCGTCGGACCGGAGGCCGTCGCGGCGATCTTTCATCTGTCGTGCGTGTAGGCCCCTGTGACGGTGGCGCCCGATCGACTGAGGCTCAACATGCCCCAGTTGGTTCGCCATTCCCCGGTCCAGTTGAGCGGCTCGCCCTTGAGGGCCGCGCGCAGGCGCGCCCACTTGGTTCCCGAGAACGCCTTGTTCGTCAGGTACATCTTCTTGATCTGCTCCGGATTGGCCTGGAAGCCGAACCACTCACGCATGATCTCTTAGTTCGGCGGGTACTCGCGGTTCGAAGGCAGCGTGGAAGCGGCGGCGATCTGTCTGACGAACGAACGCCATCGAGCCTCGAGCTTGGCGGCGCTCACGCCCCTGAGCGCGTCCTTCTCCATCTTCTGCAGGATCGGCAGTGGAACGCGTGCGACGTGCGTCATGTAGTCGATGTTGCGCTCAGCGTACGCGGCGTTGTCGAAGAGTCCGATGTCACCGTGGGCGTCTTCGATCGCATGTGTGAGCTCGTGCCAGCAGGTCTCGCCGAACGCGAGTGACTCGGATGCCGTCACCTTGCGCGGGTCTTTCGAGAACGTGATGGTCTTCGTGTTCGGGTCGTAGACCGCGAGTGGCTTCAGACTCGTGTCGACTTTGACGTTGATGCTGCTGAGCGTGGTGCGATAGGTGGCCTTGTTGCCGATCCTGACGACGCGCGAGAAGCCCGCCTTGTCGTATTGGGACATGAGGTTCTTGAGATGGCCGTACGCGGCGCCCTGGATGGTCGGCGTCGCGGCGATACCTTGGGTCGTGACACCGGCGAGCAGTGACACCAGGATCGACATGGGCACCAGAGCGCGCACGGTGATGCGCCAACGGGATGACGTGAACATGGTTCCTTCCCCCCGCCTTGTCGCGCCGCCGGGCCGATCGGGTCTCGAGCCGCGGCGGCATCTCGTGCCTTCAGGGTGTACCCCGGGCCGGGCATGACGATGCCCAAGGAGCAGGGGCCCGGCGTTGACCTACGAGGCCGTCATATCTCGTGCTTTACTATAAGCAACCGCTTAGGGTACGCTCGCCGCGTGAGTCATCGGGACGGATCGTCGCGAAAGAGGTCTGGAGTGTCTGCGCGTCGTCTGATGTGGATCCTGAGAACCGTGGCGATGTCGGCGCTGGCGCTGGCACTCCCGTCCGTGCTGGCCGGGTGCGGGAACGCTGCACGCCTCTCGGGTACTTCCGGCATCGAGCCCACCGAGGTCGTCATCGCATCCACGACGTCCACGCAAGACTCCGGGCTGTTCGACGTGTTGATACCGGCTTTCGAGAAGGCCCATCCGGAGTGCGTCGTCAAGGTCATCGCGGTGGGTACAGGCGAGGCGCTCGCGCTGGGCAGGACGAAGGACGCCGATGTGCTCCTCGTGCACGCGAAAACGGAGGAGGACGAATTCGTCGCGGCCGGTTTCGGCGTCGAGCGCAGCGACGTGATGTACAACGACTTCGTGGTCGTGGGGCCGCCCACGGATCCGGCCGGGGTGAGGAGGGCCACCGACCTTCTCTCGGCCATTCGGGCGCTCGCGGCAGGCCGAGCGCCGTTCGTGAGTCGCGGTGACGGCTCGGGCACCCACAAGAAGGAACTCGAGCTGTGGTCAGCAGCCGGGGTCACGACGCCGACACCTGATGCGCGACCGTGGTACGACTCCGCTGGGCAGGGCATGGGCGAGGTCCTCATGATCGCGTCGAACAGGCGCGGTTACACGCTGACTGACCGGGCGACGTACCTCTCGATGAGAGCCGCGCTCGATCTCGCCATCCTGCGCGAGGGGGACGCCGAGCTGCGCAACCAGTACGGTGTGGTCGTTGTGGCCGGGGCGCGCAACCAGGCCGGAGGGCAGGCCTTCTTCGACTGGATACTCGGCGAAGAAGGCCAGCGCGTGATCGGCGGGTACGGCGTCGAGGAGTACGGACGGCCCCTCTTCATCCCCAACGCGAAGTGACAGTATGCGCGCCTGGCGCGAAGACGCCGGGACGCTTCTGGAGGCGAGGCGAGTGACAGCGTGAGGATCTACGCCGATGCGGTCATCGAGGGCTGGCGGTTGCTGGCCTCAGGCGCGCTCGACGTGTGGACCATCGTGCTCGCCTCGCTGCGGGTGTCGGGCGCCGCCACGTCGATAGCGTTGCTCTTCGGCGTGCCTCTTGGCTACTGGCTCGGGACCCGACGCAGTGTGGCGCGCCACGTGGCGCTCGTGTTCGCGAACACCGGCATGGGACTGCCGCCTGTGGCGGTCGGTCTCGTCGTGGCCATGACACTGTCCCGCCGAGGGCCGCTTGGCGACCTGGGGCTCCTGTACTCGCAGACGGCGATGGTCATAGCGCAGCTCATCATCGCGACGCCGGTCATCGTCGCCGTCACGGCGGCTGCCGTCTCGGCGGTTCCCCGTGAGTTGCGGCTCCAGGCGCGGTCGCTTGGCGCTTCGCCGTTCCACGAGATGCTGCTCACCGTGCGTGAGGCGAGGATGGGGCTCGTCGCCGCTGTGGCGGCCGGATTCGGGGCGATCATCTCGGAGGTCGGTGCAGTCCAGATGGTGGGCGGGAACCTTGCCGGCGAGACGCGCGTCATGACCACCGCGATCGTGCAGTTCACCCGTATGGGGCGCTACGGCCACGCGTTGGCGCTGGCGGCGATTCTCGTGGGCATCGTACTCGCCGTGAACGTGCTCCTGACGGCTGTGCAGACGTCCGCCGAGCGTCATGAGGCGGGCTTGAGATGACTGTGGGCGTGTCGCTTGCGGCTGCGGACGTGCGACACCCGTTCCGTTCGGGTTTCACACTCGATGTCCCGCGGATCGAAGTGCCCGCTGGAACCACGCTCGCGCTTCTGGGACCCTCGGGCTCCGGTAAGTCGACGCTCTTGGCCGTGCTCGGCCTGCTGCAGACTCCCGCGCGAGGACGCGTGTTGCTCGACGGCGAAGAGGTGTCGACCCGTGATCGCCGCGCGCGTCTCGCCATGGCGGCCGTGTTCCAGCGCCCGTACCTGTTCAAGGGCACCGTGGCGGCGAACGTGGAATACGGCCTTTCCCTGCGCAAGGTGGCTCGCGAAAAGCGAGCGCAGCGTGTCGAGATGGCGCTGGAACGCGTGGGTCTCGCAGGCTTCGCGGCGCGTTCGGTTGCCACGCTTTCGGGCGGCGAGGCGCAGCGTGTCGCGCTCGCGAGGGCGCTCGTGCTCGAGCCGCGGGTGTTGTTGTTGGACGAGCCGCTCGCCTCGCTCGACCCGTTGCTTTCGCGGCGTCTGGCCGCCGATTTCGCGACGATCCTGCGCCAGGACGGCGTCACGGTCGTGTGGGTCACGCACGACCACGATGAGGCGCGGGCCGTCGCGGACGATGTCGCCGTGATGAACGCGGGGCAGGTGGTCGCGCACGGGCCCTCTGCGGACGTCATGACGCTGCCGGCGGATGAGTGGACGGCCGAGTTCCTGGGAATGGAACCGCCCGGACACGGCGTGGTCACGGAGGCGGGCGAGGGCCTGGTGCACATCGCGTGCGGTGCGGCGACCGAGATCGTGGCCGCCGCATCCTACGAGCCCGGGACGCGCGTCATCTTCGCGGTGCCACCGGAAGACGTGCTGCTCGCCACGGCCGATGCACGCGTCGGGCCTCTGTCGGCGAGGAACCGTCTGCGTGGCACCGTGGTCCGGATCGAGCCTCGCGGAGCGACGTGGCGCGTGGTCGCAAAAGTGGGCGAGACATCGCTCGCGTCGATGGTCTCGCGCGCCGCGCTCGACGAGATGGGGTTGCGTGTGGGCGAAGCCGCACAGGTGGTCTTCAAAGCGACCGCTGTGCGTGTGGCGGCCGAATGAGCCTCTTCATGGTCGCGACGCTCACGGCGTGACAAGCCGTTCATCTCCCGTTGCGGTGGCGTCGTACCCGCGTAGCCGGTTCACGGTGCGACGGAACTCGGCCCCGGCGATGCGCTCGATGAGCCGGGCCACCTCCTCGGTCTCGTGGACCTCTTCGGTCATGATGAGGTCGTAGCGCTCGCGGAACAGAGGCACGAAGTCCAGCGAGAGTTGCTCGGCTGCAGCGGCGATGCCGACCGCCACGTCCGCGTGGCCGCGCTGGACGCGCCGCGCGGCGGCGGAGTGCGTGCCGACGACGTCATCGTATCCCGCCAGGTCCTCGGGTCCGAGGCCGGCCCGCGCCAGCGCGCGGTCGATCCAAAGGCGGGTGCCGGAGCCGCGGTTCCGGTTGACGAAGCGGGCGCCGGCGGCCACGACGTCTGAAAGCGTGCTCAGGCGCAACGGATTGCCGGGCGCCACCAAGAGTCCCTGCTCGCGGCGCGCGACCGTCACGATCACGATGTCGCGGTCGGGGAAGACGTGCCGCACGTATGGCACGTTGTACTCGCCGGTGTCGGCGTCGAGAAGGTGACAGCCTGCGAGGTCGGCCAGGCCCTGTCGCACACCCATGAGGCCGTCGAGGCTCCCTGTCACGGCGGCGGCGATGCGTACGCGTTCATCAGGGGCGGCGGCAAGCGCTTCGACAGCGAAGTCGTCGGACACCATCGCGACCATCCGGCTGTCGTCTTCGAGCCCGGGGCGCACGAGCATCGACACGGTGAAGGCCGCCGCATTCGCACGGTAGATCTTCTCGGTGTAGTTGCGTGTCGTCCGTTCCTCGGCGAGCGAGACGAGCCCCGCCGCTTCGAGGGCCTTCACGTGATGACGCACCCACGCGGGGTGTCTCCCCATTGCAGCGCCGAGCGATGAGATCGTCTGAGGCGTGGCGAGAATGCGACGCAGCACCTCGTAGCGGTGTGGCTCAGCGATGGCCCGCAGGACCTCAAGCCGGTCGAGTCGTTCGATGCGTTGCACGTGGCTCCTCACCGTGACGCCTAAGTACCTGCTTAACGTAGACCCCACGCCAAGCGAGTTCAACCCGGCACGGCGCTGATCGCGTCAGCGATTCATAACCCTCGCTGCCGACATTCACGGGACGTTCACAACTCGTCCGTACCGTGAAATCGTGAACGAACCTTTGCAGGCATCGACTGATGGGCGGACCAGACGACCAGACGGGTCGCTTTGCGAGGAAAGGGCAATGAAGCGATGAGTATCGAAAGAACCGACCGTGTTGCGCGCGAGCGATCGCGGATCGTCAGATGGGTGGTGCTTGGCGCGGCGTTGCTGTTCATGACCGGCATCACCCTCGCGCATCAGTACGTCAATGTGAGCAAGCCTGCCGGCGTGGATGCGCTGTGCCCGTTCGGCGGCTTGGAGACGCTGTTCACGTTCATCTCAGGCGGCACGTTCATCAAGAAGACGGCGATGAGCGCACTCGTGCTGTTCGGCGGGACGATCATCCTGGCCCTCGTGGTCCGGCGCTCCTTCTGCGGTCAACTCTGTCCGCTCGGGGCGCTCCAGGGCTTCTTCGGAAGCATCGGTGACAAGCTGTTCAAGAAGCGTCCGCAAGTGCCGGCGCTCATCGATAGACCCGCGCGTCTCCTCAAGTACGCGGTGCTGGTTGTCTTCACGGTGTGGACGTGGCAGGCCGCTGAGCTCGTGATGCGGCCGTATGACCCGTGGGCCGCGTGGGCCCACATCAGCTCTGCCGAGTTGTTCACCGAGTTCGGCATAGGGGTGGCCGTGCTCGGTGTCTCGCTCGCCGGGTCGCTCGTCTACGAGCGCTTCTTCTGCAAGTACCTGTGTCCTACGGGCGCCTATCTCGCACTGCTGTCCAAGGTCAGCCTCTTCACGATCCGGCGCGATGCGGACGCCTGTATCGACTGCGGCGCGTGCGACAAGGCGTGCCCCATGAACATCAAGGTCGCGACCGCTGAGGAAGTCCGTTCGTCTGAGTGCATCTCATGCAACGAGTGCGTGAACTCCTGTCCGGCCGCCGGTGCGCTTGAGGTCAAGAAGCCCGGAGGCGGCGCGGTCTCGCCGCTCATCGTGACGGTGCTCGTCGCGGGGATTCTCCTGGCGCTGGTCGGCGGGGCCACCGCCGTCGACGCCTTCCAGTGGCGGATGCCGTCACTCGCTGAGGCGGTCGAGCAGCATGGCGGCGCGAGCGGTCTCGGTGATACGGGCGGCGAGGGTGCCGGAGGGCCGGCGGACGTGGCGCCCGGCGGCTTCGACACATCGCTCATTCGCGGCTACATGTCCATGGCCGAGATCGCCGAGGTGACGGGCATCCCCGCAGAGGAGTTCAGCGCCACCTTCGGGGTGCCTGAAGATCAGCTCTCCCGCCCCATGAAGGACATCAAGGACACGTACGGGTTCGCCCCGGAAGACGTGAGAGCGTGGGTGGAGGAGCGTCTGGCCACCCCGTAGCGGGGCGTCTCGAGCGGACGCGAGGATTCACTGACCGCGCGTCTGGCATTCACAACCGGTTCAAACCGCGGACGTAGATTCAATGTGCACGATAGGTCCCGCACGATTTGGAAGGAGAGCACGATGAAGCTCAGTAGGACAGCGGCACTCATGGCTGCCGCACTCGTGATCGGTGTTGTGGCCGGCAACGTCGCGACCGGTGTTGCCGCACCGAGCGCCGACACCACCACGACCGGGACGGTCGCCGGGCTGGGCCTGCGTCTGGGCGCGGTCGTCCGTGATGCTGGCGGCCGTCTGGCCGACGTGGTGGCGGACCTCACCGGCCTGAGCGCTGATGAGGTGCGCGACCAGCGCGAGGCGGGCACATCGTTCGCCGCGATCGCCGAGAGCAAGGGTGTTGACTCGGCGAAGGTCGTCGATGAGGCCCTGAAGATCCGCACGCAGGTCCTGGACAAGAAGGTCGCCGACGGTACCATCACGCGCGAGCAGGCGGACGCCGCCATCGAGCGCATGCGCGAGCGGGTGACCGAGCGCGTGTCCGCGACCGGCGAGCCGGTGCGTGGCAACGGCATGGGCATGGGCCCGCGTGACGGCTCTGGTGGGCGCGGCATGGGTCCGCGTGACGGCTCCGGCGCCGGCCGTGGCCGCGGCATGGGTGGCGGCATGGGTGGTGGAGTCTGCACCCAGACGCCGGCGAACACCCAGTAGGCACCAGACACATCGGTGCATGGAGGGCGGGGCTGCGGTGGCAGTCCCGCCTTCTCGTGGGATACTTCTGAGGAGTGGCGCCGTGACTGGAGAGATGATGCCGACCGTCCTCGTGGTCGACGACAACGAGAAGATCGTCGAGGTGCTGGCGGAGTACCTCGCTGCCGCCGGCTACGAGACCGTCACCGCCCATGACGGACCGTCGGCACTCGAGAGGCTCGCGGACTCGCGGCCTGACCTGGCCCTGCTCGATGTCATGCTGCCCGGCATCGATGGGATCGAGCTGACCAAGCGTTTCCAGGCCCAAGGCGTCCCGGTCATCCTCGTCACCGCCAGAGGGGACGAGGTCGACCGGCTCGTCGGTCTCGAGATAGGGGCCGACGATTACATCGTCAAGCCGTTCTCGCCGCGTGAGGTCGTCGCCCGTGTGAAAGCCGTGTTGAGGCGCTGCACCCGTGCGGCAGAGACCGCCGCGCCGGTGCAGGTGGGCGACCTCGTGATCGATCCCGAGCGCCGCGATGTGCGAGTGGCGGGCGAGTTGGTCGACCTGACACGCACGGAGTTCGACATACTGCTCACGATGGCCATGCATCCCGGGCGCGTCTACACGCGGCTCCAGCTGCTCGAGGCCGCATCGGGCGATGCGTATGAAGGCTACGAGCGCACGATGGACGCCCATGTGAAGAACATCCGCAAGAAGCTCCACGATGACCCGAAGCAGCCGCGCTACATCCGCACGGTCTTCGGCGTCGGCTACAAGCTCGGGAGCTGAGCGGGTGCAGCGGCTGAGTCTGAGAGCGCAGGTGTTCCTCGCCATCCTGAGTGTCGCGCTCATGTCGGCCGGCATCGTAGGACTGGCTGCGCGCACCTCTCTCGTCACGGCGTTCGAACGCTATCTGAGCTCGCTTCCCACGCCTACGGGGCAGGGGCGCCGCGGCATGGGCCGCATGATGCTTTCGGCAGCGGAGCAGGCGTTCGTGTCCGGCGTCGACCGCAGTGTGTTGCTCGCTTCGGTCGTCGCGGTCTTCGTGGCGGCCGTGGTGGCGGTGGGCCTTGCCGCGTACCTGGCACGCCCCATCCGCAGGCTCGAGGCGGCGACGCACGGCCTGGCGGGCGGCGATCTCGAGCACCGGGTCGAGGTGGACGGGCCCGCTGAGGTGGCGTCACTCGGGGACTCGTTCAACCGCATGGCGGACTCGCTGGCCCAAGCAGAAGAGCTCAGACGGCGGATGACCGCAGACGTGGCCCACGAACTGAGGAACCCGCTCGCGGCCGCCCGCGCCCAGGCCGAAGGCATGGCTGATGGCGTGCTGCCACGTGACGACACGCGCATGGCCTCCCTTGTCGAGGACCTGGCGCATCTCTCCTCACTCATCGATGACCTGCAGGAGCTCGCCTCGGCCGAAGCCGGCGGCCTGAGCTACGACATGCGTGAGATGGACCTCGTCGAGCTGGTCGCGCGTGAGTCAGAGCGTGCGCGGGCATTGCTCAAACCCGGTGTCGAGCTGGCGGAGCTGGTGGCCCCGGACGGCGAGGTGCGGGTGCTCGGCGACGAACGGCGCCTCGCGCAGGTGCTTCGGAACCTGTTCACGAATGCGGCACGTCACACGAGCGAGGGCAGCGTGGGCGCCAGCGTGCGGATCGACGGGGACCGGGCCGTCGTGCGGGTGACCGACACGGGAAGCGGCATCGACCCGGGTGATCTGGCGCACGTGTTCGAGCGCTTCTACAGGGCCGATACGGCCCGCGCGTCCGACACGGGTGGCGCGGGGCTGGGGCTCGCCATCTCGAGGGCGATCGTGGTCGACCACGGCGGGGCCGTGTTCGCCGAGAGCGCGCCGGGCGAAGGTACGACGGTGGGATTCGAGCTGCCGCTGGCGTGACCGCTCGTCGGACGAGACGTCCGGGGCCTCGGTGTCACCCGAGCGGCGTCCCTCCGAAGAGCAACACCATGTAGGCCGCGTACACCAGCAGGAACGCGAAGCCCCCGGTTCTTCCGATGCGCCCACGCCATACGAGGAGCGGCGCCAGCCCGATTGCCACGCCCAGCATCACCCACACGTCCACGTGCGCCATCTGCTCCGCCACGCCGATCGGCCTGACGAGAGCGGTGACGCCGAGGATGGCGAGCAGGTTGAAGATGTTGCTTCCCACGACGTTGCCCACCGCGACGTCGTTGTGTTTGCGGATCGCCGCCACGACACTCGTGGCGAGTTCGGGCAGCGACGTGCCCACGGCGACCAGGGAAAGCCCGATCGCCGCTTCGGACACGCCGAAGTCCCGCGCGATGGCGGTGGCGCCCGTGATGAGCAACCTCGAACCCAACACCAGTGCGGCGAGTCCTACGGCAAGGAATCCGATGCCGGCCAGAAGCGAGGCGGGCGCCTCGATCTCGGCCGCCTCCTCCTCGTGAAGCTCGGCCGAGGGCGAGTCCGGGACACGGAGCTCGGCCCTGTACGACAGCACCACGTACATGACGACGGCCAGCGTCAGGACGAACCCGGTGGGTCGGCCCAAGATTCCCGTCTGCGCGGCGAGCGCCACACCGATGCTCGCCGCGAGCATGACCGCGGTGTCGCGGCGAAGCCGGCTGGGGTGCACCGTGATCGGCGCGATGAGGGCGGATATTCCCAGCACGCCGAGGATGTTGAAGATGTTGCTGCCCAGCACGTTGCCGATCGCGATGTCGGAGGAGCCGCGCCAGGCGGCGCTCAAGCTGACAACGAGCTCGGGTGCGCTCGTGCACCACGCGACCACGGTCATGCCGATCAGAAGGGGCGACAGGCCGAAGCGTTTGGAGACCGCGACCGCTCCTTTCACGAGGAACTCGCCGCCGCCGAAGAGCAGGACGAACCCGCCCAGCGCGTAGAGATAGCTCATATCGGCCCTTCTGGTCTGAGGCGTGCGCGAGGGGGTATTGTACCTCTGTTTGGAAGTCCCGTTCCCGGAGGGGGAGAGTCGATGCGCACTCGACGTGCTTGTCGCGCAAGCTTGGCGCTGGCTGGGGTGCTGTTCGCCACGCTGGCTGCCGGTAGCGCTCATGCGGCCGATCCGGACTACCAAGGCACGTACGCGGGGACAGTCACGACCAGCAGCGGTCGGCAGGTGCCCATAACGGTCTACGCGTTCGATGCCGGCGACGAGGCCGAGCTCACGTTGGCCGCTGAGGGCTACCACGTCGTGGTTCCGGCGACGGAATCGTGGGTCGGAGAGGAGCTGGTCCTCTCTCCGACCGTGCCGGGGATCTACTCGGCGGTCTTGAGCGGCAACGGCACGGTCACGTTCGTCCCCGAGGGCGACGTGTGGCGGGCGAGCGGCGGCGGCACGGGTACCGCGCTCGACCGATACAGCGGTTCGGCGGAAGGATCGGTCGAACGGGTGGCCACGACGATGGACCCCGACGCGGCCGCGGCGTGGCACATCGCCAACCCTGTGGAAGGGGGCGAGCCGCCGGAGACCGAGAGGGCCGGTGCTGTGAAGGCCCTTGAGGGCCTCTCGGCCGTGGGCGCGCCGCCGCTGCAGGCGCCGCTGGGCGACCCGGAGAAGCTGCTCGCACTCGCGGTGATCGGACTCTGGGCCGGGATCATGGTGGTGATGGCGGCGGTCTTCTTCGGCCCTCGATTCCCGGCCGAGCTGGCCTTCTTCGAGCTGGGGACCATGACCAACGCCGAGGTCGAGCGGGCGCAGGCTGGTGCCGCCACAGCCTCACAGGCTGATGCCGGCGAAGGGGGTGGCGAGCAGTGACCGCTTCGCAGGTGGCCCAGTACGTCTTCTGGGCGCAGGTCGGCGTGGCCGCGCTCGGCGTGTTGCTGTCCATCGCGGTGGGCGCCAGAGCTGCTCGTCCTCGCTACGTGCGCGGCTCCACGCTCGTGGCGCCGTTGCTCACCGCTGCCGCCATCGTCGTCGCCTCACTTCTGGGGGGTTTCCGTTTCTCGTGGGTCGCGCTGGGTGCGGCCGTCGCTGTCGGCGCGGTCGTTGGGTTCTTCGCCGGGCGTTCGGCCACGTACGGCGAGCACCAAGGCGAGCGGGTGGTCAAGCCCTCGCCGTTGGTGGCGTGGCTGTACGCTGCTTCGGTCGCCTTGCTGGCGATTGGGATCGCCGTGGTCGGTCCCAACACCGCATCACTCATCGCCTCGCTCGCGATGGGTTGCGTGGCGATGGCGTTCGTGGAGTCGGCGATGCACATGGCCGGGGCACGCAAGGTGCTACGCTGAGCGTCAAGGTCGAGGCGGCGTTCGTCGCTTTGGTGTTGGAGTCGTCGAGGAGTCGTTGGAGGGGCCTGATGAAGAGGATTTCAGTGGCATCCGTCGTGGTCGTGGTCGCCGTCGCCTGCTTGGTCACGGTGGCTGTCGCGCTTGAGCCGCCGACGCTCACCAGCGACGTGTCCGCTGTCGAGTACCCTGGGGTCATCACGCTGATGGCGACAGCGACCACCGGACCGTCGACCGCCGTGTTCCGCATGCAGCCGGCGGGTTCGCCGAGCTACCAGGTCCTCGGTACGGTCCCCGTGTCGTACGCTGACCCGGCCATCTACCAGTTCATCGTGCGGCCGCGCCGCAATGCGACCTACACCGTCGAGATCGACGGGATGATGTCCGAGCCGGTGTACGTGGGGGTACACGTGCCGCTGACGCGTCCGAGCGTCAAGGCGGTTGTCCGCCCCGGCACGACTGCGCGCATCACCGGCACGATTCGTCCTCTTCACCCCTCCCCGAACATGGACGTGCAACTCGAGAAGTTCAACGCGCGTACGCGCAAGTGGGAGCGGAAGCTGTCGTCCGCGGTCGATACGGTGACGGCCGTCAACGCGGACACGACACGATGGGCCTACGACTTGAAGGTCACGCGCTCCATGGTGGGGCTTTGGCGTGTCCGGGCGTCGCACAAGTGCGCCAATCACGAGCAGTCCTACTCGGACTGGCGTAAGTTCAGCGTGCTGTAGATCCGGAAGCGGGGAGTGGCCTGCTTCAGAGGCGCCCTCTCGGCGTTCGCAGCAGCCTACTCGCTCGCCTTCGTGCTCCACTCGCGCAGCAGTCCGGGCGGAAGCGACGACCACTTGCCGGTGGCCTTCATGACAACGAACATCTCGCTTGAGGCGATGCCGCCCACCGAGTTGAGCCCGGCGTTCACGAACCGGTAGAGGCCCTCCATCCCGCCTTGCGTGACGACCTGGGCGATGATGTCGTACCGGCCGGTCACGACCGCCGCCCAGCTCACGTCATCGAGTGCGGCGATCTTCGTCACGGTCTCCTCGAGCGCATGGCCTTCGAGCTTGATCCCGACGAGGCCCACCGTCAGACCTCCGGCGCGTGATGCGTCCACGAGGGCCGCGAAGCGCAGCACCCCGTCGTCGACGAGCGCCTTGACGCGGGACGCGACCGTGGGCCGGGAGACGCCTGCTCGCACGGCGGCCTCGGCCATGGGCAGACGCCCGTCGGATGCGAACAGGCTGATCAGGCGCTTGTCGAGTGCGGTGAGCGGTCTTCCCATGGCGGCACCTCGCAGTCGGTCTGCGGTCGATACACGGACGCGCGCGGAGACCAGCGTCAAGCGCGGTATCGGCGTGCGGCCGTCGAGAGTACTCTTGAGTTCCAGTATTCCACCCTGGAGGTTCGATGTCAGGCGGGCGTCCTCTCTGTCACTGTCGAGCTTGACTCGCCACGCATGACCTCAGGTCTGCGCGATGGCATACTGCGGTGTCTGCACTGACCGGCTACGATCCGAAAGCGGCGGCATGAACAAGGGCGTATGGCAGGCGGCGGCGGCGTACGTGGTATGGGGGCTGCTCCCGCTGTACTGGAAGGCGTTGCACCAGGTGCCGCCGCTGCAGATCATCAGCCACCGGATCGTGTGGTCGAGCGTGCTGCTCGCCGTCGCCCTCGTCCTCATGGGGCAGGTGCGGGCGTTCTCGGCGGAGGCGTTCAAGGCGCGGACGCTCGGCGTGTACGCGGCCGCCGCCGTGCTCCTAGGGGCCAACTGGCTCACCTACGTCTGGGGAGTGAACGCGGGTTTCGTCGTCGAGACGAGCCTGGGCTACTTCATCAACCCGCTGCTCTCGGTCGTGCTGGGCGTCGTGTTCTTCGGCGAACGGCTCAGGCCCGCCCAGTGGATGTCTGTGGCGCTCGCAGCCCTCGGCGTCGCCTACCTCACGTACGATTACGGCAGGCTTCCGTGGATCGCCCTCGTGCTCGCGTCGACGTTCGCCGCCTATGGGCTTGTCAAGAAGACGGCGCCGCTGGGGTCGGTCGACGGGCTCGCGCTTGAGACGGGGCTTCTGTTCGTGCCGGCCGCAGGGGTGCTCTTGTCAGCGGAGCTCCGGGGTGCGGGCCACCTGCTCGGCGACGGATGGCTCACCTGGGCGCTACTCGTGGGAGCGGGGGTCGTCACGAGCGTGCCGCTGCTCTTGTTCTCGTCAGCCGCACGTCGGATCCCGTTGGTGTGGATCGGCATCCTGCAGTATATCGCGCCGACCCTGCAGTTCCTGCTGGGCGTCTTCGTGTTCCGGGAGCGCGTGTCCGTGCACACGCTCCTCGGCTTCGCTGCGGTCTGGGCGGCGCTCGCCCTGTTCGCAGGCGAGGGCATCGTCCGGCGAGTGTCCACGCCTGTTCCGGTGACAGCGGAGTAGGTCTTCGGACCTCACGGATGGAGCGCTCATCACGTCAAGCGCTTGGGTATGTCAGTAAGGTGGATTCAGAGCTTGTGTGAGGAGGAAGCCACGATGGATGCTGTCGAAGCGATCATGGGGCGTCGGTCGATCCGGACCTACGCTGACGAACCGGTCACGGACGAGCAGCTCGACACCGTGCTGCGCGCTGCGATGGCGGCTCCGAGCGCGGGCAACCAGCAGCCGTGGCGCTTCATCGTCGTTCGCGACGAGACGCAGCGCCGTGTGCTGGCGCAGGCGACCCCCTATGCCGGCATGATCGCACGAGCGCCTGTCGGCCTGGTCATCTGCGGGGACACGCGCGAGGAGAAGCACCCCGGCTACTGGGTCCAGGACTGCTCGGCGGCCATCGAGAACCTGCTCATAGCAGCGCACGCCATCGGACTCGGCGCGGTCTGGATAGGGGTGTACCCGGTCGAGGAGCGTGTCGAGAACGTGCGGCGTGCCTGCGGCGTCCCGGCGGGCGTCTTCCCCATGTCGATGATCGCCCTCGGGCATCCGGGCGAGGCCAAGCCGTCGGTCGACCGCTACGAACCCGCCTACGTGCACGCAGAGCGTTGGGGCGGGTGAGCGGCTTTCCGCGCGCCGCTCAGTTCACCGAGATGAGCGCATCGGTCGGCGCGTGGGCGTCGGTCAGCACGGGCACGTCGTCGATCGCGATGGGTCGAGTCCACAGGTCATCGCCGAACCGGTCGAAACCGCTCACGGTGACGGTCCCGCCCACCCGGTCGCGGATGCGCTCCCGGAGTGCGCCCTCGTCTCCGGGGCCGTGGGTCGCGAGCATGATGATGTTGCGGTTGCTCGCCGTCTGGACGTCAGAGCTGATGCCGATGGGAAAGACCCAGCGCTGTCTCCACACGAGTCCGGCGGTGCGGTACATGCTGCGGAACAGTCGGCTGCGCTCGCCTTCGATCGAGCCGATGATGTTGTAGGCGACGACGCCGCCCGGCGACAGGTGCGCGTCGATCTCGCGGAAGAACTCCTCGGTGGTCAGGTGCGAGGGGAGTGCGTCCGCGTGGTAGGCATCCATGACGATGATGTCGTAGCGGTTTCCCGTGCCCGTCAGGAAGCGGCGCCCGTCTTCGGTGACGACGGTGATGCGTTCGTCTCGGGGCAGCTCGAAGTACTCGTACGCGACGTCGACGACGACCGGGTCGAGCTCGGCTACGTCTATGCTCAGCTGCGGGTAGTCGCGCCACATGCGCTTGACGAGCGAGCCCCCGCCAAGTCCCACGATGAGCACGCGGCGCGCATCGGGCTTCGCGGCCATGGCCAGGTGCAGGTACTGCGGGTAGGCGAAGCTCGTCTCGAACGGGTCGTCCAGGTACATCGCGCTCTGATGGCTGCGGTCGAAGCGCAGGTGGCGCTCGGTGTCGTCCTCTGTGACGAGCAGGCGGTGGTACTGGGTGTCCTTGCGGTAGACGACCCGCTCGCCGGCGGCCACTCCCGGTGCCGCGGAGGCCGGCCCGATGAGCGATGCGGTGCCGATGATCACGCCGGCGACCATCGTGACGATGGTGGTTGCGGCGAGGCGGGCGGACGCGGCGCTCATCGGAGCGGGCGCCGGGTCCGCATACCGGACCGGCAGCGCCAGCGCCAACAGCGCCGCGGCGAACAGTGTGAACCCGATACCCACCGTGAGCCCGTCGAGCGACAGGAGTGGGATCAGCCAGAACGCCGTGGCGATGGTGCCCACGATGCTGCCGGCGGTCGAGATCGCGTAGAGCTGTCCAGCCGAGCGCCCGATGTGCTCGACCCGCGTGCCGGCGGCGAGCCGCACACCCAGCGGCGACACCATCGCCAACAGGAGGGACGGCGCGAAGAACACGACCGCGGAGGCCAGAAGCGACCCGCTCCGGGCGCCGAGTCCCGCGACGAACGGCAGTACGAGGTCGGTCAGGCGAGGAACCGCCACGGTGAACAGCCCAGCCGCGGCGATGACGGGTGCCAGCGTGCGCGTGGACCCGAAGCGGTCCGCGACTTGGCCGCCGGCCCAGTATCCCAGTGACAGGGCCACCATGACGATTGAGAGCACGGCCCCCCACACGAACAGGGAGCTGCCGAGTGCGGGGGCGAGAAGCCTTGCGGCGATGAACTCGAGGCCCATGAGGCCGGCCCCGCACACGAACACGACGATCTCAAGCATGGCGGCCCTTTCCGTTGCGGCGTTGTGGTGCATTTCGACATCACGTGGCCTGAACCTGCGAGAGACACGCGCTGGCCGCCTTGTAGGCGCGTCTTGCGGAGTGATGCTTCGCGCTCTTCGCAGGGGAATGGGCTATACATGTCGTAGGAAGCTCTATCCGTTCTGCGAGAGCCAGAGGTTGCCCGTGAATGAGACACGCACGCGTGTGGTGATCGTGGGAGGCGGGCTCGGCGGCATGTACGCTGCCACGAAGCTGCGCAAGGCGCCCGTCGACATCACCATCATCGACAAGGCGAACCACCAGCTCTACCAGGCGATGATGTACCAGGTGGCCGTGGGTGTCCTCTCGCCGGGCCAGGTGGCGCCGTCGTTGCGCAGCATGCTGAGGCATCAGCCCAACGCGCGTGTCGTCTTGGGTACCGTGACGCGCATCAATCCGGATGAACGCACGCTCGTGCTCGTACGGCCCGATGGGCCTGAGGAGTTCTTCGAGTACGACGTGCTCGTATTCGCGCCCGGAGTGCGGACCGACTACTTCGGCCACGACGAGTACGCGCGCTGCGTGGCGACACTCAAGACGATCGACGACGCGATCTGGTTGCGCAGCCGCATCCTGAGCTCGCTTGAGATCGCCGAGCTCGAGGATGATCCGGAACAGCTGGCCAAGTGGACGACGTTCGCGATCGTCGGCGCCGGCCCGACAGGCGTGGAGATGGCGGGGGCCATCGCCCAGCTGACCCGCACCGTGCTGCGTCGCGACTTCCGCAAGTTCGACCCGTCGAAGACGCGCATCGTGCTCATCGACGCCGCGCCGCACGTGCTCGGGCCGTTCGACCCGAAGCTGCGCGAGGCCGCGTTGCGGGCGCTGCGCCGCTCCGGAGTCGAGGTGATGCTCAACACGCGCGTCACGAACGTGTGTGACGGCGCGGTCGAGATCGAGGGTCCCGATGGAGAACGAGGGCGCATCGAGGCGAAGATGATCCTGTGGGCCGCAGGCATGCGCGCCACGGCGATCGGTGACCAGCTCGCCGCAGCGACCGGCGCTCCCACGGACCGCTACGGTCGGATCATCGTCGATGACCACTGCCGAGTGCCGGGTTACCCCGAGATATTCGTCATCGGGGACGCCGCGAACCAGGGTGACCTGCCCATGGTCGCGCAGCCCGCGATGCAGGAGGGCAAGCACGTGGGCAAGACGATTCTCGCCGAGCTCGGCCTGCGTAAGGACCCGGGACCGTTCAAGTACTTCAACAAGGGCACGATGGCGCAGATCGGCCGCGGCAACGCAGTCGCCGATGCGTTCGGGGTCATCAAGCTGTCAGGGTTCGCCGGTTCGGTGCTGTGGGCCATCCTCCACGCGTGGTATGTGGAGGGCTTCTTCGCAAAGGTCGAAGTCACGGCTCGGTGGCTGTGGGGCCTGTTCGCGATGAACCGTCGCGAGCGAGTCATCACCGTGAAGAGCGCCGCGCTGGGGCAGCGCCCGGCTCCCACGACGCCGGACGCACGCAAGGGGTGAGGCGAAACGAGCGCGGGTCGCGTGTCCGCGCGGTGGCGATGGATTGGTGGAGGCGACCGATTGTTGCGCCGCCGCCTGCTCGCTATACTGCGAACCTGCGCCCTATGAGGGCGGCCACCGCGGAGAGGTGGCAGAGTGGTTGAATGCGGCGGTCTCGAAAACCGTTTCGGGGGTAACCCCTCCGACGAGGGTTCGAATCCCTCCCTCTCCGCCAGACGAATCGCGACGACGCCCGTCTTCCTTGGGTGGGAGGCGGGCGTTCACGTGTGACGAGTTGAATCACGCCGGCGGACGAAGCAGGCGCCCCGCCCACCTGTCGAGACGAGCGGGGCGCTTGTTTCGTGACAATGGAGGCTTCGGGCGAGTCGCGAACGACTCTCGCTTCGTCATAAGGGCTTGTTGACCTTGAGGTCCCAGCCGGCTCTTATCGGCGGGGCGGCGGTCCCATCAGGCTGGATGCCGGTGTAGGTGACCTGCATGCGGCTGTAGTTGAGCGTGACGCTTTCAAGGGGCCGGTCATCGCCGCCGCCCGTGGTCGCGCTGGCCGAGGGTCGGTCAGTCGCCGCGCCAGTGTCATCCGACGTCTCTCCTGAGACGCTCACCGAGGTCACCAGTATCTCTTCGAACTTATAGGCGTACAGGACGTGACCGGCGCGGTCGCCCTCGAGGCGCAAGACGACCTCGAGAGTGGCGGAGGGGATGCGACGGCCGTTGGCCGACTGCCTGAAGAGCAGCGGCGACGCCTTGTCAACCTGCTTGATGATCGTGAGAGGCTTGAACGCTGCCCGCGCGCTTCCGGTGCCCGCACCGACACCGATGGCCATCTTGAACGCCGGTTGACTCACGCCCCAGCTGAACGAGAGGACATCAATCCAACCCTGGTGCGCCGCATCTTCACTTTCACCCTCGACGGTGTCGATCTTCAAGTAGAAATCCACTGCCATCTTGATGACCCCTTTCGCTCAAACCTGGTTCAGAGGAGCGTGAATTCGAAGTGCGCGGTCCCGTCGCCACCTGTCTCGTACGGCGACTGCACGGCCTTGTAGCTGCCGCGGGCCCCGGAGAAGCGGCCTGTTCCGCCGACGACCGCGAAGACACCGTCCGGGCCCCTGTCCTCGCCCAAGCCGAACAGCACATCGGGTCCCATGTCGAACGTGTGGAACTCCAGACTCACTGTCTGGCCGTCGGCCCACAGCGCCTCATTGAGGAACGAAGCGGCTCGGAAAGTGCCGACGGTATCGCCACCCTCGTCCACAAGCACCCCGGTCACACCGGCGCGTTCTCCCGGCTCCGGGGGAAGGCCCGCATCGCTCGACGATGACTGGCGGTGCCAGTCGGTTCCTGACAGGCGCATCACTCGGCCCGCCGGCGCTGACCGAACCGCTCCGGCGGCGGTGCCGACCGTCGTGAGGCCGAACAGCGCTGCCGCCGCAAGGAAGGTGCGCCGTATCGCCTCGCGTCGTCCTATTCGTCCATCCATCAGCGGCCACTCCCTCCGACTCTCCTAGACCCAACCGTGGTGTGTCGCGCCCCCGATGGCGCGACCTTTAGCGGATTAACTACCCTGCTGGTCGTGAGATGATTCGTATGAGTTCTGTGCGTGAGCTCTGGTCCACGCTGAGCCGGGGGGCCGTTCCCGGAGGATGTGCCCGAGACGTTCGTGGCTGGAACAGCAGCGACGTCTTGCCGAACGGCTGCAGGTATCCTCTCCTCGTGAGGGAAAACTCAACGCGGGAGTTTCGTCCACCGCCTTAGGGAGGAGGCGACAGCATGAATTCGTCGATAGCTTGTTGGAGGCCTCGGTCGCAAGCGAGGACCATCGCATTCGCCGTCATGGTGAGTCTGGCGGTCTGCCTTGTGGTACCGGGCTTCGCGCTGGCCGATGACAACACGGTGCCCGAGAACCCACCATACGCGGTCAGTCCCCAATACGGTGCGGGCAACCAATACCGTGCACCGTACCAGTGGTGGCGCATTGCGCTCGTCAAGGGTCAGACGGTGAGTGCGACGCTCACGGTCACCTCTGAGGCCGGCGACGACGTGTACCTCCGCCTGTACCCGCCGGGTACGACAGACGGTCGGCAATCCTACGTCGCCAGTGAGCAAGGCCCCGGCAAGTCCTTCACCTACACCGCTGACCGGTCAGGCGACTTCCTGTTCAGGGTCTTCACGTTCGACAAGGACGACTCGAGTTACTTCTTCACGTTCGTCGTCACGGCGGCGCCTCCCAAGACCGCTCCCGATCTGCTGTCGACGCCCAGCGCGCCCAAGGCGGTCTCTCGTGGGGCGCCGTTCACGGTGTTCGGCTATCTGAAGCCGCGTCACCCAGCCGCGTACTCGGTCCGCATCTATCGCTGGAAGCGTATCTCGGCCACGAAGTGGAAGTCCTATGGCTACGTCAAGGCGGCTGTGTCCGACTACTCGGCGTACTCGAAGTACTCGGTGCGGATGCGTCTGACCGAACGCGGTACGTGGAAGCTCCGGGCGTATGCGCCGGCCGATGACGAGCACCTCGCTCACTGGTCGAGCGCAAGCAGGTACGTGACCGTCCGCTGAGCGGGGGCTGCGATGCCGGCGCGGCTTGTAGAGCGCAGATTCTAAGGTTGTCGACCGCACCTGCCGATAATGGCCCACGATTCGCCGGGGATCTCACGGACGGGCTGGCTGTACAACAGATAACCGGTACGCGACGTGTCGCTCGACCGTCAGCTTCGCTTCGCCACGACTTCGATCTCGACGCGGGCGCCCAGCGGCAGACCGGCTACCGCCACGGTGGAGCGTGCGGGGTACGGCTCGCTGAAGCGCTTCGCGTAGACTTCGTTCATCTCCGCGAAGTCGGCCATGTCAACGAGGAAGACGTTCACCTTCACGACGTCGTCTGTCGTAAGCCCGGCGTCAGCCAGGACCGCCGTGAGGTTTGCGAAGACCTGCTCGGTCTGTTCCGCGACGCCGCCCGGGGCGATTCGCCCCGTCGCGGGGTCGATGGGCACCTGACCCGACAGGTACAGCAGGTCGCCGGCCCAGACCCCGTGCGAGTAGGGGCCGACAGCGGCGGGTCCGTTCGGGCTGTGGTGTGGCGTGCGAGGCATTGGACTCCTCTCATTGGGAAGGAGGGGGCCGGGTCGCGTCAGCGTCCGATGATCCGGTAGTCGACTGGATGCACCCCGCTGAACCCCAAGACCCTGACGACGCCGGGACCCAGGTCCCACTCCCGGCCCCGGACGAAGGGACCGCGATCGGCCACGCGGGCGACGGCCGTCTTGCCTCGGTAGCGGAACTCGACGAGTGTGCCGAACGGCAGGGACCTGTGGGCCACGATCATGGAGTACGGCCCGATCCGCTCTCCGCTCGCGCCACGGCCGGTGAAGTTGCGCCCGTAGTGTGACGCCACGGCTCTGCGCCACGCGCCGCTTCCGGTCGGCGTGGGGGCCGGTGCCGGGCGGGGCCGTTCAGGTTCTTCGACCACGGTGCTGCGCGCCGCTCGCACCCGCCGCTGGTACTCGGCGTACGCTTCACGACTCGCCGCGAGCGTCCTTCTCGCGCGTGCGGCCTCCGCCTCAAGCGCCTGCGCTTCGCGTGCCTGTCTCTCTTGGAGCGCCATCAGCTTTCGTGCCGCGGTCCGCGCGTTGGCCCGGGCCGCCTTGAGCTGTCGGATGGTGCGCGCCTCTGACTCGTTGACTCTGGTCAGCAGGGCCCAGCGGGCCGAGAAATCGGCGAAATCGACCGCGTGGACCAGCACCTCGACGAACGAGATCTGGCCCGACCGGTACGTCGCGTTCGCGTGTGAGTCCAGCCTGCGTTGTGCCGCCTGCTGTAGCGCGATGAGCCGGTCGAGCTCCGCGCTGGCGCGGCGGAGTCGGGAGGCGGTGGCTGCAGCACGTGCCTCGGCGGCGGTTCGACGCGCGACCGCGCGCTCCACGGCGGCCCGCGCCGCGCTCACGTCCTGAGCCGAGGGGGCGGCAGTGCAGGGCCGGGGCGCGGACAGAGCGAACACGATGGCGAGGAACAGCGTGGCGACCGTGCGCGCCTTCATCGTGCGCGTGCTTATGAGGTTCGCGTACGACATGAGTACCGGCAAGGATACCCCGTGGGGGGCCATGTCGTCGCGTACGGACGCCGTCGGACGCGATCGGGGTCGCCGGGCGGTGGCGGTGGGCTGCGGGGAAAGGGGGCTACTCGGCCGCCGGCACGGGCGGCAGCAGTGGCAGGATCGAAGATGCCGCACCCACAAGAGGGAGGCGCAGCGAGATACCAGAGCCCTTCACGCCGACTCGCCAGAGGTTCAGTTGCAGGTGGGGCAGACGGCCCAGTCTTCCGAAGCGGTGGTGCGCTTCGTGCGACCCGATCTTGCCCGCCCAAGCGCCGGTGAGCCCCTCGGCGCGAGCTGTCCAGAGTCGGAGCACGGCGGCGTTGGGGTCGGACGTGTGGCGGACGACGAGTGCGGGGAGCAGGGTGCACAGGACCCCTGCGTCGAGGACGGCGGTGTCACCGCTTGTGGGGAAGACGAACCTCCCTCACCGCACCAGGCACCTCGACCGTTGGCGAGGTGCAAGCCAGCTGAGACGAACGTATCGCCGCGGCGGAGACGGGGTCAAGGGGTCTTGCGTGAACTCTTCGTGAACGGTGCATGCGGCCGTCAGACGGTCGCATGTCCCTCGAACGCTGCGCTCACTCTCGCGAGCCGCCCCGAACGACCGGTGTCTGTGTGGGCGCGTTCGACGGGTCGGGGGCCGCGAGCAGAGGGACGGTCGCGATGACCTGGCCTCCCACCATGAGGTCGAGTTCGCCCACATGGCTTCCGGCCGCAACCGGCGGGACGACGCTCGCAGCGACCCGGACCAACCGAGTCGGCGGTTTCGCGCCGTCCAGAAGCGCGCGGCGAACAGTCCACGCCGGGCGGACCACGATGGGTTGGTCGGACGCGTCAGTCGACCAGTGGGCCGCCAGCGTCGTGTCGCTCGTGATGAGCGTACGCACGCGGGTGTGTGCGAAACCCCAATCGAGCAGGGTCCGCATCTGGTCGAACCGGCTGTTGAGCGTCGGCGCACCAAGGATGACTCCGACGATCTCGACGCCGCCCCGCTTCGCCGAAGCCACGAAGCAGTAGCCGGCGGGCCGCGTGTAGCCCGTCTTGATGCCGCTGATTCCCGGATACGAGCCCAGCAGGTGGTTGGTCGCGGGCACCCATTCAGGCTTGGCCCCGGGGCGTGGCAGCGCGACCTTTCGCTTCACGATGATCCTGCGCAGGACGGGTTCGGCGAGCACGGCCCGGCCGAGGACCGCGAGGTCGCGGGCGGTCGAGCGCTCTCGCTTGCCCAATCCGTGAGGGTCGGTCGCCACCGTCCCGGTCAGCCCGAGCTGCCTGGCTTTGGCGTTCATGCGCTGCACGTGCCTGCGCTCGCTGCCTGAGACGTGTATGGCCAAGGCGGAGGCGGCGTCGTTGGCCGAAGCCACGAGCATCATGTCGAGAAGCTCACCCACGGTCACCTGCTGGCCGGAGACGAGACCGATATCACCGTCCTCGATGGCCGCCGAGCGGGCTGGCACCGTGACGATCTCGGTGAGCGCTGCGCGTTCGACCACCACGAGCGCATTGAGCAGCTTGATCGTGCTCGCCACGGGACGCGCGGTGTTCGGGTTGCGACTCCAGAGAGGCGCCCCGTCGATGGTGGTGAGCTGGACGGCGGGGGCTGACACCGCTGGTTTCGGCAGGCCGGCGAAGGCCGGTTCCGACACGATGGCGGCCGTCAGGATCGTGGCGACGAGCCACGTGAACCGTGAAGGCGCTCTGAGCAGCTTCATGCGGTCCTTCCGATGTTGACCAAAAGAGTGCATGGGTCGCGTCGAAGGCGCTCACAACAGTCTGGTCCGCTTCGTGGCGTGAACGCAACCTCTTGCAGTGTGACTCGCGTGCTTGGGGGTTCGATACGGCGCATGCCGGGTAAGGGAAGCGCGCTCTCGGTCTCGGGATACGCCTGATGTGCGAAGCCGGCCCGGCGTGCGATACCTGTCACGAGGGTCCGCTACGTATGGTGCGAACGACGAGGAGTGGCGAGTCATGGAGCCGCTGAGATGGGAGCCACGTTTCGAGTGCGGTGACTCGGTGATCGACTTCCAGCACCAGGTGCTGTTCGCGCTCGTGAATGAGGTCCACTGTGCAGCAATCGAGGGCGACGTCGGCCCCTCGCCGCGTGAGATGCTCGCAGGCTTCGCACGCTACGCTCGCATGCATTTCGTTCGCGAGGAGGAGCTCATGCGGGCGACAGGCTACCCTGACCTCGAGCCTCATCGCCGCGAACACGATGCGCTTTGCGATGAGATCACCCGGTTGTCTGCGCCCGATTCAGGCGTCGAGGTGCTCGACGTGTGCGCCCTCGCGTACGACTGGCTGGTGCAGCACATAGTGGGTGCCGACCTCCCGATGATCGAGTACGTGCGCCGGGAGACCGCCGCCTGAACGACATCTTCTTCACCATCATCCTCAATCCACGAGCCCACGCCCCCGGCCATCCTTGCCGTCGGGGGCGTGGGCGCTTCCCAAGGCGGGGAATACTGTCCGTACAGGTTTCGCCCGGAAACCCTGATCCCTTCGGAGGATGGATGACCAGACGGGTGCGTCTCGGTGTGTTGTTCGTCATGACGGTCGGCATCATGTTCGTGATCTCTGGTTGCGGGGCGACCAATGGTGTTGAGCAAGAAGCGACTGGATCAACGGTCGCCAAACCAGCGACTGACGACGGTCGTGATTCTGCTCTGGTCGCCTATGAGGTGGCCAAAGCGGCACTTGAGGAAGCGTCGCCCGGCGGATTGCTGTTGAGCGCCGGAACGCAAGGCGTGGCTCTCGCTGACCTTCCCAGCACCTGGAGTTTCATCTTTCTCGTGCCGGACACGGGACACCTCTGGAGGGTGGTCGTAGATCACGGGAACGCCACCGCGCCCGAAGACCTAGGTCGTTCCCGTGTCCCCATCGACGCGTCCACGGCGCTCGACTTGAACGTCGTCTCGGTATGGGCGGAGCAGGCGATCACCATGGCGCGGGCCGTTGCAGCCGGAACCGGTGAGGTGCCGCCCAACGTCATGATCATGGGCGGCTTCATGGAGATTCCGGGGGTCAAAGGGGGCGACTCGGTGTACTCGATCTGGAAGATCGCGTTCACCCAAGGCAGCTCCATGCAGGGTGCACGCGAGTTCACGGTGAACATGGTTGACGGTCAGATCCTCGAGGTCACCGAGTGATTCTCGTCAGCGCCGCGAACGGATACATCGGTTCTCACCTGCTCAGGAGACTCAGTGCTTCCGACAGAAGGGTGCGGGCGTCCGCGCGACGCCCCGAACTCGTGCGGGTCCCTTCGGGTGTGGAGGTCGTCAAGGCGGACGCCCTTGACGCCGATGCGGTCGCGGCGTCGCTAAGAGGCATCGAGACCGCGTTCTACCTCGTACACACCCTAGGGGAAGGTCCTGGATACGCCGCGCGAGACCGAGAAGCTGCGCGCATCTTCGCCCACGCGGCCCGGGAGGCGGGTGTCCGGCGAATCATCTACCTGGGCGGACTGGGCGACGCTTCACAGGTGCTGTCCGAACACCTTGCAAGTCGGCAGGAGGTCGGCCGCGTTCTCGCCGAGGCAGGGGTTCCCGTCATCGAGTTCCGCGCGTCGATCGTGATCGGTTCGGGCTCCACCTCGTTCGAGATGATTCGCAATCTGGTCGAGAAGCTGCCCGTCATGACCACCCCGCGTTGGGTGCGCATGGCCGCGCAGCCCATCGCGATCGATGACGTGCTCGCCTATCTGTGTGCGGCCGTGGACGCTCCAGAGCCGTCGGATCCGCTGACCGTCTACGAGATTGGCGGTTCCGATAGGGTGACTTATGGCGACCTGCTGCGTATGTACGCCGCCCATCGCGGACTGAAGCGGTTGGTGATCCCGGTTCCGGTCCTGTCGCCCGGCCTGTCGGGATGGTGGCTGTACCTTTTCACGCCCAAGCAGGCCACGGTGGGACGCCAGCTCGCGGAGTCCCTGCGCTACCCGACGGTCGTGACCGATGACAGGGCCAGGCGCGACTTCCCTGACATCGTTCCCGTGAGCGCCGCTGAGGCGATGCGGCGTGCGTTCACCGACGAGGACGAGGCCTTCGCCCGCACGTACTGGGCAGACGAGTTCAAGGGGACGGCCGCACCCGTCTCGATGGTGCGTGAAGGCCGTTACATCGACTCAAGGACGATACAGGCGCACTGTCCGCCCGAGGCAGCCTTCGACCCCATCGCGTGCATCGGGGGGGAGCGCGGCTGGTACGCGTTCGACACGCTCTGGGACGTGCGAGGCTTCATCGACATCATGCTGGGCGGCCCGGGACACAGGCGCGGCCGCCGTGACCAGTACGCCTTGGTCGAGGGCGACTACTTGGAATGGTGGCGTGTCGAGCGTGTCGATCCGCCGAGGCTGCTGAGGCTTCGGGCCGAGATGCGTCTGCCGGGCGAGGGCTGGCTGCAATACGAGCTGGAGCCGCAGGAGGATGGAACGCTCGTTCGGCAGACGGCGGTGTTCGACCCCAAGGGAGTGCTCGGTAGGGCCTACTGGTACCTCGTGTTGCCGTTCCACCACTTCGTGTTCGAGGGGACGCTCAGAGGTATCGATCGCGAGTGCCGGGCCCTCGTCGCGGGTCCCAACACGTGCCCACTGCCAGGCGAGTACGGACGAAAGCTGGAGCGCCGCCGGACCTCAGGGAGCTGAGCCACGACGCGCTAGGCGCCCCGTCGCTGCAGGAAGGCTTCAGTGGCGACCAGTGCGGCCGCAAGTACCACCTCGCCGGAGTTGCTCACCAGAAAGCCCACGAGCTCGGTCGGGACCGCTGCCGCGGCCAGCATGAACAGTGCGCCGCCAAGCATCCACGGCCAGCGTGTGGCTCGGGTCACGAGCGCCCCACAGACGATGACTGTGAGCACCATCAGGATTGAAGGAATGGGCGGACCGGGCAGCCCGCCGGCGTTCGTGTATGAGACCAGTCCGGGCAGGTCCACAAGCTCATAGCGCAGCAACACCACCGAGTTGAGGACGCCCAGTGCGACCAGGAAACCGTACGCCCACCATGAGGCCCTGACGATCGCGGGCGCTCGCTTCCCGAGCGCATCGGCTCTCTGGGCGAGAATGACCGCCGTGACCGTCCAGAGGGGCGTGAGCAGGGCGTGGCCGAGGAAGCGCGGGAAGCTGAGGGCCTGCAGCAAGGACCCCGCGCCGATGAGTCCGCCCGTTGCCACTATGGCGTTGTCGTAGACGACCGCGGCTATCGGGAGCAGGAGTGTGAGCGCTCCGGGCGTGGGGTGGCGACGCCAGAGCGAGTAGGCCCAGACGGCCAAGGCCGCTTGGGCGACGGCGTACACGCCGTAGGCGGCTGCAAGCATGTTATGCGCTGATCCTTCGTGTCGGACGGGCTGTCGGTTCGTTCATCCCCGGTCAGCGGCTTGGCTGGACGCCCAGTGCGCGAGAGCGGGACTGGCGCGGGCGGCTTCAACGCTCACGACGCAAGCGGCACCGCCGCCTTCGGGCAGCGGTGCCGCATTCCGCGAGCGTTGTCATGCTCGGCGCCTACCTGACGAGCCACTCCACCGTGCAGGCCGCTTCGTTCGCGGCCACGTGCGTCTTGGTCGCACGGTCGCGGCTGATGGTAACAGTGAGCTCGCCGCTTGCGGGAATCCGTGAGACGGGAATGACGGTCCAACCTTGGGCCTGATAGCCCCAGCCGCCGCTGTCGCGCGGGTCCTTCATCTCGGGATGGAGGTTGCGCATCATCACGTGGTGGCGGTACGTGACGCCGTTCTTGGCCTTGTAGCTCACGAGCACGTTGGCGTCGTATCCCGGTCCGCCACTCGCTTTGTTGGTCACGAGTGGGTCGAAACGCAGGATGACCCGAGCGTTCTTCGCGTCTGCGGTCCTCGTCGGCAACTCGGAGAAGTGCCACGTCGCCTTCGTCCTGAGAGCCGGGTCTCTCAGCCAGTACCAACCGGCGATGAGGTCGCCATCAGAGCTGAATGAGTCCGCACCGGCGACTCTCACCGGGCCGTGACTCGCGACCGCGGCGAACGCGATGCCCACGCTCGCCAGAAGGACCGCACAGATCACGGTCCAGAAGAGGACCTTCCTGTTCATGGCCGAAACACCTCCCCCGGCGGGTGGCCCTGCCCGGGGAACCCGCCCTCAGAACCGATACCTCTGCATATACCCGGTTTCGTGGCGTCATCCATCGTCGACGCAGACGAGCGCGGTGGGTTTGGACCTCCCGAGCGGAATGGGTCCTCTTGGATGAGCCCGTCTTATCTGACGCGGACCTTGATGGTGCGCGAGGTGGCGGCATCGTGCCCGAGCGTGCTGCTGGACGCGAGGCGCCAGCGCCAGTAGGTCACGCCCGGCGCCTTGAACGTCACGCGCTTGCTCACCGAGCCCGTAGTCGATGTGCTGAGGCGCGCCACTGTGCTCCATCGACGTCCGTCGCCGCTGCGTTGGAGTGTCACCGTCGCGCGAGGAATGGGCGTGCCATCGGAGTAGCGCACGACCGCACTGAGGCTCGTCGTGACGATGCCCCGTCGACGGACGAGTGTCATGGTCATAAGCGGTCTGGTTGGGACCACGACCGCGGGCTTCATGAGGACGAAGCTCGCAAAGCCTTGGGTCACGTTGCCGGCCGCGTCCGCGCACAGGTAGCTCAGGCGACGCAACCCCGCACGAACCGTCTCGATCGTGGCCTCAGAGGTCGTGCTCGACCGCCACTCATCGCCGTCGAGACTCCAGCTCAAGAGGCGTACGCCGGAGCGAGCGTCGCTTGCGGTGATGCACACCTTGGCCGAGCCCCTGTAGACCGCCTCCGGTGAGCAGGTCGCGACAGGAGGCGTGCGGTCGATACGTACGATCGCCGTTCTGGGGGCCTCGACGTTGCCTGTCCGGTCCGTCGACCAGTAGCGCAGAACGGTCTCACCTTCGGCATCAATCACGATGGGTGTCGAATAGGTGAACGTCGGGCCCTCGCCCAATCGGTAGTACGTTGAGGCCAGGTCGTCCACCGAAGTCGTGAGCGAGACAGTGACCGTGGACGAGGTCCAGTCGGACGGGACGCCCTGCGCGGTCGTGACCGGGGCCTCGATGTCGCGCGGCGCCACCACGATCGTCGCCACCCCTGAAGTCGAGTTGCCAGCGGCGTCCGTCGCGGAGAACTCGATGGTGTGGGTGCCGGGTGTCGTGACGGACGCGATCGCTCCGGGACCGTACACAGTTGTCGAGGTGCCGCCGTCGACGCGGTAGGAGACTGAGCTCACGCCGGACAGTGCGTCGCTTGCGGAGATCCGGACGATGGCCTCTCCCACGTACCCCGACCCTGCGTCCGAGGTGACACTCGGTGGGGTCCGATCCACCCGCGCCTCGATGGTCTTGGGCGACTCCACGTTGCCCGCGAGATCGACTGACCAGTACGTGATAGGCATGATGCCTTCCGAACTGAGGGTCACGGGAGAGACGTAGGGCTGGGGCGCTGCCTCGAACACAGAGAAGAACATGTCCCGGAGGCCGGAGTCACCGTCTGTGGCCGACATGGCGAACGTCACCGGTCCGCGTGTCCAGCTCGACGGCGATACCGTGGCGACAGAGACCGGAGGCGTGACGTCAACAGGTGGCGGGGGCGGAGGAGGGGGAGGCGGCGGCGGTGTCACGTCCCCGGCCACAGGGTAGATGACCGCCGCTCCGGCCCGGTCACCCGCTCCGAGCACTCGCTGAAGCGTACCCGCGGCGATGTAGCCATTCATGACCTCTTGTGCCGAGGTGGGTGTGGCGTCGTGCAGGTCAGACAGGTGCAGAGAGTGGCCGAACTCGTGGACGGCGATGGACTGGATGTCGTAGGCGGAGGACGCTCCGTTCGTGGCCCACGCGTACGCGCGGTTGAAGTCGATGTCGAACTCGATGATCTGGTTGTAGCCAAGCGTGGACTTCGTCGGGTAGAACCAGGTCACACAGGTTGCGAGCGATCCGCCGCTCACGCTCTGGCGCCAGCCCACGCTGTTCACGCCGTCGGCGGTTCCGGGTGCAGCGCTCGTCGTTCCCGCGTACGTGTAATCAATCGCCGAACCCGGGTCGTTCTCCCATGTGTCCGCGGCGGCCTGGACCGCCGCCAGTGCGCCCGCCGGGGCATTGGCGGAGTTGAAGTGCCAGACGATCGGGAGTGCGGTGTGGTCCCAGCGGGTGCCGTCGTAGATGTAGTCAGTCGCCGCCAGAGCGCTCATCGAGCCACCGGTCAGAAGAACCGGAGCCTGCAGCGCATCGAACGTGCCATCAGGCTTCCGCTCCACGATGACCGCGATTCGGTCGGCGAGCTTGAGCTCGGTGTACTCGCCGGTCAACATGCCCAGGCCGTCGAGCACGCCGCCGTCCATCGTGAAGGTGGCCCGGCCGTCCGAAGTCGCCAGCGTCACCTCTGTGAGAATCGGTCCGGAGGGCGTGTCGCGGTAGGAGTGGAGTGCCGTGACGGTGCCGGACAGTGGTTGCGGAGCGGCCGAGGCGGTAGATGGCCAAAGCATGGCCAACGCCACGAGCGCACCGAACGCGGCGCGTCTGAAGGTCGGTCGCATGGTGAATCTGGTTCGCATGTCTTCATCCCGGTCGTGGCTCACAGGGAATATCGGCAGGCAAGGGGCATCTGGCAAGTCCGATGCCGGTTCTTTGGTGAGCGCCGTCACTAACGCTAGAATCGAGACGGGCATCGGACTCAGGAGGTCCGGCTGCTTGCACGTCTGATTAGACGATCCAAAGCGGAGATGAGCGCGATGACGGACCAGAACCTGTACGGCGACCAGCCCGAAGCGAGGCCCACTCCCGGGGGCCAGCCGGGCGAGCCGGCGTACAGCCCTCCGCCGACGTACGCTTCGCCACCGCAACCGCCGTCGCCCGGCGCGCCTCCTCCGGCGCAACCGCCCTCACCCGGCTACGCGCCGCCTCCCGCGTATGGGCCTTCGCCCGCGCCGCCGCCCAAGAAGCGTAACGTCGGCATGGTCATCCTCGTGGTCGTGGCCGTCGTGTTCTGCATGGTGGCGACGTGCATCGGGACCGTCGCCTACAACGTGATCTCGACCGGAGCGAAGACCCGGGACGCTGTCCGGCAGGCCGAGGAGCACATCGACACCGCGACGGCCGAGCTCGAGACGGCCACGAAGCACCTCGACACGTTCCTGAGCGACAAGGACTCCCAGGCGCAGGCGGACGTGAGCTCACAGCTGCGAGCCACCCGCGATGAGATCGCGGCGGCCCGTGCGACGATCGAGGGACTGCCCGACTCCGAAGGCAAGACGGCCTACCTGGGTGCGCTGGACGAAGCGAACAGGGCGGTCGAGGCGCTTGAGCAGACGCTGGGGATCATAAGGGTGATCGTCGACCTCTCAGACCAGGTCAAGCGGGCGGGTGCCGATGTCGAGGCTGGCAACGACGCTCTGAACGCTGCCATCAAGGCGGCCAACAGGCGCGGCTACTCGACGATGAAGGCCCGTGCGCGGGTCGCCTCGCGAGAATACGCGAGCGGGGCGAAGCTGTTCGCCGAGGCGCACCGGTCCGAGCCGACGGCGGGACTCGACAAGGTCGTTGACTACGCCAACCTGCGCAAGAAGCAGGCGGACCTGATCATCAAGATGGCGGACGCGGGCAGGGCAGGCCGGATCAACGAGTACAACAGACTCGTCGATGAGCAGGCGGCACTGGGCGACAAGGCCGAGAAGACCGGTACGCCGGACATCGTCAGCGACCCACAGTGGGGCTCGAAGCGGATCGAGGAGCAGCAGAAGGTCTTCGAGGAAGCGGCGAACCGCGCCGATGAACTGAGGGCCCAAGCGCTCAAGGCGTTCGGCATCACCGACTGAAAGCGCTGAGGAGGCGGACGTGGTGGATGCGAAGCAGCAGGTCCTGGATGCCATGAAGGCGGCGGGCGAGCCGCTCAACGCCGGCAAGGTCGCTGAGATGACCGGCTTGGACCGCAAAGTCGTCGATAAGGCCATGGACGAGCTCAAGAAGTCCGGCCTGATCGAGTCGCCCAAGCGCTGCTACTGGCAACCGAAGTGACCTGATGATGCCCATGATCAGAACGCACTCGCGACTTGAGGCGAGCGGCGTTCGCCTGAGGGTCGGCACGGTGCGCGCGGCAGTGGAGTCCGTCGCGGCCCTGCTCACGTTGGTCGCGTTTCTCGTGGTCGTGGCCGGGGCACAGGAAGCTGAGGCGACGACGCGGGCGACGGCGTCCGCGTCCTCCAGTGCGCCCCCGACGATCACGGTGACCGCTGTCGGCGACCTTCTGTTCGACAGCGGCCCGAGACGACTGATTCGAGCCAAGGGCGGAAAGGCGCCGTTCGCATCCGTGGCGTCGCGCCTGAAAGCAGCCGACGTCACCGTGGGCAACCTCGAGTGCCCGCTGTCGAGCCGCGGCGCACCCGTGGGCGGCAAGACCTTCACGTTCCAAGGCGACCCGCGAGCGGTCGAGGGTCTGCAGTGGGCGGGGTTCGACCTTCTGGCCATGGGCAACAACCACGCGCGTGACTATGGCGATGTCGCCCTCCGTGACACGTTCGCCGCCCTTGGTCGCGCGCGCATCGCGTACGCGGGGGCGGGCGTGGACCGGGCCGCGGCGTGGCGCCCGGCCATCATCAGACGTCGCGGGGCACGCATCGCGTTCCTGTCCTTCTCGCAGATCGGTCCGAGCTCGTTCGCTGCCTCATCCTCGAGGTCCGGCACCGCCTACACGATGGACACGGTTGCGGTGAAAAGCGCGATCCGCGCGGCGGCCCGCAAGGCGGACTACGTGATCGTGTCGTTCCACTGGGGCGTCGAGAAGTCCTACTACCCGACGGACCGACAGGTCCGCGACGGCCGGGCAGCGGTGGATGCCGGGGCCGACCTCGTCCTGTCCCACCACCCGCATCGGATCCAAGGGGTCGAGTACTACAGGAACGGGCTGATCGCCTACTCACTTGGCAACTTCGTCTTCTCGCCGGGTTCTGAGGGCGGCCGGGACACGATGGTCCTCGACGTCACGGTGGGTCCGAAGGGGGTCGTGCGCGCGAAGGCCTCGCCTGTCCATATCGGCGACTACGGCAAGCCGTCGCTGGCCACCGGCGCGAATGCCTCCCGGATCGCCGGGATCATCAGACGCACGTCGCAGGCGCGCGGCACGCGGGTGACCGTGTCGGGAGGCTCAGTCACGCTGTCGAAGCGCTGACGGCGCTCTGGCGCGCAGGGTCGCCTCGGCGTCCCGCAGGGCGCCCGTTCTCAGCGCAGCGCTGACAGCAACCAAGCGCCTGCCGCCGTCAGGGCGATCGCGAGCACGGCCGCGTACACCCACGCCTCGAGGTACGCGGAGCGCACGCGCGCGAGCAGACGGGCGTTCATGAGGGCGATCGCGATCTGGCCCGCGAGCGCCGAGGCCAGCTCCAGGTCGCGAGGCGTGAACGACCCCTCGCGCTTGTTGATGATCTCGAGCACACCCAGCTTCTCGCCGCGGCACGAGAGGGGGACGACCAGCATGTCGCGGGTGACGTACCCGGTGGTCGAGTCTGCGGCGACCAGGTGACGAGGGTCCGCCGCGACGTCGTGCACGATCTCGGGAGTACAGCTCTCGAACACGTGACCGGCTATCCCTTGGCCCGGCATGATCCGCATACGGGACAGAGCCCCGGTGTCGTCACCCAACGCCACATCGAAGAACAGGCGGCCTCTCCGCTTCTCGAGCACGAGCAGGCTCGCCCGCTCGGCGTCGACGAGGCGGGTGGCCGCTTCGACCGCGCGACGACGGACCTGAGCAGGGTCGAGCGACGACGTCACGAGCGCCGTGAGCTCCATCAGCTCATCCAGGTGAGCGCCTGCACGCTCATCATGCGTCAATCGTCCCACCGTCCTTCACGACGTCGGGCGAACGGCCGGATGATGCGGCCGATCGTCGAGACCAATCGCGTGAGCACGCTGAGACCGAAGAGCAGCATGCCGAGGCCGAGGTAGTTCGTGCCGCCTTCGGAACCGGTGAGGCCGGAGAGGTCGATGAGGACCTCATCGCCAGCCGCGAGTGTGACCGTGGCGCCGGTCGAACCCACGGCGATCTTCTTCACGCCTGCGGTCATCGAGGGAAGGTCCTGTCCCAGCGCGCGTTCGAGTACCGGCTCGAGGGGCGAGCGCGCGGAGGTGACCGTCTCCTGTGCAACGGCGGACGACGGCGCTGTGATCGCCCACGTGAACGCGAGCCCTGCGAGCAGTGTGACTACCAGATGGCGCGACGGGTGCTGCATCGTGACGCTGACTCCCAGTGTGGCGGGACCCGGTCATGCGATGTATCGGCAGCCCGCGAGTGCGCTTTGACCCAACGGTGACGGATATCACACTTGATCGTCTGGTCCATTCAAGCCCCTCAGTCCCGACTCTCGTGACGAGCCGCGCGTCGGGAGGCGCCATCCGTGTTATCCTGCACGCGTCCACGCTCCGACGACCACGCGAGGACCGTCTTGATGCTCCCTGATAGTCGTGTCGAACCGCTGTTGTCAGACCCCCCAGAGCGCCCTGAAGAGGCGTGCGGGGTCTTCGGTGTGTACGCCCCTGGCGAGGACGTCGCCCGGCTGACCTACTTCGGGCTGCATGCGCTGCAGCATCGGGGGCAGGAGAGCGCCGGCATCGCCGTGGGCGACGGGGAGACGGTCACCGTCACGAAGAACCATGGGCTCGTCTCGCGCGTCTTCAAGGAGAGCGATCTCGACTCTCTCACCGGCGACGTCGCCATCGGGCACACGCGCTACTCGACCACCGGCTCCTCGACGAGCTGGGAGAACGCCCAGCCGCACCTGTCCACCATAGGCCGACAGGTCATCGCGCTCGCGCACAACGGCAACCTCGTCAACACGCGCGAGTTGCGTGAGGAGCTCCGCGGCCGCGGGATCCGGTTCCGTTCGACCACGGACTCAGAGGTCATCGCGACCCTGATCGGCGCCTTCACCCAGCAGCACCACCATATCCGCGACGGTATCCGCGAGACGATGAAACTCATCAGCGGCGCGTACGCGGTCGTGCTCGTGACCGAAGAGGCGCTGTACGCGTTCCGCGACCCGCACGGCGTGCGACCGCTGGTCCTGGGCACGCTACCCGATGACGCGGGCTGGGTGGTGGCGAGCGAGACGTGCGCGCTCGACATCGTGGGAGCTCGCTACCTCCGCGACGTGGCCCCCGGGGAGACGCTGAAGATCTCGGCGAACGGCCTCGAGGCCCAGCAGGCGGTCCCCGCCGAGAAGCAGTCGCTGTGCATGTTCGAGTTCGTCTACTTCGCGCGACCCGATTCGGAGATGTTCGACTGCTCGCTGTATGAGGCGCGTCGCCGTATGGGGGAGGCCCTGGCGCGAGAGGCGGGAGTCGAGGCGGACCTGGTCATAGGCGTTCCCGACTCCGGTGTGCCCGCCGCGGTGGGGTTCGCGCAGGGCTCCGGCATACCGTTCGGCGAGGGGCTCGCGAAGAACCGCTACGTGGGGCGCACGTTCATCTCGCCGTCCCAGATGCTCAGGCAACAGGGCATCCGCCTGAAGCTCAATCCGCTCAAGCACGCCATAGCCGGCAAGCGGCTCGTCGTTGTCGACGACTCGATCGTGCGCGGCAACACCACGAAGAAGATCGTGGCGCTCCTGCGAGAGGCGGGCGCAGCCGAGGTCCACATGCGCATCACCTCGCCTCCCGTCGTGTGGCCGTGCTTCTACGGCATCGACACGGACACCCAGGAGCAGCTCATCGCCTCGTCGCACTCGGTCGAGGAGATCCGCGAGCACATAGGCGCGGACTCGCTCGCGTACCTGTCGCTTGACGGGATGGTGGCCGCGACAGGGCAGTCGAAGGACCAGTTCTGCCTCGCGTGCTTCGATGGCGAGTACCCTATCGAGATCCCGCAGAGTGTGCGCGAGGGCAAGCTGGCGCTCGAGTCGTGCACCTGAGGGCGTTGTCGGCGAGGGGCTTCGCGGCCGCGGTGGCGATCTCGCTCGCGGCGAAGGTCCTCTTCGCGCGTCATCTGGCCTTGGGTCATGCGGGCGGCACCGGACTCGTCACAGACGTCGCTTTCGTCGCGGCTTCGGTGCTCGGGGTGCTCGCGGTGTCGCGCGGCGCCGGTCGTTGGGCCCCGTTGGCCGCCGATGCCTTGGTCTCTGTCGCGCTGGCGGTCACCGTCGTCTACACCCGCTACTTCGACCAGGTCCCCGGCTTGGCGCTCGCCCGCATGGCAGGGCAGGCCACGGAACTCGGCGACAGCATCGCCGACCTGCTGGCGGCGTCGGACGCACTGTTCTTGGTGGACCTGCCCCTGCTCGCGCTGCTTGCCGCACGGGTGACCGTGGCCACACCCGTCACCAGCCGCACCAGCCGGATCATCACCATCGGGGGCGCCTTGCTGGCGACGGGTCTGTTCGCGGTCGGTATCGCTTCGGCTGTGAGCGGCCCGTGGCCAGTGGACAGCCGTTCGGCGTCCTTCGCGAACGGCATGTTCGCCTACCAGGTCTCCACACTCGTTCCCCGGACGGCGGACGCGGTGGCGATTTCGCCGGCTGGCCCGGCCGGACGCAAGGTGGGGCTGCAGGCGACGATCGATGAGCTGACCCGCCGTCGCGACCTGGGGCGCGTCCCCGGCGCGCCCGCACCGGGGACGCTCAAGGGCGCGAACGTGATCATGGTCCAGGTCGAGGCGTTGCAGACCGGCCTCGTGGGGGCGCGGATCGACGGGCAGCCGGTCGTGCCGAACATCGAGAGCTTCGCCGCCGAGGGTTGGTACTTCCCCAACACGATCTCGCAGATCGGCAAGGCCAACACGGCCGACGCTGAGTTCGTCGCGAACACGTCGCTGTATCCGGCCCTCGAGGAACCCACGCCTCTCGCGTACGCAGGGAAGCGCATACCTTCGCTGCCACGGCTGCTCAAAGAGGCGGGCTACGACACGTTCACCATGCACACCAACGATGTGACCTTCTGGAATCGCGACAGGCTGTACCCGGCGCTCGGGTTCGACCGCTACTACGACGACGACTTCTTCGGGCGCGAGGACGTCACCGGGCATGGGGCGAGCGACCGTGTGCTTTACGAACGCGCGCTGCCGGTCTTGCGCGAGGCCGCTGCTGAAGGTCCCTTCTACGCTCATCTCGTGACCATCTCGGCCCACCACCCGTTCACAGGGGCGGCCGACCGGGGGGCGTTGAAGCTGGCCCCGCGGCTCGCAGACACCCCCACGGGTCGTTACCTGCGCTCCCAGTCGTACGCGGATGCCGAGGTCGGGCGCTTTCTGGACGCGCTTCGGCGCGACGGCCTGCTCGACCAGTCCATCGTTGTCATCTACGGCGACCATTTCGGTCTCAGACTGCCGGCTTCGTCTCCGGAGGAGGCCGCGCTCAGACGCCGGGTGTTCGGACACGAGTACAACCGTGCGGACATGTACACGTCGCCGCTCATCGTGCGTCTGCCGCGTCAGGCGCGTGGGGCGACCGTCGCGCACGTTCTCGGTCAGGTCGACATCCTTCCGACAGTCGCCGACCTGCTCGGCATCGACATCTCGCGGCAACCGCACTTCGGACGCAGCGCGTTCGAGCGCACTCCCACGCTGCTCACCAAAGGCGGTTCACTCGACCTGTACGTCGATGATGAGCTCATCTACGTCGCGGACCTCGTGGACAGCGAGGACCTCGCCTTCTCTGCGACGACGAGGCTGCCCGTGGAATCCGCCCGTCCCGCCGGACTGGAGGACACGGCACGCCTCCTGTCGATCTCGGCCGCGTACTGTGAAGCGCTGCCCCCGTCAGACGACTGATAGAATCGCCAGTGCCGGCCGAACCGCGCCGGTTGCGATCCGATCCGCCGCAGGGGAGCCATCCGCATGACCGACGACCCTCGCCAGCCCATCACGTATCGCGACGCCGGCGTCGACACCGCCGAGGGCGCGCGCGCCGTCGAACGCATCCGGGAGAGCGTACGCTCCACGCGCCGGCCGGAGGTCATCGGCGACATCGGCGGCTTCGGCGGCATGTTCTCGGCCGCTGCGTTCAAGGAGATGCAAGACCCGGTGCTCGTCTCCGGCACGGACGGCGTCGGGACGAAGCTCCTGCTCGCCCAGAAGCTCGGCAAGCACGACACGGTGGGCATCGACCTCGTGGCGATGTGCGCGAACGACATCCTTGTGACCGGCGCCGAGCCGCTCTTCTTCCTGGACTACATAGCCATCGGCAAGCTCGATTCCGAGCTCGTCGCGACGGTCGTGGCAGGCATCGCCGAAGGATGTCGGCAGGCGGGCTGTGCGCTCATCGGCGGGGAGATGGCCGAGCACCCCGGCGCGATGGCGCCGGGCGACTACGACCTGTCCGGTTTCTGCGTGGGGGTCGTGGACCGCTCGAAGGCCGTCGACGGCAGGGATGTTCGCCCGGGCGACGTCGTGCTGGGGCTCGCCTCGAGCGGCCTTCACAGCAACGGGTTCTCGCTCGTGCGCAAGGCGGTGGTCGAAGGCCGTGAGGAGGAGCTCGGGCTGCAGCGCGTGGACCTGGGCGGGCGGTCGCTTGGCGAAGTGCTCTTGGACCCCACCCGCATCTACGTCGGGCCGGTGCTCGAGCTGCTGCACGGGGGCGCGCGCATCAAGGCGATGGCGCACATCACGGGCGGCGGCATCACCGAGAACCTCGACCGTTGCCTCCCGCCGCAGGTGGACGCCGTCGTCCACCGGGGATCGTGGCGGGTGCCGCGCGTGATACAGACGGTGGTCGAGGCTGCTGCCCTGCCCGAGGACGAGGCGTACAAGACGTTCAACATGGGCATAGGATTCGCGCTGGTCGCAGATTCGCGCGAGGCTCCGGACATCGCCGTGGCGCTGCGTGCGGCGGGCGAGGTCGTCTACGAGATCGGTGAGATCGTCGAGGGCGAGGGGCGGGTGACCTACCGATGAGCTCGCTCAGGCTGGGTGTGCTGATCTCAGGCTCGGGAACCAACCTCCAAGCGATCATCGATGCGACCGAGGCGGGCACGCTCGACGCGCGCGTCGTCCTCGTCATCTCCAGCCACGAGAGCGCCCGCGGACTCGAGCGCGCCGCGAAGCATGGCATCGAGGGCGTCTTCGTGGACCGCGCGGCGTTCGACTCGCCGCGTGCGTACAACCAGCACCTGCGCAACCTGCTCCAGGAACGCGAGGTAGACCTCGTGGTGATGGCCGGCTACATGCGTCTGCTGGGCAAAGAGGTGCTCGACGCCTTCCCGATGAAGGTCGTGAACCTCCACCCCGCGCTGCTTCCCAGCTTCCCGGGCGCCCACGGAATCCGCGATGCGTTCGAGTACGGCGTGAAGGTGACCGGCGTGACGGTCCACTTCGCCGACGAGGTCTTCGACCGCGGTCCTATCATCGCGCAGGAGCCGGTGCGCATCGAAGAGGACGATACGCTCGAGTCGCTCGAGGCGAAGATCCACGAGGTCGAGCACCGCTTGTATCCCGCCGCGATCCAGCTCATCGCGCAGGGTCGCGTGAGCGTCGAGGGGCGTCGCGTGAGGATCGCGCCACCTGCGTGACGTGGGTCCGGACTGATGAGGAGGCCGATGGGATGGACGTACTGACCGCCGTCGGCCTCGCACTCCCTGCCGGCCTCAATGCATACATCCCGCTGCTGGGTCTGGCGTTGGCCCAGCGCTTCGAAATCGTCGCGCTCGGTGAGCCGTGGGACACACTCGGTGAGTGGTGGGTTATCGCGCTCATCGCTGTGCTGCTGCTCGTCGAGGTCCTCGCCGACAAGGTCCCCGCCGTCGACCACGTGAACGATGCGCTCCAGACTGTGGTGCGGCCGGCTGCGGGCGCGGTAGTCGCGGTGGCGGCGAGCGGACAGGCGGGCGAGAACTACCCGCTCGTCATGGTCGCCCTCGGCGTGTTGCTGGCCGGCGGCGTGCACGCGGCGAAGGCCACCGCGCGGCCGGTGGTCAACGCGACGACCGGCGGGTCAGGCGCTCCGGTCGCCAGCGCTGTCGAGGATGTCGTCTCGGCAGCGTCCACCGCACTCGCGATCTTCGCTCCCGTTCTCGTCGTGGCGGTGATAGTGGGATTCGGTTGGCTGCTGTGGCGATTCACGAGGCGCAGGCGGTCGCTTCCCGACGCATAGTCGCCCTGCTATATTCGGTCTTCGTGCCGCGTCATCCGTGCCGCACCTCGCGGCGTGGGGATTCGACAAGGGGAAGGAGCCCGCATGTCGCTTTCTGCTCGAAGGACCTGGGCCCTGATGCTCGCCGGTGTCATGGCTTTCGGAGTCGTCGGTTGCGCTGCGCCTGAGGAGCCCGCGTCGCCCGAAGAGCCCGCCGCCGAGGCGAGGGAGGTCAAGATCGGGTTCGCTGCGCCGCTCACCGGCGACAACGCGCTGTATGGCCAGGGCATGAAGCGTGCGGTCGAGCTAGCCATCGAAGAGGCCAACGCCTCCGAGGAGGCCAAAGCGAAGGGCATCACCTTCACGATCAACGCTCAGGACGACGCCGCTGACCCGAAGCAGGCGGTCAACGTGGCGAACGCCTTGGCCGGTGACGCCGCAGTGATCGGCGTGGTCGGACACTTCAACTCCGGCTGCTCGATTCCGGCGGCGCCGGTCTATGAGCAGTCCTCGCTCGCCATGGTGACCGTCTCTTCGAACCCCCAGCTCACAGCGACAGGCCTGAAGAACGTGGCGCGCATCGTGGCCAAGGACGATGCGCAGGGCGGCTTCGCCGGCACACTCGCCACAGAGCTCGGTTTCAAGAAGGTCGCGCTCATCGATGACGGCACACCGTATGGCCAGGGTCTTGCCGCCGAGTTCAAGAAGGCGTTTCAGGCCGCGGGCGGGACGATCACGTCCGAGGAGCGTATCCAGCCCAAGGAGGTCGACTTCTCCGCGCTCGTCACGAAGTTGAAGAAGCAGAGCGCCGACGCGATCTACTATGCCGGGGCCCACACCGAAGGGGCTCTCATCACCAAGCAGATGAAGGAGGCCGGCTTCAAGGTCCCGGTCATGGGCGGAGACATGCTCTACACGCCCGACTACATCGAGATCGCCGGCAAGGACAACGCCGAGGGCGACATCGCCACCTCGCTCGGCCTGCCCTTGGAGCAGCAGCCGAAGGGTGTGGAGTTCGCTGCGAAGTACCGGGACAAGCACGACGCGGCGCCTGAGTCCTACGACAGCTACGCCTACGATGCCGCGTGGACCATCATCAACGCCGTGCTGTCGGCGGGCACCGATCGTGCCGCTGTCATGCAAGCGGTCCGCAGCGGCTCCATCGACGGTGTCACCGGCGTGGTGGCGTTCGACGAGAACGGTGACAACAAGCAGCAGGTCATCTCGGCCTACCGGGTCGAGGGCGGACAGTGGAAGCAGATTCAGAAGTAGCTCGACTGCACCGTCCGATCCATGCCGGGCTGGACCGTCGGCCCCGCGTCGTCCGTTTGGGCGCGCGGGGCCGATGTCTTGTGTACGCGCTGTCAAGCTCCCGGGCGACGTGCCGATATTGCCTGAGTAGGGGTATCTGCGTACACACGGGCACATGCGGTGTCTGCGTCCGGCGCTCGGGGGCTTCGATGGGGGCATGGCGGAGAATCGTTCGCGCTGCCGCGGCGCTCGCCGTCGCGACGACGGTACTGGCCGCGTGCGCTCCTGTCGTCACCCAGGAGCCGATCGTGATCGGTTACCTAGGCGGGCTGTCCGGTCGCTCCTCGGGACTCGGACTTGCCGGCCGAGACGGGGCGCAACTCGCCGTGGAGAAGATCAACGCTGCGGGCGGCCTTGACGGGCGGCCCGTCAAGCTGGTGGTCGCAGACGACGCGACGGGTGACACCGCTCCCGCCGAAGGCGTTCGAAAGCTGGTGGACGCAGGAGCTCTCGTCGTCATCGGGCCTGTGACCAGCGAGTCTGCCGTTCATGCCATCCCGGTGGCCAACGAGCTTGAGGTGCCACTCCTGTCGCCCACCGTGAGCAGTACCGACTTCAGCGGTGTCGACGACTTCTTCTTGCGGACTTGTGCGGACAACCGACAGTATGCAGCGGCGCTCGTCAACCACGTCCTGGCACTGAGGGGGTCGCCTTTCAGCGCCGCCGCGGTGTACGACCTGGGCAACGCGTCGTATACGGAGCGTCTGTTCGAACACTTTCGGGACGCAGTGCGCATGTCGGGCGGAACGGTGGCGGAACCCGTGAAGTTCACGTCCGGCGAGGATCTGGACTATGAAGAACTTGTTGAGAAGCTCATCGCCAAAGATACCGACTGCGTCTTCATCATCGCGAACGCCATCGATTCCGCTCTGGTGTGTCAGCAGCTGCGGAAACTCGGATATGCCGGACTCGTCCTGCTCTCGCAGTGGTCGGCTTCATCGGAGGATCTGATAAGGACAGGCGGAACGGCGGTTGACGGCGCGATCTGGATGGACAACTACAACCGCAACCACACGGCCCCGGCGTTCCTGGCCATGAAGCGCGAGTACGTCGAGCGTTACGGGAGCGAGCCGATCTTCGTTGCAGTGCATTCCTATGACGCCGTACGGCTCGCGCTTGACGCCATACGTTCACGCGGATCGGACATGACGGTGAAAGACGCCCTCCTGCGCAAGGGACGTTGGACCGGTGTCCAGGGCGAGATCACCATGAACAAGTGGGGCGACACCGACCGCCCCTTCTATCCCATGACCGTCAGGCGGGGTCGTTTCGTTGCATCGCGGGTCGGCGGCAAGTGAAGTCGAGGAGTCTCGCGGGTGCGATCGCCCTCCGGTTGTTGTTCATGGGGCTCGTTCCCGTCCTGACGCTCGGCCCCATACTCGGGATGCGCATCGCGTCGCTGCAGCGCGAGGCGGTCGTGCTCGCGCACGAAGCGCTCGCCCACTCCGTCGAGAAGGACGTCGAAGCGTTTCTTGCTGAACCGGGCACGACACTGGTCCAGATCGCGCATGCGGCGACGGAGGAGGGGCTGAGCGAGGTGTTCGCTGCTGCTTTCGCCGACCACGTGCGCTCAGTCGAGGTTGTGTATCTCATCGACGCCAAAGGCACGGTGGTCTCGGCCGCGGCGGCTCCCGGCATCGCGGTGCATCCGGACGATCTCGTGGGAACGGACCGGTCGCGCGACCCTCTGTTCTCAGCCGCGTTGGCGTCTGACGGAGAGCGCGTCTGGTCCGCTGTCTTCACGTCGCCAGTCACCGGCAGGCGCAGCATCGCTGTGGCCGCGCCGTTCGAACAGGGGGTGGCTCAGGCGGACATCGATATCGAGTCGCTCGCGTCAGCCGTGCGGCCCGCCCTGTCCGACACGAACACGACGGTCGTGATCACCGACCGTGAGGGAACCGTGCTCTTCCATTCTTCTCCGGAGGTGGCTGCACTGCGGCCGAACTACCGCAATATCCCGCCGGTCATCGCTGGTCTGAGGGGTCGGACGGGTGAATACGAATACGTCCTCGACGGAACTAGGATGCTCGGCAGCACGGCGCTCATCGACGGGGCTGGTTGGGTGGTCCTCGTGCAGCAGGACCGTGCCTCGGCGCTGCGGCCCGTCGCCACGGTCTGGTGGAGCATCGGGATCCTCATATTCTTCGTCGCCGTGGCCGCCACCTTCGGCGCGTTGATCTACGCAGACGAACTCAGCCGCCCGGTGGCAGAACTGGTGGCCTTGGCTCAAGCGGTCGAACGGGGTGATTACACGGGCAAGGCACCCGACCTGGGGGTGAAGGAACTCGCGCGTCTCGCGAGCACCCTGTCCACGATGTCGGATGCGGTCCAGACCCGCGAACGGGAGCTCAGGGCCTCGAGAGAGGAGCTCGCCAAGGTGGTGGAGGAGCGGGGGGCGGCGCTCGTTCGCGTGTCGGCGATGTCGGCCGAGCTCGCCGTCACCGAGGAGCGGGAGCGTCGTGCGCTCGCGGAGGAGTTGCACGACCGCGTGAGCCAAGTCCTGGCGGTGGCCAAGATGCGTCTGGGCATCGCGCGTGAGGGCGAGTGCCTGGACGACAGCGACGTCGCCGAGGCGTCGCGGCTGATCGGCGAGGCCCTCTCCCAGACGCGGGCCATCACCTCCGAGCTTTCGCCCCCCGCGCTCTATGAGCTCGGGGTGTCTGCCGCGCTGTCCGACCTGACGCTGTACTTCGGCGATCAACACGGGATGCGGGTGCACGTGGAGATACAAGGCGAGGAGCCGTCACTATCAGAGGACACGCGGGCGGCGCTCTACCGCTCGGCGAGAGAGCTTCTCATGAACGCCGTCAAGCATTCCGGAGCGCAAGAGGCGTGGGTCGACCTTGAGTTCTGTCCGGACGTGATTCGGCTGACCGTCAGAGACGAAGGGGCCGGCGTTCGAGAGGACAGTGCCGAGTCCGAGGGCGGGTTCGGGCTGTTCAGCATCCGGGAGCGGCTCCTGCACCTGGGTGGGTCACTCGAGATCCAGTCGGCTCCGGGCGAAGGGTACTGTGCGACTGTCACCATCCCGCTCTGACGGAAGTCCGCCCTGAGGAGAATCCGCTCTGACGGAAGCCCCGCCGCACGCTACAATGGCGGCGTTTCCGCCCGTCCCGAATCTCGCCCAGGGGGTCTTCGCTGATGTCTGAGCCCGTCATCCGCCGCGCACTCGTGTCCGTGACCGACAAGACCGGCGTGGTCGAGTTCTGTCGCGCGCTGTCGTCCGAGTTCGGCGTCGAGATCGTCTCGACCGGGGGCACGGCCAAGGCTCTCGCCGACGCCGGAGTGCCGGTCCGCCCCATCGACGACCTGACCGGCTTTCCCGAGATGATGGACGGTCGCGTGAAGACGTTGCACCCGCGCGTCCACGGCGGTCTGCTCGCACGCCGCGACGTGACCGAGCACATGGCGGCCGCTGAGGAGCACGGCATCGGCATGATCGACCTCGTGTGCGTGAACCTCTACGCCTTCGAGGCGACGATCGCGAAAGACGGCGTCACTGAAGAAGATGCCATCGAGAACATCGACATCGGCGGCCCCAGCATGCTGCGCAGCGCCGCGAAGAACTTCGCGAGCGTCACCGTCGTGACCGATCCTGCACGCTACGACGATGTCCTCGCCGAGATGCGCGCGAACGGCGGCGCGACGACGCTTGAGACGCGCCGTGCCTTCGCGACCGAGGTCTTCCGCACGACGAGCGCCTATGACAGCGCGATCTGGATGTACCTGTCCGGCTACCGCGAGACGAAGTTCCCTGACGAGGTGCGGTTCCGTCTGGAGAAGGTCCAGGACCTGCGCTACGGCGAGAACCCGCACCAGCAGGCCGCCTTCTACCGCTTCATGGACGCGAAGGAGCACACGCTCGCACGCGCCGAACAGCTCCAGGGAAAGGAGCTCAGCTACAACAACATCCTCGACACCGATGCCTGCTGGACGGCCGTTCGCGAGTTCGCCGATGAGCCGGCGGTCGTCATCGTGAAGCACACGAACCCGTGCGGAACCGCTATCGGTGACGACATCGTGGCGGCGTACCAGCGCGCTCACGACGCTGACCCTGTCTCCGCGTTCGGCGGGGTCATGGCGTTCAACCGCACGGTGCCCGCCGCTCTCATCGAGGCGATCTACGCGAACGGTCAGTTCGTCGAGGTCATGATCGCTCCGGACTACGAGGAAGGCGCCCTTGAGCTGCTCAAGGAGAAGCCGAACATCCGGGTGCTTCGGACCGGCGGCGTGCGCGGCGTGGGCGGCCACTACGAGAGCCGGGCGGTTGAGGGCGGCATGCTCGTGCAGGAGAGTGATTCGGTGAGCGAGGACCCCGCGACGTTCACCGTACCCACGAAGCGCAAGCCGACGCCTGAGGAGATGGAGCAACTGCTCTTCGCGTGGAGAGTGTGCAAGAGCGTCAAGAGCAACGCGATCCTGCTCGCCAAGGACTTCGTGAGCGTCGGTGTGGGCGCCGGTCAGATGAACCGCGTGAACTCCGCTCGAATCGCGTGCGAGCAGGCCGGCGAGAAGGCGGTCGGTGCTGTCGCCGCGAGCGATGCGTTCATGCCGTTCCCTGACTCCCTCGAGGTGTGCGCGGCAGCCGGTGTCACGGCCGTCATCCAGCCGGGAGGCTCTGTGCGGGATGCCGAGGTCATCGCGAAGGCCGACGAGCTTGGTGTGGCGATGGTGTTCGCGGGAGCGGAGAACCGTCACTTCCGGCACTAGGCGTGTCAATCACGAAGGGATGAGCGACACATGGCGTTCGTGTACGTGTCGTGGGTGCTGGGAGCCATGGCGCTTCTCGGGGTCGTCGCTGACGTGTTGGCCCTGAAGCGCGGCGTGTCACGGAAGGTCGCCCTCGTCGCCGTCGGCCTGAAGGCCGTGGTCGTGCTCGGTTTCCTGGCATGGTGGGTCGCTCTGAGCTTGAGGCTCTTCGAGGGCTGGGGAGACCTGACGACCTTCGCCACCCTGATCGTCGTGTCCGTGCCGCTGCTCGTGGTCGCGTTCGTCTGCGACGTGCTCGCCGTGCGTGCGCTGTTGCGCGTTCGGTAGCGGCTTGGCGTCCCTGGTGATGTGTCGCGCCCGTCGCTCTCCACCCGTTGCCGATTCCGGTTCCTCAGGCGGTGAGCCTCATGCCGAGCCGCGGCTTCTGCTGGCTCCTCTTACGGTCCTTGGCTGGTTTGGCGGGCGCACCGTCCAAGCGCGCGAGCCATTGTGGGTGCAGACGGACGTGTCGCTTGCGGACGCCGCCTGCGCCTTGCAGTCGGAGTTCGAGTCCGGAGAGGGTCTCACCGCGGTGCTCGCTCCGTACGACGGTCCGTGCGTCGTAGTGCGCTTCGGCGCGTGGGGTGATGCGTCAGGACCGCCGGTCCCGGCTACCGACGTGGACGGTCCGCTGCTCACCGACACGACCTGGGACCTGTCACCTCATCGCTTCCGTGCGGCGGTCACGACGGTGCGCAGACGTGTCGAAGCGGGCGACGTCTACGTGCTCAACCTGACCGCCAGACTCTCGGGATCGCTCACGGTCGACACGCCGATCGAGGCGTTCGCAGCTCTCCAGTCGCGGGCCGGCGCCGACATGGCAGCACTCCTCGAGGGCCTCCCCGGGGCGGTCCCGTGGATTGCGAGCGTGTCGCCGGAGCGGTTCCTTCGCGTGCGGCGTGACGCTCCGTCATCCGAGGCCGCGCGGACAGTCGAGGTGTCGCCCATCAAGGGGACACGGCCTCGGGGCGCCACCGCCGAGATCGACGAGGCGCTCGCTCTAGAGCTTCGGGCGGACGCCAAGGAACGTGCGGAGCATGTCATGGTGGTCGACCTTGAACGCAACGACCTCGGTGTCGTGTGTGTCCCCGGCAGCATCCATGTCGACCCGGTCTGCGAGGTCTTCTCGACGCCGTACTGTCAGCAGATGGTATCGACGGTGCGCGGAATCCTGAGACCGGACGCGACCTTCGCGGACCTGCTGACCGCCGCCTTCCCCTGCGGCAGCGTGACCGGAGCGCCAAAGATGGCGGCGATGCGAATCGCTCGCGAGCTCGAAGCAACCCCTCGCGGGACGTACTGCGGCGCGCTGCTTGTGGCCGTGCGTGGCGAACTGGACTCATCGGTGCTCATCCGGACGCTCGCGGGCGTCGCCGGACGCCCGGGACACGCCGCGTACGGAGCGGGGGCAGGCATCACGCACGACTCGGACCCGGCAGCCGAGCACCTCGAGATGCTGCTCAAGGCATCTCCGGTGACCGGCGATGGTGCACCGCCGGTCGCGTTGCGCGAGACGACGCGCGTCGTCGGCAGGTGTGCGCCGCTGTTCGACCGTCATCTCGCGCGTCTCGCAGCCGGCGGGTGCGGACCGACGCTGCTCGGACGGGTCCGGGCTGAGGTGGAGGCGCTTCTCGGGCGTGACGGTGACCCCAGCGGTCCCGCTCGGCTCGGCGTGACGGTCACACCCGACGGCGGCGTCAGCGTCGGGCTCACACACGAGCCGTCATCGCTCGCGGTCGAGGGTGGCCCACGTCTCGCGCCCGTGTCCGTGTCCGAGCTCCCCGCGCTGCCGCCCGCAGCGGCGAAGCCGGCGAGTCGGGCCTTCTGGGACCGGGCCCATCGCGCCGCGCGTCTGGCTGGTGCCGACCAGGCGCTGCTGCACACACCAGACGGCACGCTCATCGACGGCTCCACGGCCACGGTCTGGCTCGTGCGCGGCGGAGAGCTCGAGACGCCCCCGGCGCCGCCGGCCGTGGCCGGCGTGTGCCGCGACCTCGTCTTCGAGGTGGGTGCCAGCCTTGGAGTGTCGGTCAACGAATGCGTCCTGACTCTCGCGGACCTCGAGTCGGCGGACGAGGTGTGGCTCTCGAACGCGTACGGTGGGTTCGTCCCGGTTCGTGGCCGCAAGGGACCTCTGGGCGAGCGCGTGGCCGCGGCGGTGGAAGCGTCGTTCGCCGAAGGGGCGATGCGCGGCGCCTGATCGCCAGCGCCGGCCCTCAGCGCTTGCGGGGCACCGCGTACGGCACGGGGGGCGCTTGGATGCCTTCCTCGGCGAAGCGCTTCGCCAAGCGGCGGACGAACTCGTGGCGCACGCCGATGCGATCGGGGTAGCTCACGCAGCGAAGCCCCACGTTGATCACCGCCGCCGGCGGGGTGAGGTCGGCGAAGCGCACCGTGGGCTCGCTGTCCGGCACAGCACCGTCGCACTGCTCGATGACCTCACGCGCCACTTCGAGCGCGACGCGCTCGATCGCGTCGGGGTCACCAGCCGAGGCGACCGAGACAGGCACGATGAGCACGAACTCGCCTTCGGTCGAGAAGTTCACGACCGTCGCGCGTGCGAGGACCGCGTTGGGCACGATCGCGACATCGTTGGTCGGTTGCTGCACCAGGGTGTTTCGCCACGTCACATCGAGCACGGTGCCTTCTTCGCCGGTCTCAAGCCGGATGAAGTCTCCGGGCTTGATCTGGCGGGAGGCCAGCAGCTGGACCCCGCTGAACACGTTCTCAAGGGTGGGTTGCAGGGCGAGGCCCACGGCGAGACCGCCCACGCCAAGCGCGGTGACGAGTGGGGCGACCGACACTCCGAGTGTGGCGAGAAGCGACAGTCCGCCCACGAGCCACATGACCGCGCGCGTCAGGTTCACGAAGATCGTGCCGCTGGGCAGCGGCACGTCCTCGCGCTGCGTGAGCGCCCGGACCAAGCGGCCCGAGATGCGAGCCGCCAGTGCGGTCACGACGACTATGGCAAGAGCCTGCCAGATCCGGTCGAGTGTCCTGAGCGTCGCGGGTTCGAGCCTCAGCATGCGCTCGAAGATCCACAGCCCTGCCAGCACGCCGATGGCGGTGGGCGCCCAGCGCAGCGCACGTGCCAAGTGGGCGAGCGTGGACGAGCCGGACGCTCGTGCACGCGCGGCGACTGCGCGTGACAGCAGCAGGTCTGCGAGCACGCCGAGCGCAGTGCACCCGGCGAGAACGGCAAGCGCCTCCGGCGTGGCGAGTATCGTAGCTGACACAGGCGACCTCCTCGCCATTCATGCTAACAGGTGGGCGCTGCAGCTGAGGGGTGTTTGACCGCCCTCATCCTCGCGGCTAGACTATCGTCTGCTCCGCGCCCGGCGCGGGCGAGAGTGAAGGACCGTGCGGGCGACCACACGACCGGGCCGTTAGCTCAGTTGGTAGAGCAGGGGACTTTTAATCCCAAGGTCGTAGGTTCGATCCCTACACGGCCCACCACATAGGCCCCCATCGTCTAGCGGCCAAGGACTCCGCCCTTTCAAGGCGGCGACAGGGATTCGAATTCCCTTGGGGGCACCAGATTCCACAGCAGGCCCGTCTGCGACGCAGGCGGGCCTGCTTGTGTCACTGTTCGGCGCGGCCGCTTGCGCGGAATCGCGACACGTGGCTGACCGAGGGGCAATCGGCGCATAGTGATGCGGTTGGGGCTACTGGGTCCGCTTCCGGATGGCAACGCACGGCTTTCCTGAGCGCCTTCTCGCTTGAGGGGCGCCATCCCCGCAACACCACATCGCTTCGGTACCGAGCGTCCCAGACCTCGTCTCTGGTGATGAGCGTTCTCGTTCCATCGCTGGTACACTCGCGTACGTCAGGCCTGCTGAGTATCGGACGTATGTGATCCGCATCGACGGTAAGGTGTCTCGGAGGATGCGCGGATCGTGGACAGGGTTGACCTGGGCGAAGTGATGCTCAGCGAAGAGGTGACGCCCAGAGTCGCCCGCTGGCCGGTGAAGTCGCCGGTCTTGGTGACGCTCCTCTTCGCGCTTCTCGCGCTGATCGGCTGTGCGGGCGGTGAACGCGGAGAACAGGCCGCGCAGCCACCTTGCGACCTCGCCCTCACGAGGGCCACCGTCGTGCGCGTCATCGACGGCGACACGGCGGTGTTGCGTCTGGACTCCGGTACCGTCGAGAAGACGCGCTTCATCGGCATCGACACTCCGGAATCGACGAATCGCATCGAACCGTACGGCGACCAGGCCGCCGCATACACGGCGCAGACACTGCGCCAAGGTCGCGTCGTCTACCTGGAACGCGACGTTGAGACCCGCGATCGCTATGGACGCATGCTCGCATACGTGTGGCTTGAGCCGCCGGCGGACACCGGTCTGTCCGAAGTGAGGACCAAGATGCTCAACGCCCGTCTGGCGGCGGAAGGCTACGCGCAACAGCTGACCGTCCCTCCGAACGTCAAGTACGAGCGGCATTTCCGCGAGCTGGTCGCCCGGGCTCGTTCGTCGCGACTGGGGCTGTGGGGTGAGAGCGAGCGGGACTCTGCTCCGTGAGCGGCCTGCCACCGCTGTCGCTCACAGCGCGTGCTCGGCCAGCGAATCGGTGTCTGACCCCAGCAATCCGAGTCGCAGATCAGCAGTAGTGGATGGCATCGAACGGCCACGGGGCCTCTCGCATCGCGCGAGTCCAGTCCCATGCGTACAGCACGTCTCCGTCGGTAGCGAGATTCCACGGAACGAAGTCTCCGTGTGCGCGGCACCTGCCGGCATCGCCGGCGAGCACCGCGTGCGGCATGCGCAGACGTTCGGGACACACCGGCTCTAGGTCACGTAGGAAGTCCGCTTGCGACGGGATGGCGGGGTGGCCCTTGGGGCGAGCCGTGATGAAGATGACCCCGTCCCGCGTCTTGGCCGCCACGGTCGCCCGGTTCACGGCCGTGTCGAACGTGGCCGCGAAGGCGATCAGGTCCTCGTCCATGAAATCCGACGCCGCTTCGAGCAGTTCGTCACATCGCTCGCGGCAGGATCGGGGTGCCGGACGCAGCCGCTGAGCGAGCTTGCCGATAGGCATTCACGACGTGTCGAGGCCAAGCGGCTGGACACTCAGTCGCCGAGCATGCCGAACAGGATCATGTGGATGACGACCCAGACCACGTAGATGCCGAGCCCGATGGCCAGTCCGCGTACCAGGTCCTTGCCCATCGCGGCGAGGCGGCTCTCTTTGGGCTTCGCTGGTATGAGTGGATCCATGGGGTCATCCTTCTTTGTAGTGTCGCGCGAGTAGAGTCTAGCACTCGGTGCGGTATCCTTTGGCGGTGTCGGACGATGTCGCCGTCCGGTCCGGACACCAGACCACATCGGGGTGCTCGTTGGAACGCCGTTACCGCAGTCCGTATCGTCACTGGGTGAGTGGCTTCGTATTCGAAGTCGCGCTGTTCGTCGCTCTCCTGGCCATCATGGCTCTGTTGAGCGCGATCGTGCTGCGGTTGGCGGGGTAGGGCGACATGTGGGTCCGGTTCACTCTCTCAGAGGCGCGAGGCATAGCGCACTACCTGGGTGTTCTTGTGCTCGGCATGGCTGCGGCCATGCTCGTTCCGCTCGCCACCGCGCTTGTGCTCGGTGAGTGGGAACCGGCGCTCGACTACTTCGTCGGCGCGACGCTCGCGGCGTTGGTCGGCTTGGCGCTCATGCTCGCCGATGTTACCGCGCCTCAGATCTCGCACCGCCAATCGCTGCTGATCTCGGCCTTGGCGTGGCTTTTCGCTGCATTGGTCGGCGCGGTGCCCCTCTCGCTCTCCGGCAACTACGGCTCTTACCTTGATGCGGTCTTCGACGCCATGTCGGGCTTCACCACGTCCGGGCTCACCGTCGTCCAGGACCTCGACCACATGGCGTACGCGCACAACATGTGGCGCCACCTGACCCACCTCATCGGTGGCCAAGGCATCATCGTGGCCGCCATCTCACTCGCCATCGCGCTCAAGGGTGGTGCGTTCTCGCTGTACCTGGCCGAGGGCCGCGACGAGCGCATCCTGCCCAATGTGCTTCACACCGCCCGGTTCATCTGGTTCGTGACCGCGGTGTGGGTGAGCTTCGGCACACTGATGCTGACCGTCATCAACTGGACCTCGGGCATGACGCTGGTCCGGGGGGCACTGCACGGATTCTGGTTGACCATCGCCGCGTTCGACACAGGTGGCTTCGGCCCCATGTCGCAGAACGCCCTGTACTACCACAGTCCGTATCTGGAGTTCGGGCTGCTCGTGCTCATGCTCGCCGGCACCTTCAACTTCAACCTCCACGCTGACCTGTGGCGCGGGGACCGGCTCGAGGTCTTCAAGAACATCGAGGCCAAGACGCTCGCCGCCAACATCGCGATCTGCGTGGGCCTCGTGGCGATCTCGTTCGCGGGAAGCGCGGCATTCTCGACCGACCCCGAGCTATGGCGCAAAGGTGTGTTCCACGTGATCTCGGCGAACTCGGGAACCGGCCATCAGACACTGTATCCGGGGCAGTGGCCGAGTATGGGCGGTGCTGCGATCTTCGGTGTTGTGTTGGCCATGGCGTTCGGCGGCATGATCTCGTCGACGGCTGGCGGCATGAAGTCGTTCCGGATCGGCCTGATCATCTCGTCGGTGGTCCTGTCGGTGAAGCAGGCGCTCTCGCCCACGTCCGCCGTCGTGCGCCTTCGCTTCCACCACCTCGCGGAGCGATTCATCACCCCTGAGATCACCGCGAGCGCGTTCACCTACTTCACGCTCTACGCCGTGAGCTACGTCTCGGGCGGCGTCATCGGCGCCGCCTACGGCTACGACCCCTCCAAAGCGGTCTTCGAGTCGGTTTCGGCCGCCGCGAATGTGGGCCTGTCGGTCGGCATCACGGGGCCGGCGATGCCCACGGGCCTGAAGCTCCTCTACATCGTTCAGATGTGGTCGGGCCGCCTCGAGTTCCTCTCGCTCATCGCGCTCGTCGTGGCGGTCCTTCTGGCGTTCAAGCCACAGAGGAGGAAGCTCGCGTGAGGTGGCTCGCTCTCATCATGTCGTGTGCGGTCGGTCTGTGGTCGCCGGTCAGCGCCTTCGCGCTCGCTCCGTTGCCGCAGGTGCCCCTTACGAAGGGCGCGCTCAAACCGGCTCAGGTCGTCGAGATCGGCTTGGCCCGTGACGGCGTCGATGTGTTGGTCCAGGGTGAAGCCATTGGAGAGGCGCTCGTGGCCCCCGGAGGCAAGCGCTGGGTGAACGTCCTGGGTGATGGTACGGCGGTGGGCGTGGTCCTTGAGGCGGTCGACGCTCGGGCCATAGAGAGGTTCGGCGAATACCGGCAGAGGGGCTCGACACTGGTTGTGAGAGGCGTCGTCAACTCAGCGTGCGACGAGCACGGCGGAGATCTCGATGTGCATGCCACGTCAGTGAGGATCATCGACCAGGGCTACTCGTCGCCGCACGCGGTCCACCCGCTGAAACTGGCGTTTGCGGCGCTGTCGGCCGGGCTGGCGATGCTGCTCTGGTGGCGGTATCGGCGGATGCGGCGCCTGACGTACCTGTAGCTCACGCAGCACACGAACCGTTCCCCGACTCGAATGGCCCGTTCGCGGGATGTGTGACTCGTCGAGGGCCCGGGTTCCCAGATACTTGAACGCTGTGTGACGTGCGGACCGTTGCGAGGCGGACCCGTGCGCAAGGGTGGGTTGCGAATACGGAGGGTCTCACATGACGCGGACGTCTGCCGCACGCGGCTGGCTTGTCGCCGGCGCCGGGCTTGGCATCAACCTGGCGCTCGGGGTTCTGTACTCATGGAGCGTGATCGCGAAGACGCTCTCGAAACCGGTCGTCGACGGCGGTTGGGGCTGGTCGTCGGGTCAGGCGAGTCTTCCCTATGCGATCGCGGTCGGCGTGTTCGCGGTCTCCATGGTGTTCGCCGGTCGCGCGCAGGACCGTTTGGGGCCGCGAATCGTCGCGACTGCGGGCGGCACACTGTGCGGTCTGGGTCTGATCGTGGCGAGCCTTGGCTCTCCGATTTCGGCCGCGCCCATCGTGCTTGGTTTCGGAGTGCTCACCGGAATCGGTATCGGGTTGGGATACGCGGCGGCCACCCCGGCGGCCGTGAAGTGGTTCCCTCCGCAACGAAAAGGGCTCATCACCGGCATCGTCGTGGCCGGTTTCGGTCTGGCGAGCGTCTACATAGCGCCGCTCACCACGTGGCTGCTGGCCGAGCGGGGCGTCAGCGGCACCTTCCGGGCGCTCGGGGTCGCTTTCCTGTTGTTGACCGTGACGCTCGCGCAACTGCTCAAGAATCCGCCTCAAGGCCACCTGCCTGCTGCCGACGGAGCGAAGGCCGAGGCGGTCACGACGTGCGATGACGATCACGACTGGCGCGAGATGGTCAGGACGCGTCAGTTCGCGCTGCTGTGGCTCATGTATGCGTTCTCGGCGTTCGCGGGTCTCATGATCATCGGCCACATGGCCAAGATCGCAGCGGCGCAACTGCCGTCGGTCGACCTCGGCTTCACGTTGGTCGCGGTACTCGCGATAGGCAACGCCGGCGGGCGTGTCGTCGCCGGCTTGGTTGCGGACCGTATCGGAGGCATCCGCACCATGTTCGGCGTCTTCGTCGTGCAGGCGGCGATGATGGGCGCGCTGGCGTTCTCGACCGCGCCACTGGCGTTGGTGCCGGTCGCCGCGGCCATAGGCTTCTGCTATGGCGCCAACCTGTCGCTGTTCCCGTCAACCACGGCGGGCTACTTCGGGACGAAGAACCTCGGCGTCAACTACGGGTTGGTCTTCACCGCGTGGGGAGTGGGCGGTGTGTTCGGCTCCATGACGGCGGGCACCATCGTCGATTCGACGGGCTCGTACGGTGTCGCGTACGCGATAGCCGCGGTGTTGTGCATCGTGGCTGCGACACTGACGTTCGTGACGAAGCCGCCGAGTCCGCGCGTGCAGCCGGTCGAATTGCCTCGCGACGTCGAACGGGCGGCCTGACCCGGGCCATCACAGTCGGTCGCCGCCGGCCTTTGGCCAGGATCAGCTCAGGCGACTTCGTCAGTGCAGGCCGGAGCGCCCCGCTTCCAGCACAGCGTGGCGAGCGCGAACAGTGCGCAGAGCCCGACGATGCCGCCGGCGACGACGCCCGGCGCCCAGACCGCGACGTAGTCGATGAGTGCACCCGCGATCACAGGGGCCGGGATGCGCGTCATGGCTTGGATCGACGTGTTCACACCCAGGATCCCACCGACCTCATCGTGTTCGACCGCTTTGGTCAGGGCGCTCGTCGAGATGGTGTTGCTCACGGCCAGGCCGAACGAAAGGGCCGGCATGAGCGCCACGAGCGGCGGGAGTGCAGGGACGAATCCCCACGCGAGCAGGGCTATCGCCGCGACCGCGAGCGATGTGAGCAGAAGGCCGTCGTCGCTCCAGCGCTTGGTGAGGCGCCCGATGAGAAAGGCTTGCACGAAGACCGACAGGACCCCGACCCACGCCAGCACGAACGCGTTCGTTCTGGCTGAGAGCGCGAGCGCGGCGATCGCCCAGAGCGCGAAGCCGCTCTCGAAGACGCCGTAACTGATGCCGGTGAGCACCCGGATCACGAGCAGTGGGCCCACACGGCGGTGGCGCAGCGCCTCGACGAAGGCACGTGCATCGAGGCCGCCGCGAGGTCGTGCGGCCAAGCGCTCCCGGTCCGCGTGCGTGAGTGATTCCGGCACGGATGTGGTGACGAGGAGTGCGTTGGCGAGCGCGAGCCCCGCGCCCAGCCATGCCGGAGCCGCATAGCTGATACCGGACAGAAGACCGCCCGTCACGGGCCCCAGGATGAAGCCGAGGCCGAACGCGGCGCCGATCATCCCGAGTGCCTTGCCGCGCTCTTCGCGTGTCGTGACGTCAGCGATGTACGCCTGGGCGACGCTTATGTTGCCGCCCGTGATGCCGTCGAGCGCGCGGCTGGCGAACAGGATCGGCAGTGCGCGTGCCGTGGCCAGGACCACGAAGCCCGCCACCGTCCCGATGATGCTCAGGATGAGTACCGGCTTGCGGCCGATGCGGTCGGAGAGCCGCCCCAGAAGCGGCGCGCCGAAGAACTGGGCGATGGGGTAGACCGCGCCGAGCAGCCCTATCTGGAAGGCCGAGGCGCCCAGCTCGCCCGCAAGGTATGGCAGGAGCGGCAGCACGATCGAGAACGAGAGCATATCGACGAGCACCACGGCGAAGATGACGAGAAGCCGCCGGTCGCGCATCATGAGTATCCTTGCCCGCGCGCGATGCCGGCGACCATGCCCCCGATGTATGGGACGAGCCAGATCGCCCATACCGCGATGCTGTAGCGATGAAATCCGCGGCGCGCCAGCTCGCTGCCGCGCAGGAGCGTCCACGTGGCCCAGACCGCATGGATCGCCATCAGCCCCAGCGCGCTGCCGCCCGTGAGCGTATGCGCCCAATCACTGACTCCGCCGTTCGCGATCAGCATCCGTAGCATCATGTGTGTCGCGGTGCTGTCGACGGCGATGCCCAGCCAGAACCCGACGACGTGCCAGGACTTGAGGTCACGCGCCATACGCTCGGCCCACACGCCCGTCGTATAGCAGACGAACGCGAGCGACATGATGAGCGCCGGGACGATCAGCTCAGGAGGCATGCGAGCAGCATAGCGCAGCCGACGGAGTGGCGGTGGTCACGGCGAGCGCGACGTTCCTGTCCCCGGCGTGCCTACCAGTTCACCAGACGACGCTCTCCCTCAAGCGCCCGGATGCCGGTCACGTCCTGCACGACCTCGAGACAGCCCCTGTAGGCCCCTTCAGTGTCGCGCATGGCGAAGTAGCGGATGTGGATGAAGCGCGGCCCCATCTCGATCCAGAACTCGGCGACGTCCTTCTCGTCCGCCTTGAACGCGTCGAGTATCTCCACGACCTTGTGGACGCTCGCTGGCGGATGGCAGTTGTGGACGTCTCGCCCTATCGCGGCGGGGCTGCGGGGGAACACTCGCTCGCCCTCTGAGTAGAAACGGACCTTGTCATGCTCGTCGACGAACGTGAGGTCGAACGGCAGCGCGCGGAACATGACATCGAGCTGTTCCAGCGACAGGGCACCGGTGGGGAGTGGCAACAACACCGGGCTTTCATCGCCGCTCACGTTGGTCGCTTCCGCGACCGTCGCTGCCGCTCGCGGGCCCGCCTCACCGCCTGGGCCCTCGATCCACGCGTATCCGATCTCGTGGTCTCCAGCGGCGATCTCGGCCCACTCTTCGTCCGTGATGACCTGCATCGCGGTGGGGAAGAGGATCTTCTCCTCCTTGTAGATCATGTCGTCGATCATCGTGAGCAGCTCGGGCAGCATGGCGCCCAGAGCCTCGGTGTCGCCGGATCTGAGCAGCGCGCGGGCGGTCTTGAGCCGCCCGACGATGTCGTCGTCGAGACCCCACATCACCTTCGTCGGACCCTCGACGCCGTGGCGCTCGAGCACGGGGAACAGCTGGTTCTCCTTGCGCTTGTAGTGGGTGTCGATCGAAGCGAGACGTGCCAACGCGTCGCCCAACGCGCTGTGGTCGCCCGCCTCGAGCGCGGTACGGGCGTCGGTCACGATGCCGGTCGCCACCTCGTTCTCGCGTAGGTAGGCGCTCACGGGGTGGTCGGCCGGAAGTTCGGGCTCCGGGGTGGCCTCGACGGTGGCCTCGAGCGCGTCCTTGAAGACTCTGACGTGAACGTCACACAGGCGCATGACCTCCTCCACCGGCATCCCCTCGGCGATGAGCGCCTGCTCCATCGCGGCGATCTCGGCGGCGTCCACGCCCATCGTCAGCGCGTCGAAGTCCGCCTTCACCCTGTCCACGGGCTCGCCATCATGGAGCCTGCTTATGATCTCCTTCAGCTTCTCCTGTCTCGCGGCCCGCACGCCTGGGTCGACGTTGGCGTTCACCCCGGCGGCTTCCTCAGCGATGATCGCGTGCTTCGCGATCTCGGTGCGTATGTCGGACAGCAGCGTGTCGACATCGGTGTCGCCCATCGAGGCCGCGGCTTCGATGGTGGCCACCCGAGCGACCGTGTTGTAGAGCACGGGGTTCTTGAGCTTCTTGAACTCAGGGGCGTAGGCGGCAAGCCAGTCCGTCAGGTACGGGTGCGCTTCGAGGAGCTCATGGATCGTGGTCTGTGGCGTCGGATTCATGGCCTGGACTCCCGCGGGTCGAGCGAGCATCGTCAACGGTAGTTGTACCCACACTCGCTGCGCCACTCATTGACAGGAGTCAAGAATCCCGAGTATTTCAGTAAGAATTGTGCGGCGAGTATCACTCAGGCGGTACGACGCCCTTCCATGCCGAGAACGCATCGGCGACCTTCTCGCCGAGTCTCCAGTACTCACGGGACCCGGCGATGTAGACCAGTGGGTCGAGTGAGCCGGCGTCGACCTGGTCACCCTCGGCGAGGACGTCTTCCTCGGCGTGTACCTCGACCACTTCGCCGAACATGACGACGTAGGCGCCAATCTCGACCTCGTCGGTCACGCGACACTCGAGGTTGTAGGGGCACTCATCGATGATGGGTGCTGCGACTCGCGTGGAGGGGCTGAGCCCAAGACCAGTCGCTGCGAACTTGTCCACGGAGCGACCCGACACCATCCCGAAGTAGTCGACGATGGGCGCCATGGACGAGGTCGGGACGTTCACGGTGAACGACTGCGAGGCGCGACTGAGCTCAAGGGTGTATCGGGACTCGCGCAGCCCCATCGCGACCGTGGGCGGGGTCGACGCCATGATGTTGATCCAGGCCACGGCGAGCGCGTCGGCCTGATCGAGCGTCCCTCCGACCACCAACGGGCATGGCATGGGGAACAGTCGCTCGACGGCGCCGATGGTCTTCTTCATGAGCCCTCCTGCGGTTCGACTTCCATTGGTTCGTCAGTATGACCCGCTGCCTCTTGGCGCGGATGCCGCCTGCCCAGTAGGTGGCGGAACGCTCACCGCTCTGGTGCGGTTCAGGCGCTTGCGCTGAGCGTGACCGCTCCGTACACTTCGTCCACCAAAGACTCGCCCCTGCGCATGACAGGGCATGATTCGGCGAACGGAGGTGGGAGAAGAAGCGATGGTCCGTATCAACGCGCTCGCGATGATGATGGACATGATGATGACCCGGCCCGGGTCTTCTGGCGCGTTCGCCGGACTCGGGCGGCTTACGGCCGGCTGCAGATGATAGGTGCAGTCGGGAATCATCCTCCTCACACGTGACGCGTGAAAGGCGAAGACCATGAGCTCCTCCCATCGGTTCGATACGCTCGCTGTCCACGGCGGCGCCGTTCCAGACCCCACGACCGGTTCCAGGGCGGTCCCGATCTACCAGACCGTCGCCTACAACTTCAGGGACACGGAGCACGCCGCGGCGCTGTTCGGCCTCAGTGAGTTCGGTAACATCTACTCTCGGATCATGAACCCCACCAACGATGTGCTCGAGCAGCGCATCGCGGCCCTGCACGGAGGCACGGCGGCGCTCGCGGTGGCCAGTGGACACGCCGCCGAGGTCTTAGGCCTGCTCAACGTGGCCGGAGCGGGGGACTCGATCGTCGCATCGACGTCGCTTTACGGCGGCACGTGGAACATCTTCCTGCACACGTTCCGGCGCCTTGGTATCGACGTGCGATTCGTCGAGACGGTCGACACCGACGGTTTCGCGACGGCGAGTGATCCGACGACGAAGGCATGGTTCGTCGAGACCATCGGCAACCCTCGCCTGGACGTACCCGATATCACGGGAATCGCGCAGTTGGGGCGCGACTTGAACATCCCGCTGTTCGTGGACAACACGTTCGCCACGCCGTACCTGTGCCGTCCTGTCGAGCACGGCGCGGCGGTCGTGGTCGAGTCCCTCACGAAGTGGCTCGGCGGGCACGGCACGAGCATCGGTGGTGTGCTCGTCGACGGGGGCACGTTCGACTGGGGGGGCGGGCGGCACGGCTACTTCACCGAGCCTGACGAGAGCTACCACGGCCTCAGGTTCTGGGAGACGTTCGGCGACTTCCCCGGCTTGGGCAACGTCGCGTTCGCGATCCGGGCCCGCGTCAACCTCCTGCGCGACATCGGGCCGTCGTTGTCACCCTTCAACGCTCAGCAGTTCCTGCTTGGTGTCGAGACGCTCTCGCTCAGGATGCAGCGCCACTGCGACAACGCCTTGGCGGTCGCTCACTACCTGGAGCAGCACCCGAAGGTCGCTTGGGTCGCCTATCCGGGGCTCGACACCCATCCCACGAAAGCCAATGCGGACCGTTACCTGGAGAACGGTTATGGCGGAGTGGTCGTGTTCGGCGTCAAAGGTGGTCTTGAGGCGGGAAGGCGCCTGATCGATTCGGTACGGCTGTTCAGCCACCTCGCCAACGTCGGTGACGCCAAGTCTCTCATCATCCACCCGGCGTCCACGACACATTCCCAGCTCTCCGCCGAGGAGCTGCTGCGGGCCGGGATCGGTGAGGATTTCGTACGTCTGTCCATTGGGATCGAGGACATCGAGGACATTCTCGAGGACCTCGAGGAAGCGCTGGAGAAAGCGTGAGCGCCACAGGGGACCGCGAGACGCCTTGGGACGTGGTCGGCAGTGTCGGCGTCATAGGCGCGCACACGCTCACGTTCGAAGACGTGGCGCTCGCCTCGGGCGAGGTGCTTTCGCAAGTCGTGGTCGAGTACGAGACGCTTGGGACGATGTCGCCTGAGCGGGACAACGTGGTGTTGCTGTGCCATGCGCTGTCAGGTGACGCGCACGTGGCCGGGTGGCGCGAGAGCGACGCGAGGGCGGCGGGCTGGTCCCCCGAGGACGGGCCGCGGTGGTCGCCGCCGGCGCCGGCGACGGGCGATCCCGACGCCGCCCCGTCAAGTGCGGTGCGCCCGGGATGGTGGGACCCGATGGTGGGCCCCGGCAAGACGTTCGATACCGAGCGCTACTTCATAGTGTGCGCCAACGTGCTCGGCGGGTGTTCCGGGACCACGGGGCCGTCCTCGATCAACCCGGCGTCCGGGGAGCCTTTTGGGCTCGATTTCCCGGTCGTCACCATCGAAGACATGGTCGATGTCCAAGCGCGGCTCCTCGATGAGCTGGGTATAGAGCGCCTTCTGGCCGTGGCGGGCGGTTCCATGGGTGGCATGCAGGCGCTCGCGTGGGCAAAGCGCTACCCGGAGCGTGTCGGTGCGTGCATCGCCATCGCGACCACGTGGAGGTTGGGAGCCCAGGCCATCGCGTTCAACGAGGTCGGGCGTGCGGCGATCCTCGGAGACCCGGCGTTCGCCGGGGGTCGATACTACGAGACGGGCGCGACGCCCCGCCACGGGCTAGCCGTGGCGCGGATGATCGGGCACATCACGTACCTCTCCGACGAGTCCATGCACGAGAAGTTCGGCCGGAGGTTGCGGGGTCGCGACGAGTTCGCATTCCGGTTCGTGACCGAGTTCGAGGTCGAGAGCTACCTGGCCTACCAGGGAAAACGCTTCACGGAACGCTTCGACGCGAACACGTACCTGTACATGACCAAGGCGATGGACTACTTCGACCTGTGCGGGGACGCAGGATCGCTCGCCGATGTGTTCAGGGGAAGCCCGGTGCGCTTCCTCGTCATCTCGTTCTCGAGCGACTGGCTGTTCCCCACGTACCAGTCGAAAGAGATCGTCGCTGCGCTGTCAGCGGCGGGGGCTGAAGTCAGCTTCGCGGAGATACGTTCTCCGTACGGCCACGACGCGTTCCTGCTGGAGCCCGCCGCGCAGCACGCGTTCATCGAGCCGTTCCTCGCGCAGGCGCGTGTGGCCGGGCGAGCGGGCGCTCGGCCCACGAAAGGCGGTGAGCTTGAATGAGCCCGGTCGATTCCCTGCGGTCTGACCTGCGCCTCATCGCCGAGATCGTCCCCGAGGGGAGTCGCGTGCTCGACCTGGGCTGCGGAGATGGCTCGCTCATCGCGCACTTGAGAGACGCTCGCGGCTGTACGGTGCGTGGGATCGAGCTGGACCATGCCGACATCGCCGCCGCACTCGCTCAGGGGCTGTCGGTGGTCGAAGCCGACCTCGACGACGGGCTGGATGCGTTTCCCGATGGCAGCTTCGACGTGGTCGTTCTGTCGCAGACGCTTCAAGTCGTTCGCAGGCCGGCGTTCGTGTTGCGCGAGATGCTCCGAGTCGGCAGGCGTTGCGTGGTGTCCTTCCCCAACTTCGGCCACTGGAAGGTGCGCGGATACCTTGCGTTGCGGGGCCGTATGCCGGTGTCCCGCTCCATCCCGTTCACGTGGTACGACACGCCGAACATCCACCACACGACCATCGCCGACTTCCGCGACTTCGTGAAGGCGAGCGGCGGGGAGATCGAGCAGGAGATCGCGCTGATCACGGAGGGCTGGCACCGTGCCGAGGTCCGGCGGGTGCGTCTGTGGCCCAACCTGCTCGCTGACACGGCGGTGGCGGTGGTGCGCCCGGCCTGACGGCCGCCTCTTGTGCGCGGACCTTCCTGCCCGGCGGCCTCACAGGGGACATGGGGGAGCCGTTTCGGGGACATGGGAGAGCCGTTTCGGGGACATGGGCGAGCCGTTTCGCCAGCCGCTTTCCCGCACACGGTATCCTGTCCCGGATGACGGACGCGTATACACCCCCTGCCGATCTCGTCGCGCTCGGGTACACCGATCGCGAACGGGCACTGTTCGACACGCTGTGTGAGCATGGGTGTGAGCCCGCGCGTGTCGTGCGCGTCGACCGCGGATTGCCGCTGGTCGCAGGCGAGAGGGGCGTCGAGCGGGCCGAGCCCGCGGCCCACCTGCTCAAAGCTGCGAACGAGGCCGACAGCCGGGTGGTGGTGGGCGACTGGGTTGCGCTGGTACGGCCCGAGGGTCACGCCATGCCGATCATCGAGGCGATCCTCCCTCGCCACGGCGCGTTCGTCCGAAAGGACCCGGGCGATCAGACCGGAGAGCAGGTCGTCATCGCCAACGTCGACGTCGTCTTCGTCGTGCAGTCGCTCTCGGGCAGCGGGATCAACGTCTCGCGCTTGGAGCGTGAGCTCGTCTTGGCGTGGGAATCGGGCGCGCGGCCGGTCGTGGTGCTCACGAAGGCGGACCTGTCCGATGCGGTCGATGAGCAGCGGGAACTCGCCGAGCAGGTCGCTTTCGGGGTCGACGTCGTCGTCGAGAGCGCTGTCACCGGTGAAGGCATCGACGCGGTCCGCGCGCACGTCCCTTCCGGAGTCACCGCGGCCTTGCTCGGCGCTTCCGGCGTGGGCAAGTCCACGCTCCTCAACCGTCTGGTAGGTCGGGAGGTGCTCGCCACGGGTGACGTACGTGCCGGCGACGACAAGGGCCGACACACCACCGTCGCCCGTGAGCTCATCGCGTTGCCCGGAGGCGGGGTCGTGATCGACACGCCGGGGATGCGCGCGATAGGGCTGTGGGAGGCGTCTGAGGGCATCGCCGCAGCGTTTCCGGACATCGAAGCGCTCGCGGAGAGGTGCCGCTTCAGGGACTGCTCACACGAGAGTGAGCCGGGGTGTGCGGTCGTGGCGGCTGTGGTCGAAGGTGAGCTGCCCAAGCGCCGCCTGGACAGCTACCGACGACTGAACGCCGAGCTCGCGGCGCTGTCACGCAAGCAGGACGAGAAGGCCTGGCGGGAACGCGAGAAGGCGAACAAGGCCATCAGCAGAGCGGCCAGACGCTTCTACCAGACCGAGCCCAAACGCAAAGGGCGATGACGGCTTCGAGTGTCCGGCGGGGGTAGATTCTCTTTGCGAGCGCCTCCCACTCGACGAGGTCCGAAGAAGGAGCATCCGTGCCTGGAGTCACCGTGGACTCACCTCTCATCCGTCTTGTCGACGTGGTCAAGACCTACCACACCGGCGGAGTCCCGTTCACCGCGCTCAAGGGCGTGAACCTCGAAGTGGGACGCGGGGAGTTCGTCGGGCTCATCGGCAAGTCGGGCTCGGGCAAGACCACGCTCATCAACATGATCACCGGCATCGACCATCCCACCTCCGGCTCGATCTTCGTCGAGGACACGCCCGTGCACGATCTGGGCGAGAACGCACTGGCTGTCTGGCGCGGCAAGACGGTGGGAGTGGTGTTCCAGTTCTTCCAGTTGCTGCCCACCCTGACCGTCATCGAGAACATCATGCTCCCTATGGACTTCTGCAACGTGTATCGCCCGGACGAGCGTCGCAAGGTCGCCATGGAGTTGCTCGAGCAGATCGACATGGCCGACCAGGCCCACAAGCTGCCCTCGACCCTGTCGGGCGGCCAGCAGCAGCGTGTCGCGGTGGCGCGCGCACTCTCCAACGATCCGCCGATCATCGCCGCGGACGAACCGACCGGCAACCTCGACTCCAAGACGGCCGACGCCGTCTTCTCGCTGTTCGAGCAGTTGGTGGCCCGTGGCAAGACCATCGTCATGGTGACCCACGACAACGACTTGGCCAGCCGGGTCACCCGTGCGCTGCACGTGGCAGACGGCGAGATCGTGGAGGACCGTCGCCGCTGGCTCGAGGAGGAGCTCGCTGAGGAAGCAGCACGGGCGGACGTGGGACGCAGCGGCGAACCAACCCTCACCGCGGGTGCTCCGGTGTCACCCGTGAGCGGAACGTAGGCGCCAAGATGTCTTCGCCTCGCTGGGCGAAGGTCCGCAGGGACCTCACGAGCCATCGCATACGGACCGCGCTCGTGGTGCTGTCGATCGCGGTCGGCGTGTTCGCCATCGCCGTGGTCATGGGCGGGCGAGAGATCCTCTTGAGGGAGTTCGACGTCGACTTCGAGGCGAGCGTCCCGCCGTCGGCCCAGTTCGACACGACCGCGTTCGACACGCGCCTCGTGGAACGCGTGACCGAACGCGAGGACGTGCAGGCTGCCGAAGGCAGGCGTCGCGTGACCGTGCGCTACACGACGCGCGATGTGGACGAGACCGCTTCGACCGAAGGATGGGAGACCTTGCGTCTGTGGGCGCTGCCCGAGTTCGGTCGCGGCGGGGTGCAGAAGCTCGTTCGTGAGGAGTATGCGGCGTGGCCGCCGCGCCCGGGCGGCGTCATCCTCGAGAAGAGCGCCTTGCAGGTCGACACGATCAAGGTGGGGGACACCATCACCGTCGAGTCCGCGTCAGGCACGCGTGCCAGGCTCAGGGTCGAGGGGTTCGCGCACGACATCAACATCGTGCCGGCGCAGTTCCAAGGGGCGATCACCGGTTTCGTCTCGATGGACACACTTCCGTTGCTGGACGAGCCTGCGAACCTGAACCATCTGTCCGTGGTCCTGGGCCCGACGATCTCGCGCTCGGCGGCGAGCAGGATAGCCGCGGACATCCGTGACACAGACTTAGCCGCCGCTGGCGTCAAGACCCTGCGACTCGAGGTGCCCGAGCCCGGGAGCCACTTCCTGGGCGACATCTTCAAGGCGGTCTCGCTCCTGTTGCTCGCGCTGGGGGTCATGGCGCTCGCGCTGTCCGCGTTCCTCGTGGTGACGACCGTGCAGGCGATCATGGCTCAACAGGTGCGGCAGGTCGGCATCATGAAAGCGGTCGGGGGACGCCACCTGCAGATCGCGTGGATGTACCTCGCCTTGGTCGCCTGCTATGGGGCGCTCGCGGTCATGGTGGGGCTTCCGGTGGGTCTCATGACCGGCGCATGGTTCGCCGATTACGCCTCGGGCATCTTGAACTTCCGTCTGACGAGCGACGTCCCGCCGGCGTGGGTCATCGGCCTCGTCCTGGTCGTGGGACTCATCGTCCCGATCGTCGCGGCGGGCTTTCCCGTGCATCGTGGCACCACGCTGCCGGTCGTGCGTGCCCTCGACCCGACAGGCACGTCCACGCGGTTCGGCGCCGGACTCATCGACCGGGCGTTGGGACTCGTCCGGGGACTGCCGCGCCCGGTGGCGCTGTCGCTACGCAACACCTTCGTGCGCAAGGGCCGCCTCGCGCTGACGCTCACCACACTGGTGCTCGCATCGGCGGTCGTGATGGGCGTGGTCACCGTCCGCGCCTCGATCATGAGGACCGTCGAGGACATGGCGGCATGGTGGCGCTACGACGCCCAGGCGTTCATGGCCCGGCCGCAGCTGTCCTCAGACCTCGAGCGTGAGGCGCGAAGGGTAGCGGGGGTCACGGACGCTGAGACATGGTTCGAGTCCCAGGTCTCCGTAGAACGGCCGGACGGGTCCGAGAACCAGGAGGTGTTCGCACTGGGCGTGCCCGTGGACACCCGGTTCATCACCCCTGTCATCGTGGCCGGCCGTTGGCTTGCGCCAGACGCCCCGGACGAGGTCGTGGTGAACACCGACGTCCTCAAAGATGAACCGCACCTGGGTGTGGGAGACATCATGTACGTCACCGTGCGCGGTGTGGAGAAGCGCTGGCGCATCGTCGGGGTGGCGACCGGACAGCTGATGGGTTCGGTGCTGTTCATCGACCGCGATGCTCTTCAGGAGGCGGTCGGAGCGAGAGGGTACGCCACCCGTCTGCTCGTGAGTGGCCCGGCCAGTGGCCCCGATGTCCAGGTCCGCATGGCCAGAGAGATGGAGCGGCGCTTGGACTCGGCCGGGTTGGGAATCTCCGGCAGCCAGACCCAGGAGGCGCAGAAGGAGACCATCGCCAACCAGCTCGGGATCCTCGTCACGTTCCTCGTGATCATGGCGGTGATCCTCGCCGCTGTGGGTGTGATAGGGCTCACCGGGACGATGACGATAAACGTGCTCGAATCCACGCGAGAGATCGGCGTCATGCGTTCGATCGGGGCCAGTCACGCTTCGATCTTCGGCATCTACATCACGGAAGGCGTGGTCGTGGGTCTCATGGCATGGGGTCTGGGGGCGTTGCTCTCCTGGCCGTTGTCGGTGTGGCTCGTGAGCGCGTTGGGGACGGCGATGAACCTGCCGCTCTCCTACGAGTTCTCGTGGTGGGGGGTCGGGGTGTGGCTGGCCATGGTGGTGGCGATATCGGCCGTTGCCAGCCTGCTTCCGGCGTGGCGGGCGAGCATGGTGTCGATCCGCGACGCGATCGCGTACGAGTGATACGGTACGGTCACGATCCTCGAAGGAGGCGCCGGATGTCCTACCCGCTCTTCGAGCGCTTCCCGGGCACGACCGCATTGCCCCGCCGCGAGCTGTGCGACCTGCCTACACCGCTCGAGCCGCTCACGCTTCATGTGGCGGCCGCACGACTGCGCGTCAAACGCGACGACCTCACTGCGAGCGCCTATGGAGGCAACAAGGCGCGAAAGCTCGAGCTGCTGCTCGGCGACGCCCTCAAGCGGGGCTGCCGCGCGGTCATCACCTTCGGGGCGTATGGGTCCAACCACGCGCTTGCCACCGCGGTGCATGCGTCAGCCGCCGGTCTGGAGCCCCATGTCGTGCTCTCGCCACAGGCCCCGGGGCCGTTCGCCGCCCGCACGCTGCGGGCCCACGCCGGCCTCGGCACCGTGATCCATCCCGTCGATGGTTGGGACGGCTCGCGCGAGGCGGTGCGTGTACGCCGCGAACTCACCAGGCGAGACGGCGTGGAGCCCTACGTGATCCCCATGGGCGGGACGAACGCGCTCGGCGCCACCGGCTACGTCAACGCGGCACTTGAAGTCGCGACGCAGTGCGAGCAGGCGGGAGAACCGCTGCCCGGCACCGTGTACGTCGCTGCCGGCACCGTGGGCACGGCGGTCGGTCTCGCGATCGGGTTCGCGCTCCTCAGAGTGCCGACACAGGTCCAAGCGGTGCGTGTCACCCCAGGCGAGGTGTGCGACCGAGAATCCGCGCACTCCATCTTCGACGCCACCCTCGCCCTGCTGCGCGCGTGTGATGCATCCGTCCCGGCACTGGAGTTCGGCGACCTCGCGCTCTCGTTGAGAGAGGAGTTCTACGAGCCGGGCTACGGGGTGGCGACCGCTGAGACGCTCACGGCGGTCGACGCAGCGCTGGACGCGGGCGTTCCCGCCGAGACCACGTATACCGGCAAAGCGCTCCAGGCGCTGTTCGCCGACTCGGCCGCCGGTGTGCTCGATGGCGCTGACGTGCTGTTCTGGGACACGTACAACTCACGTCCGATGCCACCCGCCGGTGACGTCGCTTCGCTGCCCGAGGTGCTGCGTGAATATGTGGCTGCGTGTGATGCCGAGTTCGGTGTGAAGGGGTGAGCGCGATGGGCTGGCGGGGGTTCGGCAGCGACAATCACTCCGGCGTGCACCCCGAGGTGCTCGAAGCGCTTGTGGCAGCCAACGACGGTCACGTCCATGCCTACGGCGAGGACCCTGTCACCGCTCGCGCGGTGGACGCGCTCAAACGACACCTCGGTCAAGAGTGCGATGTCGCGTTCACCTTCAACGGCACGGGCGCGAACTGTGTCGCCCTCGCCACTGTGTGTCGGCCGTGGCACTCGGTGATCTGCCCGGCCACGGCGCACATCAACTGCGACGAGGCGGCGGCGCCCGAACGCCTGGCCGGAGTCAAGCTCGTAGTGGTGGAGACGCCGGACGGCAAGCTCACTCCGACGCTCGTCGAGCCGGCCCTGTCGGTACTCGGTTTCGAACACGCCGCGCAGCCCCGCGTGATCAGCGTGAGCAACGTGAGTGAGTACGGCACGGTCTATACATCCGACGAGCTGCGCGCACTGGCCGACCTCGCACACGAGCACGGGCTGCTGCTGCATGTGGACGGGGCACGACTGGCCAACGCTGCCGCTTCCCTCGGTTGCGGTCTTAGCGAGATCACCGCTGACGTGGGGGTCGACCTGCTATCACTCGGAGGCACCAAGAACGGGCTTGCGTTCGGCGAGGCGGTCGTCATCTTCGGTGCCGCCCGCACACATGACCTCGTGTTCGTTCGCAAGCAGCTTGCACAGTTGGCGAGCAAGATGCGCTTCGTGGCGGCGCAGTTCGAGGCGTTGTTCTCAGGTGACCTGTGGCTGCGTTCAGCTGCGCACGCGAACGCTATGGCTTCGCGGCTGGCCGCCGGTGCGCGAGCCGCCGGGGTCGAACTCACCCAGGAACCGCAGGCCAACGAGGTGTTCGCGCTGCTGGCCCATGACCGGGTCGCCTCGCTCGTCGAGCGCTTTCACTTCTACACGTGGAGAGAATCGGCCAAGCACGGGTTCGATGAGGTTCGTTGGGTCACATCGTGGGATACTACAGTCGAGGACGTCGATCGCCTCGTGGACGCGCTTCCGTGACGGCGAAGAGCGGAGGAAGCGATGATGCGCACGTTTGAGAACCGTGTCGCCCGGCTGGTGTTCGCTTCGGTGCTCGCAGGTGCGCTGATCGTTGCGGCGGCGCCGTCTGCGATTGCGGCCGGTGAGGACGACAACCCTCCGGGCACGTCCGTCACGTTGCCGTTCAGCCATGTCGACACCCTGGATATACAGGACGACTGGAGCGACTACTTCAGCGTCTGGCTGGATGCCGGCCAGACCCTGCGTGTGGTGATGCGGTGCACTTCTACGGCGCGTTTCGGTGTCTTCATCTACGACGCCGTCGACGCAGCTCCCGGAGCGCCGGTTGAAGCCGTGGCGCAGTCACGGGAGATCGCCGGTGACCCGACTCAGCAGTTCGCCGCCTACAAGGCGACACGTGCCGGGACACACTGGTTCCGAGTGACCGCGTACCAGACGAGCGAGGATGGCGCTTACGCGCTGCACGCTGCCAAGTCGAGCATCTATGCCATCGGCCGCCCGACGGTCCCTTCGACGATACGAGCGGGCAAGCGTTTCAACATCCTGGGAACGATCACCCCCGGCTACCTGTTCGACCAGAAGGTCGTCACGGTCCAGGCGCAGAAGCGCGTGAACGGCCGGTGGTCGACCGATCGCCGCTACAACCTGTCGTACCGCACAGCATCGTTCGGTAGCGACGACGTTTCCACGTTCATGCGCAGCAGCCGGTACGGGGTCTCCGCCCAGCTGTCGGCGGGCCGCTGGCGCACGCGCGCCTCGCTCTACGACCAGACGATGCCGAAACGTGTCTACACCGGTTGGCGTGAGTTCACGGTCCGGTAGCCCCATGGGCTGGTTTCTTGTCGGCGCCGGGGCTCAGGCCGCGGCCGGTTTCGCGTCGATGCTGGTGACCCGGTGGGGCTTTCGTTCCTGGCCGTCGGGTTCGTACACGTGGATCCCGGTGATCCTCGATCTCGCTGGTCTCGTGCTGGTGTTGCTCGTCGCCCGTGCACTGTCGTCACGCGGACTTTCATGGACCTTGGTGTTGGGCGCATGGTTGGTCGGCCGAATCGGCGGGGTGTTGTCTGGTGCTCTGGTCCCCGGGGTCGGTCTGGATGCCGGTCTTGTCTCGCGGGCGACCTTTGGTCTTCCGGTCGCCGGTCAAGGGGGGCTGGCCGTGGGCTTCGGGCAGCTCCTCCCGCTCACGGCGCAGCTCGTCATCATGACGCTCGGCTATGCCTGGGGCAGGCTTGGACTGGATGGGTCGGGGCGTGAGCATGTTCGGTGACGCGTGCCGGCCATGCGGGTTCCCGGCGGACGGTTCGTCGGCTGACCGTCAGCGGGTCTTCGGGGCGGTCGCGACGATCCTCGACACGGTCCCGCCCGCGTAGTCGCAGACGTAGACCTCCCCGGCCTCGTCTTCTCCGAATGAGGACGGTTGCCCGGCTTCGCTCACAAGGCGGGCCTGCTCCGTCAGGTGGGGCGGGGTCGCATCGTCGACGCGAGCGGCGTCGATCCATCCCGCTTCGAAGTCGGCGTACAGGTACGCGCCGACAAGGCCCGGTGAACGAGAGCCGCGGTACACGTACCCGCCGGTGATCGAACGGCCCACGTCGTGCCCGTACTCGATGACCGGGAACTCGAAACCGTCCCGCTTCCGCTTGGAGCCCTCGGGGTATGGATGGTTGCCCTCCCAGAGGTTCCATCCGAGGTTCGTTCCCTCGATCACTCCCGCTCGCAGCAGGTGGACCTCCTCCCACGCGTTCTGGCCGACGTCGGCGATCCACAGGTCACCCGTCGCCCGGTCGAAGCTGAACCGCCAAGGGTTCCGCACGCCGGTGATCGCGATGCGTGGTCTCGGGTTGGGTTGCGACACATCAAGCGTGAGCATCTTTCCCAGCAGGCTTCGCGGGTTCTGCGCCCGGTTCTCCGGGTCTCCACCGCTTCCGCCGTCGCCCATGCCCACCCACAGGCGACCTTCCCGGTCGAAGGCCAGACAGCCCCCGTTGTGGTTGGCATAGGGCTGCTCGACCCGGAGAAGGACTTCGGGTCCGTCCAGCTTTGGCGTCATGGCGCCAGGGTCATCGGCCGTGTAGCGGGCCACCACCGTGGCACCGGCGCGGTCCGTGTAGTTCACGTACAACTCGCCTGAGTCGGCGTAGTCGGGTGAGAAGGCCAGTCCCAACAGTCCTCGCTCGCCGCCGTCTGAGATGAGGCCTTCCACGTCGAGGAAGCCGGTGATGGCTCCATCGCCCGGCTCGATCACGCTGATCCGGCCACCCTGCTCCACGACGTAGAGTCGACCAGTGCCGTCGCCAGCGTTCGTGACGAACAGTGGCCTGTCGAAACCCTTTGCGACCTGTTCGAGAGTCACCGCGAGCTCATCGAGAGGCACCGGGCCGCTCGCTTCCGTGGCGGGTGATGGTGTCGCGGTCGTCGCTGGGGGCGCCACGATGACAGGCGTGCTTCGTGCGCAGCCGACCAAGGCGATGGTTCCGATCATCGCGATCAGAAGGAGCAGGGGGCCGAGCCATGCCGCCAGCGGGCGCTGGTCGTCGCGTGGAGGAGTCGGTCGCATACGGAATCCTTTCGACGAGTCGTATGTACCGCTCGCGCGCTACACTGAACATGTCTTCGAAGATGAGGAGGACTGACCTCGCATGAGCGACACGTGTGAACTGCGAGCCGCGAACGGCCAGCCCGGTGTGCATTGTGAGGGCGACCGGTGTGTCTACTGGCGCGTGGTCGAACACGTCGGACTCATCGAGTCCGCAGATGGTTGCGCCATCCAGCATTTCGGCATGTTGCATGGGGGCGACGAACTGGCCAGTTGGCTTCTCTCCGTCAAGAACCGCGTGGAGAGGCTCCGCCCAGACGCCTGAGGGCGACATCCGGACACGATCCTGCGAGGTCGCGGCATGGCTGGACGACAAGCCGCTCGTGTCGGCGCGGATTCGGCTAGAGGTACTGCCATACGTCGTCGACGCCGGCGTCCGCCGCAGGCACGCACTCCCTGATCGACCGCAGGGGCTCACCCGTCTGCACGTCGATGACGCGCAGGTCAAGTACCTCCGGGGTCTCGTGCCAGCGGCCTGACGGATCCGCGAGTACCTTGACCCTGGGGTGGAGCAGGTCATCGTTGTTCACGCGGTAGACGACGGCGGTCGACCCGTCGTCGAGGATGACGACGGCCCCCATGGGGTAGATGCCGAGCATGGCCACGAGCGCCTTGGTCACGCCCGGGTCGTAGGCCTTGCCGCGGCCTTGCATGAGCACGGCGAGCGCCTTGTCAGGGCGGATCTCCCGCCTGAACGGGCGCATGGTCGTCATCGCGTCGTAGGCGTCGCAGACGGCCACGATCTTGCTGAAGAGGTGCTGCTCGGTACTGCCTGCCGGGTCAGGGTATCCGAGCATATCGTGGCGCTGGTGGTGTTCATACGCCACGATCATCGGCATCTTGTCCGCCAGCTGGATGCGCTTGAGCAGGTCGGCGCCCTCCTCGGTGTGCCGCTTCACGATGTGCCATTCCTCAGCGGTGAGGGGGCCCGCTTTGAGCAGGATCTCCTCAGGGATCCGGACCTTGCCGATGTCGTAGAGCAGGGCGGCGAGTCCCAAGCTGCGCAGCTCCTCCGTTGAGAGGCCGAGCGCGGAGCCGAGCGACAAAGACAGGATGCACACGTTGATCGAATGGTTGAGCGTGTAGTCGTCGTGTCCCTTGATGGCCGTGAGGCCGAGCACGGCGGCCGGGTCCTGCAACAGGTTGTCGAGCAGGCTTCCCACGACGCGTTGCAGGCTGTCCACCTCTGCGACCCGTCCCAGCTTGGCCTGTGCCTCGATGTCGCGCATCGCGGAGAGCCCGGCGTCGTAGCTCTCACGGGCCCTGGCGCGCACCTCGCGGTTGCGTTCCTCGTCACCGGTCTCGTCGAGCGTGCTCGTCTCGGCGACGGTGACCGCGCTCACGCCCCGCGCCTCGAGGTACGCCTTGGCGTCGTCGATGCCGGTGACGCGGACCTCGCCCAACAGCTCGACGAGTGCGGCAGCATCTGACGTCCGCATCGACGGGGAGAACGTCGCGGCCGAGATGCCGCGTGCGAGGAACTCGTCGATGAGCTTGCGGTAGGTGACGCTCTCCTCGGGGAACACCTGGTTCTCGACGAAGAGCGTGTTCTTGTAGATGTTCAGAGTGACATGCTCGAAACCGTGGTGGGCGAGCTTCTGCATCGCGGCCACGAACTCCTCCAGAGAGCTCGCCACTGACGGGTGTGTCGTGGGGTAGAGCGCCGCGTTGGTGTGCGCGACCGCTATCGTGCGCACGAGTTCACGTGCCAGGGCGAGCTTCTCCGGTGTGGCGAAGGGAGCTTGGACCGCCACCATCTTCGGGCCTTCGGCAGCCGCGGTCTGTTGAGCGATCTCGGCTGGTGTGGCCAAGGGTCCTTCGTTCTCGGGGCGATACGGTGCGTCGGTCACGGGTGATCCACTCCTCGGCGTCGAGCGAGCTCATCTGCCACGCGCAGGGCGCGCTGGCGCAGCTCTTTGGTCTTTCTGCCCAATCCTATGGTGCGTTGAGCGAAACCACGCAGGGCCTTCTCGGCCTCCGGTGTGCCGATCTGCTCAAGTGCAGCGATGATCTCCTTGCGGGTCTCATACGTGCGCTGGAACACGTTGATGTCCTCGAGGGCGCGAGAAAGGGCCGGTACCACGCTGGCTATACGAGCGCGAGCGACTTCGCGCACCACGTGGCGCTGCGTCTCAGGCTCGCGATGGTTGATGCCGCGCACGAGGGCGGCCTCGGCTTCGGGCACCGGCATGCTCGCAAGGGCGGAGGCAGCCGCGAAGCGCACCTGCTCATCGAGACTGTCGAGCGCGGCGGCCACGACAGGGACAGCGCGCCGATCGCCCAGTTGTGGCAGTGTGCGTATGATCGCCACCGCCAGCGCGGGATCGGCTGTCCGCAACCGCTGCCTGGCGACGCCCAGGATGCCCTCGCTGAGGCCCCGCATCACCGGACGCAGCAGCGAACGCTTGGGCTCCGCGAGTCGCACGTACGTGTCGAGCAGGACCTCCGCGCCAGCCGGGCCGGCCGCGTGCAGGATCTCGCCGGCGATGGCGGCGTCTGCGTCGGTGGCTGGGGCGCGGCACACGTCTGCGAGCACGGCCGGGTCGGCGAGCGCGGTGCGTGCCGCGACCACATCGTCGGCCAACGTCGGTTCAAGCGCGATCTCGTCGAGCCGTCGCAAGGCCTCGCGTACGGTGGAGAACGCGCCGTCGCGGGCGGCGCCGGGAAGCACCTCGGCGATCGCGCGGATGGTGTCGTGGTCGGCGTGCCTGCGGGACACGGCCGTCGCGGTGGCCAGCGCCCGCCCCGCGGACAGCGCAGGGCCGGCGAGGGCCACTTGACGCTCGATGTCGGAAGGGTCGTCCGGTACGGCCATCTCCGCGGCCAGCTGCTCGGCCTGTGCGGAGGACGACAATCCGAAGTCCGGGTCGAGACTCGGGCGCGGCTCCAGCATCATCATGAGCATGCGTGCGGCT
>JAJUJM010000002.1 GCA_029265315.1 Actinomycetota bacterium | reverse complement strand
GATGGCCGCGGTGGCCGGCGCGTTCGCCGAGGCGGTGGGTCGCGCGCTCATGGAGCTCTCGGGGCACGTGGTCGTCGAGAACGGGGGGGACGTGTGGTTGGCGGGTCCGTCTGACCGGACGATCGCCGTATGGAGTGGGGACGGTCCGATGGCTGCCCTGGGCGTCAGGCTGCCGTCGAGCGCGATGCCGTGCGCGGTCGCGACCTCGTCAGCGACCATCGGACCTTCGGTCAGCCTGGGTCGTGCGCGTGCGGCCACCGTCATCGCTGACGGTGGGGCGCTCGCCGATGCCGCCGCCAGCGCGGTCGGGAACCGCGTCCACGATGCCTGCGATATCGAAGCCGGGCTGGAGTCGGGATCGCGGATCGAGGGCGTTCGCGGTGTCGTCATCGTCATCGGGGAGCACTTGGGGGCCTGGGGCGATATCGAACTTCGACCCGTGGACCCGAGGGTGCTCTGAGTCTTGGACGCGCACGATGTCGCGCGCAGGGTGTAAGGTGTCTTCGGAACGATTCGTCATGATTGGATGATATGGGCGTGCGGTCGTTCAGTCTGAGTGGGTTCGCACTTCGCCGTGTGAGCGACGAGGCGCTGCTCGAGCGCGCTCGCGAAGGTCAGGAGTTGGCGTTCGCCGAGCTGTATCGCCGGTTCCACGCACTGGTGTACGGCTACTGCTTGGCACGCCTCATGGATCCGGCCGCGGCCGAGGACGTCGCCCAAGAGACCTTCTTGCGCATCAACCGCTCACGCTCCTCTGAAGAGGTCCATAGCGCGCGCGCTTGGGTGTTCACCGTCGCCCGAAGTGCGGTCATCGATCATGTGCGTCGCCTCAAGCGCATGCCGGACTCGCTGCCGGTCGATGACGACACCGAGCTCATCGCGCAAGGCGCCGATGCTGCGGAAGGGATGTTCCGTCGTGAGGACGCCAAGCTCGTGTTCCTCGCGTTGGCCAGGCTGCGCCCCCGGTATCGAAGCGCGCTCATCCTGCGTGAGATGCACGGCCTTTCGTCGGTCGAGATCGGCGAGACGATGGGTTTGAATCCGGGCGCGGTCGATACGTTGGTGTGCCGTGCTCGGGACGCGTTCGGTCGAGAGTACGCTGAGTTGTCCGACCTGCCCGGCGATTGTCGACGTGCGGTCGAGTACATGTACCGCGACAGAGGGTCTGGGATCGAAGCCGGGGAGAGGGCATGGCTCGCCGAGCACATCGCCGGCTGTCCCCGCTGCGCGCGAGAACGCCGATTGGCTGCAGACCCCAAGCGCCTTGCCGTTCTGCTGCCCCTCGCCGGTCTTCGTGCCGAGGGCCTTGGCGTGTTCCAGCGGGCCCTTGAGACGTTGGGAAGTGCGCCAGCGTCTTTCGAGGCGCTGGGCCTTACGACGGCAAAAGTCACGGCTGTCGCTGTCGCTGCCGCCATCGCAGTCGCGCCCGTCGCGGGCCGCGTGAGTGAGCGCCGGGTCGAGAAGCCGCAACAGATGCACGACGCGCAGTGCGCCCAAGGCCACATCCACTCCGACATCCCTGAATCGAACATCGCCACTCATGGTCCCGCCGCCGTCGAGGCGACCGTGGCGGTCGCGGGAGCGTCATGTTCTCCGACGACATCTGTCTCGGGCTCCTCTCCGTCGTCGCAGTCGCCGGAGGTCGCCACGGTGGTGGTGGTTCCCGACGTCTCGCCTGATGTCGACCCCGAGGACGAGATCGCGGACGAATCGTCCGTGCCATCGGTCCCCGCCAGCGCAGCGGGCGGCGAGGGTGTGGCCCCGGTCGACGACGTGCCCGTCGATGCCGAGACTCCGTCCGGCTCTGAGGTCCCGAGCGCACCGGGCGCTGCGACTGAGGCCAGCCTCCCGGTGACCCCCACGGTCGAGGGCACGTCCGCTCCACGGTAGCGAGCCACCTCGCCGTATCACCGCGTCACGACGCTGCCACAACGGTTACGATGATGGACGTCGTTCGCGCGTGCGATCGCGCGGCCAATCCGAGGGGAGGACCTGCGAGTGGACAGCATCGACGAGTTGGACATGTATGAGGCCGAGAAGCGTCTCGCCCTGTACAACGAATACCGGGACGCGATCCGGGTGTTCGGCTACTACGTCGAGACGGAGTTGCGTGCCTACCTGTGCAACGGAGTCGACGTCGAGCCGGTTCCCGCTCCGGGCGGGACCTACTTCAAGGTGACACTCACCGACACGTGGATCTACGAGGCCGAACGGCCCCAGCGCTTCGTGCCCGAGGTCATCATCTACGAGGTCGGGCCAGTGCACGTCCAGAAGCTGCGCGTCGAAGAGGAGTGATGCGGCGATGCCTGAATCGCCCGTCACGCGAGCCGAGGCTGAACTGCGCGCCGCGGAACTGAGGAAGGAGATCAGCTACCACGCGCAGCGCTATTACGCGCTCGACGCCCCGGTCATCTCCGACGCGGCGTACGACTCGCTCGTCCGAGAGCTCGAGGCGATCGAAGCCGCGTTTCCCGACCTGGTGACGCCCGATTCGCCGACCCAGCGGGTGGGCGCTCCTCCGAGCGAGCTGTTCGCGCCGGTCACCCATGCCGGCCGCATGTACTCGCTCGACAACGCCATGGACATGGATGAGCTCGACGCGTGGCTGGTGCGCGTCCGGGACGCGGTGCCGCACGAGCGCTGCACGTTCGTGTGCGAGCTCAAGATCGATGGGAGCTCGATAGCGCTCACGTATGAGGATGGCGTGCTGGTCCGGGCGGCGACGCGTGGTGACGGACGTGTGGGCGAGGACGTGACCGCGAACGTCAGGACGATCCGTGATGTCCCCCTGCGTTTGAACGAAGTCGATGGGCGGCCACATCGCGGCCTGGTCGAGGTCCGCGGAGAGGTGTACCTGCCCAAAGCGAGCTTCGAGAGGATCAACGCCGAGAACGATGAGGCGGGCCTTCCCACCTTCGCCAATCCGCGTAACGCGGCGGCGGGCTCTCTGCGTCAGAAAGACCCGCGGGTCACCGCAAGCCGGGAGCTCGCCACCTTCCTCTACGCGATCGCGGATCCGGTGGCACTTGGGCTGGCCACGCAATCCGAGGTGCTCGATTGGTTGAGGAAGGCAGGGTTCCGCGTGAATCCCGATGTCGCGTCCTGTGCTGATTCAGACGCGGTCCGCGCCTTCTGTGAAGAGGCATTGAGGCGTCGCGACTCACTTCCGTACGAGATCGATGGCGTGGTCGTAAAAGTCGACTCACTCGCCCTTCAAGAGGAGCTCGGGTACACGAGCAAGGCGCCCCGCTGGGCGATAGCCTACAAGTTCCCTCCCGAGGAGAAGACGACGCGCCTGCTCGACATCCAGGTGAGCGTGGGCAGAACGGGCGTGCTCACCCCCTTCGCGGTGTTCGAGCCGGTGTTCGTGTCGGGTTCCACGATCCAGAAGGCCACGCTTCACAACGCGGAGGAGGTCCGGCGCAAAGGTCTGCTCATCGGCGACACGATCATCGTTCGCAAGGCGGGCGACGTCATCCCTGAGGTGGTCGGACCGGTGGTGGGGCTGCGAGACGGCTCTGAGCGGGAGTTCACGATGCCGAAGGTGTGCCCCAGCTGTTCGAGCCGCGTGTGGCAGGAGGAGGGGGAGGTCGCACTCCGGTGCCCCAATGTCGCCTGCCCGGCACAGCGTCTCGAGCGACTCATCCACTGGGCGAGCCGCGGCGCAGCGGACATCGAGGGCATGGGGGCGGAGATCATCGCGCGACTGGTCGACGTCGACCTGGTCCGGGATGTGGCCGACTTCTACACCCTGAGCGTCGACGACCTCGCCGGTCTTGATATGGGAAGGACGAAACAGGACGGATCCGCGGTCGTCCTGGGCGAGACCGTCGCATCCAAGATCCTCGCCTCGGTCGATGCCTCACGGACGCGGCCGCCGGCGAGGCTTCTGTTCGGGCTCGGCATCCGACACGTGGGCGCGATCGTGGCCGAGGCGCTCATAGACGAGTTCGGAGGCATCAGTGAGCTCGCCTCGGTGGACGAAGAGCGGCTCGCCGCCGTCAACGGGGTGGGGCCTCGCATCGCAGCGAGCGTGACCGCGTTCTTCGCGGAGCCTCGCAATCGTGATGTGCTGGACCGGCTTGCAGCTGCGGGAGTCGTTCTGGACGCGCCGCGCACCGACGAGCTCCGGCCCCGGCCGCTCGCCGGTCTGACCTTCGTGTTGACGGGCGCTCTTCGTGACCATACGCGCGAGGAGGCGACCGTTGCGCTGAAGGAGCTCGGTGCGAAGGTCTCCGGATCGGTCAGTTCGAAGACCTCATTCGTGATCGCCGGTGAATCGGCCGGCTCGAAGCTCGCGCGTGCTGAGCAGCTCGGAGTACCGATACTCGGTGAGGCCGACCTGGAGGAGATCCTGGCCTCCGGACGACCTCCGGGAACGCCGTGATGCGCGCCAAGGACGGCTCTGGCGAGGGACCTCCGCGGCTCGTCGCGGTCACGTCGCGCGCTCAGGCCAAGCGTTTGCGCGAGGAGGACGAGGCCAGGAGACGCCGCCTCGAGCGGGAGCATGCCGCTCGGTTGCGTCACGAGCGGGTCGCGGCAAGGGAATCCGAGCTGGCGGCCGATGACGCGAAGGTCGGGCGGGTCGCTTGGACGCTTCCGGAGGCGGCGGCGGTGCTCGCCGTCATGATGGCCGGCCTGTTGGCGAGTGATGCGCTGTTGAGTTCTGAGTACGTGCGCGCCGTGCCAAAGGATGGACAGGCCGTGGCGAGAGCGGCCGTGCTCGGAGTCTTCTACGTGATCCAGTTGCTGACGCTGGGCTTCCTGTCCGCTCGTCGGGGCACCTCGCTCCGTGCGGCGTTCGGACTGGTGGGTGGCGGCTTGGGTCTCCGACGCGCTCTGTCCTCTGTCGTTCTCGTGTCGGCCGGACTCGTCGTCACGCGTGCCGTCTCGACCCTATGGGGTGTCGCGACGCGTGCGATCGGCTGGGATCCGCCCCCGGCAGGAGACCTCCAAGCGGTGTTCGGTGCGGGAGGAGCGGGGCTTCTCCTCGCCGTGGGCACCGTGGTCATCCTCGGCCCGTTCGCCGAGGAGCTCGCGTTTCGCGGAGTGGTGCTTCGTGCGGCGGCGGCTCGCTGGGGCCGATGGCCGGCCATCTCGGGTACCGCGGTCCTGTTCGCCGCCTACCATGTGACTGCTTGGACGGTCGTGCCGCACTTCGTGCTGGGGGTCGTGCTGGGCTGGCTTGCTTTGCGGAGGCGGTCGTTGTGGTCGGCCATCTGCCTGCACGCGCTGTCGAACGGCATCGTGGTGGGGGCCGCGTACTGGCTGGCGCGCTGACACGCTCCCGTGGCGCGCGCGGGAATCTCACGTGAACCGCTTCTGCGCCGAGGTCCGCTGTCCCTCGGGTATGATTGGGTCACCTGTGCGTCGCCATGCAGACGCCGGGATGCCGCTGACGACTCTAGGAGCCGAGAAGACGAAATGTCGCTATCCGAAGAGGAAGTACGCCACGTCGCGTTGCTCGCGCGTCTGGCTCTGACCGATGAGCAGGTGGAGACGCTGGGCGCCGAGCTGAACTCCATCCTCGGGCACATAGACGCCATCCAACAGCTCGACCTGGCTGATGTCGAGCCCACCTCGCACGCGATTCCCATGGTCAACGAGGTCCGGGCGGATGAGCCCAGGCCCTGTCTTTCGCGCGAGGACGCACTCAGGAACGCCCCCATGGCGCAGGACGGCGCCTTCGTGATACCGCAGATCGTGGGTCCCGGAGGTGACCTGTCGTGACGGTCGACTTGTCCGCGCTTACCGCACCTGAGATCCGCGCCGCCATCCTGCGCGGCGATCTCTCCGCGCGCGAGGTCGCAGACGGGGCATTCGCGCGCATCGAGGCCTGCGATGACCGCGTCCGAGCGTTCAACGAGGTGACGCGTGAGTTGGCCTACGCGAGCGCCGACCGAGTGGACGACATGGTGCGCTCCGGAGCCAGTCCGGAAGAGTTGCCGCCCTTGGCGGGTGTGCCCGTGGCCTTCAAGGACAACATGAACCTCATCGGAACTCGTACCACGTGCTCATCGCGCATCCTCGCGAACCACGAGAGCGTGTACGACTGCACTGCGGTCGCCAGGCTCATCAAGGCCGGGGGAGTCCCGGTGGGCAAGCTCAACATGGACGAGTTCGCGTTCGGTTCGTCAACCGAGAACTCCGCGTTCGGCCCCACGCACAATCCGTGGGACCTTGAGCGCGTCCCGGGGGGCTCCTCCGGAGGCTCGGCAGCAGCGGTCTCGGCGGGGATGGCGACGATCACCCTGGGAAGCGATACGGGCGGATCGATCAGGCAACCGGGAGCGTTCTGCGGAGTCGTGGCGATGAAGCCGACCTACGGCCGGGTCTCGCGCTACGGGTGCGTGGCGTTCGCTTCTTCGCTTGACCAGATCGGACCGTTCTCGAAGTCGGTCGAGGAGTGCGCGCTCGCATTGAACGCGATCTGCGGCAAGGACCCGATGGATGCCACGAGTGTCGATCGCCCGCACGAGGACTTCACCCGGGACTTGGAGCGGGGTGCGTCAGGTCTCAGGATCGGCGTGGTCACCGATATGCTCGACATGGAAGGGGTGGCTCCTGAGGTCAAGAGCGCCACGATGGCCGCGGCAGAGCTGTTCGCTGCGCTTGGAGCCGAGGTCGGCGAGGTCGAACTGCCGAGCGCACGGTACGGGCTGTCGGCCTACTACATCATCGGGCCCGCGGAAGCGTCATCGAACCTCGCGCGCTTCGACGGTATACGGTACGGTCACCGGGTCGCCGATGCCAAAGACGTGTTGGACCTGTACATGCGCTCGCGGGCCGAGGGCTTCGGGCCGGAAGCCATCCGGCGCATCATGCTCGGGACGTACGCGCTGTCCGCAGGCTACTACGACGCCTACTACGGGCAGGCCCAGAAGGCCCGGACCGTGATCATCCGGGACTTCGAGCGGGCCTTCGCTGACCATGATGTGCTGCTCACTCCCACCTCGCCGACGACGGCGTTCAGAATCGGTGAGAAATCAGCAGATCCGCTTGCGATGTATCTGTCGGACGTCTACACGATCCCGGTCAATCTGGCGGGCAACTGTGCCGTATCGGTCCCTGTGGGGCTCGGCGACGATTCGGAGCTGCCGGTCGGCATCCAACTCATAGGGACACACTTCGCCGAAGGGGTCGTGCTGCGTGCGGCCAGGGCGCTCGAGCGCGCTGTCGCGTTCGATGTGACCCCGCCGTTGGTACGTGAGCTTCAAGCACGCGCGTGAGACGAGAGGGATGACGATGGTTGACGACACGGCGCCGCACAAATCCGAAGATGCGGACCGCGAGGGTGAGACCGCCGAGGCTCCGGCTGACGGTGAGGGCATCGTCGGGGCGGACGCCGCCGGCGATGACCCGGAGCGAGCGGAGCCGGACTCAGAGACCTCGGAAGCGGAGATACCGGAAGTTCAGTCGGCGGATGTCACGGCGGTGGAGTCTGGCGCGGAGTCGGTCTACTGGGCCGAGTCGCCCCTTGGCTTCCGAGAGGCCGGGTCTGAGGGCGACGGCATGCATGACGCAGAGCTTTCGCAGGGCGATGATGAGGCTTCATCCGTGCAGTCCGACCAGCCGTCTGGCGAGGCTGAAGCCACGGGTCCTCTTGGCCAGCCTCTCGAGATCGATATGGGACCCCAGCGTCGCGCGCGCTGGTGGGTATGGTTGCTCGTGGGTCTGGCGGTCGCCATGGCCGCCGGTGGTGCCACGTATGCATGGTGGTGGATGACCGCACGCGAGATCGTGGTGCCGGACCTTGTGGGACAACAGGCCGCAGAGGCGACGCAGGCTCTGAACGATGTCGCATTGACGTTGGGCGATGTCAGCGAGGTCCCGACCGACGTCGCGCCCGTCGGCACCATCATCTCGCAGAACCCCGAGGCGGGTTCTCGTCTCAAGCCCAACGAAGCCGTCTCGTTCGTCGTGGCCGCCGCACCAGAGCAGGCCAAGGTGCCGAACGTGGTTGGACTGAGTCTCGAGGACGCGGCGGTACTGCTCGCGAAAGCCCGATTGCGTCCTGCCGAGGTGCGCTCACACAACGCGACAGCGGCGACAGGCTTCGTCATCGCTCAGGTCCCCGGTCACGGTGTCGAGCTCATGCCAGGCAGTCCTGTGGCCCTCATGGTGTCGAAGGGCCCGGCGCCGGGAGACACGACGGTGCCCGCGGTCACAGGTCTCAGCGAAGGTGATGCGGTGGCGCTGCTCGGCGCGAAAGGGCTGACCGCGCGGGTCTACCAGTCGCTCGATCCGAGCATCGGCGCCGGCGTCGTCGTCACCCAGACTCCGCTCCCGGGCACCGCGCTCGCGCCTTCGAGTTCAGTTCAGGTGCTCGTGTCGAAGGGCTTCGGTTCAGGCACGGTCTCGGTGCCTGACGTCGTCAATGACACACGCAGGGAGGCTGTCCAAGCGGTACGAGCGGCGGGACTCAAAGCGGTGGTGGTCTTCCAGTTCCACCCGACGGTCGCGAGGGGCACGGTGATCTCCCAGATGCCGTTCGCAGGCCGCCGCGTGCAATCCGGCGATAGCGTCGGCCTACTCGTCTCGAGGGGGCCTGTGACCACAGCGCTCGTGCCGTCGATCGTCGGCTCGTCGTCAGCTGAAGCCACGGCTGCCGTCTCGAACGCTGGGTTCAAGCCGGTGATCGTCGAGGTCCTGATGCCCGGGCGGACGGCCGGTGTCGTCGTGGGACAGTTCCCGCCGCCATCGACAAGCTACGAGTTGCGCTACCCGGTCATCTGCCTCATCGCCAAAGAGGTCACACCCTGACGGTCGTCACTGTTCGACGTATTCCAGGTTCCGGATACGAAGGCCGGCCTCCGTGGGCACGACATCGTAGCGCCACTTCTCAGTTCCGTATGACCAGGTCTGGGTGGTGTAGACCCAAAACGTCCCGTCGCTCTCGGACTCAGTGCGGTCGATGGTGTAGCTCTTGAACTCTCCATTGGAGTACTGCGCGCTTGCCGGGTCGTTGCGAAACGGTGCGATGGTGAGCCGCTGGGCCTGGTCCGGCTTGTCGTCCTTGATGGCGTCCAGGAATCGCTTGACGACATCCTCGGCTGCCGCGGTATCGGCGCCCGGTTGCGAGTCGGCGTCTCCGTCCGGAGCTGAGGCGTTGAACGGTGAGGTCTCGGCCACCTTCCAGCCCTGTTCGACCTTGTCGACCACGATGACAGCGTCCCACTCGCTGTTCGGTGGACCAGCCCAGTAGACCTTGCGCTGGTCGGTCTCATCTGCGAGCTCGATCACATAATCGTCCGGCACTTCGGCGCGAGCGGCTTGAAGCGCCTCGGGGTACACGCCGGCGGGGATCTCAGCTGCGGGAGGTTCGGCAGGTGCGGGGGCCTGTGTCTCAGTGGGCACGGGAGTTGGTTCTGGTCTGCTCGTGAGACGCGGCATCACTGCGAAGACGACCACCGCCGTGGCCACAGCCAGCAGCGCTATCCCTCCCAGCACGACACCGACGATGAGTGCGATGTTCGGGCCAGAGGAAGCTTCCGTGGGTACTGCGCCGCCCGCTGGCTGATACGTGCTGGGCGCAGGGTAGCCCGCTTGTCGTGGCGCATAGGTTCCCGGGGGCGGGTTCGGTACGGGAGGCGGAGGTGGTGTGACGTGAGCGCTCGGCATCTGTTGTGTCGGCAGGACCGCCGTCGGTTGTTCCGCGGCGCTTGGCGCCATGGCGTGGCCGCACGACGCACAGAAGGTGTCGGCGGGCGCGACGGGGGCTCCACATACGGGGCAGTTCATGGCGACCGCCTCTCGTGACGGAAACGGGTTCCTGAGACGATTCTTGCACACTTCGTCGCCCAAGGCCCGGTACCGCCTCATGCGTCTTCGGGTACACTCTCCAAGGGCGCCTTGGGACGGAATCGGGGTGTGTAGTGCAACCAAGCGAGTTCGTGGACTTGGTCGTTGCTCTCGCGGTCGCGCCGCTGGTCCTCTCGGTTCGGCGTCGCACCACGGTGTTGCGTGAGTCGCCGTGGTGGCTCGTCTCCTACGGCTGCATTCTCGTCGCGTGCGTCGCGACCATCGCAGAGGGCCTGGGTGGTGTGTTGGGCGAATGGCTCAACCTTCTGGAGCATGCAGCGCTGCTCGCATCCGGAGTCGCATTCCTGCTGTTCGCACGCGGACTGTACGAGCACAGTAGGCAGGTGGACGCGTGAACGTGGCGGTGCCGTTGATCGATCTCGCCGGCTTTGTGGTCTTCGCCATCGCCGGGATCTTCCTTCTGCGTACGTCGAGTCATGGCGAGAGTCCGACGAGTTCGATTGCCAAGTACTGCTTCTTCGGAGCGACCGCGGTGTACACGTTCGCGATGTTCTCGAACGTACTCGAGCACGCTGGTCTGACGGCGGCGCTTGACGCCGCAGAAGACTACCTTGAGATCCTTTTCCCGGCATTCTTCGTCTACGGAGGTTACGCGCTTTACGCACGGCAGCGCGAGAACGAACTGCGCAGCGCACAACGGGTCGCCGTGCGTTCGCGGGAGATGATGCTGGGCATCCTGGACGCGGCTCCCGCCGGAATCATCGTGCTCGACGCCGCCGGTCGCATCACGTTCGCCAACGAGACCGCCAAACAGACGCTTGACCTGACCGATGTCGATGGCGTGGTTCACACGCCGGGTTGGAGCGTGAGAGTCGCAGAGAGCCCGGCGGCGCCGGATTTCGCCGGCCTCATCACGTCGCCGCTTGGTCACCGGGGATTGCCGGTGGTCGTGGAGTGGCCTGACGGTTGGCGCGTCGAGCTCACGGTCCAGACGGAACAGCTCAGCGATGAGCAGGGTCGCTTGGGCGGTATGGTGGCGACGTTCCTGCCTCCGAGCGGCTCGCGGTCGAACGGCGGCAACGGATCCACCGCTGTCACCGGTTGACGGTCCCCGCAGTCTGCATCCGCTAGAATCTGCAGTCAGCGCCGTCGGAGGACGTCATGCGGCGCGTCGTATCGTAGATCCTCCTCGGAAGGACGCATCGCGTGATGACGAAAGACCGGTTACTCGCCGTACTCGAGCGTTGGGAACCCGTCATCGGGCTCGAGATCCACACAGAGCTCACCTCGACACGCACGAAGATGTTCTGTGGCTGCCCGGTGGCTTTCGGCGGGGAACCCAACACCCGGGTCTGTCCGGTGTGTCTGGGACTGCCCGGAGCGCTGCCGGTACCCAACGCGTATGCGATAGAGCAGACGGTACTGGCAGGTCTTGCCACCGGGTGCGAGATCGCGAGGCGTTCGCTCTTTCACCGAAAGCAGTACTTCTATCCCGACATGCCCAAGGACTACCAGATCTCGCAGTACGACCTGCCGTTCTGCGCTGGAGGCGAAGTCACCGTCGAGATCGCGGGTGAGGCCGCGTCACAGCGCAAGGAGGGCGGCGTCGACGAGGAGCGGCGAGTGCGACTCACCGACGTCGGGTACAACGCCCGGATCGGGATCACGAGGATCCACCTGGAAGAGGACACGGGCAAGATGGTGCATGTGGGGGGGTCGGAGGGTAGGCTGGCGGGCGCCACGAAGTCGTTGGTCGATTTCAACCGGGCAGGCACTCCTCTCATCGAGCTGGTCACCGAGCCCGACATACGCACCCCCGCAGAGGCACGGGCGTTCGCCCAGAAACTCAGGCTCATCTGGCTCACTCTGGGAATCTCGGACTGCAACATGGAGGAGGGCTCGATGCGCGTCGACGCCAACGTCTCGTTGCGTCGTCGAGGCGAGTCCGAGTTCGGGACCAAGACCGAGATCAAGAACATGAACTCGTTCAAGTCGCTCCACGACGGTCTGGCATACGAGATCGTGCGGCAGGCCGAGGTGCTTGAGTCGGGTGGCCGGGTGGTCCAGGAGACGCGACACTTCGACGCGGGCGCCAAGCGGACGAGCGCGACACGCAGTAAAGAGGAGGCCCACGATTACCGGTACTTCCCGGAACCCGACATGGTGCCCTTCGAGTTCGATGACGAATTCATCGAGCGGGTGCGTGCGAGGCTGCCTGAACTGCCTGACGCGAGGAAGATGCGCTTCGTGGAGGAGTGGGGCCTGCCACCTCATGACGCCAGCGTGATCGCGTCAGACCTCGAGATGGCGGAGTTCTTCGAGGCCGCGGTCAACATCGGAGGCCCCGAACGCGCGAAGGCTGTGAGCAACGTCATGCTCAACGACTTGTCGGCCCATCTCAACGCACGGGGCATCGCGCTCAGCGAGTCGCGCATCGTGCCGAGTATGGTGGTCGAGCTCGTGGAACTCGTGGAGGCCGCGACGATATCTTCGAAACAGGCCAAGGAGGTCTTCGCCGATATGGCCGAAACGGGTGATTCTCCCGCAGCGATCGTCGAGATCAAGGGTATGCGCCAGGTCTCTGACACAGGGGCCATCGAAGCCGTCGTGACACGCATCCTGGATGAGAACCCGAACAAGGTCGAGGAGTACCGTGCAGGCAAGACCGGACTCATCGGCTTCTTCGTCGGGCAGGTCATGCGCGAGATGGGCGGGCAGGCCAATCCGAAAGTCGTCAACGAGGTCCTGGCGCGCATGCTTGAAGGCTGACGTGTCCGGGCCTCGGGATGAGGCCCGGACAGCGGTGACGCTCGTCTGACGGCAGTGGCGCCCGAACCGCTCAGCTCGTGCGCACGAGGTTGTGTCGCCTTCTGAAGCGCCACTTCGAAGCGGAGATGTCACGCCACGCGTGACGGATGCGCAGACCGGTACCGGGCGCCTCATACACGAGGGCCCAACCCCATGGGTCCCCTCGGTCGAACAACACGACGTGCCCTGTCGCCGACCCGCTCCCGTCCGGGTCGGAGTACCCGACGGCGTCCGCGCGTGCGACTGACGAGCGTGGGATCGAGTACCAGTGCTCGCTCGTGTTGAAGATGTGGTACGTCCCGTACGGGTGGTATTGCTCGTAGATCGACGAGGCCCTGGGAACCTGCCAGCACTTGATGACGAAGCCGGAGCAATCGGCGCCTCCCCAGTCGCGGTCGTAGGTCGACCAGCGCGCGCCTCCCCAAGCGTACGGGCTTCCCAGACCGCTCTGGGCGGTGTTGATGCAGGCGGTGTCGCTGCGAACCGGACAGGTGCAGGCGACGGCATGGTTCGGTACGGCCAGGGCGCCGAGGGTGGTCAGCGCCGCCAGCAGCGCCGCTGCGCTCAGGAGGCGGACCGGACCGATGCTCCTTGGTGGGGCGGCTCCCCGGGACGCGAGATCCGGAATCCTGCATGTCGGCGAAGGAGTCTTCATCGCCGATCACCTGTCTCGACCGGCTCAAGACGCCAGCGCACGACTCGGACCCCTGCAGGGTCGCTGTCCATGCGGTAGACCTCTCCCGATGCTGTCACGACGACTCGTCTGACGGCATCTGTGAGAGGGGTATAGGCACAACGGGCCCAAGCGGCGAGTACTCCACGTTCATCGAAGCGTCGCACTGTCAGGAACGCGGTCGAGTGCTCGTGATCATCTTCACCGCTGACCGTCGTCAGGTAGAGCGATCCATGTCTGTCGCCGGAGACGTCGAGTATCGCGCGAATGTCTCCTTCCTCATCGGTGCGTACGCGCAGGGCCGGGCCGAGATCGTCTTCGACGTCGGCGACGACCGTGCTCTGGGCCTCGATGCGAGCGCGAACTCGTCGACCAGTTGGAAGGGGCGCCGACCGGAAGATGGGTCCGGGTCGTCGCTGAGAGGTCTCTTCGGGTCGCGCCAACGAGCCGATATCGTACAGGGCGCGTCCACGCTCATCCGGACACTCCACCAGGATCCGGGCTCGGTCGGTCGACAGGCGCAGGACAGGTGGCAGGTCCGGCGGGATCGCGATCGAGCACACCAGCTCGCCAGAATCGTCGAACACGTGCACACGACGAGGCTCGCCTTGTGAGAGGACGCAGATCCGGTCGCGGTCCGTCACGAGGTCCTCGCACGCCACGTCGGGAAGCGTGACCTCCAGTGAGGGCGCGCCATGGTCGTAGCAGGTCAAGCGCCCGTTCTCTTGGTCGAGCAGCCAGACCCGCTTCCTGTCGTCGACCGCGAAGCTCAATGGCCCTCGTGGCTCGCCTTCCGCGGAACGGCCGGCATCTCCGCGCCCTGAGCCCCACGTCGCGCCGACGACAGGCTCGTCGGCGCCGCGAAGGCGTGAGACTGCGCCGGCATCCTTGTGCGGCGGCGCCGATGCGAGTATCGACACGGAGAGCCCCCATGCCGTTGCGGCGAGCAAGGCCGCCGAAAGCCACGCTCCGAACACGTACGTACGTCTCATGGATGCCCTCCCTGTCCGCGGTGTCACCGGCCGGTTGGTCGGTGGACGGCGCCGGGACCGCTGGTGCGGGAGGGTGCGATCGGCGCTTCTCGAGTCTGCCACGTCGGTCTTACCGATACCTGACTCGCGTCGAAACCGTGGCGGCGTGCGCGGTTCGGTCGCTGCCAGTCGCGTGTCCGCTCTGAGCCGTGGTCTGTTCGGCGGGAGTGGGCCGCCTCAGCCGGCGATGAGTGCCGTGACCGCGCGGTGCGCGGCATCCAGAAGTGGGGCGGGGAACAGGCCGATGACGACGACGCCCAGCGCACCGACCACCATCACGAGCGCGTGGCGCCGGGTCATCGACACGTGCGCATGCTCTTCGTCAGACACGTACAGGGTCCATACGATGCGCAGGTAGTATGCGAAAGCGAGCACGGCGTTGATCACGGCGGCCAACGTGAGCCAGTACAGCCCGGACTCTGCCGCTGACATGAAGACGTAGAACTTAGCCATGAAGCCGACGGTCAACGGGAGTCCGGCAAGCGACATCAAAGCCCCCGCGAGCGCGAAGGCGGCAAGCGGATTCCGACGCGCGAGTCCTGAGAGGTCCCCCACCTCGTCCAGCCCCGTCGCGTCGACGAACGACACCACGACCGTGAACGCCAGCGCGTTGGCGATCGCGTAGGCGGCGAGGTAGAACAGCACCGCGGACAGTCCTGTGACGCTTGACGCTGCGACCCCTACGAGGATGTAGCCGGCCTGAGCTATTCCTGAGTACGCGAGCAGCCGTCGTATGTTGTGCTGCTTCAATGCTCCGAGGTTGCCGAGCGTCATCGACGCCACCGCCAGAGCGCCGACCGCGAGAGAGATGTCCAAGGCATCGATCGACAGCGCCAGGAAACGCACTACGAGCGCGAAGCCTGCGAGCTTCGACCCGACGGACAGGAACGCGGTGACCGCGGGCGGAGCGCCCTCGTAGACATCAGGGGCCCAGAACTGGAACGGAACCGAGGTCACTTTGAAGGCGAATCCTGCGAGCATGAAGACGAGGCCGGCGGCTCCGAGGGCGGGTAGCGTCCCTCCCGCCGCCGCCATGGCGATGCCGCGCATGTCGTCCGTTCCGGTCGCGCCGAAGACGAGCGAGAGGCCCCACAGCAGCAGTGAGGTGGACACGAGGACCACGAGGAGGTACTTGAGCGCGGCCTCACGTGCGCGAGGGTCGTTCTTCGCAAGACCCAGCAGGGCGATGAGCGGCAGACTCGTGAGCTGGAGGAACACTGCCAAGCTGAACAGTCCGGTGGCGAGCGCGACCATCATGTTTCCTGCAGTACACCACAGAACGAGCGCGTAGTACTCGGCGACCCACGGTGTGAAACGGTGCACCGAGTCGACCGAGAGGCCTATGACGGCGATGCCGATCCCGATGAAGACGAGATCGAAGAAGCGCGAAAGGCCGTCGACGGCCAGCGTGCCTCCGAGAAGGCTCGTGTTCGCCGGCGCCATGAACGCCGCGACCCCGGCGGCGATGAGACCGGTGACACTCGCGGCGGCAAGCCATGTGCGGCCGGGATACTCGCCTTCTCGCCGCGGGAGGACGAGGTCAGCGACTAGAACGAGCGCCCCTGTGAGGACGACGATGAGTTGTGGTGCGAGCACCTCCACGATGTGACCGGTCCCATTCATCGCGTCAGCACCCAGACGAGTACAGCGGTCGCGGAGACCAGGCCTATGAGGTAGGTGCGCACGTTACCGGTGTGTACGCGACGCACTGCGCTGGCCGCGGTCACCACGTGTCCGACGCCCGCGACGATACCATCGACGAACCCGTTGTCGAAGTCATCCAGCAGCCGAGTGGCGGAGACGTCAATCTTGGCGAGTCCGTTCACGAGACCGTCGACTGCAGCATCATCGAAGCTCCATGCGACGACGGCCGCGCGTTTCCAGAACCCGATGGCGCCGTTGACGACGCCGTCGATGGCCGTACGGTCGATCGTCGCGAGTGCGCTCGCGACGATCGCGAAGGGTTCGACGATCATCTGCCGGTAGAAGGTGTCGAAGTGCAGACGCTGGTCGAGGACGCCGTACAGCCGCGCGAACCGCTCCTTGTAGATGCGGGTGTTGACCACGACGCCGCGTCGTCCGTAGATCCACCAGCCCGTGACGAGGCCTGCGCCTGCGACCGCGAGCGACGGCAGCGCGACGCCCAGCTCAGGCCACACCCCCTCGCCGCCGAGGAACTCAGCGAAGGTGGGTGAGGCGAAGCCGAGCACGCAGGTGATTCCGGCAAGCACCACCAGCGAGGCCAGCATGGAGGGGTGCCCCTCATGGAGCTCGCCCTGTTCGGGTCCTGAGAACACCCTGAACAACAACCGGTTCACATAGAACGCGGTCAGGAACGAGGCGGTGAGAGCGAGTGCGGCGGCGTACCAGTGATCGTGGTGGACGAGCACCGCGATGATCTCGTCTTTGCTGAAGAAGCCCGAGAACGGGAACAGGCCGGCGAGCGCGAAGGTCCCCACCGTGAACGTCCCGGCGGTGATCGGCATGTGTCTGCCGAGTCCGCCCATGAGGCGCATGTCCTGCGTGTGGGCCGCATGGATGATGACGCCTGCACCCAGGAAGAGAAGCGACTTGAAGAACGCGTGTGTCACGAGGTGGAAGAGCGCCACCTCCGCGTTCCCGGCCCCGAGCGCGATGAACATGAAGCCCAGCTGCGAGATGGTGGAGTAGGCGAGGACCTTCTTCACGTCGTGCTGCACGCATGCGAGCACACCGCCCATCAGCGCCGTGGCGACCCCTATCGCGAGAACGAATTCCATCACCCAGGGTGTCAGAGCGAGCAGTGGCAGCATCCTCGCCACGACGTAGATGCCGGCCGCGACCATCGTCGCCGCATGGATGAGGGCCGATGCCGGAGTCGGGCCTGCCATCGCGTCAGGGAGCCATACATGGAGCGGCATCTGCGCTGACTTGCCCATCGCCGCGAAGACGAGTCCGAAGCCTGCCATCGCAGCCGCGGCCGCAGGCCACTCGCCAAGCGACTCGAGGACGGCCCGGTACTCGAACGAGCCCACCGTCGACCAGATCATGAACAGGGCCAACAGGAACCCCATGTCACCGACCTTGGTCGTGAGGAACGCTTTCATGGACGCCTTCCGAGGCGCTTCCATCTCGAACCAGAAGCCGATCAGCAGGTATGAGCACAGCCCCATGAGCTCCCAAGCCATGAAGGTGAGAAGCAGCGTGTCAGACAGGACGAGCACGAGCATGGCCGAGGTGAACAGGGACAGCACGCCGAAGTACCACCCTTTGCGCTCGTCGCGGTGCATGTAACCGAGCGAGTAGACCTGCACGCAGGCCGCGATGAGTGTCACGACGATGAGCATCGCCGCCGCCACGGGGTCGAGTGCCATGGACAGTTCCAGCGTGTGGTCCCCCAGCGGTGCGAACGGTAGCACGCCGCGCCATACGGGCTCCTCTGCGCCACCGGGCCAGACACGGGCCAAGGCGGTCACCGACAGTCCCAAGGTGATGAACGAACAGACCGCAGGCAGGGGCAGCAAGCGCTCCCGTATCCTGCGTGACGAGACGAGGAAGACGAGGAAGCACGCAGCCGGCAGCCCCGGTATCGCGAGAAGCCACGTCATCGCACGACCCCTGTCACGTCGGTCATCACCTCTCAGCCGCCCAGGATCTTCGCGAGACCGGTCGAGTACGCGTTGAAGTGCTGCAGCGTCCACAGCCACCACACGCCCATCGCGAGCGAGAGCGTCGCGAGCGGGAGCAGTGTCGCGATCTCACGCGGAGAAGCATCCGGCGCCTCGGCGATCGATGGGGCGACCTCGCCCAGTATCACGCGCTGCACCATCCACAGCATGTACGCGGCGCCGAGCAGCACGCCGATGGCGGCGACGATGGTGTAGCCGGGCGCCAGGGTCGAATCCCATGAACCGAGCAGCGAGAGGAACTCCCCTACGAATCCCGAAAGCCCCGGCAATCCGAGCGAAGCGAATGAGGCGAACGCGAACAAGCCGGCGAGCACCGGCATCTTCGTGGCCAGGCCCGAGATCTCGGCGATCTGCCTGGTGTGCGCACGCTCGTAGACCATGCCGACCGATAGGAACAGCATCGCCGAGAGGAACCCGTGACTGATGTTGACCGCTTGTGCACCGTTGAGCCCGACCGCGGTCCCTGCTGCGATGCCAAGCATGGCGAATCCCATGTGGGACACGGACGAGTAGGCCACGAGCTTCTTGAGGTCCTTCTGGGCGAACGCGACGAGCGCCCCGTACACGATCGAGATCACAGCGAGCAGGGCGATGAACCACCGCCACTGGGCCCATGCTTCGGGCAGTATCGGAAGCGCGATGCGCATGAAGCCGTAGGTGCCCATCTTCAGGAGGATGCCCGCGAGCAGCGCCGAGGCGGCCGTGGGTGCCTCGACGTGTGCGTCGGGCAGCCACGTGTGCAGCGGCCAGACGGGCACCTTGACGGCGAAGCCGAGGAAGAAGGCCAGAAACACCCACCACTGGAACTGGACGGGGAATCCGCGGTCAGCCAGTTCGAGCATGTCGAAAGTGCCGCCCAAGGGGTGCAGGTACAGGGCGAGGATGCCGACGAGCATGATCACCGCACCGAGCATCGTGTACAGGAAGAACTTCACCGCCGCGTAGGAACGCCGCTCGCCGCCCCACACGGCGATGAGGAAGTACATCGGCACCAATACGAGCTCCCAGAACACGTAGAACAGCACGAAGTCCAGCGCCATGAAGACGCCGTTCGTGCCGACGGCCAGAAGCAGGATCATCGAGAAATAGAACCTCGGACGCTTGTCGATGCGCCAGCTCGCGAGCACCGCGAGAAACGAGAGCAATGCCGCCAGCACCACGAGGAGCACCGACAGGCCGTCGACCCCGAGGTGGTACTCGATGTTCGCCAGCGGGATCCACGGGTAGCGTTCGACGAACTGCACGCCGCCACCGGGTTCGATGGTGGCGAACATCCAGACCGCCAAGCCGAGCACGACCGCGGTGGTCGCGGCGGCTATCCAGCGTGGCCAAGTGGGGCGGTCCGCGGGCGCCGCGGCTATGGCCACAGCGCCCAGAAGCGGCAGGAACACCATGAGACTCAAGATCGGAGGCATGCCTTCATCCCTTCAGCGTGGCGTACCCGTCGATGGCGGTTATGTCGCTTCTCCGGCTCAGCGCGACGACGAGTGCGAGCGCAAGGCCCACCTCCGCCGCTGCGATCACGATCAGCAGGAGCACGAAGGCGAGGGCTGATGCCGGACGTGCGCCCGACGTCACCGCGTATGCGACCAGGTTCAGGTTGACCGCGTTCAACATGAGCTCGACCGCCACGACCACCCTGAGCGCGCTGCGGGCGTTCAGGACGCCGAACAGACCGATGCAGAACAGGCCGCTCGCCAGGACCGTGTAGTGGGCCGCCGTGATCACGACGCATCGTCCTTCCGGGCCACGATGATCGCTCCCACGAGGGCGACCGTCAGCAGCAGACCGGCTACCTCGAACAGGACCACGTAGCGGCCGAAGAGCTCCGCGGCGACAAGCGCGGTGCTCGGTGCGGGCCTCACTCCGGCCCGTAGCTCTGTCGCGTCGACTGTCGTAGTGATGAGGGTCGCCAGGAGCAAGAGCACGCTCGCGCCCGCAACCCACGGAGAAGCGGAGGAGAGGCGTGCGGGAAGCTCCGGCACAGGCCGAGTGAGCACAAGGGCGAACAGAGCGAGCACCGTCACAGCGCCGCCATAGACGAACAGCTGGACGCCGGCCATGAGCTCGCTGCCCAGGGTGAGATAGATCCCCGCGAGCGCGACCATGGTCGCGAAGAGCCACACCACCGCATGCACGAGGCGTCTGGCGCGCACGATCCCGACCGCGCAGACGATGGACAGGGCCGCGTAAGCGTAGAAGAGGACATCGCGAGCGCTCATGTCGTCACCGCCTCGGCGGTCACGTCATCGCTGTCGCCACGAGCGCGTCTCGCGTCAGAGGGCGTCGAGGCGCTGGGCCACAACACGCGATGCGTGTCCTCTTTCCGGGCTGTGGCGACCTCGAAGTCCCCGCTCGGCTCGAGGCCGGCAGACGGACACATCTCGACGCACAGGCCGCAATACATGCACAGTCCCATGTCGACCTCGAACCGCTCGAGCACGCGGCCCGGTCCGTCCTCGCGCTTGCTCGACACGATGTGGATGGCGCGGTCGGGGCAGCTGCGTTCGCACAACCCGCAACTCTTGCAAAGCGGGACTCCGTCATCGTCCAGCCTGAGCTTGAGCGACATCCTCGCTCGCTCAGGCAGGACCTTTGGGGTCGCGGGGTAATCGCCGTTGAAGTTGGGCCGTAACAGATGACCGAACGTCGTGGCCATGCCTTTGAGTATCCCGATCAAAGTCGCACCACCGCCCGAGCCGCCTCTCCGGCGTCGTTGCCGAGCCTGGCGATGACCCACCCGAGCGTCAGCACGCCTGCGAACTGCAACGGAACGAGGACGATCGGGCCGAAGACGACTCCCACCGCGGTGATCATGGCGCCGAGCAGCGAGGCGGGCAGAAGCACCTTCCACGACACCGCCAGGAGCTGGTCGACCCGGACGCGAGGCACGGTACCCCGGACCCAGATGATGAGCAGGACCAAGGCGTACGTCTTCAGAGCGAGCCACACGACGCCCGGCAGCACCGGACCCATCCAGCCGCCCAGGAAGACGAGTGCGCCCACGAGAGACCAGGTGAACACGTTCATGTACTCCGCGAGGAAGAACAGCGCGAACCGCATGCTCGAGTACTCGGTGTTGAAGCCCGAGACCAGCTCGGATTCCGCTTCTGGCAGGTCGAAGGGTACGCGGTTCAGCTCGGCGAGCATGCCGATGAAGAAGATGAGGAATCCCAGCGGTTGCCACACGATGTTCCACGCGACGCCTTGTGCGCCGACGACGTCTGTCAGGCGCATGGACCTGGCGAGCATCACGACGCCGACGACTGACAGCAGCAGCGGGACCTCGTAGCTGACCTGTTGCGCGGCGGCACGGATGCCTCCGATGAGCGAGTACTTGTTGTGGGACGCCCAGCCCGCCACGACCACGCCCACGGGCGAGAGGGCAGCCACCGCGAACAACATGAGCAGTCCGATCTCGGAGGCCGTCTTTGCGAACCACTCCGTCCACGGCATGGCCACGTGGATGAGGACCGCAGGGGAGAACGCGATGAGAGGGGCGACGAGGAACAACGCCCTGTCGGCTGCGGCGGGGACGAGGTCCTCCTTACCCAGCATCTTGAGCGCATCGGCGAACGGTTGGAGCAGTCCGTGGTACCCGGTGCGCATGGGCCCGCGGCGGGATTGCAGATGGCCGAGGAACTTGCGCTCGAGCCACATCACGAAGACGGTGTTGAGCATCACGACCACGACGACGGCGACGACGCCCACCGCTATGCGGAGCAGCCCATTCACCGGTCGATCTCTCCCATGACGATGTCGATCGACCCCACCACCGGGGCGACGTCAGCCAGGCGCAGTCCCGCGCAGAGCGGCCCGGCCGCGTGGATGTTGGACATCGCCGGCGAGCGGACCTTCAGACGCCATGGCTGAGCGCTGCCATCGCTCACGAGGTAGACCCCCAGCTCGCCACGTGGGCTTTCCACGGCGCGATAGGCCGCTCCCTTCGGCGGTTTGATGGTGCGCGGCACGCCGTCGCTCACGTGGGGACCTTCCGGCAGCCCCTCGAGCGCGGCCAGAGCCAGGCGGGCGGACTCGCGCATCTCCGCTATGCGGACGAGGTAGCGCTCGAACGTGTCGCCGGCCTCCCCGAGGGCGACGCGGACCGGCAGGCGGTCGTACGCGGCGTAGGGCTGGTCACGCCTCAAGTCGATGTCGACGCCGGAGGCACGGGCCATGGGTCCCGTCACGCAGTAGTCGGCGATCGTGACACGGTCGAGGAAGGCGACGCCACGCGTCCTCGCGCGGAAGATCTCGTTGCCGGTCAGCAGTGCCTCGTACTCGTCGACCGCGCGGTCGAAGGTGCGCAGGTACTCGACCATCCGTGCTGCGGCGCCGGGAGGCAGGTCGTCTTTGACGCCGCCTGGGCGGAAGTAGTTGAACATCATGCGCCCGCCCGTGACCTCCTCGAAGAAGTCGAGGATGAGCTCCCGGTCGATGAACGCGTAGAGGAACGGAGTGAGAGCGCCGGTGTCGAGCCCAGCCGCCGCGAACCACGTGTGGTGGCTCGTGATGCGGACGAGCTCCGAGAAGAGCACCCGCAGGAAGTCCGCCTTGGGCGTCGACTCGATGCCGCACAACTCCTCGACGGCCAGTACGTGGGCGAGTTCGGTGTGGAACCCCGACACGTAATCGCACCGGTCGAGCAGCGCTGTGCACGCGCGGTAGTCCCGCGACTCGGCCAGCTTCTCGATGCAGCGGTGCAGGTAGCCTTGCGTGGGTTGCGCTGCAACGACCGTCTCGCCGTCGAGGACGAGCCACAGGTGGAGCACTCCGTGTGTGCTGGGGTGCTGGGGTCCCATGTGCACGACGATGCGTTCGGTCTCGAAGCCGGGCTCCGGACATGGCAGCAGGGCCGGGTCGAGGCCGGGGATGCTCGCCGGGTCGGCGGTTCCGTCGGCGCGCAGGTGGGCATCGCCGTGAGAGGCGGCGGCCGCACGTACGGTCTCGGCGCTCACGCCGCCTTCGGGCATCTCGAAGGACTTGCGCAGGGGGTGGCCGACGAAGTCGTCCCGCAACACGATGCGCGTGAGTGCGGGGTGTCCGTTGAAATGGACGCCGAACAGGTCGAACACCTCGCGCTCCAGGGGCGCGGCGCCTCGCCACAGGCTCGAGATGCTCGGGACCTCCAGGGCGCCGTCAGGCAGTGCGACGTAGATGACCATCGTCCGACGGTCAGAGCGGCGCGTGAGCCCGTAGACCATACGCACCCCGGGCTCGGCCCCGACCCCATCGTCGTCGGACGCGGTCTGCATCTCCTCGGCGGTCAGGAGTTCGAGGTGGGTGAAGCCATGCTCGTCCCGAAGCTGACGCAGCATGTCGAGCAGCTCGCCTGGCGTGGTGTGCGCACACGGGATGCGTCCCGGACCGATCTTGCACGGGCGTTCGGCCGACGGCATGCCGGCGAGGATCGCCTCGGGAGAGACGTCGGTGTGGTAGGCCACGGTCACCAGGTCGCCTCCTGAGCTGCTCGCCGGACCTCGGCCGCGTGCAGCTCGGCCGCTGACGGCTCGCCGGCGGCGTTGCGTTCCATGAGGGTGAGCAGCGCGTGGATGAGCGCCTCGGGCCGTGGCGGGCAGCCGGTCAGGTAGATGTCCACCGGCACGATGGCGTCGACACCGTTGACGACGTTATAGCCTGCCGCGAACGGACCTCCGGCGACGGCGCACGAACCCATGGCGATCACGTACTTCGGTGCCGCCATCTGGTCGTAGAGCAACTTCAGCCGAGGGGCCATCTTCAGGTTGATGGTGCCGGCCACGATCATGCAGTCGGCCTGGCGCGGCGAGTTGCGGAAGAAGATGCCGAACCGGTCGGTGTCGTAACGGGCCGAGCCCACCGTCATCATCTCGATGGCGCAACAGGCGGTGCCGAACGTGAGGGGCCACATCGAATGACCGCGTGCCCAGTCGAGCAGCTTCTGCAGCGGCGCCACGAGCGCTCTGGTCTCCTCGTCTACGACCATTCGAGCACCCCCTTGCGCCATGCGTAGACAAGCCCCAGAAGCAGGACCGCGATGAAGATGCCCATCTGGATGAGGCCGACCAGGCCGAGCTTGTGCAACACCACGGCCCACGGGAACAGCAGGACGGCCTCCACGTCGAAGACCACGAAAGCGAGCGCGAAGATGTAGTAGCCGACGTGGAACCGCACCCACGGTTCACCGACCGGCACCTCGCCACACTCGTAGGCACGCGCTTTCGCGTCGCTGGGCTCTCGCGGCGCGAGGGACCGCGGAATCGCTATGAGTATGTAGCCCAGTGCGACCGCCACCAGCAGAAAGCCGGTGAACGCGAGAATCGCTTCGTCCATGCCGGATATCGAACCCCCCGCTTCTGCGGCCCCGTCGACGTGGCATCTGCTTTTGGGTCTGTATACGACCAGACCTCGTGCAATCCTTTACGAAGCAGGCAACTCGCGGGGATACTCTCGTGGAAGGACGGTCAGTCCGCGGCCCGTGCCCGTCTCAGTCGAGGAGGTCGTGAGTGTCGGACAAGCGTGGTTTCGCGGTGGTGACGGACTCGACGGCCGACATCGCACCGGACATGGCTCACGAGCACGGCATCACCGTGGTTCCGCTTTCCGTCTCCTTTGGACCGGGGACCCTCGTCGACGGCACCCTCACGCAGCCCGAGTTCTTCGAGCGCATGGGTGCCGCCCCTCAGCTGCCCACGACATCGCAACCGGCTCCCGGCACGTTCGTCGAAGCCTACGCAAAGGCGCTCGAGAGCGCGGACGCGGTGGTGTCCGTGCACATCTCGAACAGGTTGTCCGGAACGGTCGAGTCGGCCAGACAGGCCGCCGCGAGCTTTCCTGGCAAAGTGCACGTGTTCGACTCGCTCAACCTGTCATGGGGGCTCGCGTGGCAGGTCATCGAAGCGGCTCGCTGCTCTGCGGAAGGTCTGGGTGTCGACGCGGCCCTCGAGAGGCTCGCTGGCGTGCGCGAGAAGGTGAAGCTCATCGTGGGCCTCGATTCGCTTGAGAATCTCGCTCGGGGCGGACGCATCGGCAAGGTCTCCGCGTTCCTCGGTTCGATGTTGAACCTCAAGGTCACCCTCACGGTCGATCGCGAAGGGGCTTTTCAGCCGGTCGCCAGGTCACGCGGCGAGAAGGCCGCGCTGGAACATACGTTGGCGTGGGTCGCCGAGCGGATGGGCGGAGCGACACGGGGGTCTTTCGCTGTCGGCTTCGCGATGCACCCTGGGCGCGCCGAGAGGCTCGCGGAACGGATCCGATCGCTCTATCAGGTGGATGAGTTGGTGATCTACGAGGCCGGTTCGGTGATCTGCGCGCACACGGGGACGGGATGGGGAGTCGCGGTGCTTCCCGCCGGGTGATCGCTGCTCCTCGGAGCGGGGGTGGAGATGGTCGAATACTCACACGCTATCGATGCCCAGATCTCCGAGGAGCTCCGGCGTAGCGGTCGGGTCTCGCCCGGGTCCATCCCCGGCCTGAGCGAGGAGCAGGGAGCGGCCTTCCTGCGGCGCTACCTGAAGATCCATCAGGCAGAGGTTCCTCTTCGCCTTGAGGAGGGGCATCTCACGTACGACACTCCTGCGCCGTCGCAGCCGCAGGTGACCTCCGGGGGTTCCGCGGTGTCGACAGGCCCAGCAGCCGCATCACAGCGACCGAGTCCGGTCGACCAGGTGCTTTCTCAACCGGTGGGACGTTCTCTACTGGATGCCGCGCCTTCGGGCGGACGCGTCAGCGGGGCCTTGTGGCTGCTTCCGTTCTCGCTGGGGGCCGTGGGTGGTCTGATAGCCTGGGCACTCGCGCGTGAGACGAACGAGCGCGTCGCCAGGCAGATGCTCATCGTGGGCGTCGTGCTGACCGTCGTGGGGTTCTGCCTCGGTGCGGCGATGGCGCCGATGCTGGGGTCGCTGTCCTCGCAGTTGCCGTCACCGTCATCGACCGGTCCCGCTTGGCCTGCCTCGACGACGGGTCGACCGGTCTTCTACTACTTCGGCACATCGACTTGACCGGCTTGCGTCCAGATGAAGCCCGTGGTCGATGGGCTTGAGAGAACCCATGGTGACCGTGTCGATTTCGTGATGCACGCCAACCTCGATCAGGACGGCACAGCGTCAGACCTGGCGCGAGCGCGGGGGGTCACCGCGGTCCCGACGTCGATGCTCGTGGCTCCTGATGGCACCGAGCTCAAGCGCTGGGTCGGTGTCGTGTCCGAAGCGGAGCTGCGCAACGCCTTCGAAGAAGCGCTCCCTCGATGAAGCGAGGGGCGGTGTTCTGAGCCATCCGCTTCGGCCACGAGGCGGCTCCCGTTTCCGTCCCCTTTCGTTTTTCCTCGCGGGCGGTGCGTGTCAGACCCGCGTGCGATACCTGTGTCACGCACGTGACCGCAGAAGGGAGGATGGGGTGGTGGCCGCATACGATGCGCATCCCAGAACCGTATCGTGGTTCGAGGCGGCACTCATCGCACCCAATGCAGAGGTGAGACTCCGTGCCGTTCGATTGCTCGAAGAGGTCGACATCCCCTCGCGTCGAGTGTGGCTCACACGGATGCAGGGTGACCCGGACACACGCGTCCGTGTCGTGGCTGAGGCGATCGCAAGGCGTGCCTCGTCGGACGCCGGTGCGATCGATCTGTTCGAGAGCGACTTCGCTGTAGCCGTGATGGCACAAGCCCCGCCGGAGATGCAGTGGGAGTGGGAGTATGACTTCTTCGTCTGCGAGGGGCTTTACGTGCCGCGCAAGAGCACGAAGGTGTGGATCGGCCGAGAAGACGACGAGCTCGCACGGAGTCTGGCTCTGATGAAAGCCGGGGTGGGGCGCACCCGTCCGGACCGGGTGGCGATCATGGTCGACAAGCGGTTGGTGAACCTCTACACGCGCTCGCCGAAGAGTCTCGCCGAGGCGGCCGTCTGGGCTCGCCAAGGGCGTCCCGCGTTCACTGAGAGGGACTGATGCGGTCCGGCTCGGCGGATTCGCGCGCCTTCAGGTGTTCACGAACGGGAAGAACACGCCGATACTGGCTTTGAAGCACACCCGTATGGGCGGGAGGGACGCGTGGCCGATCTTGATGCGAGGACCGACAGTTTCATCACGCTGCTGCTGGACGTGAGTGGCCGGGCGCGGCCGCGTGACCTGCAGGGGTCCAGTCTCGCTGAGGCGTCTGAGATGCTGCATCGCTACCTTGCGGCGCATCCTGAGCGGGGACTCGCCTTCGACGGCGACGCGCTCGTGCCGGCCGCAGCCGCGCAGCCAGCCGCAGCCGTCGCGGCACCGGTACCGTCCGCAGCGGACGACGGCATGTTCGAGTTCGGGCCTGCGCCGACACCTGCTGCTCCCGTCACAGTCGGCGCCCCGGAAGGCGTTACGCCGCTTGCGCCCGAGACCGGCACACCGGTGCCGCCTGCGGCAGCGGGGCTTCCTGTTGCCGACGTCGCCCAGCCTGTCGCTCCGGCTACCGTGCCTCCGCCTGCGGCCCCCAGCGACTTCGTGGAGCTGCCGCCTCTGGAGGGCGCTGCCGAGGCCTCGCAGCAGCGACGGTCCGTGCCCATCTATTGGTGGTTGCTCGCAGTGTTCCTCGGAGTGTTCGGAGGCCTGGTCGGTTGGCTGGCGCTCCGCCGCAGCAACCCGCAGGGCGCGAAGATGGTGTTGCTCGCAGGAATCCTCGTCACCGTCCTGACGGTCGTGTTGGCTGTCGCCGCCTTCTTCCTGGGCGCGGCTGCGTTCCTTGGCTTGGCGACGACTGGGTAGAGTCTCTCGGTGACATCGCTCCGTCACCAGCGGTTCGCTACCTCGGGAACGTGCGAGCGGTCGACGAGCTCGATCGAGCCGTACGCGCAGGCAGAACGGCACACGCCGCACCCCCAGCAGTCCGTCACCCGAAGCTCCACTCGGCCGTTCGAGGCGTCTATCGCGCCAAAGGGGCAGCGGCGGGCGCACGCGCCGCAGCGACGACACGATGCGGTGTCGAGTTGGGCGACCCATTCGCCCCGCCACATCAGTCTCACTCCGTGACCGACCGTCATCCGCATGGCCATGCAGCCGCTCTCGAGGTCACAGTTGCAGATCGCCGCGGTGAACGGCGTGATGAACGTCCACACGGAATGCATGAGCCCCTTGCGCTCACAGTCGGCGAGCAGCTCCATGGCCTGTCGCTTCGTGATGCGGTGGAAGTCGCTCGCGTCCGGGCCGTCCTGGTAGCTGCTGAATCCTTTGGCGAGGAGCGCCTCGATGGGCTGCGTGGTCACCAGGATGCAGACCTCATCAGGCCTCTTGCCCGGGGTGTGCATACGACATATGCACGGGATGAGCGTGATCGACGTCGCGATGTCGAGGATGCGAGAGCATTCCTCGATCGGCACCGGCTGGCCGAAGTGCTTGGGGCGCATGCGCCATGACACGAGGGCCTTGCCCGCGCGTGACAGCGGCATCGGCAGACTGTCAGCGCGCTGGGCCCACTTGAGCGCGGATGCCCGCATCTCGCCGAATCCACCGATGAACCCCTCGATGTAGGCGCTGCGCCTGGCGTCGTGTTCAAGGTCGAACGCGTAATTGCGGGCGTTCAGGTACCAGCGTTGGCCCTCGCCGTGCTCGACGCAGAATCTGCACATGGCGCACGTCGCCCCCTGATTCGTCGCGGGGGCGCTGGGACTTCAGAGGAGCTGACGGCGCGCCTTCTCGATCATGGAGCGTGTCCGCTCGATGCGCCTCTGAAGCTCGGCCTCCGCGTATGGGTCCTGGTTCGATGATACGCGATAGGGGCGCGGTCCGAGTGTCTTGTGAGGCGGTTCGTGAAGGTCATCGCGCGCGGACGACAGGACGGTCGGGTCGGTCGACACTGACATCTCCACCCTCCACTCGGCTGCATCGTCTCCACCCGTACGACGCTAGGCGATGGTACCCGTGATGGCCATCTGTGACCGACCGTTCGTCGGATTTCACATCATGTAACAATTCGCGCGTCGAGGTACCCGATGCCGTGCCGGGCGCACGCGGTGGTACTCTCGTCGCGACAGTACCTACGCGCTGCGAGGAGGGGCCGATGGACTGCGGTGGAGCCGCTGGGGCGCTGTTGACCGACCTGTACCAGCTCACCATGGCACAGGCGTACCTGTCTTCGGACCTCGCCGAGACCCACGCCTGTTTTCACCTGTCGTTTCGTGAGAACCCGTTCGGTGGCGGCTTCGCGGTGGTCTGCGGGCTCGAGCAGGTCATCGACTTCATCCATGGCTTCCGGTTCGGAGGCGACGAGATCGATTACCTGTCGGGACTGACGGGCGCAGACGGCCAGCCGCTTTTCCGACGCGGTTTCCTGGACTGGTTGGGCCAGGTCCGGTTCGAGGGCAGTATAGATGCCATGCCGGAAGGCACGGTGGCGTTTCCTCGCGAACCGCTGCTCAGGGTCACAGGTCCGATCGCGTTGTGTCAGCTGGTCGAGACGGCCCTGCTCAACCGTGTCAACTATGCCACGCTCGTCGCGACCAAAGCAGCGAGGTGTCGCCTTGCAGCCCAAGGCGACCCAGTGCTCGAGTTCGGTCTTCGCAGGGCCCAAGGGCCTGATGGCGGCATGACCGCGAGTCGTGCGGCATACGTGGGCGGTTGCACGTCCACCTCGAACGTCGCGGCCGGCATGCGATTCGGCATACCCGTGGCCGGCACGCACGCCCACTCGTGGGTCATGGCGTTCGACAGCGAGCGAGCGGCGTTTCTGGCGTATGCCGACGCGCTACCGAACAACGTGACGCTGCTCGTGGACACCTACGACACCCTCGATGGTGTCAGGAACGCCATCGAGGTCGGGCTGGAGCTCGCCAAGCGTGGCCAGAGACTGTTGGGGGTGCGCATCGATTCCGGCGACCTCGCGTGGCTCTCCCGCCGGGCTCGCGAGATGCTCGATGAAGCGGGCCTCAACGACGTCAAGGTGGTTGCGAGCAACGAGCTCGACGAGCACCTCATCGCCTCGCTCAAGGACCAAGGCGCCGCCGTCGACATCTGGGGAGTGGGTACCAAGCTCGCCACGGCGTGGGACCAGCCGGCACTCGGTGGCGTGTATAAACTGTCCGCGATACGGCGTCCCGGTGAAGAGCGCTGGCTGCCGCGCATCAAGGTGTCTGAGCAGACCACGAAGGTGACGACGCCGGGGGTGCCGGGCGTACGGCGCTACCGGCGCCCGGACGGCACGCTGGCAGGCGACATGGTCTACGACATCCACCACGACCCCGGTCCGTGTGCGACCATGGTCGACCCGGCCGACCCCACGCGCAGGAAGCGCTTCTCAGAGGACCAGACCTTCGAGGACCTGCTCGTGCCGGTCTTCGTCGAGGGCCGACTCGTCTACGAGAAGCCCTCGCTCGTCTCGATACGCGAGCGCGCCATCGCCGGCGTGGAGGAACTGGATCCCACGGTGCGTCGTTTCCTGAACCCGCACGTGTACCCAGTGGGGCTTGAGCGCGGGTTGCATGACCTGCGGACGGCGCTCGTGCTCAAAGCGCGCGGCATCGCGCCATCCGAGGCGGGTCCGAGCGCCGAGGCGCTCGCTGAGGCCGAGGCCGCGAGCATCTGTGAGCCGAAGGAGTAGGCGGTGAACGCACTCGTACTCGTCGACATCCAGAACGACTTCATGCCGTTCGGGTCTTTGCCCGTGCCAGACGGAGATGAGGTGGTCGAGGTCGCGAACGCACTCGCTCGCGTGTTCGAGATCGTGGTCGCGACGCAGGACTGGCACCCTGCGGACCACGCGTCGTTCGCGTCCAATCACGAGGGTCGCGTGTCCGGCGAGACCATCGAGCTCGATGGCATCACGCAGGTCCTGTGGCCCGACCACTGCGTACAGAACACACCGGGGGCCTCGTTCCATTCCGGGTTGGACGTGGCGGCGATCGACCTCGTGGTCCGCAAGGGAAGCGACCGCGCCATCGATTCGTACAGTGGGTTCTTCGACAACGGTCACCTGCGCGACACCGGTCTTGCCGAAGCGCTGCGATCGCTCGGGGTCGATGACGTGACGCTGGTGGGGTTGGCGACCGACTACTGCGTCAAGTACACCGCGCTTGACGCGCGTGCGCTTGGCTTCAGGGTGAGCGTGGTGGCGGACGGGGTACGCGCCGTGGACCTGCGTCCGGGTGACGGTGCGGCCGCGATCGATGAGATGCGGTCAGCCGGGTGCCGCATCGTGAGCGCCAAGGACCTGGGTGCCGACATGTGAGTGCTCCCGCGACCGGGCCTGCTGCGAGGCTTGGGTGAGCTGGGGCGTTTCGATGGCGTGAATCGCCCGGTCGCGGGTCTCACGGATATGGCTAGAACAGACCTCCAAGGCCGTCGAAGACGTCGGCGGCGTACTCCAGGTGCCAATCCTCAAGGGACAGGTAGAACTTCGGGTTCAGGACCACGCCCATGCACTGCGCGAGGTCGATGATCGCGTCGAGCAGGTGATCGCTCTCGATGAGCCGGTCCAGGACGCCGACGCTGATGTAGTCGTCGGTCACGGGGATGGGATTCCAGAAGAGCTTCTCGCCCTCATAGCGGACGATGATGTCGAGGACGAGGTTGCCGGCGGTGGTCACGATGAGCTCGGTGCGATCGGGAAGCGTCTTCTCAAGGGTAGCCATGTGTCGTTCGAGACCTGCGGCCCGTGCGAGGACCGACTCGTCGACCCTCATGGCGAACGGCGACGAGGGAAGAGCGCGGATGATCTCTCGAAGGTTGCAGGCACACACGAGGGCCTTCTCCGGCACCGAGGGCTTGAGGACCTCCAACGCCAGGTTGGCCTCGGCGGCGGATGTCGAGTTCAGTACGACGCGGAGCATCTCCCGGGCTTCGCCGTCGTAATGCTCGCGGATCTGCGTGAGTCCTGAGGTTGCGGTCAGCACGTCCGTGGCTCCCGGTCCGAGTACGCGAGTGTCAGTGAGGTACCACGGATATCGGGGGTGCACGGGGAACGGTTGAGCGTTCTCGACTCGGTGCATGTGACCGCGGTCACAGCGTGTCAGGGGGCGTGCGGGTCCTCGTCGTCGTCCGCTTCGATCCATGTCCCCGACCGTCCGTGCAGCGCGGCCGTGAGATCCTCGGCTCGGCATATGATGGACCGACCTCCGTGTCTCGCGAACCACGACGCGGCGGCGACCTTCGGGCCGACGGAGCCGGCGGGCAGAGTTGGAACGAGACCTTCGGCTTCTGCCGCCGTCAGTCTCGGGATGGGCCTTGCTCGCGGGGACCCGAAGTCCTCGTAGAGCGCATCCTGCTCCATGAGGGTCACGAGCGAGTCGGCTCCGAGGTCACGCGCCAGTAGCGCGCCCGTCCAGTCCTTGTCGATCACGGCGTCAACTCCCGCGAGCGTCCCGTCGGGCCGCTCCACGACCGGTACACCTCCGCCGCCCGCCGCGATGGGCACGATGCCGGCGTCACGCAAGGCGGTCACCGCTTCGAGCTCGACGATACGCTTGGGTGACGGGGATGCGACACACCTGCGCCAACCCCGACCCGGCTCCTCCCTCATCACCCACCCCGACTCGCTGGCCAGACGGCGCGCTTCGGCGGCGTCTCTGTAGCCCCCGATGGGTTTCGTCGGGTTGTCGAAGGCCATGTCGCCGGGGTCGACCACGACCTGGGTGACCACGGTGGCGACGGTGGTGCGCAGGCCGCGGGCCGCAAGCTCGTTGCCGAGGGCCTGCTGAAGCATCAGGCCGATGCCGCCTTCCGAGTCGGCGCCTGCGATGAACAGCGGCATCGTCGGGACGTAGCCGTCGGCCGCCTCCGCGCCCGACACGGTCGCGCCTATCACGGGGCCGTTACCGTGCGTCAGCACGACCCGTACGCCGTTCTCGATGAGGTCGGCGACGGCGCGCATCGCTTCGGTGGCGCGTCGGAGCTGGGCCTCGACGGTCCCGTCGTCACCGAACCGGGCGATGGCGTTGCCTCCCAGCGCCACCACCGCATCGCGCACCGGCCTCATCTCGCGTCACGCCCCGCCAGTCCGTGGGCCGCGATGAAGTCGTCGACCACAGAGTCCAAACTGTCCTCGCCGGCGTCGGTGACCCGGTAGGTCACGCGCACGGCGGGCTTGTCGATGCGGATGAGGCGCGCCAGGTCGATGGGCGTGCCGACCGCGACGACGTCGCAGGGCGTCGCAGCGATGGTCGCCTCGAGGTCGGCCAACTGCGCTGAGGAGTACCCCATCGCCGGCAGGACCTCGGTCAAGTGGGGATACGCGGCGAACGTCTCGCGGAGCGAGCCGACAGCGTATGGTGTCGCGTCGACCAGTTCCGCCACGCCCGCTGCGCGTGCCGCGAGTGCTGCGGCGCCGTAGGCCATCCCCCCGTGCGTGACCGTCGGCCCGTCCTCGATCGCGAGCACCTTCCTGCCAGCGAGCGATTCCGGTTCGGTCACGGTGATCTCTGAGGCGGTGAGTATCAGTCTCGCTCCCGGGTTGTGCTCGCGCACGCTGTCCTTGAGGCGGTTCACGGCCTCAGGCTCTGCGGTGTTGACCTTGTTGATGACGAGTACGTCAGCGCGCAGCAGGTTCACCTCTCCGGGGAAGTAGCCGCGTTCGTGGCCAGGGCGATGCGGATCGAGGGCCACGATCTCCAGATCGCTTCTGAAGAACGGCCAGTCGTTGTTGCCGCCGTCCCAGACGATGACGTCGGCCTCCTCCTCGGCTTGGCGCAGAATCGCCTCATAGTCGACGCCGGCCATCACCACCGCGCCGACATCCACGAGGTGTTCGTACTCCTCACGTTCCTCGATGGTGATACCGAGGCGGTCCAGGTCCGCCGTCGAGGCGTAGCGTTCGACCGCCATCGTCGTGAGGTCACGGTACGGCATGGGATGACGAACAGCCACGGCCGCGAGCCCCCGACTTCTCAGGCGTTCGAACAGGCGTCGTGTGATGCCCGACTTGCCCACGCCCGTCCTCACCGCGCACACGCTGATCACCGGCCTTATCGACCGCAGCATGCTCGCGTCAGGTCCGATGACCCGGAAGTCGGCACCACATGCCAACACGAGTGATGCTTTGTGCATCACGTCATCGTGGGCGATATCGGAATACGCGAAGACGACCTCGTCGGCTTCGAGGTCTCTGATCAGCTTCGGCAGGTCGCGTTCGGGGTGAATCGGAATTCCGGTTGGGTAGCGAGCGCCTGCGAGCGCGGCCGGGAAGGTCCGATCATCGATGCCGGGAATCTGCGTGGCCGTGAAGGCGACGACCTCGACGAGGGGATCGTCCCGCAGCGTCACGAGATGGTTGTGGAAGTCCCGGCCGGCGGCCCCCATCACGATGAGGCGGCGAGGTCGAGTCGGTTTGCTCTCGTCCGGGACCATGCGGCTCCTTCCGTCGGCGTCCGCACATGGCGAATGAATGCATAGATGATATTCCGTACTGCATAACATGGGCGAATCCGCGCTTACCCGGGGCGCCTCAGGCGATCTCCTTCGTGTACAGTGGGGACCGCGATACCCAAGCCCTGAAAGGACTTACATGCCCGTTCGTCCGGACGCCGTCTCGCCACGGGTCCTCGATCGCCTCACGCCCCGGGCCGGTGTCCGGGTCCAGCTGTTCGCAGCCGCCGTCGTCTGGGCGGTGGGTGCCGGTATCCTGCTCGTCCGCGGTGTCGTCTACGTGCACGACCGTTCGTGGCACGCGTGGCTGCTCGGAGCTTCGCTTGCGGTGTTGATCGCCGTACCCAAGACCCGCTACGTGCTCGACCGCGTCGCTGCCAAAGCGATCGAGCGCATCCGCAAAAGGGGCCATGCGTGCATCTTCGGCTTCTTCTCGTGGAGATCGTGGCTGTTCGTGGCGGTGATGATGGGTGGCGGTATCGCGATACGCAACACGTTCGTGCGCCCCGGGGTCGTCGGGGCAGGGATACTCGGTGCGCTCTATGTGGGCGTCGGAGCGGCGCTGCTCGTGGCCGACCGGGCGTTCTGGCGCGCCGCGGTGGGGGCGATGAAGGCATCTAGCTTGAAGGAAGCGGAGGGGTCATGAAGGTCGTCGGAGTCAACGGGTCGGCTCGCCGTCAGGGCAACACCGCCGCGCTCATCGAGGCCGTGTTCGAGCCACTTCGCGCGGCCGGCCATGAGTGTGAGCTCATCGAGCTGGCGGGCAAGGACGTGCGTGGCTGCACCGCCTGCGGAGTGTGCCGCGAGAAGGCCGACGGCCAGTGCCACGGCCGCTGTGACGATGGGAACGCGGTCATCGAGGCGCTGTTCGGGGCCGACGCGATCGTGCTGGGCAGTCCGACCTACTTCGCGGACGTCACCGCGGAGATGAAGGCGCTCATCGACCGCACGGGCTACGTGTCGCGCGGCAATGGCAACCTGCTGGCGCGAAAGCCGGGCGCGGCGGTCGTCGCGGTGCGGCGTGGCGGGGCCATCCATGCCTTCGACACCATCAACCACTTCTTCCTCATCGGAGAGATGGTCGTGGTGGGCTCCAGCTACTGGAACCTGGGCGTGGGCGGCCCGAAGGGCGCTGTCGCTGAGGACGAGGAGGGTATGGCGACGATGCGTAGGCTGGGCGAGAACCTGGCATGGGTGCTCGAGAAGCTGGCGTGATGCCCCATGGGGTGCATCATCCGTCACCGTCATATCTGGGGGTCACAAATGGTAGGAACGAGGTCCGTCTCACTGGTACTGCGGTTGGCCGGTGGGCTCGTCGCGGTGTTGATGTTCGCCGCGCCCGCGAGCGCTTTCGCTGCCGCGGACGCGTACGAACCTGACAACTCCGCGGCTGCGGCGAAACAGACGACGCTGTTCGCCGACGTCGTGAACGCCAACGCACGCGTCCACACCTTCACCTCGGCGACCGATCAGGACTGGATCAAGTTCAAGGCCACGGCGTGGAAGGAGTACTCCGTCAAGGTCTACTCGTCCGCGATCAAGAGCCGTGATGCATGGGTGCGCGTGCAGGTGTTTCGCAAGTCGGGAACGAAGTACGTCCCGATCAAGAGCGAGAGCTACCTGGGCGACGATGTGGCCGAGACGTACGACTTCGTGGCGCCCGCCTCGACGACCGTCTACATCCGGTTCCGGCCCTATCAGAAGACGAGTGGCGCCGCGGGCAAGCGCTACTTGGTGCGGGTCTCGACAGGCTTTCCCAAGCCCACGGCGGGCGACTCGTACGAGGACGCTGACGATACTCGGGCGGGTGCGCGTCCGCTGCCGGTGAGCACGGGCTTCAGCTCATCCCGGTATGCGTCGGATGACACATATCGCTACGAACTCTGCATGCAGCGCAGCGAGCTGCACAACATCTTCAACCCGGTCGGTAACGTCGACGAGGACTGGTACTCGATCACCGCGCTCAACGATGGCCCCCACGCGATCGCGCTGTTCACCGGCTTCTTCGCGAACCGAGCGGTCGAGATGGAGCTCTACGACGCCGGCGGGACCAAGCTGGGGGAGACCGCGTCGGGTGGGGCCGTCTACAAGCTGTGGACGTGGAACAACCTGAGCGGAACCACCTACCACCTCAGGGTCCTGTCGACCGACTCCGGCAACGGTGCGGTGCCCTATTGGTATCGGATAGGGTTGTTCACACAGTGACGGTCCTTCACGCCGGCCGCGAGCTCGCCGCGCGTCTCGAGGCGCTGGCCGCGGCGGAGATGCGGCGGTTCGTCGCGACGGCGCGCGCTCTCGACCTCGCGTGTGATGCGGGGACGCTCGACGTCGCGGGCGGTGTGGCGGGGTATCTCGCCGCCCGCTCGCCGGTGAACGGCGCTGTCGGCCTCGGTTTCTCCGGCGCGGTCACCTCCGCGGACATGGAAGCGGTCGAGCGCTTCTTCGAGGAGCGCGACTCTCCCGCCGTCGCCAGCGTGTGTCCTTTGGCTGACCCGAGTCTGACGCGGACGTTGTCGTCACGCGGGTGGGTGGTCGACGGTTTCGAGAACGTGCTCGTCCGCCGCTTCGAGGAGGCGGACGTCTTCGCTCCTGCTGCCGAAGGCATAGAGATCGTCGAGGCGAGGACCGAGGAGGAGCGGCAGACGTGGGCGCTTGTCGCGGCGACCGGCTTCTCAGACCCGCTGCCGCCGCTTTCCGAGCAGCTCGACCTCGCCGTGGTCGTGGCGTCCCGGCCACAGGCCCGGCTGTTTCTCGCCATGGTGGATGGCAATGCTGCAGGAACCGGCGAGCTCGGAATCGACGACGGCGTGGCTTGGTTGTCGGCGGACACGACGCTGCCGCTCTTCCGCGGCCGTGGGGTCCAGCAGTCGCTCCAGCGCCACCGGCTGCGTATCGGCGCTGAGGCCGGCTGTGACATCGCGGTGAGTGAGGCGGCTCCGGGGTCGCTCTCGCAGCGCAACCAGGAACGTGCGGGCTTTCGCGTCGCCTATACGCGGGTGGACCTTGTGCGGCGCGGGCGCGAGATGCCGACATCACGAAAGGAGGGGGTGCATGAGTGACCTCGCTATGCGCACGGTGGGCTTCGTCGGCACCGGGGTCATGGGGGCGGCGATGGCGGGCCACCTGATGGATGCCGGTTTCAAGCTCAGGGTGCACAACCGTACCCGCTCGAAGGCCGAGCCTTTGATAGCGCGCGGCGCGCAGTGGTGCGATTCACCCGGCGAGGCGGCCACGGGCGCGGATGCTGTCATCACGATGGTGGGCTTTCCGAGCGACGTCGAAGAGGTGTATCTGGAGCCGGGCGGCATCGTGGAGTGCGCGGCCCCCGGCGCGTTGCTCATCGACATGACCACATCGTCGCCGGCGCTCGCGGTGCGCGTGGCCGCAGCCGGTGCCGCTCGGGGGGTCGCCGTCCTCGACGCGCCCGTATCGGGTGGCGACGTGGGCGCACGCGACGCGACGCTCACGATCATGGCCGGAGGGGATGAGGACGCCTTCAAGCGTGCCCGGCCCCTGTTCGAGGCGATGGGGCGCACGATAGCGTTTCACGGCGGGCCCGGCGCCGGTCAGCACTGCAAGATGGCCAACCAGATCGCGATCGCAGCGTCGATGTTCGGTATGGCGGAGTGTCTCGCCTACGCGCAGGCCACAGGGCTCGATCGCGCCCGGGTCATCGAGACGCTCTCCGGAGGCAGTGCGCAGTCGTGGAGCCTGCACAACTACGGCCCGCGCGTGCTGAACGGCGACTTCGCTCCCGGCTTTTTCGTCAAGCACTTCGTCAAGGACCTGCGCATCGCGCTCGACGAAGCCCGCGCAGCTGGCCTCAGGCTGCCGGGTCTCGAGTTGGCCGAACTGCTCTATGCCGAGCTGCTCGCGGGCGGAGGCGGCGAGCTCGGGACGCAGGCGATCTGGCTGCTGTACGCGGACGCCGCCGAGCGAGAGGCCGCCGGCGTCACCGCGTCCGTCTGAGCGGCCCTACTGCTCCAGACCCAACAGCTCGCAGAGCCGATCGGGCCGGAAGTCGACGCACGTCCCGGCGTCGCAGACGAACGTGGGCGTGTGCAGCCGGCCCTCATTGAGGGACTCGGCGAACGACCGCGCCTCGGCGTCTTGGTCGACGTCGATCTCGAGGTAGGGCACTCCCCGCTCGTCGAGCCAGTCCTTGGCGCGGTGACAGTCCGGGCACCAGGTCCGGCAGTACACGGTCAGGGTTGGAGTCTCGGTCATGTCAGTGCCCTTCGCGTCGGGGTGCTTCGTCGGGGTCGAACCGCCGCTCACTTGACGGTGAAGTAGCGATAGGGGCTTCTCGCGAAGCGATGCTCGTAGTGTTCGAAGTGGACGGCGCAGACCCGCCAGCGGCCGACGACCTGTGGCTTGAAACTCGCGCGGTACGTTGTGCGAGAGGCACTGTGTGTGTTCTTCGCCAGGACTCGGCCCGCCCGTACCCACCTGCGCTGAGCCGGTACGTAGTACTCGAAGTCCAGCGGGGTGGTTGCACCGGAGTGTGCCGGTGTGACGCTTCCGGTCACGGCGAAAGCCACCTTCTTGCGCACGGTCGCAGGCGTGACCGGCGTGGACAGGGTCACCCGCGGTCGCTCGCCGGTCATCACGAGCCCGCCAGTGCCCACTGCCACCAAGTAGTCGTCCCCGCGGTAGCGGTCACCAGTCGTACCGATTTGCTTGCCGTCGATCGCGGAGACGTCCACGTCCCAGATGTCGGCGGTCCCCGCGGGGTTCGCCTGTGTCGTCCATGCGGTGCCGCCGTGAGAGTGGAAGACGGTGCCGCCGATGCCCACGATCCACCAGTCACCGTGCAGGTTCGCCGACGAGACCGAGCGCAGTCGGGCCGGCGTCGGCGCAGGAATCAGCTCCCAGTCCGCATCCATGAGATCGGTGGCGCGCAGGATGACTCCCGTCGATTCCGCGCTTGGCGCGGTGTCACCGACGGCGATGAAGGTGCGCTCACCCGTCGTATTCGACCACGTGGTGCCCTCGTCGATTGCGAGAAGCAGGGCCTGCGGGTACGCGCTGAGCGGGTTGGCTGTCTCCCAGGCAAGACCGACCTCGAAGTTGTCAGCGGCTATGTTCGGGAACCCCACGGCCACGTACTGGCGGACGAAATCGTTCGGCCGCCATCCCCAGAAACCGAAGAGGTTACCGGCGGGCGCGTACGCCTCGACCTGCCAGGTCGCTCCGCCGTCGTCCGTATAGATCATGTTCTTGCCTGTTGAGCCGTACGAGGTGTCCACGCCGCTCACCGCGTATGCGTGCATCGTGTCGAAGGCGACCACCTCGCTCATCCAGCGGTCGACGCCGTCAGGATGGGTCTGCCGGGTCCACGTGGCTCCGCCGTCGGTGGTCTTGAGGATCACCGCTGCGTAGCGCTTGCCCGTGGGTTGTCGCGGGGTCTCGATCCAGCCGACGATCCAGCCCACCTTGTCATTCGCGAAGTCGACTCCGTCGAAGTGCACGACCGCCGGCGGTTCGGCGATCACGGGTGTCTCGACCGATGTCCACGTGATGCCACCGTCCGTCGAGTGGATCACGGTCTGGTGACGCCCGACGGCCCAGATGTTCTTCGTGTCGATGAAGCACGCTGAGGTGAGGTCTGACGTCACGCCTGAGACGCGCTTCGTCCACACGGTGTGTTGCTCGGCCGCGACGGCGGGCGTCACGGACCCAACTGCGCAGACGACGGCGAGGACCGTGGCCCAGACGAGAAGCCGTGTGCGCCGGAGGGCGAGTTTCACGCTGCGACGCGAAAGCCCGACAAGATGTTCGATGGACACTCCGTCCCCTTTCCCCTTTTAGGCGACTGTACCCCGCATGTGTCATCATCAACGCGGGACGTCGCTTGAGAATCGGGGGGCTCGCATGTCTGACGATGCGCATTCGCTGGCTGTCTTCATCGATTTCGAGAACCTCGCGCTCGGCCTTGAGCCGCGGGGCGCTCGCGGCCGGACCGCTCGACGCAAGGCCGAGACACTCGACATGAAGCGCATCCTCGAGAGGCTCGTGGAGAAGGGCAAGATCGTCGCGAAGCGCGCCTACTCGGACTGGAGCCGCTTCGCCGATTACGTGACGCCTCTGCATGAGCTGGGCATCGAGCTCACCGAGATCCCCGAGCGTGGCATGACCGGCAAGAACTCGGCCGACATCCGCCTTGTCGTCGACGCGATGGAGCTCAGCTACGCCAAGGAGCACATCGACACGTTCGTGATCGTGTCCGGCGACTCGGACTTCACGCCGCTCGTGAACAAGCTCAAGGAGAACGGCAAGGCGGTCATCGGTGTCGGCCTCAAAGACTCCACGAGTGACCTGCTGGCGAGCAACTGTGATGAGTTCATCTACTACGAGGACATCGGCGCTTCCACGGGCGCGCCTGCGATAGGCGAGACCATTGCGCGCAAGAAGCGCCCGGCGTTCAAGCTGCTCTTCGAGACCATCGAAGCTCTCCAGCGCGAGAACGTCGAGGTCATGCACTCCTCGCTCGTCAAAGACACCATCAAGCGCAAGCAGCCGTCGTTCGCCGAGTCCGCGTACGGCTACAAGTCATTCACGCAGCTGCTCGAGGACGCGCAGTCCCTCGGGTTCATCACGCTCAGGCGCGACCCGAAGAGCGGGACGTACGTGGTGGAGGGCTTCGCCAGGTAGGGCCCGGTGCTATACTGGTGCGGCCGTTTTCGCCGCACTCGAGTCGTAGCAGGTGGTCATGTCACACCGCGGCACATCGCATCACGCGACAGCGCTTCGCCTTCTCGTCCTGTGCTTCATGTGCCTCGTGGCGCTGTGCGCATGGCCGCATGCGGCCTCAGCCATCACCCGTGCCGAGGTGCTCGCGCGGGGCGAACGCTGGATCGCGGCGAAGACGCCATACAGCCAGTCACGCTTCGCGTTGGTGGACGGTTCGCTCGTGGCGACCAACATCGCCAATCCGTCCCGGTTCGGGTACCGGACAGACTGCTCAGGGTTCGTGTCGATGAGTCTGGGTCTCACCGATCGGGCCGGACGCCCCCTGTCGCTGTCGACGGCCACGCTCGACGACGTCATGCGTCGCATCACCAAGGACGAGCTGCTGCCCGGTGATGTCATCCTGCGGCCTAACAACCTCGTCATCGACGGCAAGCGTGTGGCGTACGGTCACGCTGTCATCTTCGCGGGATGGGTCGATGCGGCGCGGACGCGTTATGTGGCCTACCACCAGTCGTCCGGACAGCGGGGCGCGGTCCGCAACGAGGTGAGCTGGGGCGTGTCGGGCTTCTGGTCCGAGAAGGGTTTCGCGCCGTATCGCTGCATGCTCGTCAGCGAGCGCGGCAAGATCGGGACGGCGTCAGGCGAGTGAGCGAGCGCTCGGGAGTCGATTCGGACGACGGGTCCGCAAGCGCCCGGTTCACGTTCTTCGCACCGTGCGCCCGGGGACTTGCACCACTGCTGGCCGATGAGCTGAGGCGGCTGCGGCTGCGGGGTGTCAGGCCGCAGCGCTCGGGTGTCCTGTTCGCGGGCGACCTACGTGACGTGTACAAGGCCCTCTTGTGGTCGCGAGTCGCGTCGCGGGTTCTCCTGTCGCTCGGAGACCTCGACGCCGCCTCGGTCGATGCGCTCTACGAGGGGGCCCGGAGCGTGCCGTGGGAGGACCACGTGGGTCCCGACGGCACCATCGCAGTGGACGCGGTGGGCACCAATGCCGTTCTCCGAAACACCCAGTTCACCGCCGTGCGTGTCAAGGACGCGGTGGTGGACAGGATGCGCGAGCGCTTCGGCCGGCGACCGAGCGTCGACACCGCGGAGCCGGACCTGCGCATCAACGTGGTCGTCGGCGGTGACAGGGCCCGCCTCTCTATCGACCTAGCCGGCGAGCCCCTTCACCGGCGTGGGTACCGCGAGCCGGGCGTCCAGGTCACAGCGCCCATCAAGGAGACACTGGCGGCAGCGGTGCTCGAGTTCGCCGGTTGGCGGGAGATCGCGGCCAGAGGCGGCGCGTTCTCCGACCCGATGTGCGGCTCGGGCACGCTCGCCATCGAGGCGGCGTGGATCGCCGGCGACGTCGCGCCGGGCATCCTGCGCTCGCGCTGGGGATTCGATGGTTGGCTCGGACACGACGCGGAGGCATGGGCCGCTCTGCTCGATGAAGCCGACGCCCGGGCCGAGGCGGGGCGTGCGGCGATTCCTCGAATCCTCGCGTCCGACGGCGATGCGCGGGCTGTCGACCTCGCCCGGGCCAGCGTCATGCGCGCTGGTCTCGATGGCGTCGTCGAGGTTGAGTCTCGTGCGCTCGCCGAGGCCGGTCCGCCCGAGGGGGCAGAGCCGGGCCTGGTCGCGTGCAACCCGCCCTATGGCGAGCGGCTGCTTGACCGATGGGACCTGCCGGCGCTCTACGCGGACCTCTCGCGCGCCATGCGGGAGCGCTTCACGGGCTGGGAGCTGGCGGTGATCACGAGCGACGGCGCGCTCGAGCGAGGGTTGGGCCAGCGCGCCAGCCGTGTCCGCGAGGTGTACAACGGCCGCATCCCGGCCAAGGTCCACGTGTTCGACGGGTTCGCGCCAGGCGAAGAGCCGAAGCGGCGCATGGACCCCGGAGCCGAGGCGTTCGCGAACAGGCTTCGCAAGATGGCCAGGCATCATGGCACGTGGGCACGCCGCACCGGTGTCAGCTGCTACCGCGTCTACGACGCCGACCTGCCCGACTACAATGTCGCGATCGACGTCTACCGGGGTGCAGGTCCTGATGAGGGCCGGACATGGGTCCACTTGGCCGAGTACGCGCCGCCGCCGGGTGTCGACGCGCTCAAGGCGTCCGAACGGCTCCGGACCGCGGCCGCGGTCGCTTCTGAGGTCCTCGGCGTGGCTGCGGGCGACGTGTTCGTGAAGCGCCGCGAGCGGCAGCGTGGGAGCGCACAGTATGGACGGACATCGGAAGCCGGCGTGACCGCGGTCGTCGCCGAGGGCGGTCTGCTCTTCGAGGTCAACCTGTCGGACTATCTCGACACGGGGCTGTTCCTCGACCATCGTGAGACCAGGGCCTGGGTCCGCGAAGTCGCCCAAGGCGTGCGCTTCCTCAACCTGTTCGCGTACACGGGCAGCATGACCGTCTACGCGGCGGCCGGAGGCGCGGCCAGCACGACCACTGTGGACCTCTCGCAGACCTATCTGGACTGGGCGCGGCGCAATCTCGCGCTGAACGGGTTCGACGGCGGGCCTCAAGAGCTCCTTCGGGCCGATGTCCTGAGCTGGGTCCGCGAGGCCGGGGAGCGCGGGGAGCGCTACGGTCTCATCTTCTGCGACCCTCCCACGTTCTCGAATTCCAAGCGCATGGACGGCACGTGGGACGTGCAGCGCGACCACGTGGAGTTGCTCACCGGAGTCGCCGGGCTGCTCGAGGACGACGGGACGCTCATCTTCTCGTGCAACCGCCGGCGGTTCGCGCTCGACGAGGCTGCGCTCGCGGACGCGGGACTGCTCGTGCGCGACGTGACACGCAGGACCACACCCAAGGACTTCGACCGCACGCCGCCTCCTCACCGGTGCTGGACGGTCCGCCGGGCATGAGCGCCGCACTCCCGCCCTACACGGTCCGCGTGAGCTCGCGTGCGCGCCATGTTCGGCTCACCGTGACCGCGCGCGACGGGCTCGTGGTCGTCGTGCCGCGCGGCTGGAGGGGTGACGCCGACGCGGTGGTGGCATCGAAGCGCGAGTGGGCGCTGCGCGCGCTGGCGCAGGTAGCGGAGCGACGCGCCGTCCATGCGGCGGGACCGGAGGCGCTGCTGCCCGACGTCGTTGACCTTCGGGCCTGCGATCGACTGCTCGAGGTGTCCTACGTCTGCGGTCCCGGTACCCCCGTGGCACGTGAGCGGGCGGGTCAGCTTGTGGTCACGGGGCTCGACGACGCCACCGCCCGGCTGCAAGCGCTCCGACGGTGGCTCGCTCGCGAGGCCCGACGTGCGCTCGTCCCGCGCGTGTGGGCTCTGGCCGAGGCACACGGCCTTTCGCCGAGTCGGGTGCGCGTCATGCGGGCGAGGACCCGGTGGGGCAGCTGTTCCGCGCATGGCACGATCGCCATCTCGCACAACGCACTGTTCCTGCCGCCGGAGGCGCTGGATGGTCTCATCGCGCACGAACTCGCACACCTGAGCGTTCTGGACCACTCGCCGCGCTTCTGGGCGCACCTCCTCACGCTCGACCCCGAGGCGCACACGCACCGGGCGATGCTGCGACGCGCAGTCCATCTCGTACCGCCGTGGGCGGATGAGTGATGCGGTTGACGGTTGACCGGTTTCCGGTCGGCAGACGAGATTGCCGGGAGGGGCGCGGCACGATGTGCACACAGTCGGCGAGAAAGGGGCGCTTCGCATCGAGGCGCCCCTTTCGATTCTCGCGTGTCGGGCTTGCGCTCTGCGTTATAATGCGGCTTCCGCCGTTTCGGCCGCTGGATCAGTTCAGCCACAGCGCGTCGTCGGCAGGTCCCGTTCCGTACCCACCCATGAGCCGCGTCTAGTTCGCGGTTCAGGCCCGACCCGGAGGCACGACCGCGTGGAGACCACGAAGATCTGGGAGATGCCGGTGGAGAGCAAGCTCGGCGCCGCCCGCGTCAAGCTTGACGACACCACGCTGCGCGACGGCGAGCAGACCGCCGGCGTCGTGTTCAGCAACACAGAGAAGGTGACCATCGCACGCATGCTCGACGAGATCGGCATCGACCAGATCGAGGCGGGCATCCCCGTCATGGGCGGCGATGAGCGCGACGTGATCGAGGAGATCGCGCATCTGGGGCTCAAGGCCAGCGTGCTCGGCTGGAATCGCGCCAACGTCGCCGACATCAAGACCTCGATCGACTGTGGGGTCGACGCCGTGGCCATCTCGCTCGCCACGAGCGACATACACATCGAGACGAAGCTCATGAAGGACCGCGCGTGGGTCCTCGACTCGATCCGCGAAGCGGTGGCCTTCGCCAAGAGCCACGGCGTGTACGTCTCGGTCAACGCCGAGGACGCGAGCCGCACATCATTCGACTTCCTGCTCCAGTACGCCGAGGCGGCCAAAGCCGAGGGCGCCGACCGCCTTCGCTTCTGCGACACGATCGGCATCATGGAGCCGTTCCGGACCTACAAGGTCATCCGTGAGCTCATCGAGCACACCGGGCTCGAGATCGAGATGCACACGCATAACGATTTCGGCATGGCGGTCGCCAACGCGATCGCGGGCATCCACGCCGGTGCGACGTGGGTCAACGTCACCGTCGGCGGCCTTGGTGAGCGTGCCGGCAACGCCGCTTACGAAGAGGTGGTCATGGCCTTGAAGTACCTCGAGGGCCTCGACCTCAACGTGGACACGACCCGTTTCACCGAGATCGTCGACTACGTGATGGCCGCCGCGGGGCGCCAGATCCCGGCTTGGAAGCCCGTCGTGGGCAGCAACATGTTCGCTCACGAGAGCGGCATCCACGCCGACGGGGTCATCAAGAACCCGAAGACCTACGAGGTGTTCAGCCCTGACGAGGTGGGCGGCCAGCGCCAGATCGTCGTGGGCAAACACTCTGGAAGCCGCACGCTCGAGATGAAGTTCGCCGAGTACGGCATCCCCCTGTCGCGAGAGCACGCGACCGCGTTGCTCCCGCACGTCCGCTCAAAGGCCATCGAGCTCAAGAGACCGCTGTTCGACAAAGAGCTCGTGGAGCTGTACCGAGAGTTCATCGGCATGGGCGAGGGGCATGAAGCTGATGCGTAGGCGCTGTGTGTACGCGACCCGATGGCCCCACGTCTTGCGACGCACACCTGATCCAGAAGGAGAGTGATTCCGCTGCCCGGTAAGACCATCGCCGAGAAGATCTTCAGCAACCACTCCGGTACCGACGCCCGCGCCGGCGACATCGTCGTGGCCGATGTCGACTTCGTGATGGGCCAGGACGGGACCACGCCGCTCGCGATACGCGCGCTCGCCAACATGGGCGTGACAGAAGTGTTCGACCCGGAGAAGGTCGCCGTGGTCATGGACCACAGTTCCCCGTCCCCGCTCGAGGGCGTGAGCGCGCTGCACACGATGATGCGGGAGTTCGGCAAGCAGACCGGCTGCACCGTCTACGACGTGGGAGAGGGCGTGTGCCACCAGCTCATCCCTGAGAAGGGGCACGTCGTTCCCGGCGACCTCATGGTGGGATGCGACTCCCACACCTGCACCTACGGAGCGCTCAACGTCTTCTCCACGGGCGTGGGGTCGACTGACGGCGCCGCCGCCATGGCGTCGGGCAAGCTGTGGTTCAAGGTGCCCGACACCATGAAGGTCACCTACGAGGGAGCCCTGCAGCCGGGCGTGTTCAGCAAGGACCTCATCCTGTACCTGGCCGGGCAGATCGGTGTCGATGGCGCCACGTACGAGGCCATCGAGTTCCACGGGCCGGTCATCGACGAGCTGTCCGTCGAGGCCCGTATGACCATCTCGAACATGGCCATCGAGGTCGGGGCCAAGGCGGGGCTCATGAAGGCCGACGCCAAGACGCTTCAGTGGTTCGAGGGGCGTGGCGAGAAGACGCCGAACCCTCAGGACCCCGACCCGGATGCGGCTTACGCGAGGGAGCTCACGATCGATGCGAGCGCGATCGGTCCGCAGGTCGCCAAGCCGCACGCGGTCGACAACGTCTCGCCCATCGAGGAGGTGGAAGGCACCCCGATCGCCGAAGGCGTGCTCGGCACCTGCACGAACGGCCGCTTGGAGGACCTCGCCATCGCCGCGAGCATCCTCAAGGGCCGTCGTGTGCACCCGGACGTGCGTTTCATCGTCGCGCCGGCGTCGCGCCAGATCCTGCTAGACGCGATCGCGGCGGGCTACATCCAGACGCTCGTCGAGGCCGGTGCCGCGCTCGTGACGCCGGGCTGCGGACCGTGCGTGGGCACCCACAACGGCGTGCCGAGCGACGGCGAGAACGTGATCTCGACCGCCAACCGCAACTTCAAGGGCCGCATGGGCAACAGCAACGCGTTCATCTACCTAGGCAGTCCCGCGACTGTCGCGGCATCGGTCATCGAGGCGAGGATCACCGACCCGCGCAAGTACTTCGCCGGCTGAGCCGGGCGCGACGACAAGACGACACGACGCGCCTTAGGCGGGATGGCGCGAGGATATGACAGGGAGTCACGGCAGCATGGAGCTTTCGGCCAAGGCGTTCAAGTACGGTGACGACATCAACACCGACTACATCATCAGCGGCAAATACAAGTTCAAGTCCGCTGACATGGAGGCCATGGCGCACCACGCCATGGAGGAGCTCGATCCGCACTACTACGACAAGGTGAAGCCGAACGGTGGGTTCCTGGTCGCGGGCAAGAACTTCGGGATGGGCTCGAGCCGGGAGCAGGCGCCGCTCGTCCTCATCCACAGCAACACGAAGGCGGTGCTCGCGAAGAGCTTCGCGCGGATCTTCTACCGCAACGCCATCAACACCGGTCTTCCGGTCGTCGAGTGCGACACCGACCTCATCGACGATGGCGACGACCTCGTGGTCGATCTGGAGGCGGGCGTGGTTCGCAACCTCACCAAGGGTACAGAGATTCCGTTCCCGCCGCTGCCGCCGGTCATGGCGCAGCTCTTGTCCGACGGCGGTTTGGTGGAGCATTTCAAGAAGTACGGCGGCTTCAACCTGTAGCGTGGCGCTTGGACGGGCGCGCGTGACGAAACGGGAGAGAGAAGCGATGGCGGAAGAAGTCCTCTTCACGGCCGACGACGACAAGGACGAGGTCGCTGCGCGTGCGATCGGCGACCCGAAGCTGCTCGCCGCCGTCGTGGACGCACTGGCTGGAGAGTCGCGCCGCCTTCGCCAGTTCGCGGCCAGTGTCGTCCACGAGGTCTCGATGCACGACCCCGCGCAGCTCAAGGAGTTCGCTGCCGAGCTCGCCGATGCGCTGCATCGACCGGAGTCCCAGACCCGCTGGGAGGTCCTCGGCACCTTCGAGGTGCTGGTCGGCGTCGATGCGCGCCTCGTGGACAAGGCCCTCGCCGGCGCCGAGACGGCGCTTCACGACGAGGAGTCGGGTGTCGTGCGCCTGGCGGCCTTCCGTCTGCTCGCCGCATACGGAGCGACCACGGCCCATCGCTCGGACCGCGTGTGGCCGCTCATCGCCGAGGCCGTGCGGTGCTACCACGGTGACGACGAGTTCCCCGCCATGCTCGCGAGCCTGTATCGATTGGTCAGCGGCAACGCGTCGGATGCGGTCAAGCTCGCCGCCGCGGACCTCATGGCGTTCGACGCCGAAAGCGGCAAGGGCCTTCTCAAGCAGCGCGCGGCCAAGATCGTCGCGTGCGCTCCAAAGACCCGCCGGCGCAAGAAGTAGGGGCGTGGCTCGCGATCGGGGCTTCAGAGAACCCACCTGCTGAACAGTCCGCTGAGACCTGGGACGGCGTCGAGAGGCGCAGTGGCGTCAAGCGGCGCAAGCGTCGCGTATACCGCTTCATCGACCGGCGCAGCGGTTTCGACCGCCGCAAGCGCTACCCGCTGCTGGGCACCATCCGCGACCATCCGCGCCTGCTCGTGCTCGTCCTGGTCGCACTCAACCTCCTGTCGCTTCTTGACGGCGCCTTCACCGCGTTCGAGTTGTGGCTGGGCGTGGCGGCGGAGGGCAACCCGGTGCTCGACGCGGCGGTCCAGCGTAGTCCGCTGCTCGCCGTCGCCGTGAAGATCGGCTCGATGCTGCTCGTGACGGCGAGCATCTGGCACGGGCGCCGAAACCGCACGGTGCTGGCCCTTTCGATCATCGCGCTCGCACTGTTCACGGGCGTGGTGGCGTACCACTGGGGATCGCTCATGGGCATGGGGATCCTGTAGCGTTCCGCTTCGACCGCACCCGCCCTCGCTCAGAAGTCGATGTAGATGAAGTCGCTCGCGCCTGACGCGAAGAAGGCGATCGCGGCGAGCAACATCGCCCAGCCTACCCCAACGGCGATGTCGACGAGTGTCTCGCGGAACCGGTCGCTCACGTCACATCCCTCCGAAGGTCAGCCGGGTCAACATGAGCCAGAACCGGTCGAGCGGCATGACGAACAGCCCCCACCCTATCGTCACGAGCGCGAAGGTCGCGAGCGTGCTCGCGGCCTGTGCGGCGAGTCGCACGCTCGTGCTCGTCGGCCCGCCCCGCATCACGCGAGGCCGTACCTCACGCGCCCAAACGCGGTGTCCCGCCACGAGGACGCCGTGGTACAGGCCCCACGCAACGAAGTGCCATTCGGCGCCGTGCCACAGGCCCGAGACGGCGAACGCGACCAAGAGATCCACGACCTGGCGCCACGTGGGGCAGTGGCTTCCGCCCAGAGGGATGTAGACGTAGTCGCGGATCCATCGCATGAGTGAGATGTGCCACCTGCGCCAGAACTCCGCGATGCTTCCCGCCAGGTACGGCCACGCGAAGTTCTCCGGCACCCGTATGCCGAACAGGCGCGCCGACCCGATCGCGATGTCGCTGTAGCCCGAGAAGTCGAGGTAGATCCTGAGCGAGTAGGCGACGAGCGCCACGATGATCTCGCCTCGGCTCGCGAAGTCGACCGCGTCGGTCGAGCCGAGCAGTCCGATCCACAGCGACAGCGTGTCGGCGAGCACGACCTTCTTCGCAAGCCCGATGAGTATGCGGGTGACGCCTGCGCTCACGTCGTCGGCGGTGGCGCGTGCCGCGCGGGCCTGCTCGGCGAAGCCCTCGAAGCGCTTGATGGGCCCTGCCACGAGGGTCGGGGCGAAGAAGGCGAATCCGAGGAAGTCGCCCACACCATGGCGCGGCAGAGTCTCTCGCCGCGACTCCACGAGGTAGTGGATGAACTCGAAGGTGAAGAACGAGATCGCGAGCGGGATGCGAACGTCCTCCACGCCGGGCAGCGCGGACGCGGTTGGCGCGCCGGTGATGAGTCCGGCGTACTTGTAGGTCGCGAGCAGCCCGATCGTGAGCGCCAGCCCCAGACCGAGCGCGACGCGGCGGGTGGTGGGCGCGAACCGGGGACCGGCCAAGCGGGCGAGCGCGAAGACGATCGCGACCTCCAGCGCGAGGACACCGACGAACGCAGGTGAGAAGTACCAGTAGAAGAGCAGCCCCGTCGCGAAGAGCCACCACGGCTTGGCGCTTCTCGGCAGGAAGCGAAAGACGATCGCGGCCACCGCGAGGCCCGCGAAGTATGCAGGCTCGGTGAAGATCATCGGGCGCCGCCCACGGTCGATGAGGTCTCGTTCCAGAGCACGCGAGCGGCCGTGGCCGTGGCCGCGGCGGTCGTGTGCGAGATGTCGATGAAGTCAGCGGAACGCCAGGCGTGCGCGTGGTTCAGGTCGATGAAGCGTAGGCCGTGGCGCTCGACCGCCCGCCGGATCACGGCGACATTGCGGTCGTAGCCCGCCCGGTCGAGGTAGCCGAAGGCCTCGAGAGCGTCGGTGTTCACCGGAGCCAGGTAGACGACGGCAGTCGCGTCAGCGGCGGCGAGGTCGGCGGCGAGCGCATCGAGCGCGGCGAGCTCGGTGTCGCCCGACGCGAGCTCGAAGTCAGCGTCCGTCGCCCACTCCTCGGCGAGCAGCGTCTGTTCGTCGGGAGGCAGGTCCTCGAAGGTGCCGGCCGGCGAGCGCTCCTCGTCCACAGGAGGGAGGGTCGCGTCCTCCCAGGCGCGGCGGAGCCGCTCGTCCGGTGCGGCACCAAGGAAGCGGGCCGCGAGGGTGTCACGGAGGTCGTAGAGACGCCACACGCGCCTGAGTGCGCGGTCGACGGAACCCGTGACATCGGGGGAGGGTGTGCGCCGGGTGTGGGTCGCGACGGCTTCAGCGGGCCTGACCGGTTCTGCGAGCAGGCGCGGCAGCTCGGGGAAGCGCCTCGTGGCCCCTTGGCGTGCCTTCGGGCTGAAGGTACGGTAGGTCACCTGCACGAAGACCACGTCGGCGCGCCGGGCGGCCGCGCGTGCGATGGTGCCGGTGTCGGCCACGAGCTGACCGTTGAAGGCGAGGTTGACCACGCGAGGAGCCTCGCGGTCACGGTTGGCGGCCTGGTCGCGGGCGAGCCGGGCCCACACCGCCGGCAGCGTCTGCGAACCGTCCGCGAGGCCGTCGCCCCACGCCGGCGACGCGCCCGTGAAGGCGACGACGGGCGTGTCAGGCGCGCCGGTGCGGTCCAAGGTCCGCATCGCAGCGGGCAGGGCCGCGGAAGGCAGCTCGGCCGGGGCACGCCAGTCGGAGTCGATCCGCGGCCCGGGCCCTGCGGCGCGCACCGCGACAGCGTCGACGACCGCAAGCGAGATGAGGCACGCCAAGAGCCGGACGACGAGCCGGCGAGGACCGATGTTCGCATGCCCGCGCGGCGTCTCGCGTTCCCCTATGGCAGCCTCCGTCATCGCGAGCATCCATGGTTCGAATCGGTTCGATGCCGGGTATCCTATCACCGCAGGTACGGCCTGACGTGGACCGGGTGAGAAGAGAGGGTCTATGACTCGCGCAAGGAATCCTCGCACAAGGAGTCTCGCGGTTTCGACCGTCACCTTCATACTGGTCGCCTCAGTGGCGTCCACCGCGCTGGCGGCCGTCAGGGTCTACGAGGGCAAGGGTGTCGCATCGGCCCGCTTGGGGATGCGGGACTCGGTAGCGGCCGCGAGGATCGGCAAGGTCACTAAGTCGTTCCGTGACCGCAGCTATGCGGGGAGGGTCGTCTACAAGTACTGCTTCGGACGTAAGATGAGCTCCGGTCGCTACCCCTTGGAGATGTACGGCGACAAGACCCGCAAGGTCTTCCAGTTCACCGTCAACTCGGGCTCGTACGTGACCGTCAAGGGCATCAGGGTCGGGTCGGGCAAGGACGCACTGAAGCGCGCCTACGGCGATGCGCTCGTGGAACATGAGGGTTCCGTCTACAAACGCTACACACTGGGCCGGGCGCCGGCCACGGACTTCTACGTCAAGTCCGACAAGGTGACGTCGATCGTCGTGAGGGCGCGGTGATTCAGACCGCGCGTGCGGCCGTCATCGCATGGGCGGTCGGAGCGCTCGTCACGGCCGCGTTCCTGGGCGCGCCATCGCGGGTCTGTGCGACGGCGCCAGAAGGCGTTGAGGCCGCCGCCACAGAGCCGCAGCCCCAACGCCCGGCTCCGCGGGTGAGTCTGGCAAGCGGCCGGGTCGTCCCACGTCGACTGTCGTTCGAAGTCAGCGCGTCCGAACCCGCCTCCTCGGTCGTCATCTCCGCGGGCGGTGAGACGCCCGTCCACACCGTCGAGCTCTCCGGCGAGGCGTCGTGGTCCGTCGCGCTCGACTCCATCGACCTGCCCTACGGTCCGCTGTGGCTCGCCGTGGTCACTCGCGACGCCTCGGGCACGTCAGTTCCGCGACGCCTGCGTCTCTACAACGTGGGCACTGTGAGCGACATGCCTGTGTCCGGTAGACGCGTGCTCGTCGACAAGCGGGCGATGCGTGTCTACCACGTGCTGAACCGACGGGTGCTGCGCTCGTGGCCCGTCGCGATCGGCATGCCGTCGGCGCCGACACCGACAGGCACGTTCCGCCTGGGCGCACCGCAGCCGTCAGGAGGTGCGTGGGGAGTGCTGCGCCGACCGCTCTTGAAGAAGAGCGGTTCGCGATGGGTGCGCACGAGCTACTACATACACGGGACCAACGAGCCGTGGAGCATCGGTATGATGGCGAGCCACGGCTGCGTGCGGATGTTCAACTCCCACGTCCGCGAGTTCGCGCGGACGGTCCCGAACGGGACGCTCGTCCGCATCCGCTAGGGTACAATCCCTCTCGCCCCGCTCCCGGCCGGGAACGTCTCTTCGACCGGGGGCGTCCGTGACGACTCATTCTCGAAGAAAGGCGTGGCTCCCGATGGCGAAGCATACGGTGACGCTCATCCCCGGCGACGGGATCGGTCCTGAACTCACGACGGCGATGCGCCGTGTCGTCGACGCCACGGGTGTCGACATCGAGTGGGAGGTCGCCGAGGCGGGTGCCGACGTCATCGAGACCTACGGCACGCCGCTGCCTGAATCCACGCTCGAGTCGATCCGCAGGAACAAGGTGGCGATCAAGGGCCCGATCACGACACCGGTCGGCACGGGATTCCGTTCCGTGAACGTGGCCATCCGCAAGGAGCTCGACCTCTATGCCTGCCTGCGTCCCGCCTTCTCGATCCCGGGGAGCGGCGCGCGCTACGACGACATCGACCTCGTCATCGTCCGTGAGAACACCGAGGACCTCTACGCGGGCATCGAGTTCGAGCAGGGGAGCGAGGACGCCGCCGAGCTCATCAGGTTCGTGGCCGATCGCGGTGCGGGCGTCATCCGCCCCGACTCGGGCCTGTCCCTGAAGCCGATCAGCATCACCGGCACCCAGCGCATCGTGCGCTTCGCGTTCGACTACGCCATCGCCAACGGCCGCAAGAAGGTCACCGCGGTCCACAAGGCCAACATCCTGAAGATGTCCGATGGCCTGTTCCTCAAGGTCGCTCGCGAGGTCGCCGAGGAGTACAAGGACTCCGGCGTCGAGTTCGAGGACTACATCGTCGACGCCACCTGCATGCAGCTCGTGCTGCACCCCGAGTGGTGGGACGTGCTCGTGCTGCCGAACCTCTACGGCGACATCGTCTCCGATCTCTCGGCGGGGCTGATCGGGGGGCTCGGTATCGCGATGGGCGCCAACATCGGCGCCGAGTGCGCGGTCTTCGAGCCGGTGCACGGCAGCGCGCCGAAATACGCCGGCAAGGACATGGCCAACCCGACCGCCGAGATCCTTTCGGCGATGCTCATGCTCAAGCACCTCGGCGAGACCGAAGCGGCCGACCGCATCCTGTCCGCCGTACGCAAGGTCATCGGCGAGGGCACGCACGTCACCTACGACATCAAGCGCTCCAACACCGGCAGCACCGAAGGCGCCGTGGGCACGCAGGCGTACGCGGATGCGCTCATCGCGGCGCTGTAGGCGCTTGGCCGGCGGTGCCGGATCCAGCCGACGGCCGGCGGCTTCGGTGCGATGCGGAGATGACGGGTGGTTCGGGTGACTCCAGGCAGAGGCGATTGGACGAGAGGGGTCCTCGTCTTCGTCGCCCTCCTGGTCGTGGCGCTGGTGTCTGCGGGAGTCGTCTGGACAGCGCTCAACGCGAGGAAGGACCCTTCACAAGGTGGTTCGAAGGCCATCGAGCACGCACAGGAGACGTCACCATCTGCCGAGGGTGGTGTGACGACACCGACCCCGCCCCCGGCGGACCCGGCGACACCCGCGACCTCAACGCCGTCAGCGGGGCAACAGCCAGCGCCTGTCACGGCCATGGAGCGAATCGCCTTTCGCAAGGACGCCCGGATCCACGTCAGCGCCGCCACGGGTTCTGACGACAGGGTTGTCGCGCAGTCGGCGGCTGGGCCGTACGCTCTGTCGCCGGACGGACGAGTGCTCGCACACGTCACGGACGGCCGGCTGTGGCTCGTCTCGCTCGACGGAGGACGGAGCGTGAACGTCGGTCCGGCGTCGGGTGATGACCCGGGCGCCGGTGCCTGTCCGGTCTGGTCCGCCGATTCGCGGTACGTGTATTTCACGCGTACCGTGAATGGCGGCGACGAGGTGTGGCGCGTGGCCGCCGGAGGTAGCAAGGCCCAGCGCGTCATGGACGGTTCCTGCCCGTCCGTCTCGCCCGACGGCAGGGTGGTCGCGGCCATCGATTCGGCGGGCGGTCTCATCGTCGCTGTCGGTGGGTCGATTCCCCGCCGACTGCCCATGGCGCCCGCTGTCCCTGTGGCGGTTGCTGCCGGCGAAGCGGAACTGTACGTCGCCGTGATCGATGCTGCCGGCGAGTCGGCCGTGGAACGCATGGCGCTCGATGGAAGCCGCAGGGCACGCGTCGTCGGGCCTCCCGTCGACGCACCACGAGCGACGTGGGGTGTGTTGCGGTTGTCTCCTGATGGGACCCGTCTTGCCGCTGCCGCGGTGGGTGACGACCGCTACTCGCGCCTGGGCATCATCGACCCGACGTCAGGCCGTGTGCTCCCCGTTGGCGCGAGGCGCGACACCTACGTCAGGTACTGGAGCGCTGACGGCCGGTTCCTCTACTACGTCGAGGGCAACGCGTACCAGGGTGAGCCAACCCGCCTCATGCGTGTGGAGTCCGCCGGAGTGGGGCGCACCGTGGTCGTCGCCGGCGCCGAGTGAGCGGGCGAGTCACGACCTCCCGGAGCTGATCGCTCGAGACCATGCGGTGGTCGGAGCGCCCGGTCACCCGTACCCCTCTTGGTATTTCCGCAGCTCAGGGCCCTGCGAACCTGAAGAAGTGTGACGGCCGTCACTATTGACGAGGGTTGAAGCGGGGTGCAATCATCGCTGAAGCCGCGTGGATTCGATGGAGGGGGCGCTCCGGCGCGAGTCCCGTGGCGATCGGAAGCGACGACCTGCCACCCCGTGAACTGGGCACCTGGGTGGCGGTGAGCCAGTGGTGCAACCGGCCGATGCCTGCACGACGTTCGTTGGCCGCTGCCGCTGTGCTGGAGCTCGACCTCATCTCATCGCACCCAGCCTCGCTGTGACCCGCGAACGCAAGCTCGACACTCGCCACAGGTGCGGGTGCATGCCGGGTCGAGTGCAAGGAGTGGCGTATGAGACGCGTACTGTTGGTGGCGGCCGTCGCTGTCGCGGTCCTTGGGGTGTTCGTCTCCCCAGCGGGTGCGGCGACGTTCGCGACGAATGCGGACTGCTTGGCCTGCCATGATGTGGCCGGCACGGGCGCGGTCTCGCGTGTGGACTTCACCGCCGCGGTGGACTATTCGAAGTGTGTACGCTGTCACTGGGTGACGGTGGGCCCCAGCTGGGGCTTCCCGCACGAGAAGGTGGTCATCGTCCCGAATTGCAGCGAGTGCCATCGCTCGCAGGATGCCACCGCACGTTGGGCCGGCGAGTTCGCCACCCCCTTCGGTCTCTTCGCCGGCGCCGATTCGCTGGCCAAGCCGCCGGCGAGCGTCCACGCCGCTCACGTGAGCGGGTCATGGCCCGCAGCCACGTTCGGCTCGTACTGCCGCTCGTGTCATGGTGCCGTGGGCTGCGAGATGTGCCACTCGGCACCGGTCGGTCACGGGCGGCACGTCGCGGACGCGGCGCCAAGCTTGCCGGAGTACGCGCCGGCCACGTACCTGACCTCGTACGGATCGACACCCAGCGCGAACACGCGCTACGAGCAGAACTACTTCTCCACGGTGGTCCCCTGCGCCGCGGCCGGATGTCACCCTGTCGCCACACTGACGACGACCCCCAAGCCCAGCTGTTCGTCCTGTCACCCCGCTAGGGTCGAGCCGCACGGCTACGAGCAGGTCGACCACGTGGCCGACGACAGTGCCGCACTGGGAGTCACGTGCTCGGCATGTCATGCGCTCGATCTGGACACCGAGCATGGCGGTGGTGCGTGCGCCACGTGTCATCCTTCGCCGCGCGATTCGTTGTCCGCTTGGGACCAGACGTGTGTCACCGGCGGGTGTCACTCGCCTACCTCGCCAGCTCCGTTCCATGAGGCGGCCCAGACCGGTCACGCGCTGCCGACGGCGGCCGACCCGTGCGGTGAGTGTCACGAAGGAACCGACCTGGCCGCTGTCCATGCGGGCGCTGAGGACGGAGCCGGCAACACGTCATGTCTCGTATGTCACGGATCAGGGCGGACCCCGGCGACCAACGACTGCAGCACGTGTCACTTCACGATGGAAGCGCATCCGGGCGGTGTGCACGCCGCTCCGTCAAGCACTGGTTGTGCGGGCGCCGGTTGCCACGACATCTCAGACGTGCGTACGAACCATGAGGGCTCTCCGCTTGGGGCCTGCGCGGTCTGTCACAAGAACCCGAGTCGCGTGCCTGTTCTGCCGGCCGACTCGGAGTGCGTACGCTGCCATCCGTCAGACGACGGAGTGCCGCACTACACGGACCACTGGGCGGACCCCACCTTGATCCAGTCCGGTTCTCCACGGTATGCGTTCTACACGGGAAGCGCTCCGGGAGGCGCGTTCACCACCGCTTGCGCGACGTGCCACACCAGCAACCTCATCGACGCGCACATCGGTTCTCTCGTGACCCTGCCTCAGAGAGACCGGTTCGGCGATGCCCTCACGTGCGCGTCGTGCCACGCATCGGCGGATCCGGCGGTCCGTCTTGCCATCGCCGGTGGTGCGACCAAGTGCGACGCCTGTCACAAGAACCCGATCACGGGCGGGCCGGGTGTGCACGGCCCCATCAACCCGACGCACACCTCGACCTTCAAGGACGCGCCCGAGGTCCCCTGTGCGCCCTGCCATTCCTCGAACATCGTCGATGAGCACAACGGCGGAAGGGTCTTCCCTGACGCGAACGGAGTCCTGCTCGCGTACTGCGACGTCTGCCACGCGAACTACGCAGGCGCGCGTGGGCAGCAGGTCCAAGACGCCATCGAGCTCACCAATGACGTTCGCTGCACAGCGTGTCATGGCGCCACCCATCCGGATGAAGGCGGACACATGGCGACCTCATCGGCCAGTCTCGCCTGCGGCTCGTGTCACGCTGCCGGGCAGACCTCCATCGACGTGCGGTCGCTCCACACGGAGTCGTCACTCGGTCCGTGCGCGGTATGCCACGCGAACCCGACAAGGGTCCCGGACGTCACGGCCGAGACCGCCGAGTGTTCCTCGTGCCACGCTGCGGAAGGCGTCGACTACCACGGCGGCCTTCCGGGCAAGCACGTCTACGGGGATATGCCCGTCACGTGTCTCGGTTCGACGTGCCACACATCGAACAAGTTGCCCGAGGCCCACGAGCCGTTCCTGTCGCGCTACCCGGACTACGCGAGCACGTGCGCTCTTTGCCACGCGAATGTGACTCCTGGTCGCATCCCTGCCGGCGCGACCGCGGTGTGTGACTCATGCCACGCGCCCATCCATCCGAACATGGACCACCAAGTGGATGAGAGTGGCGAGTGTGTGGACTGCCACGCTTCGGCCGACGTCCTGACACTCCATGCTTCGGCAGTCGGAGGTCCGTGCGAGGTCTGCCATGCGAATCCTGCGCGCGTCCCGACTCTGCCCGATTCGGTCGAGTGCGTGAACTGTCACGCGTACTCGCCCGTGCAGACCAAGCACTATCCGACAGGCGACCACACCGCCGCGTCGATGGACCGCGGGCTGTCCGCGGGCGGCTTGGCGCGTGCGACATGCGCCGTTTGTCATGACGTGTCGCTGTACCCGGCTCATGGTTCCATGTCGGCGTCCTTCTACGGACCCGAGCTGAGCTGTGTCGAGTGCCACACCGACACACGCTCCAACGGGCAGCAGCAGGTCCTTGCGAACTGGACATCTGACCGGTGTGACGACTGTCATACATCCGGGAGCAAACCCATGCACAGCGCTTCCAGCGCTCCGCCGGTGCTGGCCACGTCGTCGGCGGGTTGCGGCAACGGTAACGGGTGTCACCCGCTCGCGGACCTGCACGCCATCCACCGCGACGCGGACACGTGCGCTCTCGCCGGTTGTCATGACATCAAGAACCTCAAGCCCACGAAGACCTCATGCGGCATCGGAGGCGCCTGCCACCCCGCCATGAGCGGCGACCACCGGACGGAGCATGATACCCAAGGCAGGATCGACTCAGGCTGCTACGGCTGTCACTTCCGCTACCTCACTGAGGAACACGCGGCACTCGGCTACTCGTGCGCCACGTGCCACGCGTCGGTGAACGCGACAGTGAGGGCGGCCATCGCCGCCAAGGATCGGCGCTGTCTGACGTGCCATCCTGATTCGGCCCATAACGCTCGGCAAGCCTCCGAGTTCGCGGCCGGCAACGCCTCGATGCATCGCGTTCGCGCTGACCTGCCCGGGATGCGGTCGAGCTTCGTCGTGAACGGTACGACGTACGCGTGGTCGCTGCCTGGCGCATCAACGTTCCTCAAGACGGGGTACGCAGTCGACAGCGTCGTCTCGTGCGATGCGTGCCACACGTACAGCGGTACGACCGGCCCTCATGGCGCCACGATGAAGGTCAACATCGATCCTGCGTACCCGAACCCGTACAAGGTCGTCAACGGCGCCGAGTCGTACACGGCTCAACTCTCGGCGAATTCGCCCACGGGCATGAGCATGACGAAGAACGGCTCGTCAGCCGCGAAGATCATCTGCGAGAAGTGCCATGACCTGAACGGTACCGGCACGAGCTTCAGCAACATCGCTCATAAAGAGCACGATGATCGTGGCCGCGAGGGTTCGTACTGCAACCAATGCCACGTCGCGATCCCGCACGGCTGGGGCCGTCCACGACTCATCGGGTACGTGAGCGACGCCGCACCGTACCGGACCTACCCTGGCGCGCCGGGGTCGCAGGACGGCGGTCTCGCCCGCATCAGCATCAAGAACTACAGTCCGAATGGCTGGTCCAAGAGCGACTGTGGGGCGGGGTGCTCCAGTTCGCGTCACCCGCTGACCGGAACGTCCTGGCCCAACCAGATGGGAGGGGCGGTCCCGCCGGCTCCGGTGGCCACCAACTGGGCCCGCACGGGAACCGCAACCGCTTCAAGCGTGAACGGCAGTGATGCTGCCGCCAAGGCCATTGACGGCTCGACGTCGACCCTCTGGCGCTCGAACGGCGCTGGGACGCAGTGGCTGAGAGTCGACCTCGGCACGTCTAGGGCTGTGAGCAAGGTCGTCGTGAACTGGAACAACTCGTACTACGCGAAGGCGTATCGCATCGAGACATCCTCTGATGGTTGGAGCTGGACGACGCGCTTCTCCACGACGAGCGGCGCTTCTGGGACGAGGACGCACACGTTCGCATCGGTGAGCGCCCGCTATGTCCGCATCACCTGCACGACGGCGAACTCCTCGGACTACCGCATCAACGAGTTCGAGGTGTGGGACTTCTGATCGTCTGATTCGACGTTGCGAGAGGGGCCCGCATGAGCCCGGGCCCCTCTTCGTATGTCCGAGTCTGCGATGATGCGTTACACTGCACTCCCACAACCGCACAGCACGACAGGCTTTGACGGGGAGAAGTACAGGCCAATCCTCGCCGCAGAGAGCCGGGTAACGCTGGAAGCCCGGCGCAGGACGCTTGGAATCCCGCCCCTGAGCCACCCGCACGAAGCCCCGGACGTCTCTTGCGCGAACGACCTTCGCAGACGGACGGGTCCAGAGGACGGGTCGGTGGCAGCCGTTACCTGCCGCACGATCGAGTACGGTCGACAGCGGGGCGGCATGCGCTGCACGCGCGCCGTCGGGGTCGACCAATGCGACGCTCGGGCTGGCTCAAGCGCTCGCAGTGACTCATGTTTCTCGTGCGGCCGGAACCGGCGCCCCGCCCCCGATGCGATGTCGGAAGGGACGGAATCACGATGGCGCAGAACAGCGACCGCATGAAGGGCGGCCTTTCCAAGGCCCCACACCGCAGCCTTCTCAAAGCCGACGGACTCACGGACGAGGAGATCTTCCGTCCGCTCGTCGCCGTCATCAACTCCCAGAACGAGATCATCCCCGGGCATCTGATGCTCGACAAGGTGGCCGATGCCGTGAAGGCCGGCGTCTACATGGCTGGCGGCACGCCTCTTGAGATATCGACCATCGGCGTGTGTGACGGCATCGCCATGAATCACGCCGGCATGCGCTACTCGCTCGTGAGCCGCGAGGTGATAGCCGACTCGGTCGAGCTCGCCGTCGCCGCGCACGCCTTCGACGCGGTGGTCATGATCCCGAACTGCGACAAGGTGATTCCGGGCATGGTGATGGCCGCTGCCCGCTTGGACCTGCCGACCGTCATCATCAGCGGTGGACCCATGCTTGCAGGGCGCGGGCCGAAAGGCGAAGCCGTGGACCTCGACACCGTGTTCACGGCCGTGGGCAAGGTCACCGCCGGCACGATGTCGGAAGACGAGCTTCTGGTGCTCGAAGAGCATGCCTGCCCGACGTGCGGGAGCTGTGCCGGGCTCTTCACCGCGAACTCGATGAACTGTCTTGTCGAGGCCATCGGCATGGGTCTTCCTGGCAATGGCACGGTTCCGGCCGTCTATTCCGAGCGGCTGCGGATGGCAAAACGGGCCGGCATGAGAGTGATGGAGCTCCTTGAGCGAGGAATCACGGCTCGGCAGATCATGACCCCTGCAGCAATCCGCAATGCCATGACGCTCGATATGGCGTTCGGCGGTTCGTCGAACACCGTGTTGCACCTGACCGCGATCGCACACGAAGCTGGTGCTGACATCACGCTCGATGATTGGGCGGACGTGTCCGCCAAGACTCCCAACCTGGTGCGCATCAGCCCGGCGAGCGAGCGACACATGGAGGACCTCTACGTGGCGGGCGGGGTCCCTGCGATCATGCGCGAGCTCGACCGCGCGGGGCTCATCAACCGCGACGCGCTCACAGCGGACGGCCGCACGATGGGTGCCGTCATCGACGATGCCCCCGAGGCTGATGGCGACATGATCCGTAGGTTGGAGAACCCGCACTATCCCGAGGGGGGTCTGCGCGTGTTGCGCGGGAACCTCGCCCCGGACGGTGCTGTGGTGAAGCAATCGGCGGTGCCCGCTCACATGCGGGTCCACACCGGCCCTGCCCGCGTGTTCGAGTGCGAAGAGGACGCCGTCTCGGCGATCCTCGGCGGACGCATCGTCGCTGGCGACGTCGTGGTCATCCGAAACGAAGGCCCCAAGGGCGGGCCGGGCATGCGCGAGATGCTCACGCCGACGAGCGCGATCTCGGGCATGGGACTGTCGGACAGCTGCGCGTTGCTCACGGACGGGAGATTCAGCGGCGCCACGAAAGGTCCGGCGGTCGGCCATGTGAGCCCTGAGGCGGCGGCCGGTGGGCCTATCGGTCTTGTGGCCGAAGGGGATTCGATAACCGTCGACATAGACGCAGGCACGTTGACGCTTCACGTGTCCGAGGAGGACCTCGCCGCCCGTCGCGCGGCATACTCCGTACCCGCGCCGCGTGTCACGTCCGGCGCGCTTGCGCGCTACGCCAAGCTGGTTTCTTCCGCGGACAAGGAGGCGGTGTTGTCATGAGTGACCGCATCACCGGCGCCGAAGCGCTCGTTCGCTGCCTCGAGGCCGAAGGGGTCGACGTCCTCTTCGGCTACCCCGGTGGCGTGGCGCTGCCCATCTTCGACGCTCTGTACGACTCGACGAAGATCAGGACGGTGCTGCCACGCCACGAGCAGGGCGCGGTCCACGCCGCTGACGGGTACGCGCGGGTGACCGGCCGGCCCGGCGTCGCGCTCGTGACCAGCGGGCCGGGCGCGGCGAACACCATCACGGGACTCGCCAATGCCTACATGGACTCGATCCCTGTCGTGGTCATCACGGCGCAGGTCTCCACGGCCGTCATCGGCACCGATGCATTCCAGGAGATCGACATAACCGGCATCACGGTTCCGATCACGAAACACAACTATCTCGTGAAGAACGCTTCGGAGTTGCCCGAGGCGATGAAGGAAGCGTTCCATATCGCTACGACCGGACGTCCGGGTCCGGTCCTCATCGATGTGCCGGTCGACGTCAGTAAGGGCGAGCTCGACTTCAAGTATCCCGACAGTGTGAACCTGCCAGGCTACAAGCCCACCTACAAGGGCCACAGCAAGCAGATCAAGCAGGCCGTCTCGCTCATCACGCGCGCGCGCAGGCCGCTGCTGTACGTCGGAGGTGGTGTGCTGGCGAGCGGAGGCGCCAAAGAGCTCAAGGAGCTCGCCGAGCTCATGCAGATCCCCGTCACCACCACGATGATGGGCAAGAGCGTCTTCCCGGAAGACCATCACCTGTGGATCGGCATGCCGGGCATGCACGGCGCGAAGTACACGAACTACGCGATCACCGAGGCGGACCTGCTCATCGCTGTTGGGGTCAGGTTCGACGACAGGGTGACAGGCAAGCTTGCCGCATTCGCCAGCAAGGCCAAGATCGTCCACATCGACGTCGACCCGGCCGAGATCGGCAAGAACAAGCCGGTCGATGTCCCCATCGTCGGTGACGCGAAGAACGTGCTGGCCGGCATCGTTGCTGAGCTGCGCAAGGCGGGAGCCGAGCCGAAGACCGAAGCATGGGTGAAGGTGGTCGACGAATGGCGCAAGCAGTTCCCGCTCCACTACGGCGGCCATGATGTGGCTGCGGACCATGAGCAGCTCTATCCCCAGTACGTGGTGCAGCGCATCAGCGAGCTCACCAAGGACCGGCCCACCGTGATCTGCACGGAAGTCGGACAGAACCAGATGTGGGCGTGCCAGTACTACACGCTGCGCCACCCACGTACGTGGGTCTCTTCCGGAGGATTGGGCACCATGGGCTTCGGGCTTCCCGCCGCTATAGGAGCGCAGGCCGGTAGGCCCGATGCGCTCGTGGTCGACATTGCCGGCGACGGTTCCATCCAGATGAACATCCAAGAGCTCGCCACCGCAAAGGTCAACGGCTTCCCCGTCAAGATCGTGATCTTGAACAACGGGTACCTGGGCATGGTCCGTCAGTGGCAGGAGCTGTTCTACGGGCGTCGCTATTCGGCGAGTGTCCTGCCCCAGGACTGCCCCGACTTCGTGAAGCTCGCCGAGGCGTTCGGCTGTTTCGGGGTGCGGGTCGAGAGGCCGGGCGACGTCGATTCGGCACTTCAGGCTGCATTCGATTTCGACGGACCGGCCATCGTCGACTGCCGGGTCGTACCTGAGGAGTGTGTCTACCCGATGGTGGCGCCGGGGGCGAGCATCGATGAGATGCTCGGTGGCGTTCCGGGGTGCCCGGTCTCCGAGATGCTCGACGATGAGCTGCTCGAGGAGGTGTGGGAGTAGATGAAACACACGCTGTCGGTCGTTGTCGAGAACAAGCCCGGCGTGCTCACGCGCGTGACGTCGCTGTTCGCGCGCCGCGGGTTCAACATCGACTCGCTCGCGGTGGGCACCACCGAAGATCCCACCCTGTCGCGCATCACCATCGTGTGTTCGGCGGCGGACACGCCCATCGAACAGATCACGAAGCAGGTCCACAAACTCATCAACGTGATCAAGGTCCAGGAGCTCGACCCGTCTGAATCGGTCGAACGCGAGCTCGTGCTCTTCAAGATCAACGCGGCTCCGGAGCGGCGGCACGAGATCATCGAGATCGCGAACGTGTTCCGGGCCAAGATCGTCGACGTGGGCCGCAACTCGGTCACGATCGAAGCGACGGGTGCGACGGACAAGGTCGACGCGATGGAGGACCTGTTCCGCGCGTATGGCATCAAGGAGATGGCACGGACCGGGAAGATCGCACTCACGCGCGGTCGCGAGGGATAGGTTCCGCATCCGTTGAGCACACGAGCGAACAGAAGGCAGGGTCCCGCCGAAGCCTCATACGAGCCGGGTGCACCGGTTTCGCCGCGCGGTTCCTCTCGCGCATGGCGGATCCTGGTCGCCTTGACCGCATCCGTCGTGGCGTTCGGCGCGGTGAACGGCGGGGTCTTCTACTTCGGTCGACCGCTGCAGGTGGGGGTGTTCGTCGGTATCGTGTCCGGTCTGATAATCGCGACGCCGGCCGTGGCGTCGTCGGTCGCGGCAGGAGTATCCACCCTCGGACTCATCACGATGCCCGCGCCCGCCCTGCCTTTTGAGAGCCTTGGGCCCGTGGAGCTGCTCATGGCTCCTGTGGCAGCGGGTGTCGTCGGGTGGGGCGTTCCCGTCTTGGGTGGGTTGCGTCCTTGGGTGGGACGGGCGGCGGTCGCCGTGGCCCTCGCAATGGTCATCATCAACCTGTGGGCGACCACCATCGCGTGGGACGCGGTCTCCCTCGATGACCCGAGTCTGCCGAATCGCTTCCCGTCCCTGGTGGAGCAGTTGCGCGGCGCCGACCTTGGCATACGTGATGACCCTTCCAGTTACATAGCGACGCATCAACGCATGCGGCAGGGCATGTCATTCTACGATGCGTTCCTCATATCGCACCGCGAGTGGAAACCGGGCGAGAACCCGAGCGAAGTGTGGGGCTTCAGGCAGCCCCACCTCTACTGGTTCTGGGCGGTACTCCCGTGGAACGGCTGGGGGATCATCTTAGGTCTGTTGGTCGCATCGACGGGCGCGCTCGTGGGCACGTACGCGTTTGGAGCGCACATCGTCAAGCCGCCGCTGGCTCTGCCGGCCGTGGCCGCGGTGGCCGCCCAGATGCTTCACGCGACGACAGACCGTCAGGTCGTGATGGCGGAGTCGTGGGCGGTCTGTTTCATCCTGATGGCCATGGGTGCGTACGCGATGTCGCAGAGGACCGACGGCATCAAGGCGCACCTATGGACGGTTGCCATGGTGTGGCTCGTGTTGACGGCATCGCTCACGCGGGTGCTCGCCGTCCCGCTGCTCATAGCCGGCGTGCTCGCATCGCTCTATGCCAAGCGCGGCATACTGTATCTGGCACCGCGCATCCTGGGGCTTGGCGTGTTCATCGTCGCCTACGGGGCACACGCTCTCGCCGTGGTCGATGTGCTGAGCCACGGGGACACCTCTCTGGCCCCGGGCGGCTGGTCGAACGTGATGAGCGGCCTGACGTTCGGCACGCGCTTCTTCGGCGGCGCGTCATGGCTGCCTCTCGTGCTGAGCCTCGCCGGGCTCGTCGCGTTGTACCTGATCCCTGACAAGGAGTTGCGCCTGTTCGTGGCCCTGCCGGTGACGGCGCTCGTGTTGAGCTGGTTCGTGTACAGCAATCAGGCCGAATCCGTCTTCACTCCGGGCGTGATCGAGAACTACTGGGGCAAGCTCGTGGTTCCGGCTCTGTACGCATGTCTGCCGGTGCTGTACGTCCTTGTGCCGGGGATGGCGAGAGCGCGCCCAGTCGTGTCGAGTGCGTGAGATCGATCCTTCAGCGAGTTGGGCCAACTCGATGTCAGGTGCTCCGCTGGGATTGAATGTGACCAGACCGATCGAGACAGAAAGGGTGTGACCGATGGCAACCATCTACTACGAGAGTGATTGCGACCCACAGCTGATCAAGGACCGCAAGGTCGCCATCATCGGCTACGGGTCGCAGGGGCACGCACACGCGCTCAACCTGCACGACTCCGGCGTCGACGTGCGCGTGGGTCTGCGAGCCGGGTCGAAGAGCTGGGACAAGGCCAAAGAGGCGGGACTCAAGGTGACCACGGTGCGTGAGGCCGCTGCCGAGGCGGACCTCGTCATGATCCTCACGCCTGACGAGACCCAGGCGCACACGTACTACTCCGAGATCCACGAGTCCATGACGGCCGGCAAGGCGCTGGCGTTCGCGCACGGCTTCAACGTCCACTTCAGGCAGATCGAGGCGCCCGAGGGCGTCGATGTCATCATGGTCGCGCCGAAGGGCCCGGGCCACATGGTGCGCCGCGTCTACACCGAGGGCTCGGGTGTGCCGTGCCTCGTCGCCGTCGAGCAGGATGCGACCGGCGAGGCGCTCAAGGTCGCGCTCAGCTACGCGTGGGGCATCGGCGGCGCGCGGAGCGGCGTCATCGAGACGACGTTCCAGGAGGAGACCGAGACCGACCTCTTCGGTGAGCAGGCGGTGCTGTGTGGCGGCGCCACCCACCTCGTGATGGCGGGTTTCGAGACGCTCGTCGAGGCCGGCTACCAGCCCGAGATCGCGTATTTCGAGTGTCTCCACGAGCTCAAGCTCATCGTCGACCTCATGTACGAGGGCGGCATGGCCAAGATGCGCGACTCGATCAGCAACACCGCCGAGTACGGCGACTACATGACCGGTCCGCGCATCATCACCGATGAGACACGCGAGGAGATGGCTCGCGTGCTGTGGGACATCCAGAGCGGCAAGTTCGCCCGCGACTGGATCCTTGAGAACAAGGCGGGCCAGGCCCACTTCAAGGCGATGCGCCGCATCAACGCTGAGCACCTCATCGAAGAGGTCGGCGCCGAGCTGCGCTCCATGTTCAGCTGGATCCGACGGGACTAGAGGGGAGTCAGGATGCAGAAGAAGTACCTGATGACGCCGGGGCCGACCCCGGTACCGGCAGAGGTCATGCTCACCATGGCCGCGCCGATGATCCACCATCGTACGCCGGACTTCTCGGCGGCGTTCAAAGCCGCCATCGAGAGCCTCAAGTACGTGTTCGAGACGAAGGGCGACGCGCTGCTGTTCGCCTGCTCGGGCACCGGCGTCATGGAATCGGCCATCGTCAACTGCTTCTCGGCTGGCGACACCGTCATCGTGTGCCGCAACGGCAAGTTCGGCGACCGCCAGAAGCAGATCTGCGAGGTCTACGGGCTCACGGTGATCGACCTCGCGTACGCGTGGGACCAGGTGGTGGACCCGGCTGATGTGGCCACGGCGCTTTCCGAGAACCCTGGCGTGCGCGGCGTCATCGTCACCCAGTCGGAGACCTCGACCGGCGTGCTGAACGACGTGAAGTCCATAGGTGCGATCGTGGGCGAGTATGACGAGTGCGTTCTAATCGTCGACTCTATCACCGGCATCGGCGCGGTCGAATGCAAGACCGATGAGTGGGGGCTCGACGTCGTGATGACCGGCTCGCAGAAGGGTCTCATGTTGCCGCCGGGACTCGCAGCGCTCACCGTGTCCGAGAAGGCGTGGCGCGCCTACGGGCGCTCCACGCTGCCGAAGTTCTACTTCGACTGGATGAAGTACAAGAAGAACGTCGAGAAGGACACCACCCCGTTCACGCCCGCGGTCTCGCTCGTGCTCGGGCTGAACGAGGCGCTCACGATGATCAAGCAGGAGGGCCTCGAGAACACCATTGCGCGCCACAGCCGCTTGGCCGAGGCCACGCGGCGCGGGTGCGAGGCGCTCGGCCTCAAGCTCTTCGCGCCTCCTGAGGGCCGGGGCAACGCGGTGACCCCCGTGTGGGTCCCCGAGGGCGTGGACGGCAAGGCCATCGTCAAGATCATGAAGGACAAGCACGGCGTCACGATCGCGGGCGGTCAGGATGACTACGCCGGGCGCATCTTCCGCATCGGGCACCTGGGCTACTTCGGCGAGTTCGACATCATCACGACGCTCGCGGCGCTCGAGATGACCTTGGCCGAGCTCGGGTACCCGTTCGAGCGCGGCGCGGGCATCAGCGCCGCGGAGTCCGTCTTCATGGAAGGGTAGGGGGAAGTCGTGAAGGTACTCGTAGCTGAACGCATCGCCGAGTCGGGTGTCGCGCTGCTCAAAGAGAAGTTCGACGTCGACGTCAAGACCGACCTCACGCCCGAGCAGCTCGTCGCCGAGATACCCGCCTACGACGCGCTCATCGTGCGCTCGGCGACACGGGCCACGCGTGAGGTCATCGAGGCGGGGAAGAACCTCAAGGTCATCGGGCGTGCCGGCGTGGGCGTCGACAACGTCGACGTGGACGCCGCCACCGAACGCGGCATCATCGTGTGCAACGCGCCGACATCGAACATCGTGTCGGCCGCAGAGCAGACGATGGCCCTCATGCTCGCCATCGCGCGTAAGACGCCGCAGGCCAACGCGAGCATGAAGCAGTGCAAGTGGGAACGCTCGAAGTTCACGGGATCCGAGCTTTACGAGAAGACGCTCGCCATCTTCGGACTGGGTCGCATCGGTTCGCTCGTGGCTGAGCGGGCACGGGCGTTCGGGATGAACCTCATCGGCTACGACCCCTACATCAGCGAGTCTCGCGCCGCCGAGATGGGCATCACCGTCTACGAGAACGTCGACGACATCCTGCCGCTGGCCGACTTCATCACGGTGCACCTGCCCAAGACGAAAGAGACCATCGGGATGTTCGGTCCCGAGCAGTTCGCGAAGATGAAGGACGGCGTCTACCTCGTCAACACGGCCCGGGGCGGCATCTACCAGATGGACGCGCTCGTCGAGGCGCTCAAGAGCGGCAAGGTCGCCGGCGTGGGTATCGACGTCTACGAGGTCGAGCCGTGCACGGACTCCCCGCTCATCGAATTCGACAATGCGGTGCTCACCCCGCACCTGGGAGCGAGCACCGCGGAAGCGCAGGACCGCGCGGGCGAGCAGATCGCCGAATACGTCGCGCTCGGTCTTGAGGGTCGCATGGTGCCGACGGCCGTCAACGTCGCTCCGGTCCCGCCGGAGGTCATGGAGAAGGTCGGGCCTTACATCGACCTCGCGCAGGACATGGGCACGATGCTCGCCCAGCTCGCGCATGGTGGCGTCGAGGAGCTCGACGTGATGACGGTGGGTGCTCTGGCCGACCTCGACACGCGCATCGTGAGGACCGCCGCTCTCAAGGGACTGCTCACCCGCGCCACAGACGAAGCAGTCAACTTCGTCAATGCCGATTACCTGGCCGAGCAGCGCGGCATCAGGGTCACCGAGACCAAGCGGGCCGAGACCCACGACTACGTCTCGATGCTGCTGCTGCGAGCGAGCACGCCACACGGGCCGGTCGAGATAGGGGCTGCGCTCATCGGCAAGAAGGACGAGCCGCGCATCGTGACGCTCTTCGGGTACGACCTGGACTTCGCACCCAGCAAGCACATGGCGTTCTTCCGCTACCCGGACCGTCCGGGCATGATCGGCAAGGTGGGCACCATCCTGGGCGGGCAGTCCGTCAACATCGGCTCGATGCAGGTCGGGCGCACCGAGGCCGGCGGACAGGCGCTCATGGCGCTCACGGTGGACGGTCCACTGGATGCGGCGCTCCTCGAGCGGATCCGTACCGAGGCGGTCATGGACGACGCCTGGTACGTCCAGCTGTAGTCGACCTCGTCACAGGCAACATCCCGGCCCCACGTCGTTCGTACTGGGGCCGGGATGCGCTATACTCTCGCCCATGACGCACGCTGCTCACATCCTCGCGTTGGACCTGCGACTTACCACGCCGGCCGCCGTCCGCTGACGGTCTTTCCGTGCCGGCCTTATCGCAGCGTCCCTGTCATCAGATCACAGGCGAGGAGCCCGAACCGATGAGCACCACAGACCGCGTCTTCATCTTCGACACCACCCTGCGCGACGGCGAGCAGTCACCGGGCGCATCCATGAACACCGACGAGAAGCTCGAGATCGCGCGCCAGCTCGTGCGCCTGGGCGTCGACGTCATCGAGGCGGGTTTTCCCGTCTCGAGCCCCGGCGACTTCGAGAGCGTGCGCCGCATCGGCGCTGAGGTCGGCGATGCCGCCGTCGTGTGCGGCCTCACCCGCGCCGTGCCCAGGGACATCGACGTGGCCGCCGATGCGCTCTCCACGGCGGCGCGTCCGCGCATTCACACCGGCATCGGCGTGTCCGAATCGCACCTGAAAGACAAGCTGCGCATCACGCGTGAGACGGCCGTCGACCGCGCCATCGCCGCCGTCAAGCACGCACGGCGCTACGTCGAGGACGTGGAGTTCTACGCCGAGGACGCGGGCCGTGCCGATCCGGCGTTCCTCTACCACATGATCGAGCAGGTCATCGCCGCCGGAGCCACGGTCGTGAACATCCCCGACACCACCGGCTACGCGTATCCCGAGGTGTTCGGCGCGCTCATCGCCGGCCTCATGGAGCACGTGCGCGGCATCGAGGATGTCGTCGTGTCCGTCCACTGTCACAACGACCTGGGCCTCGCCACCGCCAACGCGCTGGCCGGCGTGCGTGCGGGCGCGCGGCAGATCGAGTGCACGATCAACGGCCTTGGCGAGCGCGCGGGAAACACCGCCATGGAAGAGGTCGTGATGGCGCTCAAGATGCGTCGTGACGTCTTCGGCGTGGACACGAACATAAACACGCGCGAGATCACTCGCACGTCTCGTCTCGTGTCGAGCATCACCGGCATCGTCGTGCAGCCCAACAAGGCCATCGTAGGCGCCAACGCGTTCGCGCATTCGAGCGGCATCCACCAGGACGGCGTGCTCAAGGAGCGCACGACCTACGAGATCATCGACCCGGCCGATGTGGGCGCCGGCGGCAGCTCGATCGTGCTGACCGCCCGCAGCGGCCGGCACGCGCTACGCCATCGCCTCGAAGCACTCGGTATCACCCTGAGCGATGAAGAGTTCGAGCGCGTTCACGAGGAGTTCCTGGCCCTCGCCGACAAGAAGAAGGAGGTCTACGACGAGGACCTCGAGGCGCTCGTCGGCGAGACGGAGCGCTCGGCCAACGAGGTCTACCATCTGGAGCACCTGCAGGTCACGAGCGGGGACCCCGGCATCCCGACCGCGACCGTCGAGCTCGTGGACCGCCAGGGAAACCACTACATCGACTCCAGCCACGGCACCGGGCCCGTGGATGCGCTCTACAAGGCCATCAACAAGATCGTGCGCGAGGACAACGACCTCACCGAGTTCCGCGTCGAGGCGGTCACGCGCGGCATCGACGCGCTCGGCGAGGTCACGATTCGTGTGACGAGCCCGGACGGTCGTGTCTTCACCGGGCGCGGAGCGCACTCCGACATCATCGTGGCTTCCGCGCGCGCGTACCTGAACGCGCTCAACCGTCTGCTCGTGAGCACCAAGCCGCAGGTCGAAGAAGAGCTGTGAGGCTCTGATTCGCGCTACAATCGCACGCACGCCCGGAAGGGCTCGCGTAGTCTCTGACGTTTGGAGGAGCGTGTCCATGCCCCGCCCCATGACCATCACCGAGAAGATCCTCGCCGCGCACGCCGGCTTGCCCGAGGTCGAGCCGGGCCAGCTCATCAACTGCAAGCTCGACATCGTGCTCAGCAACGATGTCACCGCGCCCATCGCCATCAAGGAGTTCAAGAGGATCGGTGTGGACGAAGTCTGGGACCCCACGCGCATCGCGCTCGTGCCCGACCACTACACGCCCAACAAGGACATCAAGAGCGCCGAGCAGGCCAAGATGGTCCGCGACTTCGCGCGCGAGCAGGGCATCACGCACTACTACGAGATCGGCTGCATGGGTGTCGAACATGCGCTTCTGCCCGAACAGGGCGTCGTGGTGCCGGGCGACGTCATCATCGGGTCTGACTCTCACACCTGCACGTACGGCGCGCTCGGCGCGTTCGCGACCGGTGTCGGCTCGACCGACGCCGCCGCCGGCTACGCGACCGGTGAGGCGTGGTTCAAGGTGCCCGAGTCGCTTCTGTTCGTCATCAATGGCGAGCTCTCGCCCTGGGTCAGCGGCAAGGACGTCATCCTGCACATCATCGGCATGATCGGCGTCGACGGCGCATTGTACCAAGCGATGGAGTTCACCGGCTCGACCATCCGCGGCTCAAGCATGGACGACCGCATGACCATCTGCAACATGGCCATCGAGGCGGGCGGCAAGTCCGGCATCATCGCCTTCGACGAGGTCACGGAGGCCTACGTCACCGGCCGCGCGGAGCGCGAGTGGACGGTGTATGAGAGCGACCCGGATGCGACCTACGCGCGCGTCATCGAGATCGACGCATCGGCCATCGTGCCAACGGTCGCGTGGCCGCACCTGCCGTCGAACACGAGGCCCGTGGCTGACTCGCGCGACGTGAGGATCGACCAGGTGGTCATCGGCAGCTGCACGAACGGCCGCTTGGAGGACCTGCGCATCGCGGCCAAGATACTCAAGGGCCGCACCACGCACCCCGACGTGCGCCTCATCATCATCCCGGCGACTCAGCAGATATATCGAGACGCGATGCACGAGGGGCTCATCGACATCTTCCTCGACGCGAACGCCGCGGTCTCGACGCCCACGTGCGGCCCGTGCTTGGGCGGCCACATGGGTATCCTCGCGGCCGGCGAGCGTTCCCTTGCGACCACCAACCGCAACTTCGTGGGACGCATGGGCGACCCCACGAGCGAGGTCTACCTGGCGAGCCCGGCGGTCGCGGCGGCCACAGCGGTGGCGGGCCATATCGCGCTGCCGGACGACCTGGACTGAGCGCCGAATCGGCTGCGCGGCGGCCGTGGCGGCGCATATCGGCCTCCGGCCATGAGCGACCTTAGCGAACGTGAAGATTCCATGTCGTGGCGCGTGCACTGGCGTGAAAGTTGTTGAGCTTGACGGTGTTCGTTGCTAGATTCAGCGGCGGTCTGAGTCCGGGCCCGCGCAACGCCGGGAAGCCGGAACCGAACACGAGAGGCGAGTATGACCCCAACAGACACCATGCCGACGCGAAAGGCCTTCGACCCCACGGTGAGATGGCTCGCGATCGCTTCGTTTGCCGTCGTGGTCCTGATCCTCACGCTGGCGCTGTGGATCGTCACCACCGGCATCATGGACCCTCCGGCGCCTCGCAGCTTCTACGAGAAGCAGATCGAGCTCTTGGAGCAGGTGGTCCAAGAGAAGCCGAAGGTCGCGGCCGCTTGGGGCGACTGGGCCCGCGCCCTCATCGTCGCCGAGCAGTACTCAGCCGCTGAGCGCGTGCTCAAGCGGGGCGAGAAGGCGGTGGGCACGAAGACGCCGGAGCTGAACCTTGAGTGGGCACGCCTGGCTCTGGCGCGCGGGGACGAGGACAAAGCGCTCAAGCTCGCCGACAAGACGCTTGAAGTGACGAAGGCGTTTCGCAAGAAGGAGCTCGATGCGCTCGCCGAGAAGGCGATCTTCCCTGACCCCAGGGTCGTGCGCGGCCCGGTCATGGCCGCCGCGGCGGCGATGAAAGCAGACCTGCTCGCGGCCAAGGAGCAGTGGGCCGAGGCGGCCAAGGCGTACACGATCGCCGTGTACGAGCAGCCCGAGAGCGCGGACTACCTCGTCAAGCGCGGGGCCGTGTACATCGAGCTCGGCGAGGAGAAGAAGGCGCGGGCCGACTTCGAGCGCGCACTCACCTACATCCCTGATTTCGAGCCCGCGCTCACGGCGCTCGAGCGTCTTGAGAAGGGTGGTTCCAAGTGACCGACGAGACGCGCGCAGACGCGATCGACGAGAGCCTGAAGCACGCCGAGTCCGCGGCTGAAGCCGAGCGTCGCGACCGCAAAGCTCGAAAGCGCGGCAATCGCCTTCGCACGGCGCTCGCGCTCATCCTGGCCCTGCTCGTGCTGCTGCTCCTCACATTGAGCGCGTTCGTCGTGCGCCTGATGACACCGGTAGGCTCACCCGATGCCGAAGAGCTCTCTGAAGGCATGGAGTGGGTCCGCTCGATGTACGGTTGGGGCAAGAAGGAGAACCAGCAGCTTTACGGCCCCACGGACGTGGCCATCGCCCCAGACGGCGCGATCTGGGTGAACGATCCGCAGCGTTTCCAGCTCATCGGTTTCAACCCTGACGGGTCGTACCGGGCGCTCATCCATAAAGGTCCCGGCTACATGGTGCCGCAGGCCTTCGACATCAGTGAGGACGGCGACATCTACATCGCCGACTTCGGTGCGCAGAAGATCCGCGTGTTCACGGCGGACAACCAGGAGTTGCGCAGCTGGGACTCGTCGTTGCCCACTGAGGTCGCGGTGCGTGGAGACCGTGTCGTGGTGGGCCAGCGAGATCGGGTCGTCGTCTATGACACGCAGGGCAAGCTCATCCAGGAGTGGGGCACGCGTGGCAAGGCGCGAGACCAGGTGGACATCGTGCGCGGGGTGGCCATCGGTCCTGACGAGACGATCTACATCTCGGACACGCAGAACAGTCGCATCAAGGCTTTTTCGATGGATGGCAAGCTGAAGTGGGTCTATCCCAGCGAGCAGGACTTCAAGAAGTGGGCTGACGATGCGGCGAAGGGAAAGAAGCCCAAGCGCGTCTTCCAGATCCCCACCGGAATGACGCTGGACGCGGCCGGACGCCTCGTGCTCGTGGACCCCTTCGAGTTCAAGATCATGGTCGTTGACCCCAAGACGGGGAAGGTCACGAAGACCTACGGTGACTACGGCGAGAAGGACGGGAAGTTCGCGTACCCGACGTCGATCGCGTACGACCGCACGCGTGACTGGTTCGCTGTCGCGGACACCGCCAACAACCGGGTGCAGATCGTGCGCATAGAAGGTAGCGGGGGCGGACCGTTGTCCGGGGTGGCGCGCATGGCGGTGGGTCCGGTCTGGGTGTGTTCGATCCCGCTCATACTGCTGCTCATCGCCGCCTTCATCGCAGCGATGCGTCGTCGTGCGGCGAAGCGCTCGGCGCAGGCGGAAGATGGCAGTGAAGAGGCGAATTCGACTCTTGAAACGGCTTCGGACTCTGCCGATACAGACAGCGTGAAGGTTTCTTCAGATTAGGGCTTCCGATACGTGACGGGAGTGTGAGATACTGGCCACGGCGTGAAGACGAATGTCCAACGTCACGGTGCTTCGTGCAGCCCGCCTTCCGGCGGGGTGCGAGCATGAGATTCTATCTCGGGAAGGAGGTGCTGTCTAAGAGATGAAGAACAACACATCACTTTCGAATGGAGTGAACATGAAGAAGATGACCCTGTTGGTCGTCCTGGTTGTGGCGTTCCTCGCCATCGCCACGTCCGCGTTCGCTATCGGCCCCGCGTACATCACTTGGGTCGCCGGTGGCGCCAACGCCGGTACGGGCGGTCCGCACCAGGACTACCGCCTCACGACCGAGAAGTGCGCCGTGTGCCACTCGGTGCACGCCGCGGCCGTCTCGAACGCCGCTGCCGGCCAGTTCGGCCCCGATGCGATCGGCGCCGCCGAGACGCAGCTGTTGCTGCGCTCTTCCGTGGCCGACGCCTGCACGTACTGCCACATCACGTCGACCGTGGCCGGCCTGCAGATCTACAACGCCGTCGCCTCGAACTACCAGGTTGATGACGTCTTCGGCCACAACGGCTCGACGTCGGCCGAGTGCGCCGACTGCCACGCCGTTCACGGCGCTGACACGTTCAAGGGCTACATCGGCGGCAAGATCCTGAAGGCCAATGGCAACACTGTCGCCAACACGAGCGGCAGCGTCCAGACCGAGGCCGCTGCCACTCTGAACGCGCTGGTCACCGGCGGCACGAGCGTCTTCAATGCGACGTCCGTCTCGGCCGGCGACGTGGGCGACGTCCAGGTCACCGCGTTCTGCACCCGCTGCCACAAGACGTTCTCGGATGCCTCCGAGACGACGATCACCGCTTCGGGCTACTTCAGCAACTGGAACGGGACGACGACGTTCACCGCCCGTGACTACAAGAACCACCCGCTGAAGGCCGCGGACGCGTCGTTCTCCGCTGCTGGCGCGAACTACACCGGTACGGTCGCGTGGGTTGACGCGCGCACCTGCCGTTCGTGCCACGCCGCTGGTTCGACCCGTCGCTCCACCGCTTACGGTGGTCCGGGTGGCCTCGTGGCCTGGTCGTTCCCGCACCACACGCCGGGCAACGCGAACTTCCTCGTGTCCGGTTGGGGTTCGGCGGATGCCAACATCGGCATCGACAACACCGCTGTGACGAAGCCCGTCGGCTCGAACGTCGTGAGCGATGCGGCTGAGGACGGCGTGTGCCTGCGCTGCCACACCAACGGCTCCACCGGTGTGCCGAACAACGCCACCGCTGGCGTCAACGTGACCTTCTAGTCCCTGCTCGGACTTCAGGTATCACGTGCTTGAAGGGCGGGGTCCCGAAAGGGGCCCCGCTCCTTCGTGTTCGGGCACTGGCGTGTGGCCTCTCGCACCGCCTTGGCATCCTGCTGAAGAAACCTGAGCGTGGCACCCTTCTCGCTACTGACGTATCATCACACGGTTGTGCGTTGCACTCGCGCGCGTCGTCTCACGCACCGGAAGGTGGTTTCGCGCCCTGGCCATGTCAGTCCGCCCGCGACTCATCGCCAAGCTATCGCGCCGTGCGGTCGTGACCGCCGCTGCCGTTGCGGTGGTCGTGATCGTTGGCGCGGCAGCCGCCGTCACGTCGCGGCCGTCGAGCTGCGCATCATGTCACGCGATGCGCCCCTACGCGCAAGCGCTGGCCGACTCCTCACACTCACAGATAGGCTGCTACTCGTGCCACCTCGAGGCCGGCGTGTGGAGTTATCCCGCGTTCAAGGCGCGCGAGTGGGGCCCGATGGCACTCGGCTCTCTGCTCGGCCGCGAGCCCACGGGCACGGCGCTTGGCGTGGCCTCAAGACCGTGTCTGTCCTGTCACGAGGCGGTGCTGGAGGGTCCGGTGCGCCGCAACGGCATCCGGATCGACCACCTCGCGTGCGCCGGAGAGTCGATGGACTGTTCCTCGTGCCACAACGCGGTCGCGCACGGACGGGCCATTCGGTGGGTCCGCGCACCGGTGATGGAGGAATGCGTGCGCTGCCACGTGAGCGCCAAGGCGCCCACAGGTTGCGACTCCTGCCATGAGGGGCGTCGTGAGCGCGACCGGCTGCAGAAGGGACCGTGGCAGGTCACACACGGCGCGTCGTGGAAGTCCACCCACGGCCTCGGTGACATCCGCTTCTGCGTGACGTGCCACCCTGCTGACTACTGCGTGAAGTGTCACGGCGTGGAGCTTCCCCACGGGTCCGACTTCGGCCGTCTGCACGGTGCCGTGGCCAAGACCACAGACGCCAAGTGTGTCGACTGCCACGACCGTGAGGCGTTGTGCGATGAGTGCCACCGCATGCAGATGCCGCACCCCAAGGGCTTCCTCAAGGTGCACGCAGAAGCGGTGAGCGACCGCGGCGAGAAGACGTGCGCGCGCTGTCACATCATCAAGCTGGACTGTCGCGGCTGCCATGACGCCCACGTACACCCCGCGACGACCGAGGGGACCCTGGGTGGCCCCGGCGGGCTCATCGGCGTCCCAAACCCGGGGGGCGTCAGATGAACCTCGAGCGCCTCATGGGCCCGCTTGACACCGAGGCGATGCTGCAGTCGCTGCGCGAGGTCATCGCCGAACCCACGTCGAACCTCACGCTCTCGGTGCTGCTCATCAGCGTCGTGAGCCTCGTGCTCCTCATCCTCGTCATCATCATCCTGCTCTTCGTGGTGGGCGGAGAGGATGATGAAGAGGACGAGGTCGGCGAAGACGAGGCGGAGGGTGTCCGCGGGGCACTCGAGCTTGAGGGCGAACCCGTCGACAGCAGCGCGGAGGCGCCTCCCGCCGCCAAACGCAGGACCATCTCCATCCCGCCTGATTCGGCGCTCGGGCGTGCGCTCGCCGCAGTCGGTGCCCTCATCGTTCCGGTGATCGTGCTCGTCGCGCTCGTCGTGGGCTACGGCATCTCCGCTCAGGACACGTACTGCCTCACGTGTCACGGTGGACAACTGGCCGAGCGCGCTCCGGCGGCGTCGACGCCGGGCGCCTCGACGGCCGAATCAAGCGAGACCGGCCCGCACGCGAGCACGCGGTGTGTCGCGTGTCACGAGGCCGGCCAGGTCCAAGGAGCGGTCGGCAACGCGCTCGACCGCGCGCGGCACCTGGTCGCATTCGTCTCGGGGCGGCGTGAGGGACGAGCGGCGCTGGTGCCGTCGAAGCGTTGCGCCGAGTGCCATGCGAGTATCGAGTCGACGGTCGTTGCAGACACCGAGCGAGGCGTGCGCATGTCACACGCCGAGCCGCTGTCGGCCGGCGTGCCATGTTCAGAGTGCCACCGGACGGTGGGGCACAGCCCTGACGCGCACGAGCCGGGGATGTCGGCGTGCCTGCGCTGCCACGACGACGAGTCCGCGTCCGCCGCGTGTCCGACGTGCCACACGAAAGAGACGTCGTTCGCCGCGCGCAGCAGACGCGTGTTCGCGCCTACGCAGACCATCAGCCGGGGTGACTGCGGCGGGTGCCACTCGCAGAAGAAGTGCGATGACTGCCACGGCATGCGCATGCCGCACGACATCGAGTTCTTGTCCTACGAGCACGCGCGCTACGCCGGGTTCGAGAAGAAGGAGTTCTGCTGGCGGTGCCACACCCAGGACGACTGTGGCAAGTGCCACCAGGTCAAGCCGCTCAGCGTGGGCTACTGGGGGCACGGCGACGGCTGGTGGTGGAAGCGGGAGCACTACAACGTCCCGCCGGGTACCGTGGCGGGCTGTGGCTGTCACGGCCGAAGCCCGTACGTGAAGGCGCGCAAGGACTACTGTCTCGCCTGTCACGAGCCCGGGATTCGTTAGAGTCGTCCGTCGGGGTGATCGGACCATGCGTGTGCTCATCACAGGGGGCTCGGGCTTCCTCGGCGCCCATATGACCCGCTTCCTGCTCGACAGGGGCCATCCGGTGCGCTCGCTCGATCTCGTACCGTTCGACGTCGCTGATCTTCGCGATGACATCGAGGAGGTCGTGGGCGACATACGAGACCCCGAGACCGTCGCCAGCTCTGTGGCCGGCGTCGACGTCGTCATCCACGCCGCCGCGGCCCTGCCGCTCTACTCACCTGAAGACATCCGCTCGACCGACGTGGGCGGAACGCGCGTCGTGCTCCAAGCGGCGCTTGATGCCGGTGTCGGTCGCGTCGTGATGGTGTCGTCGACCGCCGTCTACGGGGTGCCCGACCACCATCCGCTCGTGGAGGACGATCCGCTCATCGGCGTGGGGCCGTACGGTGAGGCCAAGGTGGCGGCGGAGCGGCTCTGTGCGGAGTTCCGTGCCCAGGGTATTTGCGTACCGGTCGTGCGACCGAAGACCTTCGTGGGGCCCGGGCGCCTGGGTGTGTTCGCACTTCTGTTCGATTGGGCGTACACGGGCCATGGCTTCCCAGTGCTCGGGCGTGGCGACAACCGTTACCAGCTGCTCGATGTCGAGGACCTGTGCGACGCGTTGTACCGCTGCGCCACGCTGGCCGACGTTGCTGTCAACGACACGTTCAACGTCGGCGCTGCGGTGTTCGGGACCATCCGTGAGGACTTCCAAGCGGTGCTCGACCGTGCCGGGTACGGCAAGGAGGTGCGAAGCATCCCGGCGCAGCCCGCCATCGCGGTGCTGCGCCTGCTCGAGACGTTCGGCCTGTCCCCCCTGTACGAATGGGTCTACGAGACGGCGTCCGCGGATTCCTACGTCTCGACCGAGAAGGCCGAGCGTGTGCTGGGGTGGCACCCGCGCTACTCGAACGCGCAGTCCCTTGTGCGCAGCTACGACTGGTACGTAGAGCACGTCGGCGAGTTCGCGGGACGCGAGGGCATCACGCACCGCGTGCCGTGGCGTCAGGGCGTCCTGTCGCTCGCGAAGTGGTTGTTCTAGGCGCGTGTTCCAAGAACGCGTCGCCACGAGAAAGTCGCCTCGTGTCTGCGATGTGGCCCTTCTGATGCTCGCCGTGGTTCAGCGTACGTAGAGAACCACCGCTGAAACGACGACCCACGAGACGATGGCCGTGATCAGGGGCCGGTCGGACAGCAGCACCTCTTCCGGCGCGCCCCCGAGGTTCTTGCGGTGGACCAGGTACAGGTAGCGGAAGAGCCCGTAGACGACGAACGGCACCGTGAGCATCAGGTAGTGGGTCTGTTGGCCAGTCGTCGAGAAGAACGTGTACAGCGCGTAGGTGACTATCGTCGCCGCCGTGACCGAAGAGAGCATCGAGTCGATCAGGGGCATGGAGTATGAGGCGAGCACCGGACGGTGTTCATGCGCCGACCCCTCAAGCGTGAGCAGTTCATGACGGCGCTTCGCCAAGCCGAGGAACAGTGCGAGCAGTCCGGCGCACGCCAGCAGCCACGACGACACGGGCACACCCACTGCCGAAGCGCCCGCTACGGCCCTGAGGATGAAGCCGGCCGCTATCGACATCACGTCGAGCACGACCTGGTGCTTCGTCCAGAGGACGTAGGCGACCTGCAGGAGTGCGAACGCACCGACAACGGTGGTGAAGCGCACACCCAGGTACGCTGCAGCCCCCGTGGCGACTGCCATGGCGATGAGCGCCCCTCCCAGCGCCACGCGAGTATCGAGCGACCCGGCGGCGATGGGGCGACTTCGCTTCTCGGCGTGCACGCGGTCCCTTGTGGCGTCGAGGAGGTCGTTCACGATGTAGAGCGCACCGGACAGGGCGCACAGCGCCACGAAGGCGGCCACGGCACGGACCACGGCCATGGGGGAGGTCATGAGACCGGCGAACACCAGCGGAGCGAAGACCACGAGGTTCTTCGTCCACTGGCGGGGTCGCATCGAGTTCACGGTCGCCCTGACCGCATCCACCCTCATGCCACCTCCTCTCTCGACCTCGGTGTGTCCAGCATACAGTCCCGACGCGCCAGGCATCACCCCGCCCGGTGTGCTGTGCCCGGTTGAAGAGGCCGTGATGGGAGTCGCTTGAAGTTCGGGTCTCCGACCCGACGCTCTGGTATCGTGTTCGCACCCGCGCGTCGCGCGGGACAGTGCGTTCTGTTCTCGGAAGGAATCGCGTCATGAAGTTCACCGGTACCGCACACAAGTACGGCCGCGACATCGACACGGACGTCATCATCCCGGCCCGCTACCTCAACACGAGCGACCCGTTCGAGCTCGCGAAGCACTGCATGGAGGACCTCGACGCCGGGTTCGTGAGCAAAGTCGAGCCCGGCGACATCCTCGTGGCTGATGAGAACTTCGGCTGCGGTTCGAGTCGCGAGCATGCGCCCATCTCCATCAAGGCGGCAGGCGTCTCGGTGGTCATCGCCAAGAGTTTCGCGCGCATCTTCTACCGCAATGCGATCAACACGGGGCTTCCCATCATGGAGGCGCCTGAGGCCGTCGACGGCATCAGCGACGGCGACCGTGTCAGCGTCGATGCTGACGCGGGCACCATCACGAACGAGACGACCGGCGTCACCTACACCGCTCAGCCGTTCCCGCCTTTCATCAAGGACATCATCGAGAAGGGTGGCCTCATCGAGGCGGTCAAGGAGAAGCTTGGCGCGTAGGGCCGCGGCGCTGTGATCGTCGCAGTGTCGTATGGCTACGGTCCGGTCGGTTCGAAGTCCCCGAGCCAGCGCACGTGTGCGCCCAGGCCCGCCTTGAGCGCGCGGTCGTACAGCCGGCGGTCGCCCGCGATGAGCGGGGCGTCTTCGCGGATGGCGACCGCAAGATACAGGCAGTCTGCCGAGGGGTGGTCCAGCGCGATCGACAGATCGAAGGCGTCATCGGTGTAGGGCTGGATCGAGCGCCGCTCGATCCCGAGTGCCTGCCCGTGACTGAGTCGTGCCCGTGCGTCGTCTGCATCCATGCCCCGGCGCGCACGTTTCGTCGCTGTGCGCAGCAGTTCGACGTCTATGAGAGAAGGTGCGATCATCCTGGAGCAGTTCGCGAGCGCTGTCGCAGCGTGTGGCGTGAGCTCCTCTTCGAAGATGGCGGCACAGGTGACGCTCGCATCAATCGTCGCGGTGATCACGAGACCCGCCTTCCGGTTCCTCGCCGAAGACGACGCGGTACAGATGGTCCTCGCGCACCTCACGCTCTTCGCGGACCAGCTCAGCTGCCGTGGGGTCACCCGGTTTCCATGGGGGATCGGTTCTTCGGGAGGAGAGTCTGGCATGCGACACTTGCCACGTCCCGAATCGGATTCTGCCCACGATGATCGCTTTGTGATAGCTGAGAACGCCGGGAGGCGATGCGTGCGTGGAACGTCCACGCCGTGTGCTCCGTCCGCTACACTGTCCGCACCGTCTCACGCGAGCATTCGAGGAGCACACAAGTGACCACGTACCGCATCTGTCTGTTGCCGGGTGACGGCATCGGTCCCGAGATCACCGCCGAGGCCGTGAAGGCACTCGATGCCATAGGCACGCGTCATGGTGTGACCTTCGAGTATGAGGAGGCGCTGCTCGGCGGTATCGCGATAGACGAGACGGGCTCCGCGTTGCCCGAGGCCACACTCGAGGCCGCACATCGCGCAGACGCTGTACTGCTCGCCGCCATCGGCGGGCCGAAGTGGGACACCACCGACCCCGACAAGCCGCGCCCGGAGCAGGGGCTCTTAGGCATCCGCAAAGCGCTCGGGCTGTTCGCCAACCTGCGGCCCGTGAAGATCTTCGATGCCCTGCGCGACGCGAGCTCACTCAAGCCCGAGTACCTCGAGGGTGTGGACATGCTCATCGTCCGGGAGCTCACGGGCGGTCTGTACTTCGGAGCGCGGGCTCGCGAGACGGGCGTGGCCGGCGCCGCGACCGGTGGCGGGCCGGGCATGCGCGCGTACGACACGATGGACTACCGCGAGTTCGAGATCGAACGTATCGCGCGCGTCGCGTTCGAGGCCGCGCGGAAACGCCGGGGGCGCGTGCACAGCGTCGACAAGGCCAACGTGCTCGAGTCGAGCCGGTTGTGGCGCGAGGTGGTGCACCGGCTGCACGAGGCCGAGTTCGCCGACGTGGAGCTGATCGACCAGCTCGTCGACAACACCGCCATGCAGCTCATCCGCACACCCGCGCAGTTCGATGTCATGGTCACCGAGAACATGTTCGGTGACATCCTGTCTGACGAAGCGTCCATGCTCACGGGTTCTCTGGGCATGCTCGCGAGCGCCTCGCTCGGCGACGGGACGGCGCTCTATGAGCCGAGCCACGGCTCCGCGCCCGACATCGCGGGGCAGGGGGTCGCCAACCCGCTCGCCATGCTGCTCTCGGTCGAACTCATGCTGCGCCACAGCTTCGCGATGCACGATGCGGCCGACGAGCTTGCGGCTGCGATAGAGAGCGTGCTCGCTGACGGCTGGCGTACGCGCGACATCGCTGATGCGTCGACGCCGGATGGGCGCGTCGTGGGGACGAGTGTGATGGGCGACCTCGTGGTGGCGGCGCTCGGCTGATGTGCGCGATGCGGGCACAGGGGGCGACACGGCCGGTGAGCGGGCGTGACCCGTTCGCGGTGGCGCTCATCGTGTTCGCGGTGCTGGGCCTGGTGTCACTGGCCGGCGCGCGGGTGCAGGCGCAGGCGATGGACGAGGGCGCGGTCGTGCTGGGGCTGGCCGGCCTCGTCGCGGCCGTTTCGTTCGTGCGATCAGGCGCCGTGGCCGTACCGCGCTTCAGGCTCGGCATCGCGTGGACGGCGTTCCTCGCGTGGGCGCTCGTCTGTGCTGCCCTGTCGGGTCGCGTGTGGGCCTCGCTGGTCGGCGAGGTCACGAACCTGCTCGGCTGGTGCTCGCTGGCGGCGCTGACGGCGGTCGTGATGGCCGCGTCGAGCCGTGCGACCTCGGTGCGCGGCCTGCTCGCCTTCATCGCGCCCATCGTCGTGTTCGGTCAGACCGCAGCCACGCTCGTCCAGCTCGCACTGGGCACCACGCCGCGCGGCTCCCTCCCGAACTCGACCTACCTTGGTGAGGCGGTCCTGCTGCTTCTGCCCTTCGTGCTGGAAGACGATGGCGGTAAAGACGTCATCGGGCGGCCGCAGCGTGTCGCGCTCGCGGTGAGCGCCGTGGTCACCCTGGCGGCGGCGGGGTCCCGCGTGGCGGCGATCGCCGGAGTGGTCTGGCTCGTCTGGGCGCTTGTGACCAGGCGTGATGTGACGATGCGATTCCGGGTGCTGGTCGCAGCCGGGCTCGTCGTCGCGGTGGCGGTCGGCGGTCTTGTGTTCGCGCGGGCGGAGGTGCTCGGGTCGCTAGGGGCCGACACCTTGGGCGAGCGTCCCCAGATGTGGCGGGCGGTCGCGCTCGCGGTGGCAGCCAGGCCGCTGCTCGGATACGGCCCGGACGGCTTCGTCGCCGGCGGTGTCGCAGTCACCACCCCAGAGCTCGCCCGCAGGGAGCCGGTTCTGGTGTACCGCCCGGGCGCCGTCGACCCGCATGACGTCCTGGCGTGGGTGGCGGTCTCCACGGGGGCAATCGGGCTGGCCCTGTTCGTGTGGGCGCTCGCAGAGATCGGCTTGGCCTGGCGGCGCGGGACCAAGGATGGAGTGCGCGTCGGTCCGGCCGCGTGGGCCGTCGGCACGACGGCGATGGTGCTGCTCACGGCACCGCTCGCGATCCAGGTCGTGCCGCTCATGGGACTCGTGCTCGGTGTGTCGCTGGCTCCGGCCGCGCGGGGTTCGGTCGTGCCCGCCTCAGCGCGTGGGCTGTCCGCGGCCCGCTTCGCGGGACCTGTCGCCGTGGGCTTCGCCGCGCTCGTTCTGGCGCTCAACGCAGGCACGCGTCTACCGCTCGAGGTCCATGACGCGCAGGTGTCGCCTCGGCTCGTGCGATTCGCGCAAGCGGCAACCGACGTGTGGCGATTCGACCCGCACCTGGCGCACCTCGCATCGCTGCACTGGGGTTGGGTGGCCGCTTCTGACCGGGGGGTGGCCGCCACACAGCCCGACCTCGCTGCGATCGAGCGTGCCGTCGCCGTCGACTCACGCGACCCGTTCGTCGCGCTTGAGTATGCCCGTACGCTGCGCTTCTACGGCGCCGACACCGCGACAGTCGAGCGTGCGTTCCTCGCCGCGTTCGAGCGCTGGGAGCTCTACCCGCTCGCCAGGGCCGAGTACGCGATTCTGCTCGCCGAGGCGGGGCGCGACGCCGAGGCGCGCGAGCAGATCGAGATCGCGAAGCTCGTGGAGGACCGGGATGCCGATCGGCGTGACGCCATCGCGGCTGCCGAGGCTGAGCTGGGCCGGTAGCGAGCGAAGCGCTCAGCACCGCCTGTCGGCTGCGACGACGCTCAGCGTCCGGCGGCGTCCTCCCACCGCGAGATGAGGTCGGCGTGGTCCGTGGCGTCGGGCGCCGATCGCAGGAGATCCACGGCGTCGGAGACTCGCTTGGGGGGCGTCCCTGCGGCGAGCGCGGCTTCCACGAGGATCCTGGCCGGCTCGCGTGTGGCGGGGTCCCACGACCAAGCGGGGTCGAGGATGGAGACCGCCTCATCGAACCGCCCGAGTCCGTAGAGCGCGAGCGCTGCTTGGACCCGGCACGCCAGGCTCGCTGGATATGCCCTGATCCCGGCTTGCGCCGCTCGAAGCGCCGCGCGGTAGTACGCAGGGTCCTCAGGTCCGGCCTCGTTGAGCAGTGATGACCAGCGGACGGCGATGTCGTGCTCCCAGGGCGCCACGTTGGCGGCAGTGCCGTACGCAGCGGACGCCTCGTCGACAGCGGCGAGGAAGTCGCCCACGGGTGCTCCGGCGGCCCGGATCCCCATGGCCCGGTCACGCAGGAGGTCTGCCCGTGCCAGCAGGTACTGGGGGTGTACGCGAGCGAGCCACGACGACTCGAAGGAGACCTCGGCATCAGTATCGCCGGCCCGGGCGGCCGCCAGAGCGGCATCTGCGCCGAGCCACTGCATCGTGGTGGATGCGGCTACGACGGCGACGGCGGCTGGCAAGACCACGATCGCCCGCTGAACAGTGGGTCGCACCTCGAGAACACGTGCGCGCGAGGAGACGGAGCACGCGAGGGCGGTCCACATCACGGCGCTGCTCGCGACATCCGCGATACCCGTGCACAGGTAGGCCGCCGCGGACAGCACGGCGGCGCACCAAGCAGTGGTGACCGCAGAACGGGACACGGAGACGGAGCGGGCCGCGTTCAGGCCCGCGATCGTGGAGGCCAGTACGAGGACGGTCCAGAGGACCGCGCCCGAAAGACCCATCGTCGCCGCGAGTTGGAGCGGCTGACTGTGCGCTTCGCTCGACACGCCCGCGAAGCCGCCCACGGCGATGTCTGCGACAGGTCGGTACCGATACCACGCGATTCGGAACGTGTCGGGGCCGGTACCCAGAAGCGGCGCATCGGCAACAGCCTCGACGGCAACGCGCCACGTGTTGAGACGAGTCGCGACGCTTCCGGACCTCCAATCGAGCGCTGATGCGACCCGCTCGTCGAGTCGCATGCCGCCGAACCCTGCGAATACGCCCACGACGACCACCGAGACGACGGCTAGGGCTGCGCCGGCGAGTGCCATCTGGTCCAGGCGCGCGAGGTCTGTTCGCCCCCTGCGCAGCACCGTGGCCGTGAGCACGAGTGACACGGCTGCGGCGATCCACGCACCACGCACGCCGCTCGCGATGATGAGCACGAGGCACGCCACCGCAAGAGTCCACCATGCGACCCTGAGCCACGCGCGTCTCTCGGTCAGGGCGAGCGCCGGTGCGAGCGCTAGCGGCATGGCGAGATAGCCGGCGAGCGGGTCGGGGTTCCCGAATGTGGCGAACGCACGGCCAGCCTCGAACGGAAGCGAGCCCCACGTCGTCGGATCGAATCCCGCCAGCTGGACGAAGGCGTAACCTACGACGGCAGCTCCGCCAAGCGCGGTCGCAGTCGCGATGCGTCGCAGTTCGTTTGCGCCGTCTGCCACATTGATGGCCAGGAGCCAGATGCCGGCGAGAGGCACGATGCCGAGCACGCCCTGGAGGTCCTCGAGTTGGCCGAGCCACGCCACCGCCGGTGCCTGCGAGACCGACGCGGATACGACAGCAGTGGCGAGGAATCCGACCACGAGCCATCCGCTTGCGTGCCACCGGAACCGGCGCGTTCCCCGGATGGTCTCAATGGCGAGCGCGACGAGCCCGGTCGCGATGGACAACGCGAGCAACGAGAGCTTGGGTGGTCCGAACACGTGTGCGGAAAGCGGCCGCGCAGCGCCGAGTGCGGTCAGGTTCGAGGTCACGAGTGGAGTGAGGCCGACTGCCACGTAGAGCGACCATCGCTCGATCGTTCGTAGTGCGCGCATGACATGCTCCGAGGTGGACTGATGATACCCACCGCACCCTACCACAGCGGTCCGTGGCTTCTGCGGCGTATCTTCTGCGCCCGCCCGCTGCCTTCTCGCGCTACACTATGCACCACCTATCACCCGGCGCCTGAAGAGAGGGGTGCGTGATGTCGCTGCCGACCGTGGACTACATCTGGATGGACGGCGAGTTCGTCGAGTGGGACAAGGCGCAGGTACACGTCCTCACGCACGCGTTGCACTACGGCTCCGGCGTCTTCGAGGGCGAGCGCTGCTACGAGACCGCTGACGGTCCGGCCATCTTCCGGTCGCGCGACCACGCGGAGCGCCTGCTTCGCAGCGCGAAGATGCTCTACATGGATCCCGGCTACTCGGTCGACGAGATCATGGAGGTCAAGCGTGAGCTCATCCGCAGGAACAACCTGAAGAGCTGCTACATCCGCCCGGTCGTGTTCCGCGGCTACGGGGTCATGGGCCTCGACCCGCTGCCGGCGCCGGTGCAGATGTTCATCGCCGCGTGGCCGTGGGAGGCCTACCTCGGCGAGGAGGGCCTGAAGCACGGTGTCGACGTCGGCGTGTCGAGCTGGCGCCAGCGCGGCATCAACTCGACTCCGCCTGCGATCAAGGCGACCGGGCAGTACCTGAACAGCTCGTTCGCTCGCATCGAGGCCAATCGGCACGGCTACGCCGAGGCCATCCTGCTCAATGAGGAAGGCAAGGTCTGTGAAGGCACCGGTGAGAACCTGTTCATCGTACGCGACGGGGTCATCTCCACGCCGCCCGTCTCCGACGGCATCCTTGAGGGCATCACGCGCGACTCGATCATCCAGATCGCAGACGACTTGGGCTACCCGGTCATCGAGGAGTCGCTCGTTCGCACGGACCTCTACACCTGCGACGAGTTCTTCATGACGGGCTCGGCTGCCGAGGTCGTGCCGGTGCGCTCGGTCGACGGCTACACGCTCGGCGAGCCCGGACCCATCACCAAGGAGCTGCAGGCCACGTATTTCCGCGTCGTGCGTGGCGAGGAGTCGGATTACGAGGAGTGGCTCGACCGCGTCTGAGGGGCGCAGCGTCGTGCCGTACGGGCGAAAGGCCAGGGAACCGCGTGGCTGTCACGTTGTATGACACGACACTCAGGGACGGCACACAGCGCGAAGGGCTGTCGCTGTCGGTCGAGGACAAACTCCGCATCGCCTCGAAGCTCGATGCGCTCGGCGTCCACTACATCGAGGGTGGCTTCCCCGGCTCGAACCCGAAGGACATCGAGTTCTTCGAACGGGCGCGTGACCTCTCGCTTGCGACCGCCACCATCACAGCCTTCGGTTCGACGCGTCGCAAGGACATCGCGCCGGAGGACGATGAGGGTCTGCGTGCGCTGCTGGACACGGGTTGCAGTGCGCTCTGCATCTTCGGCAAGGCGTGGGACATCCACGTCACAGAGACCTTGCAGACCACGCTCGACGAGAACCTGGCCATGGTGCGTGACTCGGTCGCGTTCCTCAAAGCGGCCGGGCGCACCGTCTTCTTCGACGCGGAGCACTTCTTCGACGGGTACAAGGCCAACGCCGGCTATGCGTTGGAGGTCTGCCGAGTGGCCCACGAGGCCGGTGCCGATGCCGTCGTGCTGTGCGACACAAACGGCGGCACGCTGCCCCACGAGGTGCTCCGAGCGGTCAACGAGGTGGCCCTCGCGATCGACGCGCCCCTTGGGATCCACGCTCATGACGATGCCGGGTGTGCCGTAGCGAACTCTCTGGTGGCGGTCGAGGCGGGTTGTGTCCACGTGCAAGGCACCGCGAACGGCTACGGCGAGCGCGCCGGCAACGCCGACCTGTTCACGATCATCCCCTCGCTCGTGCTCAAGATGGGTGATGAGTGCATCACGCGCGAGCAGCTCAGACTCCTCACCGAGACGAGTCACTTCATCGCCGAGACGGCGAACCTCGCGCCCAACCCGCACCAGCCGTACGTGGGAGCGAGCGCGTTCGCACACAAGGGCGGCGTGCATGCGAGCGCCGCTGCCCGCCTCCCCGAGGCCTACGAGCACATCGATCCGGCCGCGGTGGGCAACCTCGCTCGCATCGTCGTGAGCGAGCTCGCTGGCAGGGCGTCGCTCACGATGAAGGCGAAGGAGCTCGGCATCGAGCTCTCCGGTGACACCGCGGCCAAGGTGCTCGACTCGATCAAGGAGCTCGAGCACAAGGGCTACAGCTTCGAGACGGCCGACGCATCACTCGCGATCATGCTGAAGAAGCGCCTGGGCACGTACGAGCCGCTGTTCCGCCTTGAGAGCTTCCGTGTCATCGCCGAGAAGCGCGAGGACGGGCGCGTCATGACAGAGGCCACCATCAAGGTCCACGTGAAGGGGCACCGCTACATCGCGACCGCTGAGGGCAACGGTCCCGTGAACGCTCTCGACAAGGCGCTGCGTATCGCGATCGAGCGGTTCTATCCCGCCTTGAAGGAGATCACCCTTGAGGACTTCAAGGTGCGTGTGCTCGACGACAAGAAGGGCACGGGCGCCGTCACGCGGGTCCTCATAGAGACCGGCGACTCACGTGAGTCGTGGGGCACGGTGGGCGTCTCGGAGAACATCATCGAAGCCTCGTGGGAGGCGCTCGTCGATTCGGTGGAGTACGGGTTGTCGCGCCCGGCATCGCTTCCCGGTGAGCGGTGAGCCTGAAGACCCCTAAGCCCACCACCCTGCAGGCGTGTGCGATCACGCTCACGGGCTTCTCTTCGATTGCGTGGCTGCCGGTCATCGGGGCGGCGTACGCGCGGTTCGCATCGGTGCTCCTCAGTGCTGCCGTGTGGCTGTTGGTGTGGGCGGCTGGCGGTCTGGAGCGACTTGACCGCTCACGGCGGACATTGACCGCGTTCCTCGCGGTCGCGAGCTTCGTCGTGGTGCTCTCGGGGGTGAGGTCGAGGTTCCCCGGCATCGCGTTGACCTACGGCGGTCCGACAAGCGTATCGGCCGCCTACTGGATCGCACTGCTCGTGATAGTCGGGGCATCTGCACGGGTCACCCTCTCATCGACCACTCTCAAAGCGCTGAAGCTCCAGTTCCTGTGGGTACTGCCGGTCGCCATCGTCGGTTCGATTGAGAAGCTTCTCACCGGTCGGGTCACCTTCGGATTCCGCAATGCCGACTACTTCGCGCCGATGATGGTCCTCATGCTCCCCGTCGCGTTGGCTTTCGCCGTTCAGCCCGGAGCGACACGAAGCGGATGGTGGCGCGTCGGAGCTGCCGCGTTGGCGGTCAGCATCCTGATCGCAGGTACCGTCTCCGGCTACATCGGGCTCGCGGTGACGGTGCTTTTCATGGCGATCTTCGCGCCCTCGCTGATGGGGGTGAGCGAGCTGCTCCGCCGGGGGATTCTCGTCTCACTCGCTACGGCGCTCGCGCTGTTCGTAGCGGCGGGAGCGATGTATGTCACGGACGCGGTGCCTGATGCGGTGCGCCCCTTTCTGGAACGGAACGTGCTCGGCGCGAGCGCCGCGACGCGACTGGAGATGTGGCGCGTGGCGGGAATCGAGATCAGTGAGAACCTGCTCACGGGCATCGGTCCGGACCAGTATGCGTTCGAGGGGCAGAGACTCTTCTCGAAGCGTCTGTTCCTCCTGGAACATGACGCTCAACCGGACGCAGCACTCCCCGTCGACCCGCACTCAGCGATCATGCTCATACCGCTGGAATTCGGTCTGCTGGGCCTGGGGACGTTCGCGGCACTCGCCTTGACATGGGCGTTTCAGGTGTTGCGCTCTCCGTTCAAGACCGCCGAAGGGTTCAACCTGCGATGGGCCTTCGCCCTAGGAGCGCTCGGATTCGGCTACGCCACGATCTTCACGCCGTTCCCGCTTCTCTTCGGCGGCATGCCGCTCATGCTCACAGGCCTCGCGGTGGTAAGACCTCCTGACCCACGGCCTTGGCCCGAGGTGAAGCGCTTCGCGAAGCCGCGCTGGCTTGTGGCTTCTGTCGCCACGCTCGTGGCGGCGCTGATCGCAGGCTCAGCGGTCGGCGGATGGTACATCTTCATGAAGAGCCGTTCGGTTCTTGACTCGTCGAGTGGGCCTGCGCAAGCGTCTCGACTGCAACCACACGTCGCGTACTACCGATACGCTCGCCTCTGGCAGGAAGGCAGGTTGCTCTCGCGCGCACGGGACGCGGGGGCGCAGAGGCGCTACCAGCGGGCGGTCGACTCCGCGCCGCAAGAGATCCGCGGATACGCCCCGTACCTCGTGGAGCTCGTCAGACTCAGTATTGAAGCCGCCATGGACAGCGGGCGAACTGATCTGAGCTGGGAGATCGATCGGTTGGAGCGCGCGATCCGGCTCAGTCCCGCACTGCCCGAAGCGAGATTGGAGCTCGCACATGCGTACCTTGCTGCTGGTATGACCGATCGCGCGCGGCAGGTGCTCGAGGAGAATCGCGGGTGGCGCTCGGTGGTGCCCTTGTGGGACAGGTATCGTCTGCTGTTGGACGCCACACAGAGCCAGAAATGAGACCGTTCGCCGAATGAACCTGTGCCGCGTGCAGGAGTAGAGCCTCGCTTATGGAACCTGAAGTCAGAAACGATTCCCTCGAACGTGTCCGGGAGAGTGGTATGCGGGTCGTCCGGGTGCTCTTCGAGGGTGACTGCCGCTACGGACTGGCCGACGACGATACCGTCACCCTCATCAGTGATGAGCCGTTCGCGGCATGGGAACCGGAGGGCATCATCGCCCTTCACGAGGCCCACCTGCTTGCGCCCACGTTACCCACGAAGGTCGTGTGCGTGGGACTCAACTACCGTACGCACATCGTCGAGATGGGACACGAGCTGCCCACCGAGCCCGTGTTGTTCCTGAAGCCGTCGACCTCCGTCATCGGGGCGCAGCAGACCATCCCGCTGCCCTCCGGCGCGGGAAGGGTGGACCACGAGGCGGAGCTGGGCGTCGTGATCGGCCGCAGGACCCACAATGCGACGCCCGAGGAGGCGGCCGCCAACGTGCTGGGCTTCACGTGCGGCAACGACGTCACCGCCCGCGACCTGCAGAAGCGCGACGGGCAGTGGACGCGCGCAAAGGGCTTCGACGGGTTCTGTCCGCTTGGCCCGTGGATCGAGACCGACGTCGACCCGTACGACCTCGCTGTGGAGTGCTACGTCAACGGCGAGCGCCGCCAGTCCGCTCGTACGAGCGACATGCTGTTCGACCCGTTCGAACTCGTTAGCTTCGCGAGCAAGGTGATGACCCTCGTACCGGGCGATGTCGTGCTCACCGGCACACCCGGCGGGATCGGCCCGCTCCATCACGGTGATGTGGTCGAAGTGCGAATCGAGGGGGTCGGCTCTCTGGTCAACGTCGTCGGGGAGCCCTGCTAGCCCCGGCGTCACCGTCTGATGGGATGCTGTGGCCGCTGGCGCAGGCGAATGCCGCGCCTCTCGAACGGGCTCCGCCGCTCGTCGCAGACGAACAACCGTTCGGCTATCCACAGGCACATCATGTCGGCCCCCCATGCTATCCTCACCCCGATATCTTGTGGTTTCACGCCGTTTCGGGGGAGCCGTTCACGTATGCCCGATGACCGCCTTCGCACGCGCGAGGTGGAGCAGTTGCTCCACGCGTTGCTGACGCTTGAGAACAGCGATGACGCGTACGCGCTCCTGCAGGACCTGTGCACCGTTCGCGAGATCCAGGAGATGGCGAGCCGTCTGGAGGTCGCCCGGTTGCTGGCCGCGGGGGAACACTACACCGCCATCCAAGAGAAGACCGGCGCCTCGGCGACCACGATCTCGCGCGTGAGCAAGGCCCTCAACTACGGGGCCGACGGCTACGCGGTCGTGCTGGACCGGCTCGCGAAAGCCGGGCACGTCACCGACAGCGTACCGAGCGAGTAGGGGAGCGTCCATGTCCTTCGTGCATCTGCACACCCATTCGGAGTACTCCCTGCTCGACGGTGCCGCGCGGGTCAAAGACCTCGTCAGCCGTGCGCTGGAGCTCAAGATGCCGGCGCTCGCCGTCACCGACCACGGTTACATGTACGGTGCGGTCGACTTCTTCCGCACGGCGACGCAGGCGGGCCTCAAGCCGATCATCGGGTGCGAGGTCTACTTCATGCCTGAGCGCGTGCTGACGGGCGGCAAGCCGAACCTGTACCACCTCGTGCTGCTCGCCAAGAACAACCAGGGCTACCGCAACCTCATGGCGCTCGTGTCCGATGCCGCCGTCAACGGGTTCTACTACAAACCTCAGGTCGACATGGCGAGCCTGGAGCGCTACTCAGAGGGCCTGATCTGCACGTCGGCCTGCATGCAGGGCATCGTCTCGAAATCCATCGAGCAGGGCTACCCTGACGAAGCGCGCCGGTGGGCGGAACGCCTCGCTGCGACCTTCGCCCCCGGGGACTTCTACCTTGAGATCCAGAACCAGGGCATCACCGCCGACAACGGCGTCACCCAGACCCAGCTCGCGGCGGAGATAGCGCAGCTCGCACGAGAGACCGGTCTGCCGCTCGTGGCGACGAACGACATCCACTACCTGAAGCGCGCTGACGCCGAGACGCAGGACCTGCTCCTGTGCATCGGGACCAACTCGACCATCGACCAGGCCGGGCGAATGAAGTTCAGCTGCGACGAGTTCTACATGAAGTCGGCCGAGGAGATGGCGTCCGCGCTGTCCGACTATCCGGAGGCCCTCGCCAACACGCTCGAGATCGCCGAGAAGTGCGACGTGTCGATCGAGTTCGACAAGATGGTCCTGCCGGCGTTCAACGTGCCGGAAGGCTTCGATCAGGAGAGTTACCTGCGCCAGGAGTGCCTTGCCGGCCTGAAGGAGCGCTACGGCGACCCGATTCCCGACGAGGTGCTTGAACGGCTCGACTACGAGCTCGGCATCATCAACGAGAAGGGTTTCGCACCGTACTTCCTCATCGTCGCCGACTTCACGAGGTGGGCCAAAGAGCAGGGCATCGGCGTGGGGCCAGGCCGCGGCAGCGCCGCCGGCTCCATCATCGCCTACGCGCTGGGGATCACCGCGCTCGACCCCATCGAGAACGGCCTGCTGTTCGAACGCTTCCTGAACCCTGAGCGCTCCGAGATGCCCGACATCGACATGGACTTCGATGACGAGAGGCGCGGCGAGGTCATCGACTACGTGCGCAGGAAATACGGAGCCGACCGGGTCGCACAGATCATCACGTTCGGCAAGATGAAGGCCCGTGCCGCGGTCCGCGATGCCGGCCGGGTCCTGGGTTACCCGTACGGGGTCCCGGACAAGATCTCGAAGATGATACTCGACGACCTCGGCGCCACCATCGACGGCTCACTCAAAGCAAACGCCGAGTTCAAGGCAGACTACGATTCCAATCCCGACATCAAGCGCATCGTTGACGCCGCACGCGCCCTTGAGGACATCACGCGCGGCGAGGGCGTGCACGCGGCGGGCGTTGTCATCTGCCGCGACCCGCTCCATGAGCACGTGCCCGTCAAGTACGACACCAAGGGCGGCGCCGTCATCACCCAGTACGACGGCCCGACGGTGGCCCAGATGGGCCTGCTCAAGATGGACTTCCTGGGTCTGCGCACGCTGACCGTCATCGCCAAGGCGGTCGAGAACGTCGAGCGCAACCACGGCGTCAAGCTGGACCCGAGCACGTTCCCACTCGACGACCCGGCCACCTTCGACCTGCTTCAGCGTGGCGACACCGCCGGGGTCTTCCAGGTCGAATCCGGAGGCATGCGTCAGCTGCTCAAGCGGCTAAAGCCGACCTGCTTCGCCGACATCGTCGCGATCCTTGCCTTGTACCGGCCCGGTCCGCTCAAGTCCGGCATGGTCGACGACTTCGTGGACCGCAAGAACGGCAAGCGCGCCGTCACCTACTACGACGAGCGTCTGAAGAGCGTGCTCGAGGAGACGTACGGCGCGATCGTCTACCAGGAACAGGTCATGCGCATCTCGATGGAGATGAGTGGCTTTTCAGCCGGCAAGGCCGACAAGCTTCGCAAGGCCATGGGCAAGAAGCAGCTCGATGTGCTCGAGGCGCTCGAGGCCGACTGGGTAGAGGGCGCCGAGAAGAACGGCTTCGACCCTGAGCTCGCCAAGCGGATGTGGGCCGACATCCTGCCGTTCGCGGAGTACGCGTTCAACAAGAGCCACTCGGCCGCCTATGGCCTGCTCACGATGCAGACCGCGTACCTCAAGGCGCACTACCCGCTCGAGTTCATGGCCGCGAACCTCACGAGCTACACCGGCAAGACCGACGAGATCGTGAAGTACGTCGCGGAGTGCAACCGTGCCGGCATGAAGGTGCTCCCACCCGACGTCAACTCGTCGGGCTGTGACTTCACGGCGGTGCCGGGGGTGGGAATCCGGTTCGGTCTGGCCGGGATCCGGGGCGTGGGAGAGGGCGTCGTCGAGTCGATCGAGAAGGCGCGTGCCAGCGGCGGACCGTTCACGTCGCTCCACGACTTCCTCGGCAGGGTCGACCTGAAGCAGATGAACCGCAAGACGCTCGAGGCGCTCGTCAAGGCGGGTGCGTTCGATTCGACCGGTTACACGCGGCGGCAACTCATGGGCTTCATCGACGACGGAGCGGTCCTCGAGGCGGCGAACAAGCGCCAGAAGGACAAGGACGCGGGTCAGATCTCGATGTTCGACCTCGACGGTGCGGCCGACCACGGCTTCAGCGACGACGCGCCTGCGCCCGACGGCATCGAGTGGGAGAAGCGCATGAAGCTCGCGTTCGAGAAGGAGATGCTCGGCATCTACGTCTCGGACCATCCGCTTCGCGAGATCGAGTCCGCGTTGCGTGCCGCGCAGGAGTCCTCACTCGTAGACGTCGACACACTCGTCGGCGGGCGGGAGAGCTGGTTCGCCGGCCTCGTGTCCTCTGTTGCGCGCAAGCCCACCAAGAAGGGGACGATGATGGCCGTGCTCGGCTTCGAGGACCTGGACGGTTCAGCCGAAGTCGTCATGTTCCCGCAGGTCTACGAGCGTTTCCGCGATGTGATACAGGAGGACGCCGTCCTTCGTATCAAGGCGAAGGTGGAGGTCGATGACCGCGGCACGAAGCTCATCGCGAGCGACGTGCAGCCGTTCGACGGAGACCATTTCAGCGCGCCGCCCAGACGGATCGTCGTCTCGGCGGACGGTGGGGCGCTCGTCAACGGGCGGGCCACTCGGCTCAAGGAGATACTGACGCAGTACCCCGGACGGGATATGGTCGAGCTCCATGTGCGCGACGAGGAGAACGACAGGACCATCGTGTGTGCTATGCCCCAGAGAGTGAACGGTGAGTCGAGTGCGCTGCACGCCGAGCTGCGCGAGCTGTTCGGCATCGCGGCAGTGGTGTGAGGGGCCGGGTTGCACTCTATTACTCTACTGTGATAGAGTGGCGCTGAGCCATCATCACGAGCCCGGAAGGTCTTCCATGCGCCCCATCACCCCTCGGGGTTTCAGAGATGTGATGCCCGCCGAGGCGGCCGAGAGAGAGGCCGTGTGCTCGGCGGTTTCCTCGGCCGTCTCGTCGTGGGGGTACGAGCGGGTCGAGACCCCCGTCGTCGAGGTCTACGAGATCCTCTCAGCGGCCGCGGGTGATCTGCAGGGCACGGCGTTTCGGCTGTTCGACGCCGACGGACGTCTGCTCGCCCTGCGACCGGACATGACGCTCCCCATCGCGCGCCTCTATGCCGCGCGCATGGCGGACGAACCCGGGGCCAAGCGTTTCCGCTACGAGGCGCAGGTGTTCCGCGAGCACGAGTCGTTGCGTGGCCAGTCGCGCCAGTTCACCCAGCTCGGGATCGAACTCGTTGGCGTGGGTGGCCCTGCTGCTGACGCCGAGGTCATAGCCGTGCTCACTGATGCGCTCACCGCATCCGGGCTCAGGGACTTCACCATCGTGGCCGGGGACGTCGCCATCCTGCTCGCGCTCATCGATGCAGCCGGACTCGGTGACTCGTGGCGCGCCCAGATGCTCGCCGCCGCCCACGATCGCAACCTCGTGACATTCGACAGGCTGGCCGCCAGCGCCTCCGAACCGATCGCCGACGCCTTGCGCGAGGTGGTCCGCCTGCGAGGCGGGGTCGAAGCGATCCGTCGATGCCGCGAGACGGTGGAGCCGCTCGTGGGCGGTCGCGAGGTCGCCCGGTTCGCCGCCATGTGGGAGCTGCTCGAGACTGCGGGGGCCGCCGGCCGCGTCCTGGCCGATTTCGGCATCATCCGTTCGTTCGATTACTACACCGGGCTCGTGTTCGAGGCGTACGTCCCCGGGCTGGGCGTGGCGCTGGGTGGCGGGGGTCGCTACGACGACCTGCTCGGTGCGTATGGCGTTCCGGCACCGGCCGCCGGGTTCGCGATCGGGCTTGAGCGGCTGTCCATCGCGCTGGCCGACCAGGGCGTGTCCGTCCCGCTGCCGCCAGCGCCCGTGCCAGTGGACGGCCCCGCGGTGCAGGCGTTCGCTGAGGCCGCCCGCCGCCGTGCCGCGGGGGAGCGGGTCGTCTTGGCCGACGAGGTCTTCACCGGGGAGGTGGACCGGTGATCGCGACACCTCGTGCTGCCGCTGGCGGAACGCGTCCGCTGCGTATCGCCGTGCCGAAGGGAGCGCTGTTCGCCGGTTCGGTGGATGCTCTCAGGGCCTCCGGTCTCGATGTCGCCGGGTTGTCCGACCCGGGACGACAGTTGATCATCGCGACGCACGACGTGGAGTTCGTCATCGCCAAGCCGAGTGACGTGCCGGTCTACGTGGCCTACGGTGCGGCTGACTGCGGAATAGCCGGGCGCGACGTGCTCGTCGAGGCCGCACTCGACGTCGTGGAGCTCGTCGATCTCGGCTTCGGCGCGTGTAGGTTCGTCGTCGCGGAGCGCGAGGACGCTCCCGACCTGGCCGAGCGCTACCGGCACCTGGGGGTGGTCCGCGTCGCCACGAAGTACCCGCGTATCGCCGAGGCGCACTTCGCCGGGAAGGGCATCCAGGTCGAGGTCGTGAAGCTGTACGGGAACATCGAACTGGCGCCGCTCATCGGCATCGCTGACGTGATAGTGGACATCACCGCCACAGGGACGACCCTCAGAGAGAACAACCTGCGGATCGTCGAGGACGTGTTGCCGTCCACCGCGCGCTTCATCGCGAACCCGGCGGCGTTGCGCACGGAACCGAGGGTGGTCGCGCTCGCCGACCGGATGGCGGAGGCGTCTGTAGAATCGGGTTAGGTCGTCAACGGACACGGAACGACGCGCGTCCACGAGCGCGTGTGCGCGGGCAGGTCTTCGGCCGCATCTGCGCGGGAGGACCGCGCAGGGGGCGCAGAGCCGTTGACGACCCGACTGACGACCACAAGGGAAGATGAGGTCACAAGGATGCTCAGACGAATCGTGCTCGAGCCGGGACAACGCCTCACCGAGGCTGACCTGGCGCGTTCCGGGGGTGTGGATGCCGAGATCATCGGTGTGGCGGCACGCATCATTGACGACGTGAAGATGCGCGGCGACGCGGCCTTGCGGGAGCTCACCAAGCAACTCGATGGTTGCGACATCACGGATTTCCGCGTGTCGGAGGCCGAGATCGAGGCTGCCATCGCGCTGTGCGAGCCGGAGTTCCTCGATGCGGTCACCGTCGCCGCGGTCGCCATCGAGGAGTTCCACACCCGTCAGGTGCAACAGTCGTGGTTCACAGCGCAGGAAGGCGGCGTCTTCCTCGGCCAGAAGGTGACCCCGCTCGCGCGCGTGGGCATCTACGTGCCCGGCGGGCGCGCCAAGTACCCGTCGAGCGTGCTCATGAACGCGATTCCCGCGCAGGTGGCCGGCGTGGGTGAGATCGCGATGGTCGTGCCGCCGGCCGCCGACGGCACGGTGAACCCCTACACGCTCGCGGCGGCCGCAGAGGCCGGTGTCACCGAGATCTACACGGTGGGCGGCGCCCAAGCGGTGGCGGCCCTCGCCTACGGTACCGAGACCATCCCGCGCGTCGACAAGGTCACGGGGCCGGGCAACGCGTACGTGACCGCGGCCAAGAAGCTCGTGATGGGAGACGTCGGCATCGACATGCTCGCCGGTCCGTCCGAGGTGCTCGTACTCGCCGACGAGACGGCGATACCCGCGTTCGTCGCGATCGACCTCATGGCCCAGGCCGAACACGACCCGCGCGCCGCGACCTACCTCGTGACGACCGACCCTGAGCTGCCGGACCTCGTCGAGGAGGCGCTTCAGCTGCTCGTCGCCGAGTCTCCGCGCGGCGACATCACCGAGCGTTCGCTCGTGGACAACGGCGTCGCGATCGTGTGCCCCGACATCGTGGCGGCACTCGATGCGGTCGACCTCATCGCACCCGAGCACCTCGAGATACAGTGCGCTGATGCGTTCGACCTGCTCGGCAGCATCAACAACGCGGGCGCCATCTTCCTGGGCCACTGGACGTGCGAGAGCGTGGGCGACTACGTGGCCGGACCGAATCATGTACTGCCCACCGGGGGCACCGCGCGCGTCTCGAGCCCGCTGTCCGTGGACGACTTCGTCAAGAAGTCGAGCGTGCTGTCGTACAGCTACGATGCGCTCGAGCTCGACGGGCCTACGGTGATCGAGCTTGCCGAGAAGGAGGGCCTGTGGGCACACGCGCGTGCGGTATCGCTGCGCATGGACGCGATCGAGGCCGAGCGTGCGGGCGACTTCGATGACGCCGGGCCTGCCCCTGACGCTGAGGAGCGCCCGTGAACCGCTTCCGTGAGCCGCGGCCTGAACTCGATGGGCTGATCCCGTACGACGCGAAGGATGTCCGGGCTGACGTCGTGCTCGCGAGTAACGAGCACCCGCTGAACCTGCCGGGCGAGATCGTGGCGAAGCTCTCGCAACGCCTCTCCGAGTTCCGGTTCAACCGCTATCCGGACCCCACGGCGACCGAGCTGCGCAAGCTCCTCGCCGAGGCCAACGGGCTCGAGCCGGAGAACGTGCTCGTGGGCAATGGCGGTGATGAGCTCATCTTCGACCTGCTGCTCGCGTGGGGCGGGCCGGGTCGCAAGCTGCTCGACGCGCCGCCCACGTTCTCGATGTACGGGATCGACGCCGCCGTCACCGGGACCGAGGTCGTGCGCGTGCCGAGAAGAGACGACTTCAGCGTCGACGAGGAGGCCGTGCTCGAGCGCGTCGGGCGGGGGGACATCGACATCGTCATGCTCGCCAACCCCAACAACCCCACCGGCAACCTCACCGATGAGGGGTTCCTGATCGACCTGCTCAACGCCACTGACGCCATCGTGCTCGTCGACGAGGCATACTTCGAGTTCAGTCGACACACGATGCGCCCACACATGGCGCGCCACCCGAACCTCGTGTTGTTGCGTACGTTCTCCAAAGCGTTCTCGCTGTCGGGTCTGCGCGTGGGCTACCTGTTCGGGCACGCGGACGTGGTGCGCGAGCTCATGAAGGTGCGCCAGCCGTACTCGGTCAACGCGTTCTCTCAGTGGGTGGCGGCCACGGTGTTCCGCGAGAGGGTGGCCTTCGAGCAGTCGATCAGCGAGATCATCCGGGGGCGCGACCAGCTCACGCACGGCCTCGACATGCTGCACGGCGTCGAGGTCTTCCCGAGCGAGGCGAACTTCGTGCTCTTCCGCGTGGAGCACGCGAGTGCGCTGTGGCGTGACCTGCTGCACAACCACTCGGTGCTCGTCCGCGACTTCTCGCGCTCGCCGGGACTCAGAGACTGCTTGCGGGTCACGGTGGGCACGCCTGAGGAGAACACGCGCTTCCTGGAGGCGGTCGACGAGGTGCTCACGACGCGTCGCGCTTCTGAGCACTTCGGCGAGAGGGCCACCGCGACCTGGCACGATGGATGAGAACGGGGGGATGACGATGGGCCGCACGGCACGCGTGACGCGCACGACCGGCGAGACCGAGATAGTGCTCGAGCTCGAGCTCGACGGATCGGGCACGACATCGGTCCAGACCGGCGTGCCCTTCTTCGACCACATGCTCGATGCGTTCGGTCGGCACGCGACGTTCGACCTGGATGTGTGCGCGACAGGTGACATCGACGTCGACGCGCACCACACCGTCGAAGACGTCGGGATCGTGCTCGGCGCCGCGCTCAAGGAGGCGTTGGGTGACAAGGCGGGCATCACGCGGTTCGGTGACGCGGTCGTGCCCATGGACGAGGCGCTCGTGATGGCCGCGGTCGATGTCTCCGGGCGCGGGCAGCTCCACTACGATGTCGCGCTTCCCATCGAGGTCATCGGGACGTTCGACACCACGCTTGCCAAGGAGTTCTTCATAGCGTTCGCCACGAGCGCCGGGCTCACGCTGCACGTGCACTCCTTCGCCGGCGAGAACAGCCACCACATCATCGAGGCGGCGTTCAAAGCGGTCGCGCGCGCGGTGCGGACCGCGGTGGCCATCGACCCGCGGGTCAGTGGCGTGCCCTCCACGAAGGGGTCGCTGTGATGGCGGTCGCTCGGTCCGCTGTGGCACGCACGTGCGAGGGGGCAGCGTCATGATCGCGATCGTCGACTATCGCATGGGCAACCTGCGCAGCGTGGAGAAGGGCTTCGAGCATGCGGGAGTGAGAGGCGTCGTCGTGACCGACGACCCGGCCGACGTCGAGTGCGCCGACGGCATCGTGCTACCGGGGGTCGGGGCGTTCCGTGATGCGGCGGCGAACCTGCGCGAGAGCGGGTGCGAGGAGGTCATCGTGCGGCGCGTTCGAGAGGGCGTGCCGTTCCTCGGGATCTGCCTTGGCCTGCAGCTTCTCGCCGACGTGGGCCTGGAGGACGGCGAGTGGGAGGGCCTCGGCATCGTGTCGGGCACCTGCGAGCGCCTGCCAGCTGGTGTGAAGGTGCCGCACATCGGCTGGAACACGGTCGAGTACCCGCGGGAGAGCCGCCTTTTCGCAGGCATCCCCGAGTCGACCGCGTTCTACTTCGTTCACAGCTACCGGCTCGTTCCGGTTGACGAGAGTGTGATCGTGGGCTCGACCGAGTACGGTGTCCGCTTCGCCTCCGCTGTGCAGGCCGGGCCGAACGCGTTCGCCGTGCAGTTCCATCCCGAGAAGTCCTCGATGATGGGCATGAAGCTCCTCGCCAACTTCGGCCAGATCGTGGAAGGAGCCCAGGCATGATCGTGTTTCCCGCCATCGACCTGCTCGGTGGGCGTGCGGTGCGGCTGGCTCAAGGCGACTACGACCGTGTGACGGTCTACAACGAGGACCCCTTGGCGCAGGCCCGCGAGTTCGCGGAGGCCGGGGCTGAATGGATCCACGTCGTCGACCTGGACGGTGCGCGCGACGGTGCGCCGGGCAACACCGCCGTCATCGAGCGCATCGTCGCCGAGGTCGGCGTCCCCGTGCAGGTGGGAGGCGGCATCCGCACCCTCGAGACGCTTGAGCGATTCGAGGCGGTGGGCGTGAGCCGCATGGTGCTCGGCACGAAGCTCGCCACAGACCCCGCGTTCGTGCGCGAAGCGGTGGAGCGGTTCGGCGAGCGCGTCGTCGCCGGTATCGACGCACGCGACGGCATGGTGGCGGTCGAGGGCTGGCGCGAGGGCACGGCCACGCCTGCCGCGGAGCTCGTCGCCGAGCTGCGCGATCTGGGCATCCACCACCTCGTCTACACCGACATCTCTCGCGACGGCATGCAGACCGGCGTTAACGTCGACGCGTACGAACAGATCGCCGAGACAGCCGGCTTCCCGGTCATCGCGAGCGGAGGCATCTCCACGCTCGATGACTTTCGCGAGCTCGCGGCGCTCGGCCCCGACGTCGTCGAAGGCGCGATCACCGGGCGGGCGCTCTATGAGGGTGCGTTCAAGCTCAAGCACGCGATCCGCGCGGCGCGAGGGGAGTACTAGCGCATGCTGATGAAGCGCGTGATACCATGCCTCGACGTTCACGAGGGCCGCGTCGTCAAGGGTGTCAACTTCGTGAACCTGCGTGACGCGGGTGACCCGGTCGAGATGGCGGCGGTCTACGACAAGGCCGGCGCCGATGAGGTCGTGTTCCTCGACATCACCGCGAGCCATGAGGAGCGTCCGAGCATGCTCGATGTCGCCGCGCGCACCGCTGAGGAGTGCTTCATCCCGTACACGGTCGGTGGCGGGATGCGCTCCGCCGCCGACATCCGGGCCATGCTGAAGGCGGGCGCTGACAAGGTCTCGCTCAATTCGGCGGCCGTGCGCTCACCGGAGCTCATCACCGAGACGAGCCGCATCTACGGAGCGCAGTGCATCGTCACCGCCATTGACGCCCGTCGCGTGCCCGGCTCCTCGCCCGCGCGCTGGGAGGTCTTCATCAACGGCGGACGCATCAACACTGAGCTCGACGCGGTGCGCTGGGCTGCTGAGGCCGAACGGCTGGGCAGCGGCGAGATCCTGCTCACGAGCATGGACTGTGATGGCACGAAGGACGGCTACGACATCGACCTCACCCGCGCTGTGACGCGCGCGGTGAACGTCCCGGTGATCGCGAGTGGCGGCGCCGGCGACCTCGACCACTTCGCCGAGGTCGTCATCGAGGCCGACGCCGACGCGGTGCTCGCCGCGAGCGTCTTCCACTTCGGGACCTTCACGGTCAGGCAGGTGAAAGAGCACATGCGCGCGGCGGGGATCGCGGTGCGGCTGTAGGCGTGCGGTAGGCTTGCGCATGGGGAGTAGGCGAACACGCGTGAGGGGTTTCTCGATGGGAAACAGGTCGGCGCGCTTGATTCTCGTGGCGCTGGTGTCCCTTCTCCATTCCTTCGGGCGTGACCATCGACCAGTTGGACGACCTCTACGTCGTCAACGCGGGACACCAGCACGTCTACAAGCTCTCGTCAACGGGAGTCGTCTTCGCCAAGTGGGGGACCCGGGGCGCGGACCACGATCAGTTCGCAGGCCCCTCAAGCACCACCGGGGCGAGTCCTCGGAAGCGTGTGGTGGTACGGTGAGTGCACTTCTCACGACGAACTGGAGGAAGACCTCATGACGGACCGCGAACTCGATGCGCTCACCATCCCGGAGCTCACCTACACATCAGATGGCCTCATACCCGCCATCGTCCAGGACCGTGAGACCGGTGACGTGCTGATGCTCGCGTGGATGAACGCCGACTCGCTCGCCAAGACGTGTGAGACCAAGCGGACGTGGTTCTGGAGCCGCAGCCGGCAGAAGTACTGGATGAAGGGCGAGGAGTCCGGCAACGTCCAGATCGTGCACGACGTACGTTACGACTGCGACGCCGACTGCCTGCTCGTGATCGTGACCCAGGCCGGAGAGGGCAAGGCGTGTCACACCGGCGAGCGCACGTGCTTCTACCGTTCGCTGTGCGCGGGGGAGGAGTGACACGAGTGGCTGACTACATCCCATCAGGCGAAGACCGCGTCGAAGACGCGCTCGAATACGGCGTGACGCCCGAGATCGGGCCTGTGCTCGAATCGCTGTTCGCGACGATCCGCCAGCGCGGCATCGACCTTCCCGAGGGCAGCTACACGGCGACGCTCCTGTCCGGTCACGAGGACAAGTTGCTGAAGAAGATCGGCGAGGAGGCGACGGAGGTCGTCATGGCGGCGAAGTCGAACGACCCCGACCAGTTGCGCTACGAGGCAGCCGACCTCGTCTACCACCTGCTCGTGGTCATGCAGCGCTGGGGGCTCACTCCCCACGACCTGGCGCGCGAGCTCGAGTCACGGTTCTCCTGAGAGAGCGACGGACGGGGTCTACGCAGACATGCCCACGCCGGACGCCGGACGCCCCGACCCGAAGCGCCGGGAGCCGCTGTGGGACCGCATCGACCGGAACCGGTTCAGGCTGCTGCTCTACCTGACGCTGTTCGCGACCGTATTCGCCGCGTTCGTGTCAGTGTTCATCGCTGCCCTCGGCGTCGCCACGCTCCACCTGTACACCGATGACGGCAGCCCGAGTCCGGTCCGGGCGTTCGGTCACTGGACGTTCGCAGACGGTCCGTGGCGGCCCGTCGTGATCGGGCTGGTCCTGGCGATCGCGTACGAGGCGTGGGCGCTTCTGCGCAGTGAGCGCTGGCTCATCAAGCGGCTCGGGGCGACGTTCGTCGCCAAAGGGGATGCGCTCGACACGAAGATGGCGCTCAAGGACATGACCATCGCGGCGGGCTTGCCGGTGGCGCCGGCGCTCTACCTGCTCGACACCACCAACATCAACGCGTTCGTCTTCAAGGCGCCGGGGCGCCGGTCCGTGCTCGGTGTGACGTCCGGGCTCATGTCGCGATTCTCCGTCGATGAGCAACGCGCGGTCTTCGCCAACCTGGTGGCACGCTTGACCTCGGGTGACACGATGGTCAGCTCGGCGGTGGCGTCGTTGCTCGCCCCGCTGCAGTGGTACCGCGCACATCGCGTGAGGATGCTCGATGAAGAGGACGCGATGATGCGCCGTGCTCTTGAAGAGCGGCGGGCCGATCCCTTCGCGCAACGCCAGACGGCCTTGCCCGCTTCGGCGATATTCCTGCCGGTCCTGTTCCCGCTCATACTGGTCGGCGAGATACTGGCCGCCGCACAGAAACGCTCGCACCTTGTGGCTTCCGAGAAGGCAGACGCTGAGGGGATGCTTCTGCTCAAGGACCCGGCGAGCATGCTGTCCGCGTTGGAGCGAGCGATTCGGCTCAACAACAACATCCTCGCGGCCGACCAGTCGTTGGGGGACCTGTTCTACTGTTGGACCGGTGACACTCCTGACGACGAGACCGACCCTGAATGGCACCGCGTCGCGCGCTTGCGTGAAGTGCTTGGCGTCGAAGGCTGGGTGCCGGAGGACGTGCCGGAATCGGGCGCGGCGACGCGCGTCCCGCCCCCAGCCCCGCGTGCGGAGAAGGTTCACGGCGGGGGCGAACCGTGACGCTTCGTGCCGTGCTCGCGCGAACCACGCTCGTGGTGCTGTTCTGTGTCGCACTCGCGATGTGCGTCTCGTGTACTCCTGCGTACAACGAGTACACGGAGTACCGGGCGGTGTTGCCCTCGGCAGCGTCGGCTGTCACGGCGCCGTCGCCTGAGGGGCATGTCGTCGAAGCCGCGGACGACTCGGCCACCACTTCGCCGCTGGACCTTCCGGCCCCACTGAAGGCTGATCCGGCCGGCTACGGCTTCGACCCCGCCGCGGCGATCCGGCACGCAGGCGCCATCGCGGCGTTCGGGCCACGTCCCGGCGGCAGCGTGGCCGAGCGCCAGGCGGCCCAGTACGTCACGGCGCGCCTCAGGCAGCTCGGTTACACGCCGCAGACCCAGGAGTTCGCTTTACCGAACGGCCTGAGCAGCGTGAACGTCATCGCCCTGGCTCCGGGCCGGGACGGCACACGAAGGCTTCTGCTCGGCGCGCACCTTGATTCCAAGCCGCCTTCGCCCGGGGCCAACGACAACGCCTCGGGCTGCGGTCTGCTGTTGGAATTGGCGCGCATACTGGTCAACCACCCGCCTCCCGTCGACGTGGAGCTCGTCTTCTGGGGCTGCGAGGAGTTCCTTCCGCAAGGCGTTGACAGCCACCACCTCGGTTCGCGTCACCATGCCAAGGGGCTCTCGGACGACGAGAGGGCGCGCTTGGTGGGCGCCGTCTCAATCGACATGGTGGGTGTCGGATCGCAGTTCCACGTCCGTACCATGGAGCGAGGACCGCAGTCCCTGCGAAGGATGCTGCTCCTGGACGCCCGCGCCGACGGGGTGGGCCTGAGTTTCCTGAAGGACCGGGGCCGCACCGGATGGAGTGACCACGAGCCCTATGAACTGCGAGGCATCCCCGCGGTGTGGCTTCAGTGGCAGAAGGACCCCAACTACCACACCGTGCGCGATACGGCAGACCGCCTTCAGGTGCGGCCCATGCGCACGACCGGAGAGCTCCTGCTCCGCTTCATCCACGGGCTCGATGAAGCGCGCATCGACGCGCTCGACAACGGGCGGTAGTGGGGCGCTAGAGCCCCTTGTTCGCGGTCAGGTCGAAGCCGGCTGTCACAGCCGGGTCCGGGGTACCGCTCGGGCCGATTCGCCAGTACGACATCTCGATCCGGGCGTACGCGATTGAGATCGCTTCCAAGGGGCGGCCGCTGGGTGGCGCGTCAACGGTCAGGACGGGGTACCCGAGTCCGACCGGGGTCACCGCCGTGCGTGCGTCGGTGAGTATGACCGAGCCGAGCTTGTACTCCGCGATGGTTGTGTGTCCGCCGGCTTCCGGCTCGTGGACGACGTGTAGCACCGCCTGCTTGAAGCGTTGCGCTCTGGCACAGGCTCGAAGCAGGACTGGGGAGGAGCGGTCAACGAGCTTGAAGACCCGCAAGGGGTCGAACGATGCGCGCGGCGTGACCGTCAACGCCGAACCAGCGACCATGCGCACTCCTGGTTGTTCCACACCCCAGGTCCAGGACAGGACGTCGATCCAGTCGACGTGGGCCGGTTCCTGGCTCTCGCCCTTAACCGTGTCGAGCTTCAGGTAGGCGGCGTACGGTAAGGAAGCGCCATGGGCGACGAGACCTTCACCGGACGGCATGAACGTCGAGGCCGCCGCCATGTCCGCCCCGGGCATGAATGCAGCGGTGAGCGCGAGCGCACCGGTTCTGACGGCGTCGCGCCGTGTGATGGGCTGCACGAGAGACCCCCCTCTCGATGCGCCGTGCACCCGAAAGGGCGATGCGCCCCTCTTGGCCGGCGCATGTTCGTGGCTGCTAGAGAGGGATTCCCGCGTTTGGGGCGGTCCAGTCGACCGTTCGCGGAGCGACGTCGCGGACAAGACGAGGGGCCGGCCCGAGCGTTCCCGGGACGACCCCTCGTGGTGTCTGTTGGGTCGGATGGTCCTACTTCGGCCAGACGGTTCCGTTTCGGCAGGAAACGCTCAGTTGGCCAGACGGACCTTGTAGCCCTGACCGGCACAGCTCGGGCACTTGATCCACGCCTCTTTGGCGTCGGGTCGTGTCACGCTGATGTACTTGTTGCCCCTGCACTGCGGGCAGGTCTCCTTGCGAACCATCTCGATCGCCTCCTGAGAGCGGTTCCATGCTTGGTATCGGCTCGCATATTCGGGAACTTAAGGAGCATTAAGCATGCCAAGAGACGCCTTCGAATCTTGAACGCGTGGACGGCGCGTGGACGGCGCGAACCGTGTGTCCGCATGGTTGGACCGAATCGGCGCCACGATGCACTTGCGAACGGCGGCCCGCCGGGTATACACTCGCCCGCAACCGAACAGCATGGCCTGTGACGGGGAAGAGTACGTCGGCGCGGACGCCATAGAGAGCCCGGGACGGTGGAAACCGGGTGCGAGCGAACCGGCGGAATGGGCCCCTGAGGCTCCGGGACAACGGCGAAGAGCCTACTAGTCCCGGCGGACTCCCACCGATACAAGGGACCGGGTATGGACGGCGAGCAGGTGGCCGGAGTACTGCAGGCTGAGTGGGTCGGACCGCTGGTCCGGCCAACAAGGGTGGCACCGCGAGAGAGGTCTCTCGTCCCTTGGGGACGGGGGACTTTTTGTTTCCCGGACCCGAGAGATACGCCACCGGGAAGGGAAACGAGACGATGATACTGCCCTGTCGAGACGAGTTCGTGGCACTGGCCGCGGACCACGATGTGGTCCCGGTCGCCCGCGAGGTCTACGCGGACCTCGCGACCCCGATCAGCGCGTTCATGGCGCTCGCGGAAGGCGCCGAGCACGCGTTCCTGCTCGAGAGCGTGGTAGCCGGTGAGCGTTTGGGCCGCTACAGCTTCCTTGGCGTCGGCGACCGCGAGGTCATCACCGCCCGCGGCCACGAGGTGGTCGTGGAGAACGGCGGTGTGACCGGTGAGTATGCGGACGACCCGCTCCGGGTCGTTCCCCGGCGGCTCAAGGCGGGTCGTGTGGCCCGGGTGGCCGGGCTGCCCCTGTTCGTGGGCGGCGCGGTGGGCTACGTGGGCTACGAGGCTGCGACGACGTTCGAGCGAGTGCCCCGCCACACCAACGATGAGCTCGATGTCCCGGACTTCAGCTTCATGCTGGCCGATGTGGTGGTTGCCTTCGATCATGCGCGGCGCGTCATGCAGGTCATCGCGCCTGTCCGGCCGGGCGGAGCGCCCGAGCTCGCGTACGACGCCGCGCTCAAACGCATCGACGCGTACCTGGCCCGGATCGACCGCGGTCCTGTTGGCGCGGAGCTCGGCGCAGTCGGTGTGCGCCGCGACGTCCCGCTGACCGAGCACACCTCGCGCGACGACTTCCTCGCGAGCGTCGAGCGCGCGAAGGAGCACATCGCCGCCGGCGACATCTTCCAGGTGGTGCTCTCGCAGCGCTTCAGCGCCCCGTATGACGGCGACGGGCTCGACCTGTACCGGGTGCTGCGTGCCGTGAACCCGAGCCCATACATGTTCTACGTGCGGACGCGCGACGTGACGCTCGTGGGCTCGAGCCCTGAGCCGCTCGTACGGGTCGAAGACGGCGAGGTGCTCACCCGCCCGCTCGCCGGCACCCGCCCACGCGGCGTCGACGCGGTCGAGGACGGACGGCTGCGCGCCGACCTGCTCGCCGATGAGAAGGAACGGGCCGAGCACGTCATGCTCGTCGACCTAGGGCGCAACGACCTGGGCCGCGTGTGCTCGCCGGGCTCGGTCAAGGTCGATGAGCTCATGGAGGTCGAGTACTACAGCCACGTCATGCACATCGTGAGCAACGTCACGGGCAGTCTGGCCGAGGGCAAGGACGCGGTCGACGCGTTGCAGGCGACCTTCCCGGCGGGGACGGTGTCGGGCGCCCCGAAGGTCCGCGCGATGGAGATCATCGCCGAGCTCGAGCCGAGCGCCCGTGGGCCGTACGCGGGCACCGTGGGCTACTTCGGGCTGGATGGCGCGATGGACATGTGCATCACGATCCGCACGTTCGTGTTGACGAGGGGACGAGCGTACCTGCAGTCAGGCGCCGGCGTCGTCGCTGATTCGGACCCTGTGCGTGAGTACGAGGAGTGCCTGCACAAGGCGCGGGCGCTTCACACGGCACTTGAGCTCGCCGCGGGTATGCACGACGAGGAAGGGGGGCGCGGATGATCCTCGTCATCGACAACTACGACTCGTTCACCTACAACCTCGTACAACTGCTCGCAGCACTCGGAGCCGAGGTCGAGGTGCGCCGCAACGACGCAGTGAGCGTCGCAGATGCTCTGAGCATGGCCCCCACCGGTATCGTCATCTCGCCGGGGCCGGGCACGCCGGACGATGCGGGGATCTCGCGCGACGTCATCCGTGCGGCGGCCGATGCGAGGGTTCCGGTCCTCGGGGTATGCCTCGGTCACCAGTGCATAGCCGAGGTCTACGGCGGCCATGTCTGCCGCGCGCCGAAGCCCGTCCACGGCAAGACGGACGAGATCAGACATGACGGTCAGGGTCTCTTCGCAGGCGTGCCGAACCCGTTCACGGCCACGCGGTACCACTCGCTGTGCGTCGACTTCGACCGTGTGCCCGACGTCCTTGAGGTACAGGCCACCACCCCCGACGGCGTGATCATGGGGATCCGCCACCGCCACCTGCCCGTGTTCGGCGTCCAGTTCCACCCGGAGAGCGTACTCACGCCGGAGGGCGCGAAGCTGCTCGCCAACTTCCTCGACGTCGCAGGCGAGGTGCCGCTCGCGGGCGAGGCGAGCGGTGCGCCGCAGGTCGTGGCCGCCGCGGGCGGCAGCGCAAGGGCCGCCGGGGAGTTCGCCGACGTCGAGACCGTGACGCAGGCCATCGCGCGCATCGCGGCTGGCGACTCGCTTTCCGAGGCGGCGGCACACCGCGTGATGGGGCTCGTCATGGACGGCGAGGCCACGCCCGCACAGATAAGCGCGCTTGTCACGGGCATGCGGATGAAGGGCGAGACGGTCGACGAGATCGTCGGCTTCGCGCGGGCCATGCGTGAGCGCGCGACACCAGTGCGGCCGGGCGCCACGGGTCTGCTCGACACGTGCGGTACCGGCGGCGACGGGTTGCACACCTTCAACATCTCGACGACGACCGCCGTCGTGGTCGCCGGCGCGGGGGTGCCGGTCGCCAAGCACGGCAACCGTGCGGTATCGAGCTCGACAGGTTCCGCCGACGTGCTCGAGGCGCTCGGTGTCGACCTCTCCTTGGATGCGCACGACATGGCGCGCTGCATCGACGAGGCGGGCGTGGGCTTCCTCTTCGCCCAGGCGCTGCACTCGAGCATGCGACACGCTGCCGGCCCTCGGCGCGAGATCGGCATCCGGACCGTCTTCAACATCCTCGGTCCTTTGACGAACCCCGCTGGGGCCAAGCGTCAGCTGCTCGGCGTGTATGACCCGCGTCTGGCACCCGTGCTCGCTGAGGTCGCCGGGCGCTTGGGCGCCGAGCGAGTGCTGGTGGTCAACGGGCATCCCGGTATGGACGAGGTCTCAGCATCGGGGCCGACCACGGTCGCCGAATGCACCGGTGAAGGCGCCACCGTCCGCCTCTACGAGGTCACGCCAGAGCAGGTTGGGATCGCGAGAGGCTCGCTCGCGGACCTGGCCGGGGGAGACGCCGCCGAGAACGCTGCGATCGTGCGCAGGATCCTCGAAGGCGAGCACGGACCGCGTCGTGACGTCGTGCTCATGAATGCCGCCGCCGCGCTGCTGGCCGCCGGAACTGTAGCCGACCTCGCTGAGGGAGTTGCCGCAGCTCGCGAATCGATCGACTCAGGCCGGGCGGCATCGGCGCTCGAGGCGCTGGTCACGGTATCGCGTCGCTTGGGCGAAGCGGCGCGAGAAGTGAGGGGAGATGCTTCGTGAGCGAGGACTTCCTGACGCGCGTCATCGGGGCCCGTCGCGAAGCGCTGTCGGTCGCGTTCGGCGACCTGCGCGCGGCAGACAAGGAGCGCTTGGCCTGCGCGGCACGGCCGCCGCGCGACTTCCTCGCCGCTGTGCGCGACCGAGCCGATGTCGCGGTCATCGCCGAGGTGAAGAAGTGCTCGCCGTCTGCCGGTGTCATCGCTGCTGATTGCGAGGCGTCCAAGCAGGCGCTGCACTACCAGGACGGCGGTGCGGCGTGCGTCAGCGTGCTCACAGAGCCCGGGTTCTTCGGAGGGTCGTTCGCCGACCTATCAGATGTTGCGGACGCCGTGGACGTCCCGGTGCTGTGCAAGGACTTCGTGGTCGACCCGGTGCAGTTGTTCGCCGCCCGGGGCCACGGAGCGGATGCGGTCCTGCTCATGGTCAATGTGCTGGGTGAGGACATCGGCGACTTCTTCGACCTGACGACGACTCTCGGCATGGCGGCGCTCGTCGAGGTGCACTCGGACGCTGAGCTCGACATCGCGCTCGCGGCCAGGTGCCCGCTCATCGCCGTCAACGCGCGCGACCTCAGGACGCTCGATGTGACGCCGGAGCGGGTCGCTCCGCTCGTTGAGCGTGCGAGGCGGGCCGGGGCCACGGTCGTATGGGCGAGCGGCATCAAGACACGCTCAGATGTGGAGGCGGCGGCCGTGGCGGGTGCCGACGGAATCCTCGTGGGCACCGCACTCATGCGCGCTGACTTCCCGGAAGACGTGCTCGAAGAACTCACGGGCGTCGCGAAACGCCCGTCCGAATAGCGTACTGGTGTAGGAGCGGGCCGGGAGGCCCGGCACAAGGGAGGAACATGATGGGCAGCGACAAGACGAGGTTCGGGCTCGACGAGACCAGGATCCCGGAGGCCTGGTACAACATCATCCCCGACCTCAAGAATCCTCCGGCGCCACCGAAAGTGGTCACGCCGGACGGCACCGAGCTCAGCCCCGACCGGATCGGCGAGGTCATGGCCAAGCTCTTCCCCATGGAGTGCTTGAAGCAGGAGATGAGCGCTGAGCGCTATATCGACATCCCCGGCGCGGTCATCGATGTGTACAAGACGTACCGTCCCTCACCCCTTCTGCGCGCCAAGCAGCTCGAGCGCGTGCTCGGCCTGCCAGCCGGCATCAAGATCTTCTACAAGTACGAGGGTGTCTCACCTGCGGGTTCTCACAAGCCCAACACGGCGATCCCGCAGGCGTACTACAACAAGCTCGAAGGCATCTCGAAGATCTCGACTGAGACGGGCGCGGGCCAGTGGGGCAGCGCCCTGTCCATCGCCGGCGCGCTCTACGGCATCGACATCGAGGTCTTCATGGTCGGCGTCAGCTACGACCAGAAGCCGTACCGTCGCATCCTCATGGAGACCTACGGCGGCACCGTCCACAAGTCACCGAGCAACCTGACTGAAGCCGGTCGCCGCGTCTTGGCCATGGATCCCGACTCCACCGGATCGCTCGGCATCGCGATCTCTGAGGCGGTCGAGGTCGCTATGAAGAACGACGATGTGCACTACGCGCTCGGTTCGGTCCTGAACCACGTCTGTCTGCACCAGACCGTCATCGGGCTTGAAGCCATCGAGCAGATGAAGCTCGCCGACGAGGAGCCCGACGTCGTCGTCGCGTGCGTGGGCGGCGGTTCGAACTTCGCCGGCCTCGCGTTCCCGTACTACCATCGCAAGCTCGAGGGCAAGAGCAACGCCAAGCTGCTCGCCGTCGAGCCCAAGGCGTGCCCCACGCTCACGGCGGGCGAGTACCGCTACGACCTGGGCGACGAGGCGGGCATGACGCCACAGATGCTCATGTACACACTCGGCCACGACTTCGTGCCGGCGGGTATCCACGCGGGCGGTCTGCGCTACCACGGTGACTCGCCACTCGTCTCCCAGCTCGTCTACGAGGGGGAGGTTGACGCAGTCGCGGTCGACCAGACCAAGTGCTTCGAGGCAGCGGTGCAGTTCGCGCGCGCCGAGGGGATCCTGCCGGCGCCCGAGTCGAGCCACGCGATCCGCGCGGCGATCGACGAGGCGCTCGCGGCTCAAGAGGCCGGCGAGGACAAGGTGATCCTGTTCAACCTGTCAGGCCACGGGCACTTCGACCTGGCCGCCTACGCCGCTTACAACGCCGGTGAGCTTGAGGACTTCGACTTCGCTGCGGGTGCCACACTCTGCGGCGACGACCTGTAGGGAAGAGGGCATGAGACGGACCCGCATCAAGATCTGCGGACTGACGAGAGCCGAGGACGTGCGTGCGGCCGTCGACGCAGGGGTGGATGCGTGCGGGTTCGTCCTTGCCCGGTCCCCTAGGCAGGTGTCACTCGAGCGGTTGTCTGAGTTGGCGGCGCTCGTGCCGCCGCCGGTCGCTCGCATCGGCGTGTTCGTGGATGCTGACGCCGCGTTCGTCGAAGACGCCGTGGCGGCCGGGGGCCTGACCGCGGTCCAGCTCAGCGGCGGCGAGACGCCGCTCGATTGCGACCACTCGCCCGTCCCGGTCATCAAGACGATCGCCATTGGCACGGATTTCGGTCTTGAGCGAGCGGAGCCCTTCCGGGGACATGCCGCCGCCCTGCTGCTTGACACGTATCACCCGCACCAAGCAGGCGGTACCGCACAAACGTTTGACTGGCGCGACGTCGGTGAACTCCCCGGATGGGCTCCCGTCTTCGTCGCTGGGGGGCTTGGAAGCGACAACGTGGGGATACTCATCGCGACGTTGCATCCGTACGCTGTGGACGTCTCTTCAGGCGTCGAGCTCTTTCCGGGCATCAAGGACCCTGTGAAGATCACCGATTTCTGCGACGCAGTGCGCGAAGCTGACGAGAAGGAGTACCGATGAGCAGGCTGTTCCCTCGCGCCGATGAGGTGTATGCCGGTCCGGACGAGGCGGGCTTCTTCGGCCCTTACGGGGGCCGCTACGTCCCCGAAACCGTCATGCCGGCGCTTCTTGAGCTCACGGCCGCGTTCGAGGAGGCAGCCAGTGATCCTGTATTCCAGCAGGACCTGGACAACCTACTCGTCGACTACGTGGGTCGGGTCACGCCACTGTATCCCGCGCACCGGCTGGCGGAGGCCGTGGGTCTGGGGACGGTGTTCCTGAAGCGAGAGGACCTATGCCACACGGGTGCGCACAAGATCAACAACTGTCTGGGCCAGTGCCTTCTGGCCAAGCGGATGGGCAAGAAGCGCATCATCGCTGAGACCGGTGCCGGGCAACACGGGGTGGCCACGGCCACCGCCGCTGCGCTCATGGGGCTTGAGTGTGCGGTGTTCATGGGGGTCGAAGACATCCGCCGCCAGTCCCTGAACGTCTACAAGATGAGGCTGCTCGGCGCAAAGGTCGTGCCGGTCGATGAGGGTACCGGGACTCTCGCCGATGCGGTGACCGCGGCACTCAGGCACTGGGTCGAGCGGGTCGAGGACACGTTCTACGTGCTCGGGTCGGCCGTCGGGCCGCACCCGTATCCGCTCATGGTCCGCGATTTCCAGAGCGTCATCGGCCTTGAGATCATCGACCAGCTGCTCGCGAGGGGTGTGTCCAGAGTCGATGCGGTCGTGGCCTGTGTGGGGGGCGGCAGCAATGCCGTCGGGACGTTCTACCCGTTCGTCCTGGCGCCGGACATGTTCGGCGGCCCCGAGCTCGTCGGAGCCGAGGCCGCGGGGCTCGGCGTTGATTCGGGCCAGACCGGTGCGAGCATGGCCAAAGGCAGACCGGGCGTCATGCACGGCTTCTACAGCTACCTGCTCCAGGACGAGACCGGCAACCCCCTCGAGGCATACTCGATCTCAGCGGGCCTGGACTATCCCGGGGTCGGGCCGGAGCACGCCCACTTCCGCGATGAGGGGCTCGTGCGCTATGAGCCGGTCACCGACTCAGAGGCCGTCGCGGCCTTCGACCTGCTGTGCAAGACCGAAGGCATCATCCCGGCCATCGAAAGCAGCCACGCGCTCGCGTTGCTGCCGGCGCTCGCCGAGAAGTATGGCCCGGCAGGGACCGTCGTCGTGACGTTGTCGGGCCGCGGCGACAAGGACATCGACATCGTGAGGGAGGCGGGGCTGTCGTGACGGTGTCTTCGGATGCGTTCGGTGAGGCCAGGTGGGTCGGCCGGGCCACTCCTGTGAAGCCTGGGCACGATGGCATGAATGCCTCCGCGAGAAGCGACCGACTGGAGAGAGTGTTCGCCAAGGGGCGGCCCGCTCTCATCGCCTACCTGATGGCGGGCTACCCGGACCGCGATGGTTCGCTTCAGGCGATGCGCGTGGTCGCCCGGGCCGGCGCTGACCTGATCGAGGTCGGGGTCCCGTACACCGACCAGCTGGCTGATGGTCCCGTCATCGTGAACGCGTCAGCCAGGGCGCGTGAGGCGGCCGGTGGTTCGTTCGGACTGGTCGAGACACTCGAGGTCGTGGCGGACTTCATCGGAAAGCGTCAGGGCGACTCACCTGCCATCGCGCTCATGTGCTACCTGAACCCGCTCATGAGCATGGGGTTCGAGCGAGCCGCACAGCTCATCGCCGACGCCGGCGCCGAAGGGGTGATCATCCCTGACCTGCCGCCGGATATGGCCGACGACTGGCTGCGTGCCGCCGAAGGACGCCTCGACACGGTGTTCCTCGCTGCCCCTACATCGACCGACGCGAGGCTCGACTTGGTGGGTGAAGCGTCGTCGGGCTTCGTGTACTGCGTGTCCACGACCGGCATCACCGGCGAGCGAGAGACGCTTCCGCTCGGCCTTTCTGACACCGTCGCCCGCGTCAAGGCGCACACCTCGTTGCCGGTCGCGGTCGGTTTCGGCGTGTCGAGCGCCGGCCAAGCGGCCGAAGTGGCCCGCATCGCGGACGGGGTGGTCGTGGGCTCCGCCTTCGTGAAGCGGCAGGCCGACCCGGCCGAGCTCGAAGCGCTCGTCGCCGAGGTCGCCTCTGCGGTGCACTCGGCCGGGCGGGCCTGAAAAGCCCAGTTCAGTCGCGCGCTGAGGCGGCTACCGCACCGCCCGCGCTCACGGTGGTCTCCGTGCTCGGAGCGGTCGCGACCGTGGTGGCGGGGCGCGTGGCGACGGGTCTCGGGGCGGGCGCCGTCAGGCGCTTGTACCGGTAGGCCCTGCCGTTTGACGGGATGGTGCGGACGCGCCTCATGGCATGGCTGCCCCACGTGGTCTGCTCGAGCGCGTAGTACTCACGTCTGGACCTGTTCTTCCAACCGCCGAAGATCGATACGTGACCCGGCTTCCACACGGCGTCGCCGGGTTTGAGGCTCGCTATGGAGATGCGGCGACTGACCGATGAGATGGTTCGCGACGTGATGGAGCGTCTGAGTCCCCAGGCCATCGAGACGAACCCCGAGCAGTCCTGCCGGTACCCCCCGTGGTAGCGGCGCTGGCTGTAGGGGATCCGCTTCGCGATCCAGGACTTGGCGCGGGCGATGATCTGCCCGCGGGTGATCGCCTGCGCGGGAGCAGGCGAGGTGACGAGTGCCGTCGCGAGGAACGCGGCGGCGATGGCGGCGCTCGCCAGAGCGCGGCCGTCGAGACGTACCTTGGATACCTTCACACGGTGCCTTCCGCCGGCAACAGTGCCGCCGAGGGCCATCTCCGGGACTCGTCTCGCCCGGCTGGTGCCTCGGTGGCGCGCCCCGTCGCACGGTCTGCCAATGCCATCTGGTGCTCGTGTGCGAGCGGCGCCGAAGGGGTGGGCAAGCGAGTGCCCTGCCAACTCCGGCGAAACCGCAGCTCAGAGCTGGTGTTGCCGAATCAAGTGCACGCAGTCGGGTAGACTGTTCCGGGCCGTGCGGTTTTCAAAGACCTGTCGGTGAACAGGGAGTCCATGAGCAGGGAGTCCGTATGAGGGTCGCGCTCGCTCAGATCGACGTGACGGTCGGCGATATAGCCGGCAACGCCGAGAAGGCCATTCGCGCGATAGCGGCGGCAGAGGCCGAAGGGGCGGGTATCACGCTTCTGCCGGAGCTCGTGATCACCGGCTATCCGCCCGAGGACCTCCTGTTCAAAGAGCACTTCATCGAGGAGAACCTGCTCGCGCTTGAACAGGTATCGGCCGTGTGCGGACACTTCACGCTGGTCGGCTTCGTGGACCGCGTGGACGACGCGCTGATGAATGCGGTCGCTCTGTGTGGCAACAATCGCGTGCTGCACATCTACCACAAGCGTAGACTGCCCAACTACGGCGTCTTCGACGAGCAGCGTTACTTCACGCCCGGTGAGCATGCGGGTCTCACGGAGATCGGCGGCGCCCTGGTGGCGACCACCATCTGTGAGGACATCTGGGTGCCGGAGATCGCTTCGGAGGCCGCTGCCGCGGGCGCCGGCCTGCTCCTGAACGTCTCGGCCTCGCCCTTCCATGCTGGCAATGGTGTCGAGCGCGAGCAGATGCTTCGTGCTCGTGCTCGCGACAACGGGATGTGGCTCGCGTACGTGAACCTCGTTGGAGGCCAGGACGAACTCGTCTTCGACGGCAGGAGCCTCGTCGTGTCGCCCACTGGCGAGGTGGTCGCCCGCGGCGCTGCGTTCGAAGAGGACCTCGTCATCGCCGATTTCACGCCCGGCGCGAAGCTTGGGGCCTCCGCTGACCTCGCTCCGGTGCTCGACGGACCCGCCGAGACGTACGCAGCCCTCGTGACGGGCCTTCGGGACTACGTGCGCAAGAACGGCTTCAGCGACGTCGTCATCGGTCTGTCGGGCGGCATCGACTCGGCGCTCACGGCCGTGGTCGCATCCGACGCCATCGGCGCCGAACACGTCCACGGCGTAACGATGCCGGGACGCTACTCCTCCGCAGGCAGCATCGAGGATTCTCGCCGGCTCGCCGAGAACCTCGGGATCGACTTCCGTGAGCTGTCCATCGAGCTTGCGTTCGCCGCGCTGCTCGACACGCTGGAGCCTTCATTCGACGGACGCGCGGCGGACGTGACGGAGGAGAACCTGCAGGCCCGCATACGGGGCACGCTGCTCATGGCGCTTTCGAACAAGTTCGGGTGGCTGGTGCTCGCCACCGGCAACAAGAGCGAGCTCTCGGTGGGCTATTCGACGCTCTATGGCGACATGGTCGGAGGGTTCGCACCCCTCAAAGACGTGTTCAAGACCCGCGTCTGGGAGCTCGCGCGGTGGCGAAACGCCCAAAGTCCGTCGCCGGTGATCCCCGAGGCGATACTCAGCAAGCCTCCGAGCGCCGAGCTCAGGCCGGGTCAACTCGACCAGGACACTCTGCCGCCGTACGACGTCCTCGACGGCATCCTGGAGCGTTACGTCGAGCAGGACGAGAGCATCGAGGCGATCGTCGCGGCGGGGTACGCCCCGGATGTCGTCGCCCGCGTCGTGCGCATGACGGACGGTGCGGAGTACAAGCGGCGCCAGGGACCGATGGGCGTCAAGATCACCCCGAAGGCCTTCGGACGCGATCGACGCATGCCGGTGACGAACCGTTTCGGCCGCTGACGGGCGCGTCAGGCCGCGAGAAGAATTCGCACCAGCTGTGCGCTGCGTCACCAAGTTCTGGATTCTGAACGCCGATTAAGAGAAGCGAAGACAAGACACCTGCGCTCAGGGGGGAAGTGCTGAAGTGTCCCGGTGCGAACGCCATAAGGACTGTGCGTTCTTCTTGGGTGCGTCGTCTGCTCCTGAAGCTGACTGCCGCTGCGACACCGCGCGCTTCTGTGAGTCGGCCCCGGAGGAGTGTGCGCGGCTGGCGGTCGCGCGCCATTACGGAATCGACTCCGTCCCGGCCGACCTCGCTCCGCATGACTTCAGGCGCGCGCTGTCGCTCATGCGTGACTTGGGCCGCCCTGCCATCGAAGGTGGCACCTAGGCATCTGATGCCCTAACCTAGACGGCACCAATGTCCCAAGCGTTTCGCGGTGCGAGGGAGAACCGAATCCGCCGTGGATCGCTCCGGTCCCAGAGGGAGGGTCATCAGCGATGCCGAGCATCACCCGTGATCAGGTGCGCGTTCCGGCCGACGTGCCTGCGGACGCGCGCGAATCCTACATCGACAACTACCTCAAGGCCACCCGCAACACCGGTCGTCTCATGTTGTTCGCGTGTGACCAGAAGGTCGAGCATCTCAACGATGACTTCTATGGCGAGGGGATCGATCCCGCGGACGCCGAGCCCGAGCACCTCTTCCGCATCGGTAGCCAAGGAGTGTGCGGTGTACTGGCCGGCCAGCGAGGACTGATCGCCGCCTACGCCAACGACTATCCCGACATCAACTACCTCGTGAAGATCAACAGCAAGACCCACCTGATCAAGACCTCGCAGGACCCGACGAAGCACCAGGACGACCCATACTCGCCGCAGCTCTATGGCATCGAGACCGTCGTCGACCTCATCAACAACGGCGTGAACGTCGTCGGTGTCGGCTACACCATCTACCTCGGCTCGGAGTACGAGTCCCAGATGATGTCCGAGGCCGGTCAGTTGATCGCCGACGCCCACCAGCTGGGGCTCGTCGTCGTCCTGTGGATGTACCCGCGGGGCAAAGCGGTCAAGGACGAGAAGGACGCGCACCTGATCGCCGGCGCCGCCGGGACCGCGCTGTGCCTGGGTGCGGACTTCGTGAAGGTGAACCCGCCCAAGGGCGACGACACGTCCTCGTCAGCGGAGAAGCTCAAGGAGGCCTCACTCGCATCGGGACGCTGTGGCCTCGTGTGTGCCGGCGGCTCGACGGTCGAGGCCGAGGTCTTCCTGCAGCAGCTGTGGGACCAGATCCACGTGGGCGGAGCGATGGGCAACGCGACCGGTCGCAACATCCACCAGCGTTCGCTTGACGAGGCCGTCCGTCTGACCAAGGCGATCAGCGCCATCACGCTCGGCGACTGGAGCGTCGCGGACGCGGTCGCTGTGTTCAAGGGCGAGAAGGACTTCACCGTCTGAGAGCACGCTCGAGCTCGGATGAGATGACGATCTCCGCGGTATCGACGCCGATGATGTCGGCGGCGGTGCCGCGGAGGCGCTTCTCGAAAACGGGCAGATTGATGACGGGTACGTTTCCATCCATGGAGGAACAGGCGACGGATGTCGATCGCAGACTGGTTCTCGGCGCGGGAGCGCAGGCGTTACGTCCGGGCGGGCGATGTCTCCGTCCCGGCCGACGTCGCCGACGGCGTGTGGGTCAAATGTGACGGTTGCGGCAAGACCCTGTACGAGGGAGAGCTCGTCGAACAGCTGCGCGTGTGTCGCCACTGCGGGCATCATCTGGCGATGACCGCGCCTCAGCGCATCGAAAGCCTTGCCGACGAAGGCTCTTTCGAGGAGACGGAGAAGGGCCTCACGCCTGTCGACCCGCTCTCCTTCGCGGCCGCCAAGCCCTACACGGAGTCACTGGCGTCGGCGCGCGAGAAGTCCGGCCTCGAGGAGGCGGTGGTCACCGGCCGTGCTCGCATCGGCGGTATTCCGGTCATGCTGGCGGTGATGGACTTCCGGTTCATCGGCGCATCCATGGGCTCTGTGGTCGGAGAGAAGATCGCGCGCCTCTTCGAGCAGGCCACCGCTGCGCGACTCCCCGTCATCATCGTCACCGCATCGGGCGGGGCCCGTATGCAGGAGGGGATGTTCTCGTTGATGCAGATGGCCAAGACGGCAGCGGCGGCCAAGCGGCATTCCGATGCCGGTCTCGCGTACGTGTCCGTGCTGACCAACCCGACGTACGGGGGCGTTACTGCGAGCTTCGCGGTCCTCGCTGACGTGCTCATCGCTGAGCCGGGAGCGATGATCGGGTTCGCCGGCCCTCGCCTCGTGGAGCAGACGATCAGGCAGAAGCTACCCAAGGGTTTTCAGACCGCTGAGTTCATGCTCGAACACGGCATGGTGGACGAAGTGGTGCCTCGCGCGGAGTTGCGTGAGCACCTCGTCACGCTTCTGGGTTACCTGAGGGCGCGACAGGACCGGGCGAGCTGATGGCGCGTCGTCACATCATGGAATTCGAGCGTCCGCTGGTCGAATTGGAGAGCAAACTCGCTGAGCTCAGGCGACTCGACCTGACGGGCGATCCGCAGCTGTTGCTCGAGGTCTCGGCGCTGGCTGAGGAGATCGAGCGGCTGCGCCGAGAGACGTATGAGCACCTCGACCCGTGGGCCCGTGTGCAGATCTCTCGGCATCCGGAGAGGCCCAAGACAGACGACTACGTGACCGCTCTGTTCACGGATGTCATCGAGATCCACGGCGACCGGGCCTACGGCGACGACGAGGCCATCTTCGCCGGCTTCGGCACGTACGGGACACGGAAGCTCGTCATCCTCGGGCACCGCAAAGGCACCGACACGAAGAGCAACGTGCGTCGCAACTTCGGCTCTCCTCATCCCGAGGGCTACCGCAAGGCGATGCGGGCGATGCGGCTCGCCGACAAGTTCGGGTTGCCGATCGTGACGTTCCTCGACACGGCGGGCGCTTACCCGGGCATCGAGGCCGAGGAGCGGGGCCAGGCGCTCGCCATCGCGGAATCGCTCGCGCTTCTGTCCGGCGTGCGCGTGCCGGTCGTCGTCTTCGGCATCGGAGAGGGTGGCAGCGGAGGTGCACTCGCCATCGGGTTCGGCGACCGTCTCATCATGCTTGAGAACGCGTACTACTCGGTGATCAGCCCCGAGATGTGCAGCAACATCCTGTACAAAGACCCAGGTCAGGCCAAGACCGCAGCCGAGTGCCTCAAGATGACCGCTGACGAGCTCGTCGCCATCGGGATCGCTGACGAAGTGGTCCGCGAGCCGCTGGGAGGCGCGCATCGTGATCCGGCGCCCGTCTTCGAGGCGGTCGGTGCCGCCCTCGCCCGGGCACTCGATGAGCTGGTGTCACAGGAAGGTCACGAACTCGTCGAGCGCCGCTATGCGCGCCTGCGCGAGATAGGGGAATACGGCTCCTGAGGGTTCATATGCCAGACCAGTCGAAACCGAGGGGTCGATATCCGATGAATGAATCCGTGCCCATCCGCCGTGTCGGTATGCTCTTCTCCGGAGGCCCTGCGCCGGCTGCGAACGCCGTCATCTCTGCGGCGGCCATGTCGTTCCTGAACGCCGGCATCAAGGTCGTGGGGTTCCTCGACGGCTACGAGTCACTCGAGCGCTTCTGCTCGGACTGTCCGCTCACCGAAGGCGAGGACTATCTGTGCCTCACCCGCGACCTGGTGTCTGGTATCCGCACGCGCAAGGACATCATCCTCCGGACGTCGCGTGCGAACCCGGGCAAGGCGGTGACCAGTCGCGAGGACCTGGCCGATCCCGCCAAGAACGGCAGACTGCTCGCCGTGTATGACGCCTTCCGGCATCACGGCATCGATGCACTGGTGTCCATCGGCGGCGATGACACCCTGAAGACGGCCAACTACCTGTTGGAGATGCAGCGGCTCATGCCGGAGTTGCCGCGTGTGCGCATCGTCCATCTGCCCAAGACGATCGACAACGACTACTACGGCATCGATTGGACCTTCGGCTTCACCTCGGCGGCGCACTTCGCCGCGATGGAGATCCGAAACATCGGTGCGGACGCCCGCTCGACGAAGTCGTGGTACGTGCTGGAGATGATGGGCCGAAAGGCCGGATGGCTCACGTACGCAGCGGGGATCGCGGGCGAGGCGACTCGGATGCTGTCTGTCGAGGACTGCGACGGTGAGTTCGACGCCGAGAAGGTCGCCCGCGAGATGGTCGACCTCATAGAGGCACGTGCCCGGGACGGAAGACAGTACGGCGTGATCTGCATCGCGGAGGGGCTCGCTGACCTGCTTCCGGAAGACCAGCGTCCACACACCGTGGACGAGCACGGTAACCCGGTGCTCGGCAGCGCTCGTATAGGCGAGGTGCTCGCCGGGGCGATCGAGAGGGAGTGGGAGAGACGGAGCGGGGTGCGCCGCAAGGTGCGCGCCAAGCAGATCGGCTACGAGACCCGCTGCGCCGAGCCCGGTGCGTTTGACGTGATGCTAGGGTGCCAGCTCGGTGTCGGCGCGTACCGCGCCCTGGTCGAGGAGGGGCTTTCCGGCGTCATGGTGAGCGTACGCGACCAGTTGGACCTGACGTATGTTCCGTTCGACGAGCTCATAGATCCTGCCACTTTCAAGACGCGCATCCGCTTCATCCACCGCGACAGCGACTTCTACCGTCTGGCCCGCTCGCTCGAGTACCAACAACTCGAGCACGATGAGCCGACGTGCGACTAGACCCACGTGCGGCTGGACGAAGCATACGGGCTCTTCCGTGACGTGGGCCGCGACCTCTTCCTCGCGGGCAATGTGACCGCACGCAGCGGCAATCTGTCCGTGAGGGACGGCGACCGCATCGTGATCACGCGGAGTGGGTCCATGCTCTCCCGGCTCCTGCCGGAAGACCTCATCGAGACCCGTATGGAGCCGTGTGATGCGGACGAGGGCTGCAGCCGCGAGCTCGTGGTGCATCGAGCGATCTACGCGGCGACCGCCGCCACCGCCATCTGTCACGCCCACCCGCCTCACACGATGCATCGCTCTCTGGTCGACGATGCGATCCGGCCCGTCGACTCCGAAGGGAGAGCGGTACTCGGTGAGCTCATACCGGTCCTCGCACCGGCGAACACGATCGCCTCGGCCGAGGCCGGCCGGATGCTCGCAGAAGCGCTCGCCCGTGTGCCGATCGCCGTCCTCAAGTCGCACGGGCCGTTCGCGGCGGGCGAGAGCCTGTGGGACGCGTGGGGCTTCATAGGCGTGCTGGAGGATTCCTGCAGGATCCTCGATCTGGCTGACGCCTGCGGTCGCGCGCTGCGGTAGACTTCCAACCGTCAACCCACACGAAACGAAAGGACCGCTCGCCATGTCCTGGGGTCTTGAGAACCGCTTGTCCCGCATCCTGAAGCCCGCCGACGGCAAGACGGTGATGCTCGCCGTCGACCATGGCTACTTCCTTGGGCCCACCACCGGCCTCGAGCAGTGCTGCAAGACCGTCGTGCCGCTGGTCCCGTATGCCGATACCCTCATGCTCACGCGCGGCGTGCTCAGGAACGACATCCCCAGCAGCATCGACACGCCCATCGTCTTGCGCGTGTCAGGAGGAAGCAGCGTTCTGGAGGACGACCTGTCGAACGAGACGATCCTGACCGACATCGACGAGTGCATCAGGCTCAACGCTGCCGGCATGGCCTGTCAGGTGTTCATCGGTGCGCCGCACCAGGCTCAGACGATCGCCAACCTTGGTAGGCTCGTCAACGAAGGCGAGCGCTACGGAATCCCCGTCATCGGCGTGACCGCGGTGGGCAAGGACATGGTACGGGACGCGCGCTACCTCGCTCTCGCCAGTCGCATCATCGCCGAGACCGGCGGGCATATCGTCAAGACGTACTACTGCGACGACTTCGAGCGCGTGACGAGCACGTGTCCCGTTCCGATCGTGATGGCGGGCGGCAAGAAGCTACCGGAGCGCGATGCGCTCGAGATGACGTGGAAGGCGATGCAGGGCGGGGCCGCCGGTGTCGACATGGGGCGCAACATCTTCCAGAGTGACTCGCCGGTCGGCATGATCAAGGCGGTGAACGCGGTGGTGCATGGTGGCGCATCGGTCGACGACGCGTACGCTGTGTACATGGACGAGAAGGCCGCCACCGGCATCACGGGCCCCGGAGTGGGCTCCGCTGTGACAGCCGATGACTCGCGCAAGATCTGACGCGATGGAGAAACTCGACTCGTCTTCAGCGACGCCGGCATCCATCCCCGCCACGATGCGCGCCGGGGTCTACCACAACAACTCCGACGTACGCATCGAGGAGCTGCCCGTGCCGTCCATCGGACCCGGTGAGGTGCTTCTGCGCGTGCGGGCCTCCGGCATCTGCGGCTCGGACGTGCTCGAGTGGTACCGCGTGCCCAAGGCGCCCATCGTCCTCGGGCATGAGGTCGCGGGCGACATCGTGGCGGTGGGCAAGGGTGTCGACACGGTGGCCGTCGGTGACCGCGTCGTGGTCTCCCATCACGTGCCGTGCAACGCGTGCCCTCAGTGCCTTGCGGGCTTCCATACGGCGTGCCACACGCTCCACACGACGAACTTCGACCCCGGCGGCTTCGCCCAGTACGTGCGGGTTCCCGAGCTGCAGACCGACCGCGGTGTACTCGTGCTCCCGGAAGGCGTGACGTACGAGGCGGGCACGTTCGTCGAACCGCTGGGCTGCGTCGCGCGCGCCCAGCTGCGAGCAGGCGTACGCCCCGGTTCCACCGTGCTCGTCATCGGCAGTGGCATCTCGGGGCTGCTCCACATCCGTCTCGCGCTGGCGCTTGGCGCCGGACGCGTCTTCGCCACCGATGTGAGCCCGTACCGGCTCGAGTGGGCGCGAAGGAGCGGGGCGACTGAGGTGTTCGATGCTGTGGCGGCTGGCGAGAAGCTGCCCGAGCTTCTGCGTGAAGTCAACGGCGGCAAGCTGGCAGACCTCGTCATCCTGTGCACGGGGGCGCCCTCCGCCATCGACCAAGGGCTCGCCTGTCTCGACAGCGGGGCGACCTTCGTCGTATTCGCCGTGCCCGCCCCTGGCCAGGACCACCCGATGCCCTTGAACGACCTGTGGCGTCGCGAGGTGACCATCCGCACCGCGTACGGTGCGGCCCCCGGCGACCTGAGGACGGCACTCGATCTCATAGCGACCGGGCGCGTGGCGGTGGACGATCTCATCACCCACCGGCTGCCGCTCGACCGCATCCAGGAGGGATTCGGTCTCGTGGCCAGTGCGTCCGAATCGATCAAAGTCGTCATCGAGATGTGACCATGGCGGTGCTCGCCGCCGGAGAAGGGATGGCCCGCATGACCGATGGCCACGAGTTCGACCCGCCCGCAGCACCGGATGTCGACCCGCCCGCAGCACCGGATCTTGAGACGCCTGCGGCATCAGATGACGCCGCGCCTCACGTGCGTGACGAGCGCCACGATCCGCATCGGCCACCAGCACCTGCGCCGGTGTCCCGGCACCATGACCCGGCCCGGCGCAGACCTTCGCTTCTCGAGCAGGTCTCAGGGGCCGAAGCGGTCTTCCTCAAAGGCGAACAGGCCCACCATGACGACCTTGAGAGCGCCGTGCGCTACTTCCTCGAGTTCCTACGGGGGTTCGAGTTCATGCAGATGGACCGGCCCTGTGTGACGGTGTTCGGTTCGTCGCGGTTCCCCGAGGGACATCCGTACTACGAGCAGGCCCGCGAACTCGGGTCACACCTCGCCTCGCACGGTTACGCCGTGATGACGGGGGGAGGCCCGGGCATCATGGAAGCCGCGAACCGCGGTTGCAGGGAGGCCGGCGGACTGTCCGTCGGCTGCAACATCACGCTGCCGCATGAGCAGCATCCGAATCCCTACCTGGACCGTTACATGGAGTTCGAGCACTTCTTCGTCCGCAAGGTCATGCTCGTCAAGTATTCGTGCGCGTTCGTGGTCATGCCGGGCGGTTTTGGGACGCTTGACGAGGTCTTCGAGACCATCACGCTCATGCAGACGGAGAAGATCGACAGCTTCCCCGTGGTCTGTGTGGGCGGCGAGTTCTGGCGACAGATGCGCAGCTTCTTGGACAGGGTGCTCGTGAGAGCGGGCACCATCAGCGAGAAGGACCTCGACCTGCTCCACTTCTCAGACAGCGTGGAAGAGGCGTGCTCGTTCATCCGGTCTCATCCGCGCGGTTGTGAGCGCGGCGCGCTCTGAGTCGCGAGCGTCGTTGTCCGTTAAGTTCCCGTGCCGCCTGATGGGTCGCGCATCCGGCTTCCGGAGGATACGAATCATCCCGTTGTATGACGTCAGCGGCCGTGATGCAGGGCTGTTGTGGGGTAATCCTTAAGCGTCAACGGCACTTGGTTGCGAGATCCACGACTTCGCCGAATCACGTTTCGAGCGAGGATGATCGAGTGCGACGGAGCCGCGCGGTCCCGCTCCTGACGAGGAGGCGGTGACGATGGCGGCAGGTACGGTCAACGGCTGCGGTGACGAGGGTCATACGCATCGGGCCCCCGACCTCATCCCGCGTGAGTATCTGCGAGTGATCGCGGTGTGGTCGCTCATCCCCGCGTATCTTGCGGCAGGTGGGCTCATCGGATGGGCAGCCGATTCAGCGCTCGGCTCGTTCCCGTTCGGGATCGGGGTGGGCCTCATCGTCTCGCTCGTGGTCGCGGTGCGCGACATGCTGCGCCTGAGGGACGAGTGGTGATCGCCATGACGGAGACGGTCACTCACGGCATGGACCCGCAATCGCTCGTCGTCCTCGTGAATGCGGCGGCGGTGGGCGCCGCGCTCGTGGCCGGAGGTGCGTGGCTCGCCCGAGGTCAGCTCTCGGTCGACGCGCCCGGCCCGCGTCAGAACATAGGCGAGGCCATCTTGAGCTTCTTCGTGGGCAAGGCCCGCGCGATGGCTCACGGGCCTCAAGCTTCGCGCATCGTGAATCTCGTGACTCCGCTGCTGGCCACGTTGTTCCTGTTCATCTTCGTGAGCAACCTCGTGGCGATTCTCCCGCTGCCGGTGGTCAACAGACCACCCACCTCCCACTTCAGCGTGACCTTGGGGCTCGCTCTGTGCGCGGTGCTCGGGACGCTGGTGGTGTCAGCCGCTCTCAAGGGGCCGCTGCCGACCCTCAAGCACCTCTTCTGGCCGAACCCCATGCAATGGGTGTCCGAGATAACCGACGTGATGTCGCTGTCGTTGCGTCTGTTCGGCAACATCGCCGGCGAGTACATGACGGTTCTGCTGGTGGTCGCGGTGGTCCCGTGGGGTATCCCGCTCATCCTGCACGCGCTGGGCCTGATCCCGGCGTTCGTGCAGGCACTCGTGTTCACGCTCCTCACCGCAAGCTTCATGGCTGCGGCGATCCACGAGGAGAAGAAGCGTCAGAGACGGCGCCGTGGTCTGTTCGGGGCCAAAGGCGCCACGACCGAGGGGAGGGCCTCCTCATGAACACCGTCTGGTTGTCGCTTGTGACGGTGCTGCCGATCGCGATCGGTGCCGCCACCGCCGCACTCGCGATGCGGGCGATCTCAACGTCCGCCATCGAAGGGATGACGCGCCAGCCCGAGATCGCCCAACAGCTCTTCACGGCAATGCTCATCGGCATGGCCCTGGTGGAGGCGTTGTGCATCTACACGCTGGTCGTGACTCTCGTCATGGCGGGCAACGTCGGCTGATCGGGGGTGGGTCATGGACCTGAACCCCTTGAACCAGCTCGACCCGGCGGTCATCTTCGGCGTCATCGGGATATTCGTGGTGACGTTCTTGGCGCTGCGTCGTTTCTACGTCGCACCCTATGTGGCCGTCATGCAGGAGAGAGAAGCACTCTTCAACGAAGCGGACGCCCGTGCAGCCGAGGCGGCGAGAGTCCGCTCCGAGGCGGCGGCCGAGGCCGCCTCGGTTCGCGATTCCGCACGCGAAGAGGCCGAGCGACTCGTGGCTGAGGCCACTGAGCGGGCCGAGAGATACAGGCAGGAGCGCGCCCGCGCAGGAGCTGACGCCGCGGCTGCGCGGCTCGAGGAGGGCAGGGCGCAGATAGCGCGCGCTCGCGAGGTCGAGCTCGAACGACTGCGGACCCAAGCGACCGAGTGTGTGGGGCTCGCGTGCGAGCGGCTGCTCGGCGCTAGCGAGCGAGCCGACGTCGAGGCTGCGGTCGACCGGCTCCTCGACAGGCGATTGTCGTGAGGAGGTGGCATCGCCGTGGTCTCTGAGATCCTGGGCGAGATCGTGCACGAGGCGTCCGCCGAGCCGGTACGACTCATCGCCGAAGTGGTTCAGTTCGTCGTGCTCCTTGCGATCGTCTACATCGGAGCGATCGGGGTGGGGCGTCGCAAGGGCATCGTCGTCAACATGCTCGCGGAACGGGACGCTCGCATCCGCTCCCGTCTGGTGGAGGCGTCCGGCGCCGAGCAGGCGCTGGCCGATGCGCATCACGAAGCTTCGACGCTGGTGCGCGATGCGCGTCGCGAGGCCCGTGAGATCCTGGCCGAAGCGCATGCGCGCGCGAAGGCGATAGAGGCCACGGGTACGGCCGAGGGTGACGCCGCATACGCTGAGGCGCTGGCCCGCGCCGAGGAGACGATCGCCCGCGAGACGCTCGAGATGCACATGGAGATACGAGATACGCTCGTCGAGACCGTGGCTGGGGCGACGCGAGGGATACTGAACGAGCGACTCACCGTATCCGAGCAGCGTCGGTCGATTCAGGATGCGGTCTCGGCCGCGCTTCCCGAGCAAACGGCGGCACGGCCGTCATGAACGTGAGCCGGTCAAGAGACGCGTCGGACCGCGTCCGGCTCGACACCGAGGCCTTGCGGCGTCTGCTCGGTGTCTTCGAGGGCGCTCGGGTGACGCTGTGTTCGCGCACGTGTCTCGATGACAGGGTTGTCGCGAGCGTTCACGATGCGTTGTGTGAGGCCGCCGGGCGTGAGATCGCGGTGGAGACGCACGTGGTGCCCACGATGGACGCCGGCGCCGTGCTTCACGTGGGCGACACGGGACGGATCGTACTGGACCCGCGCGTCATGTGGCTGTCCAGCATCGAGCGTGAGCTGAAGGACCACGTGGAGCGAGGAGAGCTCACTGATGCGAAGGACGTCTTCCAGTGGCTCGCGGGCGCTCTGGCGGCCACGTGTCCTGAGCCCGCGGTCGAGCAACTCTCTGACACCGGCCACGTGGTACGGGTGGGAGATGGCGTCGCGGTCGTCGCTGGGTTGCGGGACGCAGGAAGCCAAGAGGCGGTCGAGTTCGAAGGCGGGGTCCAGGGCATCGCGTTCACCCTGCGCGAGCAGGAGGTGGGGGTGGTCCTTCTAGGCGACGAGCGTGCGGTGCGTGAAGGGTCGGACGTCCGTCGGCTGGGGCATGCGGTGCGCGTGCCGGTGGGGGAGGCGCTCCTGGGGCGGGTGGTCGATGCGCTGGGGCGGCCCATGGACGGCATGGGCGGGATCGTGCCCGAGTCCTGGTATCCCGTGGAGCGTGCCGCACCGCGGGTGGTCGATCGTAGCCCTGTGGACACGCCCCTACACACGGGCATCAAGGCCATCGACGCCCTGGTGCCGATCGGGCGGGGCCAGCGCGAGCTCATCGTGGGCGATCGGAGCATAGGCAAGTCCTCGATCGCGATAGACACGATCCTCGCCCAGAAGGACCGCGACGTCGCCTGCGTGTACTGCGCGATCGGTCAGAAGGCATCCACGGTCGCCAGTGTGGTCGCGACGTTGCGCGAGGAGGGGGCCTTGGCGCACACGGCCGTCGTGACCGCCCTGCCGGCCGATCCGCCCGCGTATCGCTATCTGGCGCCGTACGCGGCATGCGCCATCGGTGAGTACTTCATGGACCGGGGCGGTGACGCGCTCGTCGTCTTCGACGACCTGTCGAAGCACGCGGTCACGTATCGCGAGATATCGGCGCTGCTCGAGCGGCCGGTGGGTCGGGAGGCGTACCCCGGGGACATCTTCTACGTCCATTCGCGACTGTTGGAGCGGGCCGGACACTTGAGCGCCGCACAAGGCGGGGGATCGCTCACGGCGCTGCCCATCGTCGAGACGCTCGCCGGAGACATCTCAGCGTTCATCCCGACCAACGTGATCTCGATCTGCGACGGCCAGATCGTGCTTGACGCGGCGTCATTCAACGAAGGGCGCCGGCCTGCCATGGACTCCGGCCTTTCCGTGAGCCGCGTCGGCGGGTCGGCCCAGAGCGCGGGCTTGAAGAAGGTTGCCGGACGCCTGCGGATCGACCTCGCGCAGTTCGAGGAGATGGCGCGTTTCGTCAAGTTCGGCGCGGAGGTCGATGAGGCCACCCAGCAGCAGCTGACGAGAGGAGAGAGGGCCCGCGAGCTGCTGAGGCAACCGCTGCACCGGCCGCTCACCCTCGAGCAGGAGGTCGTCGTGCTGTTCGCCGTGATCAACGGCCAGTTCGACCGGGTACCCATGGAGCGCATCGGGGATGCGGAAGCCGCTCTGCTCACGTGGGCCGAGGGCCCGGGCGCCCATCTCGCCGCCGCGCTCGCGGGCACCGCCGGGGCGCCTCCGGCGGACACGCCTGAGCTCCGTGAGGCCATCGCCGGGGTGTTGGCCGGGTTCGAGTCCGGAGCCCAGGAGTCAGACGCCACGGAGTCCGTGTTCGCGGGTTCTGACAAGCCGGTGGAAGCGGAGGAGCAGACCGAGGTGGCGGATCAGGATGCAGCGGCTCGCTGAGGTCAAGAAGCGCATTCGCTCCGTCACCGGCATCCGTGATGTGTGCCGGACCCTGTCGACGGTCGCCGCGGCGAAACTCTCGCAGACACGCGACCGGGCGCTGGGTGCACGCGTGTTCGCCGATCGTCTGCGCGGCATCGTGCGCCGGCAGCAGCGTGCGGCCGAGAACGCGGGCCGCTCTCCGGAGTCCCTGTCGGAGCTGTTCCGGCACCGTGAGGTGCGCCGCGCACTGGTTCTCATCGTCGGGGCTGACAAGGGGCTATGCGGTGCGTACAACGTCTCGCTGGGCCGGCATGCGCGAGCGTTCCTCGACGGGCTTCGCAGCGAGGGCGTCGACGTTGAGCTCATCGCCAAGGGCTCACGAGTGGCGCGCTACCTGCGAAGGACGGCCGGAGTCGATTTCGCGGACACCAGCGAGTGGACCCGTGAGGGGGTGACGGACGCCGAGGTCGACCGGCTCTTGGGTGTGGTGCTGGAGGCGTTCCGTTCGGGCCGGGTCGATGCGGTGTGGGCCTGTCATACGGCCTTCCTGTCCACGGTGCGCCGTGAGCCCACGAGTGTGCGACTGCTCCCGATAGCGCCTGAGACGAACGAGCCGACGCCCGCGGTCGAGACGCGCTGGTTCTACGAGCCGGCCCAGGAACCCTGTGTCGACGAGCTGCTCGAGGCGCTCGTGCGCACACAGGTCGAGGCGGTGCTCCTGGAGGCGTTCGCGAGCGAGCAGGCGGCGAGGATGGTCACCATGCAGGAGGCGTCGGAACGCGCCGACCGCACGCTCGCTGACCTGCAGGTCCGCTACAACCGGCTGCGACGTGAATCGATCACGTCGGACCTCGTGGGAGTGCTGGTCGCCGGACGACTGAGACGAGGTGTGGGCCATGGAGTATGACACCGGTGTGCCGATGCCCGTCATCGATATCGAGCGGATCGTCGACGAAGCGCTCGCCCGTGCGGCCGAGGAGCTCGAGCGCGAGGCCTGCGGCGGTTCGGTCATCCATGTGGCGGGGCCGGTCGTCGACGTCCGTTTCACCGGAGAGCTGCCCTCGCTCGGCTCCTTGCTCAGGGTTGGCCACCGTACGCGCGGACTTCCGCTCGAGGCGGTCGAGCTGTTGGGGGAGGCGCGTGTCAGAACGCTCGCGCTCGGTTCCACCGACGGCCTTCGACGCGGCGAGCGCGTCTTCGACACCCATGAGCCGATCACCGTGCCAGTGGGGCCGGGGGTCAAGGGCCGCGTGTTCGGTTGCACCGGTGAGCCGATGGACGATGCGGGCGAGGTCCACGCCTCGGCGCGCTGGCCCATCCGCCGCCCGCCCGTCCCCTTCGCCAGGGTGCGAAGCCATCCCGAGCAGTTCGAGACCGGCCTTAAGGCCATCGACCTGCTCACTCCGTTTCCCAAAGGAGGCAAGATCGCGCTGTTCGGCGGTGCGGGTGTGGGCAAGACGGTCGTCATCATGGAACTCATCCGCAACGTGGGGCTGGAGCACCAAGGCGTGAGCGTGTTCGGCGGTGTCGGGGAGCGGACTCGGGAGGGAAACGACCTGTGGCTGCAGATGCAGCAGGCCGGAGTGCTCGACCGCGCCGTGCTCTACTTCGGCCAGATGAACGAGCCCCCCGGAGCGCGCTTCCGGGTGCCGTACTGTGCTCTGACGACCGCCGAGTACTTCCGCGACGAGGAACACTCCGACGTCCTGTTGTTCCTCGACAACATCTACCGGTTCGTGCAGGCGGGACTCGAGGTCTCGCTTCTGAGAGCGCGCATACCGGCTGAGGTCGGGTACCAGCCGACGCTCGCGACCGATGTCGGCTCGCTCGAGGAACGCATCGTGTCGACCGATGCGGGGGCCATCACGAGCGTGCAAGCGGTCTACGTGCCCGCCGACGACCTCGCGGACCCGGGGCCTGCGTCGATCTTCTCGCACCTCGACGCCACGGTGGTGCTGTCGCGTCGCGTGGCCGAGATGGGGCTGTACCCCGCGATAGACCCTCTGCAGTCAAGCTCGAACATCCTCGAACCGCACATCGTCGGCGCGGAACACGCCAAGGTCGCCACCGAGGTGCGGTCGTACCTGCAGCGGTACGGCGCACTCCAGGACCTCATCGCCATCCTGGGCGTCGAAGAGCTGTCCGAAGAGGACAAGACCGTCGTGATCCGTGCGCGGCGCATCCAGAAGTTCCTGTCGCAACCATTCTTCGTGGCAGAGCAGTACACGGACATCCCCGGGGTGTACGTGCCCGTCGCAGAGACGGTCAAGGGGTTCGCCGAGATCTGCGCAGGCCACTGCGACTCCGTTCCCGAGCAGGCGTTCTTCATGGCGGGCACTCTCGAGGACGTCCTGGCGAGGACCAGTGAGACGGTGGAGGTGTGAGCAACGTGGGTTCCGGCATGACCTTCGAGGTCGTCGCACGCGACGGCGTGCGCGTCCGGGAGACGGGACTTGACCGCGTGGTCTTGCGCAGGCGGGAGCCTGACCACGACCCGGGCAGCGAGGTCGCCATCCTTCCGCACCACGGCGCGCTGCTCATGCAGGCGGCGGTGGGTGAGGTCCGCTTGGTGCGCGGGGACGCCGAACGCGCGGTGAGCGTGCCGCGAGGTGTCGTCGAGGTGCGTGACGATACGGTGACCTACGTGGTGACGTAGACGCTGACGTCCGCCGCGGTCGCGCGCGGTACGTGCCTCTTCAAGCTTGGGCCTCATCGAGCCCACGCCTCATCGAATCCTCGCTTCATCCAGCCCTCGCCACATCGCAGCGCCTCGGGGCGGCTCGCGTTCATGCCATAATCACGTGGGGGCGCTGTTCAGGAACAGGATGCTGCGAAGGGGAGGGTGCGATGCGTCGCTGGGCGAGATTGGCGTGCATGGTCGGGGCGACCGTCGCGGTGTTCTCAGCAGGAGCCGGTGTCGGATTCGCCGATGAGCCCTCTCCGCCCGCCGGCACACGCGAGACCTCGCCTTCGGTTCGGCTCGAAGACGACGACATGCGCGTCGCTTTCTCGGGAGCGTGGACGTACCGGTGGTACGGCCGGTCCTCTGGCGCCAGCCACCGTTCGACGCACAAGGCGGGCTCCTCGGTGACCGTGCGCTTCGACGGAACGCGCATCTCGCTGGTCTCGCCGGTCGCGCCCGATCGCGGTATCGCTCGCATAGAGGTCGACGGCTCCGAGGTCGCGACCGTCTCGACGTTTGCCACGAGAACGGCGGACCAGGTGGTGGTCTGGAGGAGCGAGGAGCTGCCGCCCGGCGAGCACACACTCAAGCTGACACTCACCGGTCAGCGCGAACGCGGTTCCAAGGGCACGTGGTTCTCCGTGGACGCGTTCGACATCACCGGGACTCCACTTGAGCGCCTCGGAGGAGCCGGCGCAGTGCTGCAGGAGTCCGACGTGCGTCTGAAGCGCACGGGCACGTGGCGGCGCCGCAGCTCTGATGGTGCGAGTGGCGGCTCAGCTCTGGCGGCCACTTCGCGTGGCGCGACGTATCTTCTGAAGTTCAGGGGGACCGCTGTCACATGGGTGGGCCGAAAGTACGCCCGTAGCGGCAAAGCCGAGGTGCTGCTCGATGGGAAGCGCGTCGGGGTTGTGGGCGGAGCGCCCTCCGGAAGCGCTGAACGCCGGGTCTTGTGGGCGGCGAGCGGGCTTGCGAACACCACGCACCTGGTCACGATACGTGCGCTCGGCGCGAAGAGCTTCGGCTCGAGCACAGGCACCGCGGTCGACGTCGACGCCTTCTACGTTTCGGGTACACCGTTGCGAGCGTTCACGCCGCCTCCGTTCGACTACCCGTGGAGCACCTACATCGTCATCGACAAATCGGAGTTCAGGCTCTACTGGGTCCGCAACGGAGAGCTCAAGAAGGTCTACCCGATCGCGCATGGCAAGGTGGGCTGGACCACGCCGAACCGCATCTGGCGCATCGACGCGAAGTATTACTCGTCAGGCGTGTTCGGACCGCGCAAGATGCGCCTGTTCAAGCAGGTGCGTACAAGCCGCGGCTATCGCTACGTCTACACGGCCTATGGCATCCACGGCACCAACCAGGAGTGGGTCATCGGCACGCGTGCGTCGCACGGCTGCATCCGTATGTACAACCGTGACGTCCTTGAACTGTGGCCTCAGGTGCCTTTGGGCACGATGGTGGTGACGCGTGACTAGCGATGGCGCTTTCGCAAGCCGGACCATCGCCATCACCGGAGCTACGTCGGGTATCGGGCGGGCGGCGGCCGTGGGGCTTGCGAAACGTGGCGCGCGCGTCGTCGCCTTGGTCCGCGACACGTCGCGTGGTGAGGGCTTGCGTCGTGAGGTCGCGGCACTGACCGGCGATGAGACGTGTCTGAGCGTGATCGAGAGCGACCTGGCCTCATTCGACAGTGTTCGCGCGGCAGCCGCCTCGGTGCGCGCCGAGTTCGACCGGATCGACGTGCTCATCAACAACGCGGGGCTCATCGCGCCCGAGCGACGCGTGACCGTCGACGGGCACGAGCTCACGATGCAGGTGAACCACCTGTCCCACCACCTTCTGACCGCGGAGCTGATGCCCGTGATGGCCGCCACCGGCGCCCGCATCGTCACCGTGTCGAGTGATGTTCACTTCGCCGCGTGGCGCGGGCTCGACTTCAATGACCTCGAGATGAAGCGGCGGTGGTCCCCGTTCGGGGCCTACGCTCGCTCGAAACTGGCGAACATCATGTTCGCCTACGAGCTCGCCCGTCGCATGGAGGGCACGCGAGTCACATCGAATGCCATGCATCCTGGTGTCGTCTCGACCGGCTTCGGGCGCGATGGTTGGGGCGCGCAGGGCTGGCTGTGGGACCGGTTCGTCCCGAAGCTCACTCCCGAGCAGGGTGCCGACACGGCGGTCTTCCTTGCCACGTCGTCTGAGGTCGCGGGGATGAGTGGGCGCTACTGGTATCGGCGCAAGCCCAAGCGGTCCTCGCCGGTCAGCCGTGATGCACGTGCATGGTCGCGCCTGTGGGAGTGGACCGAGAGCGTCACGGGGGCGCCGCGGGTACAGGCCCGGTGATGGCAGCCCGGACCGATCACACGCCGCGCACCGTCGTCGCGGCCTACCTGTGGTCCGGCGGCCTCTTCGCGTTGGCCGCGTCTCTCATCTGGGCCATCAACACCGTGTTCCTCATCCGCGAGGGTGGGCTCACCATCTTCCAGGTGATGGTCGTGAACGGCTCGTTCACGCTGGCGCAGCTCTTCTTCGAGGTACCGACCGGCGTTATCGCCGATACGATCGGCCGTCGCGCATCGATTCTACTGGCTGCCGGGACGCTCGCCTTCTCAACGATGCTCTACGTGGCCACGCCGATGTTCGATTGGGGCATGGCGGGGTTCGTCGGGGCGAGTGTACTGCTCGGACTCGGGTTCACCTTCCAGACGGGGGCCGTTGAGGCGTGGGTCGTCGACGCGCTTGCAGCGACGGGGTCCACCGAACCGACGGAACGCGTCTTCGCGCGGGGTCAGATCGCCTTCGGAAGCGGCATGCTCGTCGGGTCCGTGCTTGGCGGTTTGCTTGGTCAAGTGGACCTCGCGCTGCCGTTCTTGGTGAGAGCGGCGCTTCTGGTGGCGGTCTTCGGAGTCGTGTGGACGCTTGTGCACGACGTGGGGTTCGAACCACGTGTGCTGTCGCTGGCGAGCTTCGGCGATGAGTCACGGCGCATACTGGCCGCAGGCGTGCGCTACGGTTGGCGTAGCCGTGTGGTCAGACCACTTCTTCTCGTCTCAGGCCTGAACGGCGTCTTCTTCATGTATGCCTTCTACGTGTGGCAACCATATGTGCTCCAATTGCTGGGACGCGAGCACGTGTGGCTGCTCGGCGTGGTGCAGGCGGCGTTCTCGGCGGCGAGCATCGGCGGCAACGCGCTCGTGGGACGCATCATGGGGGTCGGCGCCTCACGACGAGACCCGGCAGAGGTGTGCGCTGTCGCCGCAGCCATGCAGTTCGCGATCGCAGTGGGAATCGCGGGGGTCGGATTCGTGCTGAAGGCCCCCGGAGTCGTGCCGGCCGCGCTCGCCATCATCCTGTGGATCGCGTGGGGAGCGGTCTTCGGCGCATACGGTCCGGTGCGCTCCGCATTCATCAACGAGCACATCCCATCGGCGGAACGGGCGACGGTGCTTTCACTTGACGCGCTGTTCGCCGACGCCGGCGGCGGGGTGGGTCAGCCGGCGCTTGGGTGTTTGAGCGACAGAGCCTCCATTCCGGTCGCGTGGTTCGTCGGCTCGCTGGGGTTTCTGTCCAGCGCTCCGCTATACCTGGTGGCAGGGAAGGCGGCGAGGGAATCCGCCGACGATGCGTGAGTGGTGCCCGGGGTGGGAGTCGAACCCACACGGGGTTTCCCCCAGAGGTTTTTGAGACCTCCGTGTCTGCCATTCCACCACCCGGGCGCCGACGCGACGACGAGTATACCGAAAGTCCCGATGCTGGTTGACATCCTCGCTGTATGGGCGCATAAGTCTGTCGTGGTTCGCTCATGTTGTTTAACACATGCCGCGTACAATGGCCGGGTTGGGGTTATCCGCGCGGAAGTGGAGACGGGGGGGCTCGTGCAATCGAATCGCAAAGACATCGTCGCGCCCGATGGGACCGACACATCCTGCCAGTTGAGCAGCCCGTCGTTGTGGGCGGTACTGAATCGGCGTCGGTCGCGTTCTCGCGGGCTCCTGATAGCACTGACCGCCTTCGCGGTTGCGCTTCTGGCGCTCGCGGGTAGTGCGGGGGCGCTTCTCGGCGGCCCCGCCATGACGATCGTGTCAGTCACGCCTGAGCCAGGCAGCCTCATCAATCGAGGCGACCCGGTCTTTGTCGCTGTCGTTCGTGACGCTGCTGAGCCCGTCACCGCGAATCTTGTGCTGGACGGCTGCAACCTCGGCTCAATGACTGCCACCCGAGAGGGTTCAGACGTCATCTTCACCAAAGACATCTCCACGATTCCGTCTTCGACCAGCTTCCCCAATCCCCGACCTGATGGACCGCACACGGTGGTCTTGACGGTGACCGGTGCGGATGGTGAACAGGCGACCAAGACGTGGAGCTACACGAGCGATCACGAGCCATGGGTGCGGATCTTCTCCCCAGAGTACACGTCGTCCGCGGGTGTGTCTGCGCACTTCTATGTCAGGGATTTCAGCACGTGCACGTACGGCAGTGTGTCGACTTGGAACGCGCGCGTCGACAACAACTTCTTGCTGGGGAACAAGCAGCTCTTCACTACAGGACCGAACTGGCATCTGGCAGCCTCCGCGGTTGTGACCATGACGCCAGGGGTGCACACGGTGACCCTGTTCGGGAACAACGGCAACGGTCACACGTTCAACATCACCCGTCAATTCACCGTGTTGCCTGCCGGCATCTCGGTTGAGATCGGTGGGATCTCGGACGGTCAGACGCTCACTACTGGTGACTTCTCCGTCGTGGCGACCATCAGCAGTGGTGCAAGCACCATCAACAAGCGGACCTTCCTTGTCGATGGTGCGCCTGCGGCAAGCACGCTGATCACGTCCACGACAGGTGGCTACGTCGAGCGCTGGAGTATCGGCGCGGGGCTGGCCGCGGGGCCTCACCAGCTCGTGGTCGCCACGTCGAACTACGCTGGCTACGCGACCACGTCCACCGTCAGCTTCTTGGTGGAGCCTCCCCCCATCGAGTTTCTTGTCGAAGGCATATCCCAAGGAGCAGTGCTCACCGGGCCGAGCGTGTCCGCCACCGTGACCGTGAACTGTCCCGAGGGTCCGCTGAGCGCAACCGAGTTTCGAATCGACGGGACTCCACTGACGGCACAGGAGGTGTCACGCACCCCGAGCGGGGATGCCAAGACGGTGCGATTCCAGACCGATCTCGTCGAGGGTCAGCACACCCTGTTCATGAGCGCGACCGGTCCATACGGTACAGTGGCCACCCAGACCATCGACTTCTCCACATTGTCCGCGCCAGATGTGTGGTTCATGCGACCGGCTCCAGCGGAAGTGGTCACGGACACGACGCCGCTCGTCCGCGTGAGGGCCGACAGCCTGTACCCCTACTGGTCTCCCATCTTCAAGCGCGTCCTCATCGACGGCATCAATGTGCCGTTCACCCAGATCAGCAGCCCGTACGATACGGCTGAAGCTCGCGCTCAGGTCACCACTCCGCTCGCCGACGAGATGACGCACACCGCCACGGTCATCGTGGAAGACAAGCGCGGACTCGTGGCGACGCGCACGTGGGAGTTCAGGGTCTCGTCCGCGCCGCACATGCCCCATTTCGATGCGCGGAGTGCGTGCACGGACTGCCACACGAGTCCGGCCACCGTACACGCCACTGGCATCGTGTACGCGACCGGATACGACTGCCGTTTCTGCCATACGGACCCCAGGTACGGCAACACCCACTATGTCTACTTCGGGAATGACCTGATTCCTTCCGTCCGGTCCACGTACATGAGTCCATCCTTCTGCACCTGCCACAAGCCGAACATACTCAAGTACGGTGAGCGTTGGACCGACGCACATGTCAGCTGGGGCAACGCGAGTGCGTGTCGTTCCTGTCACACGAAGGTGCTCTCGTACAACCAGGAGATGGGAGTCGCTTCGGGCAGAGGCCTGACCGCACCGCTCTTCGTCGAGACGCCTCGCCATGATGCGAGCGGAGTCGCTGGTTCGTGTCGGCCGTGTCACTATGCCGACCTGACGACCGAGCACGCGGGCCGCTTCACGGATGCCGGCCAGCCTATCGACTGCACCACGTGTCACTCGTCGGCGGATGCGAGCGTCCAAGCGGCCATCACATCGGGCGAAACCCGATGTGACGCCTGTCATAGCGGGTATGACCACCCGCACCCATCGGCTCAACTGACCGGTCTTCTGGCCGACGGTGAGGCAGCCTGCACGACATGTCACGACGCGGACATCGTCGTGGAGCACAGCAAGCCGACGAGCGCCGGTAGCGCGAACCCGTGCCAGACGTGCCATGCGGCAGGCGGAGCGAGGAGTCGGATCTCGGGATCTTGGGACCGATCATGCACGACAGCCGCGTGCCATGGACCTGATTCCGCGCAACCGGTACATCGTTCGTACTGCTCCGCATGTCACGCGACCACCCAGCCTGGCTACGCGGTGAACAAGACGAACTTCACCAGTGTCGGATCGGTCGACCGGTCAGTCGCCTGCCCTCGTTGCCATGACCCGAGTCTTGCAGGCACACACCCCAACCACTACGCAGGCGGTAACTGTGGAGCGGTGTGTCACAAGGGCGTGATGGGGCAGAGCTCGCTGCTCGCCACTCCACGCGTCATCACGCCCTCGGGAGCGTTCGCCCGGTTGGATTCGGTGGACACGAGCGCCGCCGACCTGCACGCTCTGCATGCCGGCGATGGCTGGCCAGGCCAGGTCACCAAGGGCGCCATCCAGTGCGGCAGCTGCCATGCGGCCGCCGCGTGCGACGCGTGTCACAGTGGCACGATCCCTTCTGGTCATGCGACGCACGGGGCGACCGGTGACGCGCAGTATCCGGCTCGGTCCCCGCAGGAGCGGCGCGTCTGCTACGGCGTGCCCGCCGGTGACCAGACGTTCGATTCGGTCGCGGACTCCCTGTCACAGTGTGCTGTTCCTGAGTGCCACGACCCGGCGAACGCGTTGACCGTGCGACCGGTGCGCAGGGAGGACTTCTCTCACCCGGCGATCGGCGATGTCCCGGCGAACACCGTGGTCAAGACGGGCACGTGGTCGTCACAGTCCGGCACCGCGTATTCGCTGCAGCGTCGCAGCGTCTCGAACAGGGCGGGCGCGACGCTCGGTATCGAATTCTCGGGCAACAGGGTCGCTGTGGTAGGCGGCAAAGGGCCCAACTTCGGGAGCGCAGAGGTGCTCATCGACGGTGCGGTCGCGGGAGCGGTGGACCTGTATTCGCCCAGCGTGGTGGCGCAGACGATGGTATTCGACTCGGGCGTCATCCCGGCGGGGACGCACACGGTCACCGTTCGCGTGACCGGCGTGAAGTCAGCTGGATCGACCAGGGCGTACGTGGCGGTAGACGGGTTCGACGTGTGGGACAGGACCCCGACCTCGCTCGTTCCGCGGTGCTCCGGCTGTCACACGGACCGGGCCGCGACGCACTACTGATCTGCACGGGCGCGTGAGGCGAAGCGCGTGGGCGGGATGCCGCCCACGCGCTTCGTGTGTGACGGCTATACTGGCGCCATGAGCAGCGACACCTCGTCTGTGCAGCCCGACGCGCATCTCGCCAACGTGGCGGCGAACCTGCAACTCGTCGCGGACCTCGCCTATGCGGATGTGGCGCTTGCTGTACCGGACGGCGAGGGTCGCCTTATCGTGACCGCCGACGCGAGGCCCGCGACCGCCCTCGCCCCCGTGGCCTCCTCGCGTGTCGGCGCCATGCTGCTCGAGAGTGAGGAGCCGGAAGCGTACGCTGCGCTGTCCACGGGGCAGCCGGTCGACACCGGGCGCCGTCGTGTGGCTCGTGGCATCACCTTCACGACCGCCGCGTTCCCCGTAGGGGCCGGTGAGGCGCCGTCCGCGGTGCTGGTCCGTGACATAGCCGAGCAGGTCACCCTCGCGCCGGGTCGGATGGAAAGCGCCTTCATGGACGCGGCCGAGGAACTCATCGACGTCCTCAGAAGGGGCAGCGTGCTCGACGTCCGCGACTCCTCGCCGTTCTCCACGGTGCGGCGCGCTGGAGACGGCGTGCTGCGAGTCAATGCCACCGGGCGCGTCGCGTATGCCTCGCCGAACGCGGTCAACATCATGCGCCTGGCCGGCGTCGACGGACGAGTCACCGGCATGCAGGCCGCGGCGCTTCCCGGTGGAGGTTTCGGCATTTCGCCGGTCCTGGGTACGAATGGAGCCATCTCCGTCGAGGCCGAGGTCGCCGACCGTGTGCTCGGATACCGCAGCATCGCACTCGCTGATGGCGCGCTCGTGCTCGTCGAGGACCTGACGGAAGCGAAGCGCCGAGAAGCCGAGCTCAAGGTCAAGGATGCGACGATCCGCGAGGTCCACCATCGCGTGAAGAACAACCTCCAGACCATCGCCTCGCTCCTGCGGATCCAAGCTCGCCGGACTCGAAGCGAGGACGCGCGTCACGCGTTGGGCGAGGCCATCGAGCGCGTCTCATCGATGGTGGTCGTGCACGACCTGCTCGCCGGAAGTGATGAGGAGCGCGTCGATTTCGCCGAGGCGGCCCGTACCATCGTCGATCTCGTCGAACGCGGCCTGTCCGGCGAAGAGCCCCGAGTACGAGCGTCCGTGGTGGGAGCCACCGGCAGGCTCGAGGCCCCAGTGGCCACGTCGCTCGCGCTCGTCGTGGCGGAGCTCGTCCACAACGCGATCGAGCACGGCTTCCCCGACGGGCGGGAGGGCACAGTGGAGGTGACGCTTCGGCGAGGCGGCGGTGAGCTCGTGCTCACGGTACGCGATGACGGCGTTGGGCTTCCGCCTGATTTCGACCCCGCATCCTCGGCGAACCTTGGCCTTGCGATCGTGCGGACCGTGGTGGCCGACGACCTTCACGGCACCATCAGCTACTCCAGCGTTCGTGGCACGTCCGTCAAGGTGACCGTCCCCGTTCGGGACGAGTAAAGGGAAAGAAGGCCGACCCGTGCGCGTGCTCATCGCAGAGGACGAGGCCATCATCCGGATGGACCTGCGCGAGATGCTCGAGGAGGAGGGCCACGAGGTCGTGGGCGAGGCGCGCGACGGGACCGAGGCCATCGAACTGGCGAGAGAGCTTGCGCCCGACGTGATCTTCATGGACATCAACATGCCCGGAGTGAGCGGCGTCGAGGCCGCTGCTGCGCTCAGCGAGGAGCGCTTGGCACCAGTGGTCATGGTCACGGCGTTCTCACAGGCCGGCTACGTCGAGCAGGCGGCGGCGGCCGGGGCCATGGGCTACGTGGTCAAGCCGTTCTCGCGGGCCGACATCATCCCGGCGATGCACGTCGCGGTTTCGCGCTTCGCCGAGGCGAGCGCCTTGGCTGACGAGGTCGCCGACCTCACCGAGCGTCTCGAGACGCGCAAGGTCGTGGACCGGGCGAAGGGGCTGCTCATGGCGCGCGGGATGAGCGAGCCTGAGGCGTTCAAGCGCCTGCAGAGACTCGCCATGGACAAGCGCAAGACGCTGCGCGAGGTGGCCGAGGCGGTCGTGCTCGCAGATGAAGCGGCCGGCCTGTAGGTGCTGAGGTGACGTCGAGTCATCGGGTACACAGTCGCTTGGCATGGCGCGGTCATGCTCACAGCGGGGTCTGCTTGCGGCGGAGCCGACATCCCCAGAGAACATTGGTGAATGCGTGAACGAATGAGGTATACTGTCTCCAGGTCGGAGAGGGTCGCCCCCACTTCCCCCTCAGACCGCAGGCCCGCCGCGCGCCCAGCCGGCGGGCCGCGCGCGTTTCGGGGCGACATATGCTGGAAACATGCGCCCGGCCGTGCTATACTTCGACCCCGGCACAATGGCGTGCCGGATAGAAGTGACGAGCACCGACGCTCGCCCGACTCCGTCTGATGGAGTCCGTGGCGGGCGTTTTCGTTTTCTTCGGCCTTGTATGTCCGTGACGAGAAGGGCGACCAGCACATGAAGGAGTTCGCGGTCTTCTGGGGGTGCACCATCCCCGCGCGGTTCCCGTTCATCGAGAAGTCGGTGCGCGTCATGTTCGATGACCTTGGCGCCCAGATACACGAGCTGCCGGGGCACACGTGTTGCCCTGAAGGGACGCTCGTCAAGGCGAACGACCCGGATTCGTTCTTCACGGCTGCGGCGCGCAACCTCGCCATCATCGAGAAGGCCGGCCTCGACGTCGTCACGCCGTGCAACGGGTGCTACTCCACCTTCAAGGAGTGCCAAAGCCATCTGACGACAGACTGGCGTCACCGCGACCGGATCAACGAGCGTCTCGCCATCGAGGACCTGCACTACGGAGGGTCGCTCCAGGTCGTGCACTTCGCCGAGTGGCTGTCCGAGCACATGGGTCCGGGGCTCATCGGCAGCAAGGCCAGGAAGCCGTTCTGGGGCATGGACATCGCCGTCCACTACGGCTGTCATCTGCTGCGTCCCCAGCCTGCGGTCAAGTGGGACGACCCGTTGCATCCCACCAAGGTCGAAGCGATCGTCGCAGCGCTCGGCGCCCATGTCGTGGACTACCCCACGAAGATGCAGTGCTGTGGGGGCTATCTGGACCGCGTGGGTGAGCGCGAGGGGTCTCTGGCGTTCAATCGTCGCAAGCTCTACGACCTGCAGAAGCACAGGGTCGATGCGCTCATCACGGTGTGCCCGAGCTGCTTCCAGCAATTCGACCTCAACCAGGCCGCACTACAGCGCGCCAACGAGCCGATCAACGTTCCGGTGCTCTACCTGTCAGAGCTCATCGGGTTGGCCTACGGCCATTCGCCTGAGGAGCTGGGCCTGGACATGCATCGCGTGAGCGTCCAGCCGTTCCTCGACAAGTGGGAGGCCCGCACAGCGGAGAAGGCGCGTCTGGCCAAGGACTTCGACGTCGCGCTGCTCAACAAGTGCGCGTCGTGTCACGCCTGCAAGGACGATTGCCCGGTGTGCAAGATCGACCCGACGTTCGACCCGTGTGACATGATCTCGCGGCTCGTGAACGGTGAGATCGACCAGGTGCTGGACGACCCGAACGTCTGGAAGTGCCTTGAGTGCTACACGTGTCTCGAGATGTGTCACAGCGACATCGGCATGGCGGAGACCTTCCGCAAACTCAAAGAGCTCGCGATCGAACGCGGTTCGCGTCCGGACTCGATCCCGCAGAGCTACGAGATGTTCATGACCACCGGCACGCTCGGTAAGCCGAAGGAGGGGGCGCGCAAGAAGTTGGGTCTCGGCCCGCTGCCGCCCACCGGCGGTGATGCCGTGAAGAAGCTCATGGGCTGCGATGCGGTCATCGCGGCCTGCGACGGCGAAGGAGAGGAAGCATAATGTGCGGCCTGATGGGCATCTGCGACCAGTCCGGCGCGCTCATGAGCGGCGAGAACGCCATCAAGGCGATGGCCGTTCAGCGTGACCGTGGCAACGGCCTGGGCGGCGGCTACGCCGGGTACGGCATCTATCCCGAGTTCCCGGACCACTTCTGCTTCCACATGATGTACCACGACGTGAAGGCCAAGGAGGAGGCGGAGGCCGTCTTCGACCGGTACTTCACCGTCGACCTCGCCGAGCCCATGCCCACGCGCGCGGTCAAGGGCATCACCGACGCTCCGCTCCTGTGGCGCTACTTCCTGCAACCCGACCCGCACAAGCTCGCTGACTCCGAGATGACCGCGGAGGACTTCGTCGTCCACATGGTCATGCTCGTGAACTCGAGCATCGACGGCGCGTTCGTCGCCTCGAGCGGCAAGAACATGGGCGCCTTCAAGGGAGTGGGCTTCCCTGAGGAGATCGGTCACTACTACCTGCTCGAGGAGTACGAGGGCCATACGTGGGTCGGTCACAACCGCTTCCCGACGAACACGCCGGGTTGGTGGGGCGGCGCTCACCCGTTCACCCTGCTCGACTGGTCGATCGTCCACAACGGCGAGATCTCGAGCTACGGGATCAACAGCCGCTACCTCGAGCAGTTCGGCTACAAGTGCACGCTCGGCACCGACACCGAGGTGGCGGCGTACCTGTTCGACCTCATGCTCCGCCGCCACAAGTTGCCGCTCGAGCTCGCCTGTAAAGCGCTCGCGAGCCCGCTGTGGAGCGAGATCGACCGTATGCCCGAGGCGGAGCAGGCGGTCATGCGCTCGTTGCGCGCCGTCTACGGCCCCGGAATGCTGAACGGCCCCTTCGCCATCGTGTTGGGCTTCAACGGAGGCATGGTCGCGCTGAACGACCGCATCAAGCTGCGCCCGCTCGTCGCCGCTCGCCAGGGATCGATCATGATGGTCGCCTCTGAGGAGAGCGCGATGCGCGAGGTCCTGACCGCGCCGGACGAGGTGTGGGCGCCGAAGGCCGGGGAGCCGGTCATCGCCCGCATCGAGGGCATGGACTGGCCCATCCACGGTGACCTGCACCTGTCCGCGAGTGAGGTGTCGTGCGCCGTCACCGGTGTCGACGCCTGTGACGTTGAGACTGTCGAGGTGAGCTGAGAATGCCGACGAGCCTGCTACAGCCTGAGTTCCGGGTCGATATCGACTACAACAAGTGCCACAAGTGCGGTCGCTGCGTGCAGCAGTGCGGATGGGGCGTCTACAACTTCAACGAGCGCCCCATACCCGACGACAGCAAGTGCCGTGCGTGCCACCGCTGCGTCACCTATTGCCCCGCACACTGCATCACGATCAGGAAGAACGACCTCGCCTTACGCGAGAACGCGAACTGGACCGCGGGGCTGCGCAAGGCCGTGTGGCGCCAGGCCGAGACCGGCGGCGTCATGCTCACCGGCATGGGCAATGATAAGCCCTACCTGAACATCTTCGACCACTTGGTCCTCGATGCGTGCCAGGTGACGAACCCCTCCATCGACCCGTTGCGTGAGCCGATGGAGCTGCGCACGTACCTGGGCCGCAAGCCCGACAGCGTCGAGGTCGTGCCTGACGGCAACGGCGGCGTCCGCCTCGCCGAGGGCGCCGGCATCGCCAACAACATCAAGCTCGACACGCCCTTGATCTTCTCGCCGATGAGCTACGGCTCCGTCTCGCTCAACGTGCACAAGTCACTCGCGATGGCCGCCGAGCGCTGCGGCATCCTGATGAACACCGGCGAGGGTGGTCTGCACGCCGACCTGTACCCGTACCAGGACCACGTCATCGTGCAGGTCGCCTCGGGGCGCTTCGGCGTCAACCCCGAGTATCTCCAGCGCGGCGCGGCCATCGAGATCAAGGTGGGACAGGGCGCCAAGCCGGGCATCGGTGGGCACCTGCCGGGCGAGAAGATCAACAAGGAGGTCTCAACGACCCGCATGATCCCACAGGGGTCGGACGCCATCTCACCGGCGCCGCACCACGATATCTATTCGATCGAGGACCTGCGTCAGCTCATCTACTCGCTCAAGGAGGCGTCGGGCTACAAGCCCGTCGGTGTCAAGATAGCGGCCGTGCACAACGTCGCGGCCATCGCGAGCGGCATCGTGCGCGCCGGCGCGGATTACGTCTACCTGGACGGCTTCAAGGGCGGTACGGGCGCGGCGCCTCAGGTCATACGTGACCACATCGGCATTCCCATCGAGATCGCCATCGCGGTCGTCGACCAGCGTCTGCGCGACGAGGGCATCCGCAACCAGGCGTCGATCGTGGCGGCCGGCTCCATCCGCTCGTCGGCGGACATGGCCAAGGCGCTGGCGCTCGGCGCCGATGTGGTCGCCATCGGCTCTGCGGCGCTCATGGCGCTCGGGTGCCATATGTGCCAAGGCTGCCACACCGGCTGCTGCTCGTGGGGCCTGACCACTCAGAAGCCGGAGCTCACCCGGCGGGTCGATCCGGAGTGGGGCGCCGAGCGCCTGACGAACCTCGTGCACGCGTGGAGCCATGAACTCCAGGAGATCCTCGGGGCGCTTGGCGTCAACGCGGTCGAGTCGCTGCGTGGAAGCCGTGAGCGTCTGCGCGCGATCGGCCTCGATGCGCAGACGTGCGAGATCATCGGCGTCAAGCCGGCCGGGATGTAGGGGAGGCATCATGACGACCATGACCATCAAAGGCCCCATCGAGGGCTATCTGCAGATGGAGCCCTCGGTCTCCGTCGAAGGCGACGTGGCGACCATCGACTGCCAGAGCATCTACTACAAGTACGTCAATGAGGCCGTTCGCCGCTGCTTCGCCGACGGCGTGAAGACGGTCAAGCTCATCAACGTGAATGGTCAGCGCTACATAGGCACCGGCATCAAGGGCAAGGATCTGCGTATCGAGGTCCACGGGACGCCGGGCCAGGACATGGCCATGCTCATGGATGGCCCGACGGTCGAGGTCTACGGCAACGCACAGGACGGCGTGGGCAACACGATGAACGCCGGCACAGTGATCGTGCACGGCTCCGCCGGCGACGTCCTCGGCTACGGCATGCGCGGCGGGCGCGTCTTCATCAAGGGCGACGTCGGGTACCGTGTGGGCATCCACATGAAGGCGTACGAGGACCTGCGTCCGATCATGGTGTGCGGCGGCAAGGCCCGCGACTTCTTCGGTGAGTACATGGCCGGTGGCCTGCTCGTACTGCTCGGGATGGAGTCAAGGCTTGAGGGCCCGCTCGTCGGAGGTTACGTGGGCACGGGCATGCACGGTGGCGAGATCGTCCTGCGCGGGGAGGTCGAGCCGTGGCAGGTCGGCAAGGAGTGCGGCATCTTCACGGCGACCGAGGAGGAGATGGCGGCGCTTCGCCCGCTGCTCGATGAGTACTGCTCGGCCGTCGGTTTCGACGTCGACGAGGTCATGAGCGTGCCGTTCACGCGGCTCGTGCCGATCAGCCACCGGCCGTACGGCAAGCTCTACACGTACCTGTGAGCCGATGAAGCTTCACCAACCCAAGGCCCGCTCCGGCGGGCCTTTCCTTTCGTCCGCAAAGCCCGAATGAAACCGAAACATCTCCGAAACATTGAGCCTGTATCTTCCTGCCACGACGTATCAGATGACGTCACCGGCGGGCACGCGACGAGCGTGCCGTGAGAAAGGGAGGTTGCGCGCATGCCGATGTCATTCGACAAGGACTACGTCCTCAAGACGGTGGAGGAGCGGAACATCAAGTTCATCCGCTTCTGGTTCACCGACGTCCTGGGCGTACTGAAGTCCTTCGCCGTCACCGACAGCGAGCTCGAGGGAGCGTTCGAAGAGGGCATGGGCTTCGACGGCTCGTCCATCGACGGCTTCACCCGCATCGAGGAGTCCGACATGGTCGCCTTCCCGGATGCGAGCACGTTCCAGATCATACCGTGGCGCCCCGAGGAGCAGGGTGTCGCACGGCTGTTCGCCGATGTGACCAAGCCCGACGGGACCCCCTTCGAGGGCGATCCTCGCTACGCGCTCAAGCGGATGCTCAAGAAGGCGGCGGACATGGGCTACACCATGTACGTCGGTCCTGAGCTCGAGTTCTTCTACTTCGCCGATGACCAGGGAACCGAGATCCTCGACAAGGGCGGCTACTTCGACCTGACGCCGCTCGACATCGCGAGCGACCTGCGTCGCGAGACGGTGCTGACCCTCGAGAAGATGGGCATCCCGGTCGAGTACTCGCATCACGAGGTCGCACCTTCGCAGCACGAGATCGACCTGCGTTACGCTGATGCTCTGACGATGGCCGACAACGTCATGACGTACCGGCTCGTCGTCAAGGAGATCGCGTACGCGAACGGCGTCTACGCCACCTTCATGCCCAAGCCCATCGAGGGCCAGAACGGCTCCGGTATGCACACGCACCAGTCGCTGTGGACCAAGGACGGCAACGCGTTCTACGACGCCAACGACCCCACACACCTCTCAAAGGTCGCGAAGCACTACATCGCCGGCCTGCTGAAGTACGCGCCTGAGTTCTGCGCGGTCACGAACCCGCTTGTGAACTCCTACAAGCGCCTGGTGCCCGGCTACGAGGCCCCGACCTACGTCTCATGGGCCCAGCGCAACCGGTCCGCGATGGTGCGCGTGCCGCTCTACAAGCCCGGCAAGGAGGCCGCGACCCGCATCGAGCTTCGTTCGCCGGACCCGTCCTGCAACCCCTACCTCGCCTTCGCGGTCATGCTCGGCGCCGGCTTGAAGGGCATCGAGGAGGAGCTGGAGCTCATGCCTGAGGCGACCAACGACATCTTCGAGATGACCCACGAGGAGCTTGAGGCCGCCGGCATCAAGACGCTGCCGAAGAACCTCGGCGAGGCGATCGAGCTCTTCGAGGCCTCGGAGACCATGAAGGAGATCCTCGGCGAGCATATCCACACCTTCTACGCCGAGAACAAGAAGGCCGAGTGGGCCGACTACATCAAGCACGTCACCCCGTGGGAGATGGACCGCTATCTCAGTGTGATCTAGTCGCGGGCCCCACTCCGTGCAGCACGGCAACGGCGCCGGGCGGGCAGACCCGTCCGGCGCCTGTCGTTCACGTGACCGATGGGAGCGATAGAATCGTGCACATGCGCCACGTGCTCATAGCTTCTGACGATGACCTCACACGGGCCTGGATCCGCTCGCCCCTTGACGGGCTCGACGTCGTGGTGGAGGACTGCCCGCTCGCCGAGCTGCCCCGCCGCATCCTGGGCGGTTCCGTCGAGCTCGTGGTCCTCGACGGGGGGCGCAATCCCGAGGCGTTGATCCACGCGGTCGAAGACGCGGCGGCCGAGGGCGTCGAGACCCGGCTGTTCGTCGTGGTCGAGCCGGACGCGCTGGCCAGTCTGCGTCTACCGGTCAGGATTCCGAGTGACTTCCTTGTGCGTGGGAGTTCGTCTGAAGAGCTCGCGGTCCGGGTTCGTAACCTGCTGTGGCCCGGCGAAGAGGTGGCCAGGCAGGAGCTGATACGCGTCGAGAACCTGACGCTGAATCTCGCCACCTACCAAGCGCATGTGGACGGCGAGCCGATCGACTTCACGTATCTCGAGTACGCGCTGTTCGCCTTCCTGGTGACCCATCCGGGGAGGACGTACTCGCGAGAGGTGCTGCTGCGCCGTGTGTGGGGGAGTGACTACTACGGCGGGTCACGCACCGTGGACGTGCACGTGCGACGCATCCGGGCGAAGCTGGGGGCTGAGCTCTCGCGCCGGCTCGAGACCGTTCGCAATGTGGGTTACCTCTGGAACGCGTAAGGCGACGGCATCAAGAAGACATCGGTCGCGTCCTGACGGTGAGAGGGTCGCGCCCGTTCATCTCACATCGCCCAGGAAGTAGTAGGTGCGGGGGGAGGTCGACACGCAGCGGCCTGTGATCCCGTGCCGATCGAGGAAGGCGCACAGGTCATCAGGACAAAAGAATGCCGCCGGTTCGCCCAGCAAGCGCTCGGCCCACACGATGGGCCTGATCGCGTCAGGGTCGTACTCGAGGATGAGAAGTGCGCCTCCGGCCCTCACCACGCGAGCGATCTCGCGGACGGCGCCGGGTTGGTCTCGAAAGTGGTGGAAGGCGTCTGAGATGATGGCCGCATCGAAGGCGTCATCATCGAACGGCATCGCCTCGGCGTGACCCACGACCGGTGTCACGTCCGGGTGGTCCGGAACGTAGCGCAGCATCTCAGGCGCAGGGTCGAGCACCGTGACGCGCGCGGGGATTGCATCGGCGAGCCGCGACGCCAGAGCTCCGGTGCCGCCGCCGATGTCGAGCAGTCCTGCCCGTCCTTGCACATACGGCCGAAGCTCATCGGCTATGTCGGCGACGTGCTGTTCGCTCCAGCGGTCTGCGAACAGGTGGAAGAGCGGAGCGGCCCAGTTGAAGAAGCCCATGTCAGCCTTCCCGTGTCGGATGGCTCGGGTACACTCGAAGGACGCATGCGTCCGGACACGACGCGCTGCGTGACACGGACTATCTTCCCGAAAGGTGCCAGATGCCTGAACGCACCATCGCCGTCATCGATGGCAACAGTCTGCTCCACCGTGCGTTCCATGCGCTGCCTGAGACGATGACAGCGCCGGACGGCAGGCCCACCAACGCGGTCTTCGGGTTCATGTCCATGCTCGTCAAACTGGTATCTGAACTCCGTCCTGACGGTGTCATCGTCGCATTCGACCGAGGCAAGCCCGCGTTCCGAGTGGAAGCGCTCGCGCAGTACAAGGTGCACCGGCCGCCGACGGCCGAAGCGCTCAAGGTCCAGTTCCCCATGGTCAAGGAGCTCCTGTCCGCGCTCGACGTACCGATCGTAGAGTGCGATGGGTGGGAGGGAGACGACATTCTCGGCACGCTGGCGGCCCGTGGGGATGAAGCGGGCCTGCGGATGTTACTGGTCACGGGGGACCGTGACGCGTTCCAGTTGGTCACTGAGCGTGTCCGCGTGGTGACGACCCGCAAGGGCATCACCGACATCACGGTGATGGGACCTGATGAGGTCGTCGAGCGCTACGGGATCACTCCCGCGCAGGTTCCCGACTACCTTGGCCTCAAAGGGGACACGAGCGACAACATACCGGGTGTGCCGGGGGTGGGCGAGAAGACGGCGGCCAAGCTGATCCGCGAATACGGCACGCTTGAGTCCGTGCTGGCCGCGGCGGCGGCCGGCGAGATCAGGGGCAAGCTCGGCGAAAGCCTGGTGGCCCACGAAGACGAGGCGCTGGCGAGCCGTACGGTGGCCACCATAGTCAGGGATGTGGCTATCGATATCGATCCGGTGACGGTGCGATTCGGGACCTTCGACCCGCGGCGTGTCGCTGACGCTTTCGCCGAGTTGCGCTTCACGACTCTGCTGGACCGTGTTCTGGCCTTGGCGGACAGCGCCGGCGGGAACCGGTCAGCGCTCGGCGAGGGGGACCAGGCCTCAGCCGTATCGGATTCGTCCGACGCGGGAAGCCGACTCCAAGCGCCCTGCCTGACCGGCGCTGCCGCTGAGGAGTTGCTCGAGCGCCTTCTGTCCCTGCAGCCGGTCCCGAGGCTCGGGGTCGCGCTCGGGGCGGCGTGTGAGAACCTGTTCGACGACGCCAAAGACCTGGCGGTCGCGGGTCCCGACGATACGTTGGTCGTCGGGGGGCAGGAGGTGGGCGAGGTGCTCCTCCGCCTGCTGGAGAGCGCCCCTGTCGCGTCGGCGGATCTCAAAGCGCTGCTGCACGAGGTCTGCCCAGCCGACGAGTCCAAACCGTGCATCGACGCCGTTCTTGACGTGCCCACGGACCGTCTCTTCGATGTCGGGATAGCGGCGTATCTGTTGGAGTCCAACCGTTCGGACTACGGTGTGGCGAGCCTTGCGGCTGACCACCTCGGCGTCCCGTTGTCGGTGGTCACGGACGGGCGGCAGGATGCGGCCGCCGTCGCTCGGGCGACGTTGGAGCTCGCTGACGTGCTCGAGCGCAGACTCGCCGAGGACGGCTCCGAGCACGTGATGTGGGCCATCGAGATGCCCCTCGTTCCTGTGCTCGCCCGGATGGAGCGCGCCGGCGTCGGGCTCGACACGACGGTTCTGGCTGCGCTCGCCGACGAGGCCGAAGCCGGTATCGATGCCCTGCGCGAGCAGATATACGGGCTCGCAGGATGCGAGTTCCTCATCGATTCGCCTAAACAGCTCTCCGAGGTCCTCTTCGACAAGCTGGGGCTGCCTGTCCAGAGGAAGACGAAGACGGGCTACTCGACGGACGCGGGCGTGCTTGCGACGCTCGCCCCTCTGCACCCGATCGCCGAGAAGATCGTCGCGTATCGCGAGCTGACCAAGCTCAAGAGCACCTACATCGACGCGTTGCCGCGCCTCGTTGGCGGCGACGGGAGGCTGCACACCACGTTCAACCAGACGGTGGCGGCGACGGGTCGCCTGTCCTCGAGCAATCCGAACCTGCAGAACATCCCTGTCAGAACGGAGCTCGGACGCAGGATCCGCGCCGCCTTCGTTCCTGCGCGTCCGGGCGATGTGATGGTCAGCGCCGACTACAGTCAGATAGAGCTGCGCATATTGGCACACCTGTCGGGAGACGAAGGGCTGATCGAGGCGTTCACCAGCGGTGCGGACTTCCACGCGGCGACGGCGGCGCGCGTCTTCGGGGTGGATGTCTCGTCGGTCGAGCCGGGGATGCGGGCCCGAGCGAAGGCGGTGAACTTCGGCATCGTCTACGGACAGACCGCCCATGGGTTGGCCGAGTCGCTCAAGATCAGCAACGCGGAGGCTCAGGCGATGATCGACCGCTACTACGCAGCGTATCCGCGCGTACGCGAGTATCTCGACGAGACGGTGGCCGCTGCTCACCGCGACGGCTTCGCGACCACCATGTTCGGACGCAAACGCAGGATTCCCGAGCTCAAGTCCGGCAACCACAATCTCCGTGCGTTCGGCGAGCGTACTGCGATGAACCACCCCATGCAGGGAAGCGCCGCCGACATCATGAAGCTTGCCATGGTCGAGGTCGATCGCAGGTTGCGAACCGAGGGGTTCGAGAGCCGCATGGTGCTGCAGGTGCACGACGAGTTGGTGTTCGAGGCCCCACCGGGCGAGGTCCCGCGCCTCACGGCGATGGTCACGCGAGCGATGGGCGGTGTGGCCGAGCTGGCGGTGCCACTCGAAGTCACCGTCGCGAGCGGGCCAGACTGGGCGAGCGCGAAGTAGTATGCTTCTCGCCGAGCCAAGGCCCCCGTCCATGAAAGCAGTCAGTGAATCCACCACTTCTGATGGCGTCACCCACGCGTGCGCGCCTCTTGCCCCGTGAGGACCGTCATCGCATACAGCTGTCCCTGACGACTCTGTCGTACGCGAAGTGCGGGAGTGGCGAACCCCTCATCATCGTCCCGGCGACGATCTCGCGCATCGACGACTGGTTGCCATTCATCCATTTCGTGGGCCAGCGTTACGAGACCTACTTCTTCGAGCTTCCCGGTCACGGCGGAAGCACGCCGTTTGCGACCGCGTATTCGAGCGACCTCGTGGCCGAGACCATCGAGCAGCTCATGGATGCCCTTGGGCTCCACCGGGTCACACTGATGGCCTTCTCGTTCGGCGGAGTCCTGGCCTTGAAGACCTTGCGCCGGCTCGGGGACAGAATCAGTCGTGTCGTGATGCTCTCGCCGTTCGTCGCACGTGCCGGCTTGCGTCACAACCCTGTCAAGCTGGGAGCGGTCAAGGCCGCCGTGCGGTCGACGGGCCACCGTCTGGGTCGGGCGGCGTGGCTCAAGATCATGCGTGACCCGCACGCAGTCGATTCGTTCGTCTGGTTCGCGACGACGGTGGGCAAGTACGAGACCACAGCGGACCTGCGCGAACGGCTCCTCGCATTCTCTGATTCAGCGTTCGACACCTTGTCCGCGCAAGTGCGCGAGATCCTCTCCACCGACGCGGCCGACCTCGCCGGTCCGTACCCACAGCCGTGCTTCTTCGGCATGTCGGCCCGAGATCCGTTGCTCGATTACGACACCTCGTTTCGCTTCGTCACGGAGAACTTCGCGAACCTGACCGTGGAGACGTGGGATTTCGACTACCACTGTCCCCGCGAACCGTTCACCTTCGACCAGCTGAACCGGGACTACGCGCAGTTGCTCACCGTGTTTGATGACTGAGTCGATGCACTCTGTCTCGCGATGAAGACGGGGTGTGTGAAGTATGGCTACACCGGACGCGTGGGCGCTGGCATTCGTACCGTGAGCACGCTATACTTGCCACTCGGTGCGCCAGAATCCGCTGGCGCCATGACACGTGTAGGCCCCGAAGGACATGTAGGCACCTGTAGGCGACGGACTACTACGTAGGCGACGACTCCCTGTAGGCGACGGACATGAACGTTGGGGCCCCGAGTTCGAAAGGGGTCCACCGAAGTGAGCGACCAGGAGCAGAACGGCACGGTCATCGAGCAGACCGAGTACACCGCCGAGGAGATGGAAGCACTCATCGACGGTACGCTCACCGAATTCGATGACGGCGATCTGGTGCACGGCAAGGTCGTGCGTGTCGAGCGCGATGAGGTCCTGCTCGACATCGGCTACAAGTCCGAGGGAGTCATCCCGGCCCGCGAGCTGTCGATCCGCAAGGATGCCAATCCGTCCGAGATCGTCTCGGTGGGCGACGAGATCGAAGCGCTTGTCCTCCAGAAGGAGGACAAGGACGGGCGCCTCATCCTGTCCAAGAAGCGCGCCGAGTACGAGCGTGCGTGGCACAAGGTCGAGGAGAAGTTCGAGTCCGGCGAGGACGTCGAAGGCGAGGTCATCGAGGTCGTCAAGGGCGGTCTCATCATCGACATCGGCCTGCGCGGCTTCCTGCCCGCCTCACTCGTGGACCTTCGTCGCGTGAAGGACCTCTCGACCTACCTCGGCAGCCGCCTCGAGGCGCGTGTCATCGAGATGGACCGCAACCGCAACAACGTCGTCCTCTCGCGCCGCGTGGTGCTCGAGGAGGGCCGCAAGCACGAGCGTGCCGAGATCCTCGGCAAGCTCCAGAAGGGCATGATCCTGCCCGGTACCGTCAGCTCGATCGTCGACTTCGGTGCGTTCGTCGACCTCGGCGGCATCGACGGACTCGTGCACATCTCCGAGCTGTCGTGGAGCCACGTCAACCACCCCTCCGAGGTCGTCAAGGTCGGCGACCCGGTCAATGTGCAGGTGCTCGACGTCGACCTGTCCCGCGAGCGCATCTCGCTGGGCCTCAAGCAGACGACCGAGGACCCGTGGAAGCAGCTCGTCAAGAACTTCCCGATCGGGTCCATCATCGAGGGAACGGTCACGAAGCTCGTGCCGTTCGGCGCGTTCGTCGAGCTGGGCGATGGCATCGAGGGCCTCGTGCACATCTCCGAGATGGCCAAGGGCCACGTCGAGACACCCGACCAGGTGACGAGTGTCGGTCAGAAGGTCCATGTGAAGGTGATGGACGTGGACACCGAGCGCCGTCGCATCTCACTGTCGATGCGCTCGGCCGCCGAGACGCTCGGCATCGAGATCGAGATCGCCGGCGCGACCGAGGCTCCGGAGGGCGAGGAGGTCGAGGCGTCCGAGAGTGAGGGCGAGATCGAGGCCGCTGAGTCGGTCGCGACGGAGGGCGCTGAGGTCGAGGCCGTCGCAGAGGCCGCGGGGGACGAGAGCGCCGGTGAGACGCTCGTCGACGACGTGGCCGCGGAAGAAGCGGTCACCGAGGTCGAGGACGCCGTCGAGGCGGACGAGCCTTCCGAGCCGGAGACCGATGAGGAGCCTGCCGTTGAGGCGGAGGCCGCCGAAGAGGAGACCGCGGCCGAGTAGACGGCCGTCACGACTGCGATGCCGAAAGGCCCGGGTGATCTCGATCAGCCGGGCCTTTCTCATGCCATTCGTGGTGTTCTCGCGTTCCACCCGTGCGTTGGCGCCTTTGCTGTGGTAACCACTTATCATGCTGATCGTCGCGGTCACAGGCGGGCTCGGTTCGGGCAAATCGACCGCAGCGGACCATTTCCGCTCGCTGGGCGCCGCCGTGCTGAGCCTTGATGATGTCGCTCGCGCAATCATCAGGCCGGGTACGGCGGCGTTTCAGGCCATCGTCGAGGAGTTCGGCCCTGACGTGGTGGGCGACGACGGTTCGCTTGACCGGACGGCGCTCGCCGAGAAGGCGTTCAGCTCTCGTGAGAGGGCCCAGCGCCTCAACTCGATCGTGCATCCCGTCGTCGCCAGTGAGGTCGGTCCGGCGCTGCGCGAGCTCGACGCGCTTCCCATGAAGCCCGAAGTGGTCGTCTTGGATGTCCCGTTGCTCGTCGAGGCGCCTGTCTTCCGAGAGCTTGCCGACCAGGTGCTCGCGATCGAGGCCCCGGAGAGGCTCCGCGTGGAAAGAGCGGTCGCCCGAGGCATGACTGAAGCCGACGCACGCGCCCGCATCGCCTGTCAGGCGACCGACGCCGAGCGCGCCGAACTCGCTGATGACGTCATCGTCAACGATGGGACGCTCGCGCAGTTTCGGGCCGCTCTTCAACGGTACTGGGACGACCGGGTCGCGATGGGCGGCGTACGGCACTCATGAGACGAGCCGATCCGCTCGCCGCGTACCGGTGGGTCATCCTCGGCGTTGTGGCTTTGCTCGCCGCCACCACGTTCATGTTCCTGCGGGGGCCCGAGGCGTGGCAGCGCCGCTACTACCAGCTCGACCATGTCTCCGAGATCGCGGCGTCCGCGACCCGGCACAGAGTCAGCCCCTACCTCATCGCCGCGGTCATCGAGGCCGAGAGCGATTGGGACCCGGGTGCGCAGTCAACCGCGGGGGCGGTGGGCCTCATGCAGGTCATGCCGTCGACCGCGGTCGAGCTCGCTGAGCGCGGCGTGGTGGACGCCGACCGGTACCCACCGGCCCGTCTTGAGGACCCGGCGGTCAATCTGGAGTACGGTTCAGCGTATCTGCGTTATCTTGTCGAGCGGTACCACGAGATAGAGACGGCGCTCGCGGCCTACAACGCGGGGTTGGCCAACGCTGATGCGTGGGCCGAACAGGGTGGCGACATACGGGACCGAATCGAGTTCCCCGAGACTCGCCACTTCGTACTCAGGGTGTCTCGGGCCAAGGACAGGTACGAAGTGCTGTACCCTGGCGTGTTCGAAGGGTGGTCAGGGCGTGAGTGACGACAGGGGTCGACGGGTACCACGGGCCGATGGGCTCGACCGGCCCTTCAGGGTCGTCGCGCAATTCGAGCCGGCAGGCGACCAACCGAAGGCCATCGCTGAGCTGGTGGATGGCGTGATTCGGGAGCTACGCTACCAGACATTGCTCGGCGTCACCGGCAGCGGCAAGACGTTCACCATGGCCAAGGTCATCGAGGGGGTCCAGAAGCCGACGCTCGTCATGGCCCCGAACAAGACGCTCGCCGCGCAGCTCGCGAGCGAACTCAAGGAGTTCCTGCCCGACAACGCGGTCGTGTACTTCGTCAGCTACTACGACTACTACCAGCCCGAAGCGTACGTCCCGACGACCGACACGTTCATCGAGAAGGACGCGTCGATCAACGAAGAGGTCGAGAAGCTCCGGCACGCCGCGACCGCGGCTCTGCTGTCTCGCCGCGACGTGGTCGTGGTCGCGTCTGTGAGCTGCATCTATGGCATCGGGTCGCCCGAGGACTATGCCGGGATGGCTGCATTCCTGGACATCGAGCGAGGCTACGACCGCGACCAGCTCATGCGTGACCTCATCGAGATCCAGTACGACCGCAACGACTTCGACCTTTCGCGGGGCACGTTCCGCGTGAGGGGCGACGTGGTGGACATCTTCCCGCCGTACGCCGACCACCCGGTGCGCGTCGAGTTCTTCGGTGACGAGATCGAGAGCATCGCTGAGGTCGACCAGACCACGGGCGAAGTGCTGAACCACTTCCGGTCAGTCCCGGTGTGGCCGGCCACCCACTACGTCACCGAGCAGAAGAAGCTCAGGCAGGCGCTCGTCACCATCGCTGACGAATTGCAGCAGCGGCTGGCGGAACTCCGGACAGAGGGGAAGCTGCTTGAGGCGCAGCGTCTGGAGATGCGCACGAACTACGACCTCGAGATGCTCGAGACGATGGGCTTCACGAGTGGCATCGAGAACTACTCGCGCCACTTGGACGGACGCGCTCCCGGTGAGCCGCCCAACACGCTCATCGACTACTTCCCTGACGACTTCCTGTGCATCATCGATGAGAGCCATGTCACGGTGCCGCAGATCCGTGGCATGCACGAAGGCGACAGAAGCCGGAAAGTCACGCTGGTCGAACACGGCTTCCGGTTGCCGAGCGCGCTCGACAACCGCCCGCTGCGCTTCGATGAGTTCGAGCAGCGCGTGCCACAGTTCATCTACGTGTCCGCCACGCCGGGTGACTACGAGCTCGGAATCAGTCAGCAGGTGGTCGAGCAGATCATCCGGCCGACCGGTCTCGTGGACCCCGAGGTCATCGTCCGCCCCGTGAAGGGCCAAGTCGACGACCTTCTGGCCGAGATCAAGCAGCGGGTCGAGCGTGACGAGCGCATCCTTGTCACGACGCTCACCAAGAAGATGGCCGAAGATCTCACCGACTACCTGTTCGAGCAGGGCGTGAAGGTACGCTACCTGCATTCGGACATAGGTACCCTGGAGCGCGTCGACATCCTGCGTGAGCTGAGGCAGGGCGTCATCGACGTCGTCGTGGGCATCAACCTGCTGCGTGAAGGGCTCGACCTTCCTGAAGTCTCCCTCGTCGCCATCCTGGACGCTGACAAGGAAGGGTTCTTGCGCAACTTCCGGTCGCTGATCCAGACCATCGGCCGGGCGGCGCGCAACGTGTCGGGGCAGGTGATCATGTACGCTGACCGCCTCACGGACTCGATGAGGCTTGCGATCGATGAGACGAACCGGCGTCGGGAGATCCAGCTCGCCTACAACGTTGAGCACGGGATCGAGCCGCAGACGATCCGCAAGGCCATCGCGGACATCGTGCAGTACGTGCGTGAGGGCGAGGTGATGGCCACGAGTGCTGCGGAGGCCGCACGGGAACTCGGCAAGCTCCCGAAAGCCGAAGCGCTGCGGCTGCTCGCCAGCATGGAGGACGAGATGGCCGCGGCGGCGGAGGCTCTCGACTTCGAGCAGGCAGCGCGTCTGCGAGACCAGGTTGTCAAGCTCAGGACCGAGATCGAGGGCAGTGAGGCGGCCGAGGTCTTGAATCGCCTGAAGCAGGGCGCCCGGAAAGGAAGCGCTCACGGCACACGGAAGCGCAGACGCTGATTCCGCGCGTGCGCGCGCGTGGTAACCTGTTCGCAGGAACGGGCATCCGGATTGGGGTTCGAACACATGGACATGGCTGAGTTCCAGCGCGAGTGGGCGCGCATCAAGAACGAGCACACGCTCGATCGGGACGCTGCGAACAACTACGGTTGCTTCAACGTGGAGGCGTGCCGCAACTGCAACTACGTGTACAACTCGCGTAACTGCATCAACTGTCACAACTCCGACAGCATCATCGAGTGCGTGCAGTGCATCGACTGCCGTGACTGCGCCTTCTGCGTCGGACTGAACGGGGCCCGCTTCCACATCCTGAACAAGGAGTACACCGAGGAGACGTACTACGAGACGCTACGCTCTCTCGGCATAGACTGGAACGTCCAAGCGTTCGATCCGCTCATGGAGGAGTACGGCTTCGGCGGGCAGTGATGGCGCGGATGCGCCGAAGCACGATGAGCAGTGACAAGCGAGATCCCCGTCGGCCGCCGGCCAGCCCCGAGGTACCCTGTGAGCAGCCGCCGTGCCGTGCCTCGTGGCGGGTGACCGGACTCGATTGACCCGACTGCGCGCGCACCGTGGGTGCGTCAGTCGCACGTATCGATGGCGTGATCTCCGCCGACCTGAACTTCGCGAGCGCCACGCTTCTCATCGAGTATGACCCCGAACTCGACCCGAGGGCGGCCGTGGTGGCCATGGTGGAGTCCTCAGGGCATGGGGTCGAGCCTCTCGATGAGCGCGGTCAGGAGGTCTCCGTCCCCGCGCGTCCATGGTTCGAGCGTCACCTCGCCGAGATCTCCGCCCTCGGCAGTGGCGCGTCCGCAGCGTGCGGAGCGTTGCTCGACCGTTTCGGCGCACCGCAGTCGGTCGTGACGGCAGCATTCGCGCTGGCGATCGTCTTCGGAGGTCTGTTGGTGTGGCGGCGGGCGCTCGTGTCCTTGAGGGCGCGGGTGCTGGACATGAACGTGCTCATGAGCGCGGCGGTGTTCGGGGCCGCGGCGCTCGGCGAGTGGGGCGAGGGCGCGACGGTGTTCTTCCTGTTCGCGGTGGGTGGCCTGCTCGAGTCCCGTTCGCTTGAGCGCACACGACGCTCCATCAGGGACCTCATGGACCTGGCGCCGTCGACCGCGCGGGTCCGAAGGGCCGGCCAGCTCGTCGAGGTCGATGCGGACGATGTGGTGATCGGAGAGACGGTAAGTGTCCGTCCCGGTGAGCGGGTCCCGTTGGACGGAGAGGTCGTCACCGGGACGACCGCGATCGACGAGGCGGCGATCACCGGCGAATCGGTGCCGGTTGCCAAGGCTCCTGGCGACAGGGTCTTCGGAGGCACGCTCAACACGACCGGGCTCATCGACGTGCGGGTCACCGCCACCGCTTCGGACTCGACGCTGGCCCGCATCGTCTACCTGGTCGAGGAGGCGCAGGCTTCCAAGGCCCCCGTGCAGCGCTTCGTGGACCGCTTCAGCGCGGTGTATACGCCGAGCGTGATTCTGCTCGCGCTCATGATCGCGGTCGTCCCACCGCTGGTCGCGGCATCGTTCGGGTTCACCACCGCACCATGGGCCGAATGGGCGCGTCGCGCCTTGGTGATGTTGGTCGTGTCGTGTCCGTGCGCCCTGGTCATCTCGACGCCGGTCTCGATCGTGAGCGGCATCACGCGGGCCGGACGTGATGGAGTGTTGGTCAAGGGAGGGGCTTTCCTCGAAGCGGCAGCGAACGTGGGAGTGGTCGCGTTCGACAAGACGGGCACACTCACCGTGGGCAGGCCCGAGGTCCAGCGCATAGAGCCTCTGCAGGCGACATCGGCCGAGCTCCTCGCCGTCGCAGTCTCGGTCGAGTCGCACTCGAACCATCCGCTCGCGGGCGCCATCGTCAGAGCGGCCGAGCTGCAGGGTGTCGTGCCAAGACCGGTGTCGGACGTGGTCGAGACGCCCGGGTACGGCGTGTCCGGTGTCGTCGACGGGACCCGATACGACGTCACCGGACCGGGCCCGGCCCGACGCGAAGGACGCGTCGGACACGACGTCACCACGGTCATCGATGCTTTGGAGGACGCCGGCATGACCGTTCTGGTGGTGTGCGACGCCAGTCGAGTGTTGGGTCTGATCGGTGTCGCGGACATGGTGCGCGCAGAGGCGTCCGAGGCGCTGCGTTCCCTGAAAGCGCTCGGAGTCGAGCACCTCGTCATGTTGACCGGTGACAACGAGCGTGTCGCTCGCGCGATCGCAGAGAAGACCGGGGTCACAGAGGTCCGGGCGGGACTGATGCCGCAGGGCAAGACGGACGCTGTACGTGAATTGGCCGGCCGTCACGGTCGCGTGTTGATGGTCGGAGACGGCGTCAACGACGCGCCGGCGCTGGCAGCGGCCGACATAGGCGTCGCGATGGGCGCGGCCGGCACAGACACGGCCCTTGAGACCGCCGACGTCGCCCTCATGCGTGACGACCTGAGAGCGCTCGCCGGGTTCGTCGACCTTGGTCGTCGCACGATGCGGGTGATCGCGCAGAATGTGACCGCCTCGATCGCGGTCAAGCTCGTGTTCCTCGCGCTGGCTGCTCTCGGGCGTGCGACGCTGTGGATGGCGGTGTTCGCTGATACGGGCGTGGCTCTGTTGGTGATAGTGAATGGCATGCGGCTCCTGCGAAAGCCGCGTCGTAAAGTCTTCGATGAAGAAGGGCGTGCCTGATGTCCGGCAACGAGGAGTTCTTGCGTCTCATGGCGGCATGGGCGTTGGTCCACGAGACCGCTGACGAGGGCTGGAAGGCGGCGGTGGCGCGCGGCGAATCGGCCGAGCCGGGTGAGATGTCGGCCGGACCGGATGCGTTCGTCGACGGCCTGTCTGCCATGATCGCCGCCGAGAAGGAACGGCTCAAAGCGGAACTGGCGAGCGGGAAGGTCGAGGCACCGGGTTCGCGGGCAGACGTCGCGGCCCGCCTCGAGGAGCTGCGGTTCGAGGTCGCCGAACTCAGGGGACGCATCGAATCGCTTCAGACGTCGCTTGACGCCATCCTGGCTGACCGGCAGCGATGAACCGACGACCCGAGGCCGGCGGCGTCGCGAGCCGCGCGTCGATGATGGCGTGGGTCATCGGCTCGGCGCTGTGCCGCGGGTCACTTCACGTCGATGCCCGCGCTCGCACGCGGGGTCGAGCGAAGGCGCTTCGAGAGGCCTTCCAGCAGCTCGGGCCCGCATTCATCAAGTTGGGCCAAGTCATCTCGGTGCGACCGGACGTCTTCAGCCCCGAGCTCGTGTTCGAGATGGAGCGGCTCCAGGACGCCGTCCCTCCCGTGCCCTCCGATGCCGTCCGTCGCGTCATCGAGCAGGACCTCGGCGCCCCGATCACGCAGGTGTTCGCACGGTTCGACGATGAGCCCGTCGCGAGCGCCTCCATCGCACAGGTCCACCGTGCGGTCCTCGCGAGGCCCTACCGGCCGGTGTCAGGGCCTACGCTCCCGGGCGGGTCCGTCCTCGCCGTCAAGGTCGTGAGGCCCGGTGCTGAAGCGGCGATCCTGGCCGATATCGCCACAGCGAGGTCCCTCGTGTCGGGAATCGGGCGCTGGGCGAACCTCGGCCGCCTGAACGTCGAGGCCCTGCTTGACGAATTCGCGGCCTCGCTGTGCTCGGAATGCGACCTGCGCCGGGAGGCGCGCGTGGCCGACCGCTTCGCATTCGACTTCCGCGACGACCCGCTCATGGTGGTCCCGCGCGTCGTGTGGCCCCTGACGACTCGGCGCGTCCTGACCACGGAGTTCGTGGACGGATGGCGACTCTCAGAGCTCGACGAGGCGGCCCGTGCCGGCATCGACGGTCGAGCACTGGCTATGCACGGAGCAAACGTCTTCCTGCGACAGGTCCTGGAGCTGGGCCGTTTCCATGCGGACCTGCACCCGGCGAACCTGTTCGTCACGCCGGATGGCCGTATCTGCTACCTGGATTTCGGCATCGTCGGACGCACCGAGCCGGCCCAGCGGATCGCCATCGCGCAGGTGCTCGCGGCCACGGTCTACGGTGACGCCGACCGTGCTCTGCGCTACTCGGCGGAGCTCGGCCTGGTGGTGCCCGAGGCGTCTCGGGCGCGCGTACGCGACAAGGTGGCGGACCTGATGGCGGACACGCTCTCGAGCCCGCCCCGTGATGTGCGTGCGTTCGCCGTGGGATTCCTGCGCATCATGCACGAGGAACGCGTCGTGATACCGCCTGGTTACGGGCTGCTCGTGAAGGCCCTCGTCACCGTGGAGGGTGTCTCGCGAGCACTCTACCCGGACATCGACATCACCGAGGCGGCCAAGCCATACGCGACGCGGCTCATCGCCAGGGAGATGCTTCGCCCGGCACGCCTCGCGACGCGACTGCCGGACGCGATGAGGGCCTCACTGCGGGTGCTGGCCGGATGATGCGAGCGGTCCGGCCGGATGCGTGAGGGCACCGCCTGCGAAACCTGCCGCGGGGCGGTCGTCAGGCGGACAGCACCTCATTCATCGAGCCCGTCCGGTAGCCGTCCAGGTCCTGGGTGACGTAGGCGAAACCGGCTCGGCGCCCCACCTCGGCGATGGCTTCTCGCATCAGCCACGCGTGCTCCATCTCGTCGGTGGCGACCTCGATACGAGCGACATCGCCGTGACTGCGCACTCTGAACTGCTTGAGTCCCAGCTTTCGCAGCGCCTCTTCGGCGGCCGAGACCCGTGCGATGCCTGCGTCTGTGATCGCCTCACCGTAGGGGAAGCGCGAAGCCAGGCAGGCCATGGATGGTTTGTCCCAGTTGGGCAGGTCCAGCGCACGTGCGGCAGCGCGCACATCGGCCTTCGTCATGCCGACGTCTTGCAAGGGGCTCACGATGCCCAGCTCTGCGGCAGCTCGCGCCCCGGGCCTGTGGTCGTCGAGGTCGTCTGAGTTGCTGCCGTCAGCCACCACGGAAAGCCCGTGGACATCGGCGACACGGCCGAGGAGGCCGAACAGCTCGAGCTTGCACCAGTAGCAGCGCTCCGGCGTGTTGGCGGCGAATCGCGGGTCGGCCAGCTCATACGTCTCGACCTCGATCAGGTTCAAGCCAAGATCGTGAGCCAAGCGCCTGGCCTGGGCGATCTCGCTTGCGGGGTAGGTGTCACCGGTGGCCAGCACGGCGCGGCACCTGTCGCCAAGTGCGGCGTGGGCCGCCACGGCGAGCAGTGTGGAGTCGACTCCGCCGGAGTAGGCGACGAGCATGCTGTCGAACGAGCCCAGACGCTCCAAGAGTGCGGCGTATCTGTCGGTGACGGTCACTGGCTCCTCCTGCGGTGTCGCGTGAGCCGAAGTATAGCCGTCATCCCATTGAGCGTGGTTCTGACACGAGCGGGGTCGTACGCATGGCCAAGCGCAGGGGAATGAACAGCAGGAAGGCCGACAGAGTCATCGTCTTTGAGGGGTGTGCCGTGAGCGACACGCGTCGGGAAGCAGCAGCGAGAAGCGTCTATGCTCCACCGAGCGACTTCGCCGCCAGAGCGAGGATAGCGAGCATGGATGCGTACAACGAGATGTACGCCCGCAGCTTGGAGCCCGACGGCGCCTTCTGGCTCGAGCAGGCGCTGCGACGCCTCACGTGGGTCAAGGAGCCGACCGTCGCTCTCCAAGGAGGATTCGAAGCGCTCGACTACACGTGGTTCGCCGACGGCGTTCTCAATGTCTCCGCCAACTGTCTTGACCGGCACCTGGGCACGTGGCGCAGGAACAAGGCCGCCCTCATCTGGGAGGGCGACGACGGCGGCACGCGGACCTACACCTACCAGCACCTCCACCACGATGTGTGCAAGTTCGCGAACGTGTTGCGCAAGAAGGGGGTGGGCAAGGGCGACAGGGTGGCGCTCTACCTGCCCATGATCCCTGAGCTTGCCATCGCCATGCTCGCGTGCGCGCGCATCGGCGCGATACACAGCGTCGTCTTCGGCGGGTTCTCGTCGAGCGCGCTCAAGGGACGCATACAGGACTCGGGGGCCAAGCTGCTCGTCACGGCCGATGAGGGGATGCGGGGCGGGAGGCACGTCCCGCTGAAGTCTGCGGCCGATGAGGCCCTCTACGAATGCCCCAGCATCGAGGCGTGCGTCGTGGTCCAGCGCGGAAGCGGCTCGGTGAACATGGAGCCACACCGCGACACGTGGTGGCACCAGGAGATGAGCGCGCCGGAGGTGCGTGGGTGCTCCGAGCCGGAACCGATGAGGGCCGAGGACCCCCTGTTCATCCTGTACACGAGTGGTTCGACGGGGACGCCCAAGGGCGTGCTGCACACGTCGGCCGGCTACCTGCTCTACGCGCAGATGACGTTCGAGGAGGTCTTCGACCACCGTGACGAGGACGTGTTCTGGTGCACTGCCGACATCGGTTGGGTCACCGGCCACAGCTACGTCGTGTACGGGCCGCTCGCCACCGGTGCGACCACGCTCATGTTCGAAGGGGTCCCGACCTTTCCTGACCCGGGGCGCTTCTGGGCCACGGTCGAGAAGTTCCGCGTATCGAGCTTCTACACGGCGCCGACAGCGCTCCGAGCGCTCATGAGGCATGGCGATGGGTGGCCCGCCCGGCACGACCTGTCCAGCCTGCGTCTGCTCGGAAGCGTTGGGGAGCCCATCAACCCCGAGGTGTGGGAGTGGTACCACCGGGTCATCGGGGGCGGACGCTGCCCCATCGTCGACACGTACTGGCAGACGGAGACCGGGGGTTTCGTGATCACGCCGCTACCGGGGGCGACGCCGCTGAAGCCCGGCGCCGCCACGAAGCCGTTCTTCGGAGTCGAGCCCCGGGTCCTGCGTGAAGATGGCTCGCCGGCCGGTGTGGACGAGGGCGGGCTGCTCGTGATCGAGCGCCCATGGCCGGGGATGTTGCGTGGGACGTGGGGCGACCCCGAGCACAAGCGCATGCGCGAGGTCTACTTCGAGCGTTTCCCCGGCCGCTACTTCACAGGTGACGGGGCGAGCGTGGATGTCGACGGCGACTTCTGGCTCTTGGGACGGGTCGACGACGTCATCAACGTGTCGGGACACCGCATGGGCACCGCTGAGATCGAGAGCGCTCTCGTCTCCCACGAGGCCGTGACCGAGGCGGCGGTCGTGGGCTTCCCCCATCCCGTGAAGGGTGAGGGCATCTTCGCGTACGTCGTGCTCCGCGCCGGGGAGATGCCGAGCGAGGAGTTGGCCAAGATGCTCACCGGCCACGTGCGCAAGGTGATAGGCCCCATCGCGAGTCCCGACCATATCCAGTTCGCGCACGACCTGCCCAAGACGCGTTCGGGCAAGATCATGCGTCGGATCCTGAGGAAGATAGCCGCTGGTGAGACCGGCACCGAAGCGTTCGGAGACACATCGACACTGCTGGACCCGCACGTGGTCGAAGAGCTCGTGTCCGGCGCCGACCGCTACTGAGCCGCCCCTGAGCGCATAAGGTCCGCATGGTATCATGCATGGAAGTCGCGACGTCCCGCGCCGAGGTCATCGCCGCTGGTAGGGCGGGGCGCGCGCCGCTCTTGACGTCGTGGGTTGGAGTTCCGCCTTCATGTCTCGCGCTTCCACGGTCACTCGCACTGCTGTGCTAGCCGTGGTCTTGTTGTGTGCAGTCGCGTTCTCGATGCCGGCGCATGCCTGGGCTGAGCCGTATGCCGTCATGGGTGACGGGGTTGCCGACGGGGCCCTGAGGTCGTATGTCCCGAGTGGCTGGCGCAGCGTCCTCTACCCGTTGGACTGGTCGCCAGGGCACGCCGATCCGGCGGGTCGCGTGGTCGCCGACTTCTCGTATGCCGGCTACAAGCGCGGAGAAGTCCCCATCCCGCACGTCACCGGCCCGGCCTTCGTCGATGTCTCGCAGCCTCCGTACTCGATCGAGAGTTCAGTCACGACGGACGTCACTCAGGTGCTGCAGGCCGCCATCGATGATGTCGGTGCACGGGGGGGAGGCGTCGTCTACCTTCCGGCGGCCACGTATCGTGTCTCGACGACCGACACCGCGAAGGCGGCTCTGACGATACGTCACTCGAACGTGGTGCTGCGCGGCGCAGGACGCTCGCGTACGCTCATCGTCAACACGACGCCTTTGATGAGGGGCAAGTCCGTGCTGCTGGCGAGTCCTGCCCAGCCGGGGTCGTGGCACATCCCGACGGTGCAGGGCCAGGCCAACCTCATCCGTGACGCGAAGGCCGGTTCGCGAGAGGTGGCGGTGGCGTCTCCCCATTCCTTCGCGGTGGGTGACCTCATCGTCATACGGACCGAAGCCACGCCGGAGTGGGTCGCGGAGCGCGGCAGCCTTCGCGGCTGGAATGCTTCGACGATGGACGCCACCACGTATCTCAGACGCGTGGTGGAGCTGAAGGTGGGCGGCGTGCTCGTGCTCGACGCTCCGCTTCGAACCGACGTGTTGGTACGCGACCGCGGCACGTTGCCGAACGTCTACCGTGCCCGTCCGCATCTCACGGGTGTGGGCATCGAGGACCTGTCGGTCGGGATGACCGAGTATCCGGACTGGGGCTATCTCGCCTACGACGTCCACGAGAGCACCGCGGTCAAGTTCCAGAACGTCGAGGACTCGTGGATACAGAGAGTGAGCACCTTCAAGCCCCCCGGGAACCGGTCTGCGCATGTCCTGTCCGAGGGCTTCTGGATCGACAACAGTCGTCAGGTCACCGTGCGCGAGTGTCTGGTGGCCTCGCCTCAGTACAGGGGGGCTGGCAACGGCAACGGCTTCATCATACGGGGCAGTGACAACCTGATCGAAGGGTGCGCCGCCATCGAGTGTCGCCACGCGTACACGTTCGGGATGTGGCAGGCGACCGGCAACGTCATCCGGGACTCGGTGAGCGCCCGCCCGCTGCTCAAGAGTGACTTCCACATGTGGTTCTCGGCGGTGAACCTGCTCGAGCGGCTCCTGCTCGACGGGCATGGCGTCGACGCGACGTTCCGTAACGACGGCTCCACCGCCGTGCACGGGCACACCACGTCGCAGTCGGTGATGTGGAACCTGACCGGGGTACGCAAGCCCGCAGGTTGGCGACCCGGCCCGCTCATCGATACGGTGCAGTACGGCTGGGGCGCAGCGGTGGGAACGAGCGGCGTATGGTCTCGGGTGTCCAACGACCCTTCCGATGATGCGTTGTATGCCGACTGGGACGAGGACCTCGTCGAAGGCGAAGGGTGGGGAGCGACGCTCGTCCCGCAGTCGTTGTACGCTGACCAGCTTCACCGCCGCACGGGCAGAGACGTCGTCGGTGCGTATCGCGTGCGCGGGCGTGTCCTGCCTGTACGTCCCGGATCGACGCAGGTCCTCACGGCAGGCAGAGTGGTGCCGGGACCCCTGCCGTCCGAGGTACGCCTGAGTTCCGCTCAGTCCGTGCGGATCTCGTTCGACCTTCCCGGAAGCGAGCGTGTCACCGGCGCTCGCCTGGTCTTCAATGGCCGGGTGGGGAGACGCTTTGCACGATTGACGGTGCGGGCCGTCGAAGAGACAGCGGGTGTGCGGCGCATCGTCACACTCGCGACGCTGGACCGGAGTCGCGCGATGCCTCCGCTGTGGGTCGTGGACGTGAGCGAATACCTGCGAGACCGAAGCGCGAATGGCGCACAGTCGGTCACCTTCGAGCTCGGTGAGGCGCTGGGGTCCGGTGCCGAAGTGGCTTTCCGGACCGATGCAGCGCGTGAGAGAGACTCGCGTCCTCGTCTGGAGATCGAGACGGGCCCCGGGCCGTCGCTGCCGGCCATGCTCATGGAGTCCCCCGGCATGGCTACCGTGACAGCGTCTGACGGCAGGCTCCCGGGCACGTTCATCGCGTCGCGTGATCGGACTCTCGTGGTCGACCTGGGCGCGACTCGCACGGTGACCGGCGTGGGAGTGTCGTTCGCCGGCGGGACGACACGGTTCAGCTTCGCGGAGGTCGAATCGTCGAGCGATGCATCATCTTGGGCCCCGATCGCCACGCTTACCGGCAGCGGCCTCACCGACAAGCTCGAGGTCTTCGAGTTCCGCGCTCCCGTGAAGGCGCGCTACCTGAGGCTGAGCGGCCTGGGGACGTCAGCAGCCAGGCTGCCGACGACCACCGGCATGCGGTCGGTGGAGATCTACGGGCGGTAGAGAGCCCGCCGGTCCCTCGATCAACGCGGCGGTCGGGCTTCCTTGTCCCAAGCAGTCTCCACGGCTCCAGCGAGATGGTTTGCGAAGCGCGCTGCGGCGAACAGCGTGTCCGAGCAGCGGTTGAGGAATGCGAGGACGTTCGCGTCGACATCCTCGACGTCGGCCAGTGCGCTCGCACGGCGCTCAGCCCGACGTACGATGGCGCGCGCCAGCTGAAGGTGCGCGGCGCCACGGCATCCGCCTTCGATGATGAAGTGAGACAGGGGTCCGGTCGCTCGCTCGAAGTCGTCCACGGCGCGTTCGAGCGCGAGTATGTCATCGGAGCTGACGACGGGAGTATGCTCGGTCCTCGCGTGCGGTGGGGTCGCGAGCGAGCTCGAGCAATTGAACAGCTTGTGCTGTATGAACGCTAGCACGGCGTCGAGCGTGGGGTCGTCGATCGCGGCGCGCGCGAGACCGACCGCGCTGTTCGCTTCGTCGACAGTGCCGTACGCTTCGACGCGTGCGCTGGACTTGGCGATGCGGCTACCGTCGACAAGCGACGTCTGTCCTCCGTCGCCTCGCCTGGTGTAGATCGTCATCGTGTGCTCCTCCCGCTGTAGCGTGCCGGGTCGTCATCACCGCGGTGCCTTGCCCTGAGTATGACGGATGCCCGGCTCGCCGTACGTGGACCGCCCCATGATGCGCTCATGACGCGTTGGCCGCTTCGCGCAGGCGCATCGAGAGGTGTCCGAGCACTCCGTGGTCATCGACGGGGCCGCCGTCCTCGCCGACCACATGGAAGGTGTCGCGCACGAATCCGCCCAGCGTCTGGGCGCGTGCCCATCGGATGTCCAAGCCTGTGGTGGACACGGCGTCGGCCAGATCGTGCAGGAGTCCGACCCTGTCGGGTGCCTCGACGATGACCGTCGTGTCCCAGCCGCTCGGGTGCGTCTCGACCCGGCACCGGCCAGTCGCTTTGGGCGGGTAGTGTCTGCGGCGCTCGGCGAGTCTTGTTGCGAGCTCGAGCCGGTCGCGCAGCGCCGCTTCCAGCAGGCGCTCCAAAGCGGAGAAGGTGTCGGTCGAGACCGGCCGGTCGGTGGCGGACGCGACCACGAACGAGTCGAGCGCGATGCCGCCCGTGCTTCCGTATGCGTCTACCGACAGGATGTCGAGCCCAGCCAGTGCCATTGCCCCTGCCATGCGTGACAGCAGGCGCGGACGATCGAGTGCGGCGACCGTCACCCGATGAGTGCCGGGGGCTGGTCCGGCCGTGACAGCGAGAATCGCCGGCTGGGCGCCCGAGCGACCGTTGAGCTCGGCGACGAGGCGGGCGTCTCGGGTGATCTCGTCCGGTTCTCGGGAAGCCAGGTAGCGCACAGGCGCCGCCTCCACGAAGGCGCGCTCGGCGTCGAGAGACACGCTCATCCGTGAGAGAGCGACGGCTTGGTGCTCACGTGCGCGGGTGACGAGTCCAGCGCCGTCGACGTCCGGGGACAGCGCCGCTTCCAGGCGGGCCACGAGTCTGCCCACCAACGCGGCCGTCCAGGGAGTCCACGTCGATGGTCCTGTGGCTTTCGAGTCCGCGGCCGTGAGCAGGTGCAGAGGCGCAACCAGTTCGGGACGACCCATCGTCGCAGCAGCGCGCAGGACGGTGTCTTCATCGTCGAGGTCGGCCGCGAGCGCGGTCTCCACGAGCGAGAGGTGCGAGCGCACCAGGTCAAAGACGCGATCCGCAGCCTCTTCGTCGAGTCCGAACGACAAGGCGACCCGTCTGGCGAAGGGCGCACCTCGCTCGGCATGTCCGGCGCCAGCCTCTCGTTTCGCAGCGTCGTGCACGAGCGCCGCGATCCATACCGGTCTCAAGTCCGCCACCGCTTCTCTCGACGCGGACAGAGCGCCGTCACCTGCGGTGTCGCTGATCAGGGTCGCCGTCTCGAGACAATGGGCGCCTACCGTGAGCCGATGTCCCAAGCCGGGGCGGCGTGTGGTCATCAGCTCCCCGAAACCAGGGACGAGGCCGTCAAGACGTCTCGCCTGAGCAGCGTGCTCCAGTGTCTCAAGCGCCGACGGCCCCTTCTCCAGCAGCTCGAAGACCTCTTGCGGGCCCAGCGGCTCGGTATGAAGCACGTCCGCGTCGAGTGTGCGTCTGAGCCGCGCACGGGCACGAGCGAGCACCAGTGAGGTGGTCCCGAGAGCGGCGTTCACCCTTTCGGCGTCATCGCCCATCGTCTCGGCCAGCTCTGCGGTCAGGCGGTCCTTGGTCTGGCCGTGCAGGTGGGTCATCCAGCGGGCGGCCGCCAGCACATCGGCGGAATGTGTGAGCGAACGGAACTCGTCGGCCTGGAGCAGGCCTGCGGCCACGAGCGTAGACGGGTCACGCCTGGGGGCCCCATCGATGACGGCCGCGCTCCACGTCAGCTCGTCGTGGTCTCGCCGGCCTCCGGCGCCGTCCTTGAGGTCCGGCTCGAGAAGGTAGGGCGACCCGGCTCTCGGTCGAGCGTGGAGCTGGGCCAACACGCTTCTGGCCCGGCTTCTCGCATCGGCCGCGCAGGCAACGAGGGCGGCTTCGCCCCAGTCCAGGTCGCCGGCTATGGGTCGTCCCGTGAGAGCGGCGGTGCAGGTCTTGACGTCCTCTCGGCACGCACGCAGCTGTTCTTTGGGTGAGCGCACCTGGTGCCCCACTGCCAAGCCGGCGTCCCAGAGCGGATAGAGGACGGCTTCGACGAACGGCTTCAGGCGTGAAGAGGGCAGATCGGACATGACGAGGATGTCGAGGTCACTGCGGGGCTGCAGGATACCCGCTCCCCAGCCGCCCAGTGCGATGATCACCCAGCGGCCGCTGACACGTGACGAGGCCGTGCGGGCCAGTTTCCGCACGGCCTCGTCGGTCGCCTCGCACAGACGGCGCGTCGCTTCGGCCCCCGGAGTCGAGCTCGCGATGATCGAATCGCGCTCCGAGGTGAGCGACGTCACCGTCTGCGCCCCCTCTACAGCGCTTCGGGGCCGCGTTCGCCCGTGCGGATGCGGACGGCGGCATCGACATCGATGGTGAACACCTTGCCGTCGCCTATCTTCTCGGTGCGCGCGGCGGAGACGATCGCCTCCTCGGCGCTCGATGCGAGCGAGTCGTCCACGACGATCTCGATCTTGACCTTGGGTACGAAGTCGACGGTGTACTCGGCGCCTCGGTAGACCTCGGTGTGGCCCTTCTGGCGTCCGTAGCCGCGCACGTCGGAGACGGTCATCCCCGTGACGCCCAGCGCGTTCAGCGCCTCTTTGACCTCCTCGAGCTTGTGGGGCTTGATGATGGCTTCGAGCTTCTTCACGTCAGTGGCCTCCTTCTGGGGACGGGGATCAGAGGACGTATCCGGTCTCGCTGTGCTCAGACAGGTCCAGACCTGCCTCCTCGCCATCCGGGTCCACTCGCAGTCCCACGGTGGCGTCGATGACCTTGAACAGGGCGAAACTCACGCAGAATGAGAAGGCGATCGTTGCGACGACGCCGATGACCTGCTCGACGAGCAGCGTGGCCCCGCCGCCGTAGAACAGCCCGTCGGCCCCTGCCTCGTTGACGAGCGTGGTCGCGAACAGGCCGGTGAGGACCGCGCCCAACGTACCGCCCACGCCATGGATGCCGACCACGTCGAGGGCGTCATCGAATCCGAAGCGGCTCTTGAGGTCCAGGCCGAAGAAGCATGCGACACCAGCCAGCAGGCCGATGATGATGGCGGGGATGGGAGTCACGAACCCTGCGGCCGGTGTGATGGCGACCAGTCCGGCGACGGCGCCCGACGCCGCTCCCAGCGTCGTGGGCTTGCCGTGGCGGAGCTTCTCGGCCAAGAGCCAGGACAGCATCGCTGCCGCTGCAGCAAGGTGCGTGGCCATGAACGCGGTGCCCGCGAGCTCGTTGGCGGCAAGCGCGGAACCGGCGTTGAACCCGAACCAGCCGAACCACAGGATGCCGGCACCGAGCACGGTCATCGGGATGTTGTGTGGCTTGAACTCGGCCGAGCCGAATCCTTTGCGACGCCCTAGGGCGATGGCGCCCGCGAAGGCGGCGGCCGCTGAGGCGATGTGGACGACGGTGCCGCCGGCGAAGTCCAGGGCGCCGCGCTCCATGAGCCAACCGCCTCCCCACACCCAGTGTGCAAGGGGGGCGTAGACGATGACGCTCCACAGTGCGATGAAGATGACGTAGGCCGAGAACCGGATGCGCTCTGCGAACGCACCGGTGATCAGGCCCGCGGTGATGATCGCGAACATGCCTTGGAACATCGCGAACACCGGCGTGGGGATGGAGCCGGTCACGTCACCCAGCGTCCCCGCCAGACCGACGTGGTCGAAGCTGCCGATGAGAGCCCCGAGTGGGCCGTCGGTCGAACCGAACGCGATGGTGTAACCGACCAGTACCCAGATGACCGAGATGAGTCCCATCGCGAAGAACGAGTGCATCGTCGTCGAGAGCACGTTCTTGGACCGGACGAGACCTCCGTAGAACAACGCCAACCCTGGCGTCATGAACAGGACGAGGGCCGCGCACATCAGGATGAATGCGGTATCGCCGACGTTTATCTCCGCCATGTTTCCACTCCCTTGCTCAGTCGGACGGACCACCCGATCCGTGGCCGGGTCGACACGGCTTTCGTTCAGCCGCGCTCCGTGCAGTCTGGGAGGCATTTGTTTCGTGGTCGTTTCGAGGAGGGGTCGGTACCATGAACGCCGTGCGAAGTATCATTCGGCGGGTATAGGTAGGCGCAAGGAACATAGAACCAGGGGGTCGCGCATGTCACGTCGAATCATCAGGATCGCGGTGAGTGCCTGTGCGGTCGCGTTGCTCGCGGTGTCAGCGACCGGTTGCAAGAAGGTCGCGGAGAAGGCGGCCGAAGAGGCGAGTGAAGCGGCCGTCGAATCAGCGACCGGCGGCAAGGTCGAACTCGACGAAGGCAAGGTCTCGATCGAGACGACGGGCGGCCAGAAGGTGGAGGTCAGAGCCAAGACGCTGCCCCCCGACTTCCCGAAGAGCGTGCCGGTCGAAGAGGACGTGAAGATCGTCTCGAGCAGCTCAGCGCCTGACGGGGACCGCGGCATGGGCTACACACTCTCGTACCTGACCAAGACAGCGACCAAGAAGGCTGTCGCCGACTACAAGGCCCAGCTCGTGAAGAAGGGCTGGAAGATCATGATGGAGGCCGAGAGCGAAGGTACCTTCTACCTGTCGGCCGAGACAGCGAAGCGGCAGCTCAGCGCGACGATCGCGCCGGCTGAGGACGAGGCCCCGTACAAGACGCTCGTCAACGTCGTCGAGGTCCCGCTCGTCAAGTGATCCGTCCCGCATCCGTTTGGCTCGAGATGCCCGCAGCCATTGCACGTTGCGGGCATCTCTGCTGTCTCAGGGGTCTATACTGAAAGTTCGGCTCCAAACCCTCCCGCGAAACAGGAGTGATCCGGTGTCCCTCGACTGCATATCGATCCGTGGCGCCCGTGAGCACAACCTCAAAGGTTTCGATCTCGAGATCCCGCGCGACAAGCTCGTCGTGATCACCGGGCTCTCGGGCTCGGGCAAGAGCTCACTCGCTTTCGACACCATCTACGCCGAGGGACAGCGCAGGTACGTCGAGTCACTGTCCGCTTACGCACGTCAGTTCCTTGGTCAGATGGACAAGCCCGACGTCGACCACATCGAGGGGCTCTCGCCCGCGGTCTCGATCGACCAGAAGACCACGAGCAAGAACCCGCGCTCGACGGTGGGCACGGTCACCGAGATCTACGACTATCTGCGTCTGCTCTATGCGCGCATCGGCGTGCCGCACTGTCCGGTGTGCGGCAGGCGCATCGAGCGCCAGACGGCCGACCAGATCGTCGACCGCATCCTCAAGCTGCCAGCCGGCACGAAGTTCATGGTGCTCGCTCCGGTCGTCAAGGGTCGAAAAGGCGAGTACGGCAAGATGCTCGAGGACTTGAAGCGAGAGGGCTTCACCCGCGTGCGTGTCGACCGCGAGATCCGGGGACTCGACGAGGACATCCATCTCGACAAGAAGTACAAGCACGACATCGACGTCGTGGTCGACCGCCTCGTCATGAAGGACGACATCCGAACGCGACTCGCCGACAGTGTCGAGACGGCCCTTCGTCTCGCCAACGGGTCGGTGCTGGTGGCTGTCGTCGACGGCGAAGAGACCGCGTACTCGCAGGCCCTCGCGTGCCCGGTGCACGGTGTGTCGATGGATGAGCTCGCACCCCGTGACTTCTCGTTCAACAGCCCGTACGGCGCCTGTCCCGACTGCAATGGCCTGGGCAGCCGTCTTGAGGCCGATCCGAGACTCGTCGTCCCTGACGGGTCGCTCACGTTGGCGGAAGGCGCCATCAAGTTCTTCTTCAGCGGGATGCAGAACTACTATCCCGCCCTTGTCCGAGCGGCCGTGCGCCACCTCGGCAGCGACATGGACACGCCGTGGGACGAGCTTCCGGAAAGCGTGCGCGACGCGCTCCTCAACGGACTGGGCGACGCGCGCATCAAGGTCGACTACGTGACGCGCGACGGGCGTGAGACGCACTGGTATTCGCGCTACGAAGGCGCACTCAACGCCGTGATGCGTCGCTACGAGGAGACCGAGTCCGAGGGCAGCCGCGAGAAGCTCGAGGAGTACATGGCGGTCATCCCGTGCAAGACGTGCGACGGGGCGCGCCTGAAGAAGGAGATCCTCGCGGTCACGGTGGGCGAGAAGAACATCCACGAGGTCACCGTGATGTCAGCGAAGGACTCGCTCGCGTTCTTCGAGGGGCTTGTGCTGTCCGAGCGCGACGAGCAGATCGCCCGGCGCGTCATAAAGGAGATCGTCGAGCGGCTGCGCTTCCTCGTGGACGTCGGGCTTGACTACCTCACCCTCGAGCGGGCCACGGCGACCCTTTCCGGGGGAGAGGCGCAGCGCATCCGCCTCGCGACCCAGATCGGCGCCGGGCTCATGGGCGTGCTCTACATACTGGACGAGCCCTCGATCGGGCTGCACCAGCGCGACAACGCCCGGCTCATCGCGACGATGGAGCGCCTGCGTGACCTGGGCAACACCGTCATCGTCGTCGAGCACGACGAGGAGACCATCCGTGCGGCCGATTTCGTCGTCGACATGGGTCCGGGGGCGGGCGAGCACGGTGGCGACATCGTCTGCGTCGGTCCGCCCGAGAAGATACTCGCGTGCGAGGACTCGCTCACCGCCGCGTACCTGTCCGGGAGGCGCGAGATCCCGGTCCCTGCGAAGCGGCGCGATCCGGACCGCGGGGTCTTGAGGCTCATCGGAGCCAGCGAGCACAACCTCAAGGGAATCGACGTCGAGATAGAACTCGGTACGCTGACCGTGGTCACAGGCGTCTCGGGCTCGGGCAAGTCGTCGCTCATCACCGACACGCTCGCGCCGGTGCTCGCCAACCGCATCTACAAGACGCGAAAACGCGCGGGGGCCCATGTCAGGATCGAGGGGCTTGCCGCCATCGACAAGGTCATCGACATCGACCAGTCGCCCATCGGACGCACGCCGCGCTCCAACCCGGCGACGTACACCGGCGTGTGGGACGACATCAGAGCTCTGTTCGCGTCGACGCCGGAGGCCAAGCTGCGCGGCTACGCGCAGGGACGATTCAGCTTCAACGTCGCCGGCGGGCGGTGCGAGGCATGCAAGGGCGATGGGCAGATCAAGATCGAGATGCACTTCCTGCCCGATGTCTACGTCCCATGCGAGGTCTGCAAAGGTACCCGCTACAACCGCGAGACGCTGCAGGTCACATACCGCGGCAAGACCGTCGCCGACATCCTCGACATGACGGTGGAAGAAGCGCTCCACTTCTTCGAGAACATCCCCGCCATCAAGCGCAAGCTCCAGACGCTCTACGACGTCGGCCTCGGCTACCTGCGCATGGGCCAGCCCGCCACCACACTCTCCGGCGGCGAGGCGCAGCGCGTGAAGCTGGCGAGCGAGCTGCAGCGCCGCAGCACCGGGCGTACGTTCTACATCCTCGACGAGCCGACGACGGGCCTTCACTTCGACGACGTGCGGCAACTGCTCATCGTGTTGCAGCGCCTCGTCGACGCGGGCAACACCGTACTCGTCATCGAGCACAACCTCGACATCATCAAGTCCGCGGACCGCATCATCGACCTCGGTCCCGAGGGCGGCGACCGCGGTGGTGAGATCGTCGTCACGGGCACACCTGAAGAAGTCGCGGCGTGTCCGCGGAGCCATACCGGGCGCTTCCTCAAGCCGGTGCTCGAAGGGCGAGGGGCCACCGCGACGCCCGAGCTCGGTGAAGGGCACGGTCTCGCGAAGCAGCCGCGACGAGGGCACGGCAAGGGGAGCTGACGGTGCCGGGCCCCATCCCTTCCATCGCCGAACAGCTCGCGAGTGTTCCCGATGCGCCCGGCGTCTACCTGTGGAAGGACGCAGCGGGTGAGGTCCTCTACGTCGGCAAAGCCAAGTCGCTCAAGAAGCGCATGCGCCAGTACGTGAGCGGCACCGACGAGCGCGAGAAGATCCCGCTCATGATGGAGCAGGTGAGAAGCTTCGATTACGTGGTCACCACGAATGAGGTCGAATCGCTCATCCTCGAGAAGAACCTCATCCAGCAGTTCAGCCCGCCGTACAACGTCGACTACCGTGACGACAAGAGCTATCCGTTCATCGCTCTCACTCTTGACGACCCGTACCCCGCAATCAAGTACACCCGCGAGAAGCACAGGCCGGGCACCCGCTACTTCGGCCCCTACACCGACGCGCGCGCCGCACGCGAGACCATCGACACCGTACGTCGCATCGTGCCGATCTGCCGGGCGACCTGCGCGGAGTGGAAGCGTCTGACGGCGAAGGATGGAGCCCCGCTCGGTCGGGCGTGCTTCGACCACCACGTCGGACTCGGCCCAGGGCCGTGCGTCGGGGCCATCACACGCGAGGAGTACTCCGCCAACGTCGCGCGAGTCGCCCGCTTCCTGACCGGCAAACACGACGACCTCGAGGTGGAGCTCGAACGCCTCATGCGTGAGGCCGCCGCTGAGCTCGACTACGAGGGCGCCGCGCGCCATCGCAACCGCCTCGAAGCGGTCCGCGCCATCCGCGAGCGCCAGACGGTCGTCAGCTCGCGACCGCTTGATATGGACGTGATCGGCTTCTTCCGCGAAGAGACCATAGCCGGCGTCCACGTCTTCGTCGTCCGTCACGGGCGTGTGCTCTACGGCAACGAGTTCGTGCTCGACAAGGGGCTCGACGTGCCCATGTGCGAGCTTGTGGCCGGCTTCCTCATGCGCTACTACAGCGAGGTCACGGATGTCCCGCGCGAGCTGGTCGTCTCCGAGCTCCCAGAGGCGGTGGCAGCGGTCGAGGAGTGGCTCACCGCCGCGCGCGGCGGGCGCGTGCGCATCACCGTGCCGAAGCGAGGCGAGAAGCGCGAGCTCCTCTCACTCGGCGAGCGCAATGCGCAGCATACGCTCATACGCTTCAAGGTGCGCACCCGATACGATGAAGAGCGCCTGAACGCCGCGCTCCTCCAGCTCGAGAGCGCGCTCGCGCTGCCTGCGCCGCCTCTGCGCATCGAGGCGTTCGACATCTCGACGCTGCACGGGACGCACTCGGTCGCGTCGATGGTCGTCTTCACGAACGGTCGCGCGGACTCGAAGGGCTACCGGCGCTTCAAGGTGCGGCTCGACACCGGCGAGGCGAACGACGTGGCGATGATGAGCGAGGTGCTCCGCCGCCGCTTCGCCCCGGAGCGCATGAAGGACGGGCGCTTCGGCTCACGGCCCGGTCTCGTGATCGTCGACGGCGGAAAGCCACAACTGAACGCCGCGGTCGCGGTCCTGGGCGAGTTGGGCCTCTCTGACATCCCCATCGTGGGACTGGCCAAACGCGAGGAGGAGGTCTTCGTCACGTGGTCGGACGAGCCGGTGGCCCTGCCCAACGGCTCGCCGTCGCTGTTCCTTGTGAAGCGAGTGCGTGACGAAGCACACCGGTTCGCTGTCGAGTACCACCGCAAGCTACGTGGCAAGGCGATGACCGCGAGCATCCTCGATGACATCGAGGGAGTCGGCCCGAAGCGCAAGAAAGCACTCCTGCGCCACTTCGGCAGCCTGAAGCGCCTGCGCGAGGCCACGGTCGACCAGATCGCGGCGGTGCCGGGTGTGCCGCGCCAGGTGGCCGAGGAGATAGCGGCTGTTGTGCGACAATCGGCTCGCGGCTCCGGTGTCGCAGATGACGTCGCACATGGTGTCGCAGAGGGTGCCGCTCCGGCCGACTGATCGAGGAGGCTTGCGCGTGACGGACCATGCTTCCAAGCGCGCCGAGGTCGAACGCATCGACTTCCTTCTCGACGAGCTCGCACGAGCGGTGGAGCGCGGCGAGGTCCATCGCGCCTCCTACGACCTCATGGCGCCGCGCTACCTCGCCAGGCGTGCGGCCTTGGTGGCCGAGATCACGGGACAGCCACAGGTCGACTTCGCTCCGGACGTGAGAAGCGCACCCGGTGTGCCGCCGGTGGGCGGTCCGGGGTCCGCATCTTCGCCTTCGACGTCGCGGTCCCGCCAGGGGTCCAAGCCGGTCGACTGGACGACCGTGCTCCTCTTCCTCGGCGCCTTCCTCGTCATCGTCGCGTCTGCCGTCTTCTCGGTGGCGGTGTGGGGTTCGCTAGGCACCCTCTCGAAGTTCGGCTTGCTCGCTGCGTTGACCGCCGGTTTCTATGTGGCAGGCTGGTGGGCGAGGACGAGGCTCAGGTTGTCAGTGGGAGCGACGGCGCTCACGGCAGTCGCCTCGTCGATGCTGCTGTTCGACGGGTGGATACTCATTGACGGCTTTCGCCTGACAGGACCGTGGCCGTGGGCCGTGCTGCTCTTCGGTTGTTCGCTCGCGTACTGGTACACCGAGATCCGCATCGCGTCGGGGTTCTTCGGCGTGATCGGGGCCGGCGCGCAGGTGGCGTGGTGGTGGCTGCTCGGTTCAGGCCTCGGTGTTCCCGCGCCGGTTCGGATCGCGGGCGTCTCGGTCGTGGCCCTCTTGTGGCTGATCGCTGCCGAGCGTGGCGAGGGACGCGTCGGTGTCGGGTCGCTCGCCCATATCCTGCGCTGGGCGGCGCCGGTCGTCGCCACCGGAGCGAGTGCGGCGATGCTCGCCGATCTCGTGCTGCTGTCGAGCGCGGACGCGGGGGCCGTCGTCTCTGCGTGTGTCGTCTCAGCGACATCGGGGGCCGTCGCATGGCGAGCGCTGTCAGCCAGACCGCGCGAGAGACAGGCCCGTTCCATCGTCGCCACGCTCCTCCAGCTGCCTCTCTTCGTCGCGGCATGGAGCGCGGCTGCGACCCAACAGCGATGGTGGATCGTCGCGGTGTTCGTTGCCGCAGCGGTCACGTACGACCTGCTCGGACTCACGGGACGCGGCGTCGCCTTCGTCGTCGCGGGACTTTCAGCGGAGCTCAGTGCGGTGTTGACGGGTGCGCTCGTGCTCGACGCGAGCGCTGTGACGACGATCGTGGCGGTCGCGACCCTTGGTGCGCTCTGGGCCTCGTCCGCTCGACTACTCGACCGGTCTGAGATGGTCGAGCATGCGCAGGGGCGCCATTCGCCAGCGGCCGCGGTCTGCGAGGTCGGGGCCTTCGCGCTGCTCACGGGCGCATCGCTGGCACTGCCGGTCGTCACGCTCGCGCTTCCTCTTCCCCACGCGGCCCTCTCGCGCTCGGACGTGCTCGGCTACGTCGGAGTACTGGCTGCTTGGTGGGCCGCTGCGACCATCCGTCCGCGGGGAGCCACCGCGTTCGCCGGGTCGCTCTTCTCGTTCGCGACCTTGGCCGCCGTCGAGTCCTGGGCATGGCCTGCGCCGACGCCTGGGCTCTTCGCGCTGCCGCTCGCGGCGCTCGCGGGAACCTGGCTCATGTCCGCTCGTCTGCTCTCGTCGCGCTACGGCGCGACCTGGGCGGCGCTGACCCGCTGGTCCGCACGCGTCACGCTCGCACTCACCGCACTGCTTCCGCTCGCCATCGCACCCCTGGTCGCGGGTGACCCCAAGACGGTCGGGTTGTTCGGGGCCGTGTGGGACCCCGTGGTGCTGTTGCTCGTCGCGTCGGCCATCGCGGCTACGGATGCGGTGAGTGACTTGAGCAGGGTGGTAGCCGCGTTGGCGAGCGTCTGTTTCGTGCTGGCCGCCTCCGCTGCGGCCTCGCCCATCGCCGATCACATCATCGGTGTCCGATCGGCCGATGTGAGGGTCCTCGTGGTGGCCGGCGCCGCACTGGCGGTCTCGGTCACGTCGTTGTGGCTCAGACGCGGTGAGCATGAGCGTCTTGCTCCGTGGTTCGCCGTCGCGGCCACCACCACCGCAAGCGTCCTCGTCGCGATGCCGCTTCAGCCCGGTCGCGATGTGGTGCTCGCTGCCGCGTCGCTTCTGCTCGCTGCCGCGTGGGGTGTGGCGTCCGCGTGCTCGTCGCAGTGGTTCGCAGGCGCAGCGGGTGTCGCCTTGCTGGGGTCGGTCGCTGCGCTCACGCCCGGGTCGGGCGAGTGGGTCGGCACGCTCGCCTTCGGCGGGCTGGGACTGGCGCTCTCGTCGGTCGCGTTCGTGCGGCCGTTCCACCGCGACGGGAAAGCGAGCACCGCCGGCAGCGCGCTCGCGCTCGCAAGCGCGCCGGCCTATGTGGCTGCGGCCACCTTCGCCGGCATCGACACGCAACCCGGGGTCATCGCGTTGCTCATGGCGGCGGCGGGAATCGCCGCTTCGAGCGCGTCACGACGCTTCGAGCCCGGCTACCATCTGGCCGGCGCCGTGTGTGTCCTCGCCATCTGGTCCGAGACCTCGATCGTGGACGACGGCTTGCCGGGCGCCGTCTACGCCCTGCCGCTCTCTGTGTACCTGTCGGCCTCCGGCTATCTTCACGTGTGGCTCGATCAGGCCCGACGACACCCTGAGGCCCTCGACGTGTTCGCGGTGTTCGTCGGTGTGGCGTACCCTGCCCTCATCGCGCTTCAGGCCCCCCCGGGTCTCGCACTCGCAGACTCGCTCGCCGCCGTGGTGATGGCGCTCATCGCGCTTGGTGCGGGCATCGCGCTCAAAGTGCGGTGGTACTTCTTCGGCGGCGTCGTGGGGCTTGCGGTGGTGGCCCTGTACCGTTCGTTCTCTGCGATCGCGGCGTATTGGTGGCTCGTGCTCGGCCTCATCGGTGTCGCCATGCTCGTGATCGCCCTGACGTGGCAGCGGCAACGAGCCCTCGCGGCCCGGACTCGTGCGAGCCTCGAACGCAGCTTCGAGGGGTGGCGCTGAGCGGACACGCCGTGTGCGCCCGTCGCTCTCACCCGGCGCTGACGCGGGATATACTGACCAGACCCCCGGCTGACCGTCGCGAGGAGCACCGATGTGCGCGCACGCTGAACCCGACACCGCTGAACCGCGGGTGTCACCCGAACTCGTCATCATCACGGGTATGTCCGGCGCCGGGCGCTCCGAAGCCATGCACACGTTCGAGGACATGGGCTACTTCTGCATCGACAACCTGCCGCCTGCGTTCATCCCGCAGCTCACCGAATTGGCGCAGCTGCCCGGGAGTCGCGTGCATCGTCTCGCGGTGGTCTGTGACGTGCGCGCCGCGGAGTTCTTCGACGCACTCGCCGGCGAGCTCGACGCCCTGCACGATCGCGCCATCGAACACCGGCTGTTGTTCCTTGAGGCGGACGACACGACGCTGGTGAACCGGTTCAAGGAGACGAGGCGTCTGCACCCGTTGTGCGCCGAGGGAGGCGGGCTCGCCGAAGCGATAGCTGCTGAACGTATCGCGCTCGGGCCCATCCGCGAACGCGCGGACGTGGTGATCGACACCACTGGGGTCCGGCCGGCCGAGCTCAGGCGCCGCATCCGCGAGGAGTTCGTCACCGAGCCGCTCGCCCACACGCTGTCCGTCACCGTCCAGTCGTTCGGTTTCAAGTACGGGGCCCCCACCGATGCCGACATCGTGATGGACGTGAGGTTCCTGTCCAACCCGTTCTACAACCCGGAGCTCCGCCATCTGACCGGTCTCGACGAGCCGGTCCGCCAGTTCGTGTTCGGGCGGTCCGAGACCGGTGAGTTCCTGCAGGCGTGGTTCGGACTCCTCGACAGCGTGATGCCAGGCTACCTGGCCGAGGGCAAGTCGCATCTCGGGGTGGCGCTCGGCTGCACTGGTGGCCAGCACCGCTCCGTCGCGTTGGCCGAAGCGACCGCGGCCCACCTGCGCAAACTGGGTTTCCGAGTCACCGTCGCCCACCGTGACGTCTCGCGGGAGGCGGGTCTTCGGTGAGCATCGGCGCGGGCAGGTCAGCCGTTGCGATCGGAGGCGGCACGGGGTTGCCGCAGGTGCTGCGCTGCCTCACGGAGCTGGGGTTCGAGACGACCGCGGTGGTCGCCATGGCCGATGACGGCGGTTCGTCCGGTGTGCTCCGCCGCCAGCTCGGCATCCTGCCGCCGGGAGACGTTCGCAACTGTCTTGTCGCGCTGGCGAGTGACGAGGACTCGGTGCTCGCGCGCGTCTTCCAGTACCGGTTCGAGGGGGGCGAGGGCCTCGCCGGTCATTCGCTCGGCAACCTCATCCTCGCCGCGCTCACAGACATCACCGGCGACTTTCCTTCAGCCGTCGAGACCGCAGGCCACTACCTGCACGTGCGCGGCGCCGTCCTTCCGTCCACGCTCGAGGACGTCAGGCTGCACGGTGTCGACCGTACCGGTGCCGAGGTCTTCGGCCAGGCCAGTCTTGCAGCCAACGCCACCGCTGTCGAGCACGTGTTCCTGGAGCCGGAAAGACCGGCGGCCTACGGACCTGCGGTGGCGGCGATCGAGAAAGCCGACGTCGTGGTGATCGGCCCGGGGTCCCTGTACACGTCGCTGATCCCCAACTTCCTCGTCTCCGGGGTCGCTGACGCGGTGCGCTCGGCGGATGCGCTCCGTGTATACGTCTGCAACGTCGCGAACATGCGTGGTGAGACGGGCGGCCTTGACGCCGCCGATCACGTGGAGGCGCTGTTCGCGCACGGGCTGGCCGGAGCGCTCGACCTTGCGATAGTGCACACAGGACCCTGCGCCCCTGACGTCCTGTGCGATGATGAATCCGGTGTGGAGCCGGTCATCGCGGGCGAGCAGCAGCTCGCCCGGATCGAAGCGCTCGGCGTCCGAGTGGTCCCGGGGGACCTCGCGGACCCCGCCGACCCGGTCCGTCACGACCGTCTGGCGCTCGTTCGCCTGCTTGAGGAGGTGCTCGCGTAAGGTGTCGTTCACTGCTGAGGTGAAGGACGAGCTCTCACGCGTGGAACCTCGCCGCTCGTGCTGCAGCAAGGCGCAGCTGGCGGCGCTCGTACGCATCGAGGGGACGCTGCACTTCTCCGGCGGCGAGCGCTACCGCCTCGAGATCGCCACCGAGACGGCGCCGGTCGCTCGCAACGCCATCAAGTTGCTCCACGGTGTGTACGGCTTGAAGACCGAGCTCACCGTGCGGCGCAGCGTCCTGCACAAGACGAACAACTATCTCATCACCGTACCCACCCAGCCCAAGCTCGCGGCCGCTTTGGACGACCTCGGTGTGCTCGGCGAGGAGGGACTCACGCTGGGCATCGACCCCGCGTTGGTCAAGCGGGATTGCTGTGCCATCGCATACCTGCGCGGCGCCTTCCTCGGCGGCGGTTTCGTGGCCGACCCGCACGGCGATTTCCACTTCGAACTCACCGCCGAGTCAGAGGAGCTCGCGAACGACCTCGCGGCCCTCATGGCCCGCTTCGATATCGAGGCCCGCGTCGCGCGCCGTCGTGGCCTGTTCGCGGTGTACCTGAAGGGCGCCGAGCCCATCGTCACGTTCCTCGCGCTGGTCGGTGCGCATAGGGCGCTGTTGCGTACCGAAGACGTCCGCATCGTCAAGTCGATGCGCAACGACGTGAACCGGCTCGTGAACGCCGAGATCGCGAACCAGGCCAAGACCGTCGAGGCAGCGATGGGGCAGATCGAGGCCATACGTCTGCTGGCTGCGACCCGAGGTCTTGAGAGCCTGCCGCCCGCACTCGCGGAACTCGCCGAGCTACGCCTTGCGCACCCGGAAGTCTCACTTCGCGAACTCGGGGAGCTGGCCGAGCCGCCACTCTCCAAGTCGGCGGTATATCATAGGGTGCGCCGCATCGAAGAGCTCGCCGCGAAGCTCAACGCGGAGTCAACATCCGGCGGCTGAGGGGCAATACGCGGGACAGGGGCGGCGTAAGGGCGCGCCGCAAGGGGATCTTTAGGAGGGATCGCTCGTGACGATCAAGGTCGGTATCAATGGGTTCGGACGCATCGGGCGCCTGGTGTTCCGGGCCATGGAGAACGATCCCGCGGTCGAGGTCGTGGCGGTCAACGACCTCACTGACGCCAAGACCCTGGCGCATCTGCTGAAGTACGACTCGGTCCACGGCCGGTTCGACCATGACGTCGAGGTCGTCGAGGACGGCTTCGTGGTCCACTCCAAGAACGTGCTCGGTGAGCTGCTCGGCGTCAAGCGCACCGTGAAGGTGCTCGCCGATCGTGATCCGGCGAACCTGCCGTGGGGCGAGCTCGGTGTGGACCTGGTCGTCGAGTCGACCGGCTTCTTCACCGACGCGACCAAGGCCAGGGCGCACATCGACGCCGGCGCCAAGCGCGTCATCATCTCGGCGCCCGCCACGAACGAGGACATCACGATCGTCATCGGTGTCAACGACGACCAGTACGACCCCGAGAGACACTTCATCGTGAGCAACGCGTCGTGCACGACGAACTGCCTGGCTCCCTTCGCCAAGGTCCTGCGTGACGAGTTCGGCATCGTATCGGGCTTCATGAACACGATCCACAGCTACACGAACGATCAGAACATCCTCGACCTGCCCCACAAGGACCTGCGTCGGGCGCGCGCCGCTGCCATGTCGATGATCCCGACCTCGACGGGCGCGGCCAAGGCGATCGGCCTCGTGCTGCCCGACATGAAGGGCAAGCTCGACGGCATGTCGGTACGCGTGCCGACGCCCGACGGCTCGGTGGTCGACCTCGTCGCACAACTCGAGCGCCCCGTCACGAAGGAGGCCATCAACGCCGCGATGAAGGCCGCCGCCGAGGGGCCGATGAAGGGCATCCTCGAGTACTGCGAGGACCCGATCGTGTCTGTCGACGTCGTGGGCAACCCGGCCTCGAGCGTCTTCGATTCGCAGCAGACGATGGTCATGGGAGGCGAGGGCACGTTCGTCAAGTGCCTGTCGTGGTACGACAACGAGTGGGGCTACAGCAATCGCGTCAAGGACCTGGCCAAGCTCATGATGATGGCGTAGGACGCTTTCGGTTCGGCTGAGGTGATGGGAACAAGCCGGGGCCCCTCGCGGGGCCCCGCTCCGTCGAAGAGAAAGGCGAGGATCTGCGGTGCTCACGTTCTCGAAGAAGACGGTCAAAGACGTGGACGTGCGCGGGAAGCGCGTGTTGGTCCGGGTGGATTTCAACGTGCCGTTGGCCGAAGGCGCCGTGACCGACGACACGCGGGTCCGTGCCGCACTGCCCACGCTTCGATACCTGGTCGACCATGGTGCGAGGGTCATCCTGGTAAGCCACTTGGGCCGCCCGGACGGGGCCCCCGACGAGCGCTACTCGCTGCGCCCCGTCCGGCGGACACTGCAGCGCCTGTTGGGGCGCAACGTGGTCTTCGTCCCTGAGGTGGTCGGCACCGAGGCCACCGAGGCCGTGGGTCGCATGGTCGACGGCGAGGTGCTGATGCTGGAGAACGTGCGCTTCCACCCCGGCGAGAAGAGCAACGACCCCGACTTCGCGCGCGAGCTCGCGGCCCTGGGCGACCTGTACGTGAACGACGCGTTCGGCGCCGCCCACCGCGCGCATGCGTCGACCGCGGGGGTCGCCCGGTTCCTGCCGGCCTACGCGGGGCTGCTGCTCGCGCGGGAGGTCGAGACGCTCACCGGCATGCTCACCGACCCGGAGCGCCCGTTCGTCGCCATCCTCGGGGGCAGCAAGGTCTCCGACAAGTTCGGGGTGATCGAGCGGCTCATCGACTGTGTCGACACCCTGCTCATCGGCGGCGGCATGGCCTTCACGTTCCTCGTGGCGAAAGGTCTCGAGGTGGGAGACTCGATCCTCGAGACCGACTGGGTCGAACCTGCCAAGCGGATGCTCGACAAGGCGGACGAGAAGAACGTCAACCTCGTGCTGCCGACCGACTTCGTGGTGGCGGCCGACATCGCTGAGGACGCGGACACCCGGATCGTGGGACGCGAGGAGATACCGCCGGGCATGAAGGGCCTCGACATCGGTCCGAGTTCGGTGGAGCTGTTCAAGGGCGAGATAGCGGCGGCACGGACCATCTTCTGGAACGGCCCGATGGGCGTGTTCGAGATGACGCCGTTCGAGACGGGCACCAAAGAGGTCGCGATCGCGGTCGGTCGCAACAATCGCGCCGCGTCCATCATCGGTGGCGGGGACTCGGTCGCCGCACTGAAGAAGTTCGGTCTTGAGGACCGGGTCACATTCGTCTCGACAGGCGGCGGAGCCAGCATGAAGCTGCTCGAAGGCGCGCCACTGCCCGGACTCGAAGCGCTGCTCGACCGCTGACACGATCGATAGCGTACCCACGGAAGGGGAGCCACATGGCGAGAAAGCCGATGATCGCGGGCAATTGGAAGATGTACAAGACCGCCGGTGAGGGGGCGATCCTCGTCCAGAACCTCGACGAGAGGGTCGAGCCTTACTGGTCACGAGTGGATGTGGTCGTGTGTCCGCCGTTCACGGCCCTGAAGAGCGTCTCGACCGTGATCGAGCTCGACCGTCTGGAGATCAAGCTCGCCGCGCAGAACGTGCACTGGGAGAGCGAAGGAGCGTTCACGGGCGAGGTGTCCCCCCGCATGCTCGTCGACCTGCGTTGCGACTACTGCATCGTCGGACACTCCGAGCGCCGGGAGATGTTCGGCGAGACGGACGAGACGGTGAACAAGAAGGTCCACGCGCTCATCGCCGCCGGCATCACGCCCATCGTGTGTGTCGGGGAGTCTCTTGAGACACGCGATGCCGGGGACACGGAACGTTTCGTCCGGGAGCAGGTCCGCGCCGCGCTTGACGGGGTCGATCCCGAGTCGGCGGGCGACATCGTGATCGCGTACGAGCCGATCTGGGCCATCGGTACCGGTCACACGCCCACGCCCGAAGGGGCCAACGACGTTTGCCGCACGATCCGCGCCACCGTGGGGGCGTTGTTCGGCCAACCCGCGGCGATCAGGGTGCGCATCCTCTACGGCGGTTCGGCAAAACCCGAGAACATCGGGCTTTTCATGCCCGAGCCTGACATCGACGGCGCCTTGGTCGGTGGTGCGTCCCTCGAGGCCGCATCCTTCGCCGACATGGTGCGGACCGCTGCCTCCTTCGCGGGTTAGCCGCCGTGCGAAAGAACCTTCCCGCTCTCCTCGTCATCATGGATGGGCTCGCGTTCGGTGAACCGGGCCCGGGCAACGCCGTGCTCGCGGCCAAGACACCCGTTCTTGATCGACTGCTCCGCGAGTGTCCTTCGACGACGCTTGCCGCGAGCGGTCTTGCCGTGGGCCTGCCCCAAGGCCAGATGGGCAACTCCGAGGTGGGACACCTGAACATCGGTGCGGGGCGTGTGGTCTACCAGGAGCTCACGCGCATCGACCTTGCCGTCGAAGACGGCTCGCTATTCTCAAACGAGGTACTCATCGAAGCGATCGACGGCGCGGTTGCCGCCGGGCGTCCTGTGCACCTCATGGGACTCGTGTCCGACGGCGGAGTGCACAGTCATCAGAACCATCTCCATGCTCTCGTCCGCATGGCTGCGGGCAGAGGTGCGACCGATGTTCGCGTGCACTGTTTCCTCGACGGACGCGACACGCCGCCCGAAAGTGGGAGAGCGTACGTGGCCGCACTGGAACGCGAGCTGGCTCGTCTGGGTGCGGGGCGTATCACCACGGTCATGGGACGCTACTTCGCTATGGACCGCGACAACCGTTGGGAGCGCGTGGAGAGAGCGTGGCGCGCGATGGTGCTGGGCGAAGGCGTCAGAGCCGCCACGGCGGACGAGGCCATCGCCTCGTCGTACGCGGCGGGCGTGACCGACGAGTTCGTCGTGCCGACCTGTGTGGGCGAGGTCTCGCGTGTCGAGGACGGAGACGCGGTCATCTTCTTCAACTTCAGGCCTGACCGCGCGCGCGAGATCACGCGCGCGTTCGTGGACCCCTCGTTTCAGGGGTTCGAACGCGATGTGTTCCCGCGGGTGCGTTTCGTCTGCCTCACGGAGTACGACCCGACGATCCCGGCCCCGGTGGCCTTCCCGAAGTGTCTGCCTGAGCACGTGCTCGCCGATGTGCTCGCTGAGCACGGTCTGCGCCAGCTCCACATCGCAGAGACCGAGAAGTATGCGCACGTGACGTTCTTCCTGAACGGCGGTTCAGAGCCCCCCAAAGACGGTGAGGTCCGCATCCTCGTCCCGAGCCCCAAGGTGCCGACGTACGATATGCAGCCTGAGATGAGCGCTCCCGAGGTGTCCGGACGCCTAGCGCAGGCGATCCGTGAAGGCGCGGCCGATGTCTACATCGTCAACTTCGCGAACGGTGACATGGTCGGGCACACCGGCGTGTTCGAAGCCGCGGTCCGGGCCGTCGAGGCGGTTGACGAGTGCCTCGGTGAGGTGCTTCAAGCGCTCGCGTCGGTGGGAGGCGTGGCGCTCATCACGGCCGACCACGGCAATGCCGAGCGCATGCTCGACGCGGACGGCGTCACTCCGTTCACGGCTCATACGACGACGGACGTCCCGCTCATCGTGGTCGCGCCGGGAGTCAAGGCCCTGTCGGATGGCGGCCAGCTCGCTGATGTCGCGCCCACGCTGCTCGACCTGATCGGCATCGAAGCGCCCTCGGAGTGGACGGGGCGCAGTCTGCTGCTATACTGATGCACCGCGCTTGAGCCACGAGCGCGCGAAGAAGCCACGTCAAGGAGACCCTCCGTGAATGCGATCGTCGTGTTGATGCTCATCATCTGGTTCATCTCGGCCGTCGGCCTGATCGTCTTCGTGCTGCTGCACTCCGGCAAGGGCACGGGGGTTTCGGAGATGCTCGGCGGGGTCATGAGCCCCACATCCACCGGCACGAGCATCATCGAGAAGAACCTCGACCGGATCACCATCGGTTTCGCGTCGGCGTTCATGCTGAGCCTGCTCGTGCTCATGGTGATCTACCCCAAGGGTTAGCCGCCCGAGGAAGAATCTCAACTCTCCTTGCACCCGTCGCCTCCCGTTGGCGGCGGGTGTTTCAGCTTCACAGAAACGTCAATCGGGAACATACTCGGACTAGAAGAGCGTCACCGAGGGGTGACGGCGTCGGTCGCTTATGCAGCTCTCTTGCGTTTCGATGCATCCTCGGAGACACTCTGGTGGTTGTCCGCGCCCCGGAGGAACGTCGGGCGGGTGCGCGGCGGTGCTAGGGGAGGTCGCCCACGGGCCGTGCGCCTGGACGACGTCCTCCGTTGGAAGGGTCCCTACCCGGAAGGAGGCACGCGTTGCGCGTACAAACTCGAAAGTGGCTGGTGACCGTACTGGTCGTCGGCCTGCTGGCCTCGGTGGCCGGCATCGGCGGCTGTGCGCCGAAGGCGCAGGAGCCCGAGGCTCCCGCCGCGAACGAGCCCGTCAAGGGCGGAACCATGTCCTTCTACATCGGTGAGCCGGCATACATCGATCCGTACAACTGCCAGGAGACCGAGGGTATGCAGGTCACCCAGGCGCTGTTCGACTCGCTCACCAACTTCGATCCGGCCGATTCGACCAAGGTCATCCCGGCTGCGGCCGAGAGCTGGGAGCCGAACGAGGACGCCACCGTATGGACGTTCAAGCTCAACCCCAACGGGAAGTTCTCGGACGGCACCCCCGTGACCGCGGCCGACTTCGTCTACGCGTGGAACCGGATCGCGAACCCGGAGACCATCAACACGGCGACCGGCAAGGCAGACCCGTCGATCATCAGCTACCACCTCGGCTTCATCGCCGGTTTTGACGATGTCGCCGCCGGTAAGGCCAAGGAGATGAGCGGCCTGAAGGCGATCGACGACCTCACGCTCGAGGTGACACTGTCGCAGCCGTTCGCGGACTTCGAGTATGTCGTCGCCCACCCATCTCTCGCGCCGGTGCCCAAGGCCCTTGTCGAGGGCGGCGTGCCCACCGGCAGCGGTGAGACGACTGTCGCCTACGGCGAGATGCCGGTCGGCAATGGCCCGTTCAAGATGGCCGAGCCGTGGAAGCACAACCAGTACATCAAGGTCGTCCGTAACGACAACTACATGGGCGACGCCGCATACCTCGATGGTGTCGAGTTCCGCATCTTCAAGGACCCGGAGACCGCCTACACCGAGTTCGAAGCGGGCAACCTCGACTTCACGCAGATCGGTGAAGGCAAGATCAACGACGCCATCGCCAAGTACGGCGAGTCGGACGACGGCTACACCGTCGCCGAGGGCAAGCAGGTCCTGCTTGGTCCCGAGCTCTCGACGTACTACCTCATCATGAACAACGAGGACGAGTTCCTGAAGAACAAGGACCTGCGCAAGGCGATCACGTTGGCCATCAACCGTCAGGCGATCTGCGACACGGTCTTCGAGGGTACGCGTGAGCCGGCGGACAGCATCCTGCCGCCTGGCATGGCGGGCTACAAGGCCGGCGCGTGGGCGGACTCCAAGTACGACATGGAAGCCGCCAAGACCGCTCTTGAGGCCGCGGGATACCCGGGCGGCAAGGGTCTTCCGACGCTGAAGCTCGCGTTCAACAGCGGTGGCGGCCACGAGAAGATCATGGAGCTCGTCCAAGCGGACCTCAAGGCCATCGGGATCAACACCGAGTTCGAGTCCGCTGACTTCCCCGTCTACCTGAAGCAGCTCGATGAGGGCAAGCACCAGCTCGCGCGCCTCGGCTGGGTCGCGGACTATCCGATCGCGTACAACTTCCTGTATGCGCTCTTCGACTCCAAGTCCACGGACAACAAGGCGTTGTACAAGAACCCGGCGGTCGACGAGGCCATCAAGGCCGCCGAGAAGATCACCGACAGCGCCGCGCGCGCTGAGGAGTTCGCCAAGATCGACGCCACCATCGGCGCCGACAACCCCGTCGCTCCGCTCATGTTCTACAAGCACCATCACGTGGGCTCGGCGCGGATCCGCGACTTCAAGTTCAATGCGCTGTACTTCGGCAACTTCGAGAAGGCTTGGATCGCGGCCGATGGTGCGGCCAAGTAGTCGCACCATGCACGAATAGGCTCCACGAACGGGTGGCAGGGCATCGCCAGGTGCCCTGCCACCCCTCGTGAGCGGGCCCGACAGGAAACGGTCACATGCTTCAATACATCACAAAGAGGATCGTGCAGTTCGTCCCCGTCTTCTTCGGGGTGACGCTGGCCCTCTTCCTCATCGCGAACTACATGCCGGGCGCCGATCCCATCCAGATGCGGTTCGGCGAGCGCACCCCACCGCCCGAGATCAAAGCTGCCCTCATAAAGCAGTACGGTCTCGACAGGCCATGGTACGTCCAGTACGGGAAATACCTGGTGGCGTTGTCGCCGGTGAAATCGGTCAACGGCTCACTCCAGTGGACCGGGCCGGACCTCGGGACCTCTATCTACACGGGGCGCCCCGTGACGACGATCCTCGCCGAGACATACCCTCACACGATCAGGCTCGCCCTCGTGGCGATCATGATCGAGATCGTCGTCGGTATCGGCGCCGGAGTGATCTCGGCGGTGAAGCAGTACTCGATATGGGACGTGCTCGTCACCCTGTCGACGTCCATCCTCGTGTCGCTTCCTGTGTTCTGGCTGGGCCTCATGCTGCAGTACTTCTTCGGCATATGGCTCAAGGGCGCCACCGGAGGGGCGTTCTACCTGCCGATCTCCGGCGCGTCCTCGCCGTTCTTCCCGGACTGGGTCCACATGATCCTCCCAGGGATCACGCTCGCTTCGGTCTCGACGGCATACGCAGCACGTATCATGCGCAGCCAGCTCCTCGAGGTCACCACGCAGGACTACATCCGGACCGCACGCGCCAAAGGACTGTCCGAGCGCGGAGTCTTGTGGCGCCACGCGATGAAGAACGCACTCATACCCGTGGTGACGTTCATCGGGTTGGACCTGGGTGCGATGTTCGCCGGGGCGGTCCTCACTGAGACCGTCTTCAACTGGCCGGGTGTGGGCTCCACGATCTCGCGTGCCATCTTCCAGCGAGATTTCCCGATCGTGTTCGGCAGCGTCACGGCGATGTTGTTCGCGGTGATGATCATCAATCTCATCGTCGACGTGAGCTACGCCTTCCTTGACCCGAGGATCCGCTATGGCGGGGCGGGTGAATGACGTGGACACCGAGAAGCGTACGCACGAGCAACAGCTCATCCGTGACGGCGTGCACGATGTCGCGGGTCAGCCTGGCCCCATGCCTCCGCTCATAGAAGAGCACGTGCAGCACCAGACGCGTACTCTGTGGGGTGACGCATGGTACCGCCTGCGACGCAACCGACTCGCGCTCGTCGCGCTCATCTGGATCGCGATTGTTGCGTTGGCGGCGGTCACGGCCGACCTCTGGGTGCCTCGCATGTTCGGCGACCCGCTCACCATCAACACCCAGACCGCTTCCGCGGAGCGCCTCCAGGGCCCCTCGTGGGAGCACCCTTTCGGTACTGACGACTTGGGGCGCGACCTGTTCGGGCGTGTCGTCTACGGCGCGCGCGTGTCGCTCACCGTCGGCGTGCTCGCGACGCTCATATCCGTCCTCGTCGGAGTCGCGCTCGGTGCCGTGTCGGGCTTCTACGGCAAGTTCCTTGACGCCCTGATCATGCGCACCACCGACATCTTCCTTGCGTTTCCCTACATCCTGTTCTCGATACTGATCCTCGCTGTCCTGCCTCCCGAGATGCGAGGCATCGTTCCGGTGATCCTCGCCATAGGGCTTCTCGGGTGGCCGACGTTCGCACGCCTGTTCCGCAGCTCGGTCCTGTCGGTCAAAGAGAACGACTACGTCGCCGCCGGACGCGCGCTCGGCGCGAGCGACGCACGTCTCATGTTCCGGCACATCGCTCCGAACGCGATCGCTCCGATCATCGTGTACGCGACCATGTCCATCGGCGGCGCGATCCTCACTGAGGCGGCGCTCTCCTTCCTCGGCCTGGGCGTCCAGCCTCCGGGGGTCTCCTGGGGCCAGATGATCGAGTCGAGCAGGGGATACCTCGTGACTCAGCCGCTCCTCGTCGCATGGCCGGGTCTTGCGATCCTGTCGACCGTGCTCGCCTTCACCCTTCTCGGTGACGGCGTCCGTGATGCTCTCGACGTGAAGATGAAGGACTGAGCAGCGTGGCTGAACACCTTCTTGAGGTCGATGACCTGCGTATGCACTTCCACACCCGTGACGGCGTGGTCAAGGCCGTCGATGGTGTGACCTACACGCTCGATGCCGGCGAGACGCTCGGGGTGGTCGGAGAGTCAGGGTCGGGTAAGTCGGTCCACGCTCTCACGATGATGGGTCTCGTCCCGATGCCGCCGGGGCGCATAGAGGGCGGTGACGTGCGCTTCAAGGGACGCTCGCTGCTCGCCTTGCCGGACGAGGAGCGCCGTCGCATCCGTGGTAACGAGATCGCGATGATCTTCCAGGACCCGATGACCTCTCTCAATCCGGTCTATCGCGTCGGACGTCAGCTCGCTGAGCCATTGATGATCCACAAGGGCATGTCCAAGAAGGACGCGTGGGCCCGTGCCGTCGAGCTGTTGCGTCTCGTGGGGATCCCGCATCCGGAGAGCCGCGTCAGGGACTACCCGCACCAGTTCTCCGGAGGTATGCGCCAGAGGGTGATGATAGCCATGGCGCTCGCATGCGACCCCGACATCCTCATCGCTGACGAACCGACCACTGCGCTCGACGTCACCATCCAGGCCCAGATCATGGAGCTGATGCAGGAGCTTCAGCAGCGTACGAATTCGGCGATCATCATGATCACGCACGACCTGGGTGTGGTCGCCGACATGGCCGATCGGGTGCTCGTGATGTACGCGGGCCGACCGGTCGAGTACGGGAGCACCGACGAGGTGTTCTACCGACCCAAGCACCCGTACACCTGGGGCCTCATGGATTCGATCCCTCGCCACGACGTCACCACCAAGGGGGAGCTTTGCCCCATCAAGGGCCAGCCGCCGAGCCTCATCGATGCTCCCGAGCGCTGTTCGTTCGCGCCACGCTGCCCGTACGCCACCACCGTGTGCCTCGAGAGCGTCCCCGTCCTGAGGACGGTGGGTGAGGGTCATCTGGCTTCATGCCATCGCATCGGTGAAGAGGGCTTCTCCCGAATCGAGCTTCCGTGCGCGGGGGTGGGAGCATGAGCGAGCTTCTGCGAGTGACGGACCTCGTCAAGCACTTCTCGGTACGGACCGGCGCCTTCTCCCGCCAAGCAGGGGTCGTCAAAGCAGTGGACGGCGTGACGTTCGAGGTGCAGGCGGGAAAGACCCTCGGGCTCGTGGGCGAGTCAGGGTGCGGCAAGTCGACCACCGGTCGCGCCCTCATGCGGCTGATCGAACCCACGTCCGGCTCCGTCACCTTCGATGGGGTGGACGTCCTGTCTCTGAGAGGCGCCGACCTGAAGGCGTTCCGCCGCGACGTGCAGATCATCTTCCAAGACCCGTACGCGAGCCTGAATCCTCGCTTCACCGTGGGCGAGATCGTCGGTGAACCGCTCCTGATCCACGGCATAGGCGATTCGACCGAGCGCCGGAAACGGTCGGCTGAGCTGCTTGAGGTGGTCGGCCTCAATCCCGAGCACATCAACCGGTACCCGCACGAGTTCTCGGGCGGGCAGCGCCAGCGCATCGGAATCGCCAGGGCCCTGGCGCTGAAACCCAGGCTCATCGTCTGCGATGAACCAGTGTCCGCTCTCGATGTGTCCATACAGGCACAGGTGCTCAACCTGCTCGACAGACTGCAACGCGAGCTCGGCATCGCGTATCTCTTCATCGCCCACGACCTCTCGGTGGTCCAGCACATCTCGGACGACGTGGCGGTGATGTACCTGGGCAAGATCGTCGAGATCAGCGACTGGCGAGGCCTCTATGAGCGTCCGCACCATCCGTACACCCAGTCGCTGCTCTCCGCAGTGCCTGTGCCCGACCCTCAAGTGCAGCGGTCCCGGAAGCGGATCCTGCTCGCAGGAGACCCTCCGTCCCCGATAGACCCGCCGTCCGGGTGCCGGTTCCACACCCGGTGCCCCATCGCTCAGGACGTCTGCGCGTCGCAGGAACCAGAGCTTCGTGAGGTCGGGGCCTCTCACCGAGCGGCGTGTCACTTCGCAGCACCGTTCCCGATCGATGTGGACGCCGTCGGTGCGACCATCGTCGACGATGGCGCGCTTGCGGCACTACAAGCCGGATGAGGACTGGCGCGGGTACGAGGTGATTGCTAGAATACCCCTCGCTGTCGCCCCTGCCGGCGGCACCACGAGTCCGAGTGGCGGAATGGCAGACGCGCTAGGTTGAGGGCCTAGTGCCCGCAAGGGCGTGCGAGTTCAACTCTCGCCTCGGACACCAGATGGCAGTAGCGGCCTCCTGCGAAAGCGGGGGGCCGCTGTGTCTATCGTCGCGTGCGGGAAGGCGTTTGGCATGGTCGCCACGCCGACCGCAGGTGGTCCACGAAATCCGTGTGAAACAATCGTCGTCATCTCGTGCGCTAGAATCGAACCGGGCGTGGCGCCGCCACGGGCGACGATGGGCGTGAGCGCAGTTGGACGAGCGGTTCTGGGATGCCTTGAAGCGTCAGGGCGACGACCGGTTCGCAACCGAATCGTGTCGTGCCCTGATAGAGCATACGCGTGACATCGTCCTGCTCGTGGCGCTGGACGGGACGGTCGTTCTGGCCAACGCCGCAGCAGAGGCCGCTTATGGGCGACCGCGCTCGGAGCTCCACGGCCTGAGCATCCGGGACCTGCGGGCGCCTTCCACCCATGTCGATGTCTCGACGCAGATGCAGACGGCCGCTTCGGAAGGGTTGCTGTTCGAGACGGTCCACGTGGATGCCGACGGTCATGAGTTCCCTGTCGAGGTGAGTTCACGAGGCGTCGATGTGGCCGGAGAGCGGTATCTGCTGTCGGTCATCCGCGATATCTCCGCCAGACGGGAACGCGAGCGCGAACGGGATGAGCTTCTCGCCGATCTCGAGGCCGCGAACCGTCAGCTCGAGGGACTGCTCCGCATCGTGTCGACCGCGGTCGGGCGCGTCGACACCGAGTCGTTGATCCCCGAGGTGCTCTCGGCGCTGCGCGAAGTCATGGACGCCCAGTCCGCCCTGTTCCTCGTCCTGCGGGACGGTCGCTGGCACCTGACGCACCAGTCAGGCTTCGAAGTCGATGGCGCGACCGACTTCTCAATGTCGGCCGACGAAGGCTTCGCGGCCCGTGTCGCCGCGGCAGGTGAGCTCCTGTGGGCGGCCAACGTGCGTGCCGGCGACGCCCACATCGCGGCACACGATGACTTGGGCATCACCGCCATGTTCGGCATCCCCCTCTACGTCGAGGGCCGCTTGTTCGGCGTGCTTGAGTGCACGTGGTCGGACGAGAGGTTGGTGAGTGAAGCCGAGAGCGTCATGCTCAAGGTCGCGGCCGACCGAATCATGGCCGCGCTTGTCGCTGCGGAGCGGTTCGCGCTTACCAGTCGGCTCCGCGACCTTGAGGCGTCGCTGGCTGAGGCATCCGCCCGACTTGCCGCTTCGCATGACCTGTCCCAGACGGTCCCGGACGCACTCGCCGCGATGGCCGACGCCCTCGGCTGCGATGGGGCGCTCTTCGGCGAGTATCACGACGGCAGGTTCCGTCCGCTGTTCGGCCACCGCCTCGAGTGCGGGACCATAGACATACCTGACCACCCCCGCCGCAGTGCGGACGCCGAGGGGCCGCTGCCAGTGGTGCGTGTCCGCCCTGAGACGGAGTCAGCATCCTGGCTTCGTGAGTCGATGGGGCTCGCTGAGGCGCTGATCGTGCCCGTACGGGTGCGCGGTGAGTGGTTCGGGGCCGTGATATTCGGTCGCAAGGAGGCGGGCGACGGCTTCGATCCGGCCGTCGACGAGTATCTGGCGCGCCTGTCACTCGTGTTGTCGCTGGCCTACGCGAACGCGACGGACTTCGACACCGAGCACCTCATCGCGGAAACCCTTCAGGAGTCGCTCCTGACGCTCGATCCAGAGGTGGAGGGCGTCATCTACGACTCGCTGTACCGGTCCTCCACGCTCGCCACGCGGGTCGGTGGCGACTTCTTCGACATCTTCGCGATGCCGGAGGGCCGTGTGGGCGTGATGGTCGGAGACGTCTCGGGCAAGGGGCTCGAGGCCGCGGTGTTCACCGCGTTGGTCAAGCACACCGTGCGGGCCTTCACCCACGAGACCGCGTCACCGGCAGAGATCGTCTCCAGAGCGAACGGTGCGCTGTGCGCCCAGGCTCGGATGCGCGATTTCGCCAGCGTGTTCCTTGTGGTCCTCGATCCGCGGACTGGCGAGGGGCGCTATTGTCGTGCCGGCCATCCGCCTGCGCTTGTCGTGCACCGGGACGGAGTCGTTGAGGAGCTGGGGTGCGCCTCGCCCGTCATGGGAGCGTTCCCGGACGTCGCGTTCGCCGAGGGGGCCTTCCGGCTTGGTTCCGGAGAACTGCTGGTCATATACACCGACGGTGTCACGGAAGCGCGTGATGAGAAGGGCGCTTTCTTCGGTGAAGAGCGGCTGGCCCAAGTGCTCGCCGGCTGTCCGGGTCTGCCGCCGGCAGAGGTCACCGCACGCATCGATGGTGCGGTACGAGCTTTCGCCGGGGACCGTCGGACGGACGACACCGCCATCATCGTGCTGACTCGCTCCTGAAGACCTAGCCCTCGGCTAGACTGTCGAAGGCGAGAGGGAAGGGTGTGCACGCATGATCGGCTATCGCAGGGTGTTGATAGGCGAAGGAGGGACCGCGCGCTGCTCCGCATGTATGCGTGGCTCCACCGCGGCCCCCGTGTTCCGTCCCATCGATGACATCGTTCGCGAGGTCGCTCTGGTCGGCGGCGAGACACCCGTACCTGACGGCGTGTTGTTCACCGGGTGTGAGCCGTTCTCGCACCCGCAGCTGCCCGGAATCGTTGATGCGGCGCGACAGATGGGCATCAGACGGGTCTGTCTGCGTACCGATGCGGGCGCGCTGTCCAAGGGAGACAACGCGAGGGGAGCTCTCGCAGCAGGGGTGACGCATATCGACGTGGTGCTCTTGGCGGATTCCGAGGACCACGACCGTCTCACCGGGATTCGGGGCCTCGCGTCGGCATGTGTCGCCGGGGTGCGAGCGTTCAAGGAGGCTGCTGAAGCGGCCGGGCGCCGCGCCGCTTTGACCGGGCGAGTGCCACTCTGTCGTCATAACGTCCACCTTGCGGCGCACGCCGTGGCGCGTCTGGCCGCGCTCGGGGCGGTGGCGGTGTGCATCGAGACGACCCATGTCCGCTCCGTCGATCTGACGCATGTGTACGCGGCGCTCGACACGGCAGCGGTGAACGGGGTCCATGCTTGGACGGACGGCTCGTTCGAGGCGCTTTCGCGCACGAGCTCGATCGCCCCGTGGTACGAGGCGGCGGTGTCTCATCCATGAAGACGGAAGTACTGAAGGTGGCGCTCGTCGGGGTCGCGACCCCGGGATACCGTTCGCTCGCGCTTGATTACCTCGAGGCCGCGGTCGCCGCTGATCCGCGTCTGGCACGGGTGGCGACGCTTCGCATCGATTGTGACACGTCCACCGACCCATGGTGGACAGCCTACCGCGTGCTGGGCTTGGACCCTGCGCCGGACGTGGTGGCGATGCCGGTCTACTGCTGGACGGCCCGACATGTCTTCGAGGCGGCGCGGGTCGTCAAGGAGGCGGCCCCGGACACGATGGTGGTGCTCGGCGGTCCGGAGGTGGGCCCCGTCGCAGCTGATGTCCTGGCTCGCCACCCCGAGGTGGATGTGGTCGTGCGCGGTGAGGGAGAGTTCACCTTCCCCGACGTCTTGTGCTCGCTGTCCAGGGGCGGCGACGTCTCCTCTGTGCCCGGCGTGGCTGCGCGTGTCGCGGACAGGGTCGTCGTCGCGGGACCGCGTCCGGACTGTGCCAACCTCGACGACATCCCGTCGCCGTTTCCAGGACGTGCGCATCCGACAGACGGATCGGCGTACCTGGAGACCTACAGGGGCTGCCCTCACCGGTGTGCGTACTGTTTCGAGGGCAAGGGCTCTACGCGGATCCGCTCGTACTCATGGGAAAGGATCGCGGCAGACATCGAAGCGGTCGCCTCCACGCCCGGCATGACATCTGTGAGCTTCATCGACCCGGTGTTCAATCTCACGCCTGAGCGGCTCGCGCGGATGGCCGAGATCCTTGAACCTCACGCCCGGCGCGGTCTGCGTCTTCATACCATCGAGGTCGACATCGAGCGTGTCGATGCGGCGCAGGCCATGCTTCTCGCGCGTTGTGGCGTGGCGAGCGTCGAGACAGGTCCTCAGACGGTGGGCCGAAGAGCACTCACCGCCTGCGGACGCGCGTTCGACCGCGAGCGCTTCGCGGCGGGAGTCAAGGCGTGTCGAGAAGCCGGTATCACGGTCGAGTGCGACCTCATCGTGGGCTTGCCCGGGGACACCATCGACGACGTGGTCGCCGGTATCGAGTACGCCATAGGACTCGACCCGGGGATCGTCCAGCTCTCAACGCTGCACGTCCTTCCGGGCACGGAGCTGTGGGAGCGGGCGGACGAGCTGGGGCTGCGCTTCGATCCTGAGCCCCCACATGAACTGATCGCGACCCGCGACATCTCCTTCGGAGATCTGCGGCGACTCGAAGAGCTCGGTAGGGCGGCGGCGAGCGTCTACCGCGCCCGCGTCGGGCCCTGACCGCCGCGATCGCCTCTGTTGAGGGGGCCGGAGACCGTTTCATCTGAAGAGAAAGCGAGCGCCATGACACCGGTATCACGTCGAGCGAATGCCATAAGGCCGTTTCTGGTGATGGATATCGTGGCGCGCGCCAAAGAGCTGGAATCTCAAGGGCGTGACATAGTCCGACTGGAGATCGGTGACCCGGACTTCCCCACTCCCGAGATCATCACGCGCGCGGCCGAAGAGGCCATGGCGGCCGGTTCGACGCACTACACGCAGTCACTCGGTCTGCCTGATCTGCGTGCAGCGATCCATGAGCACTATCGCCGAACGTATGGGGTCGATGTCGACTCCGAGGACGTGGTGGTGACTCAGGGCACGAGCCCGGCGATGTTGTTGCTCTTCGGAGCACTTCTCGACCCGGGCGACGAGGTGATCATGCCGGACCCCTGCTATCCGGCCTACCCGAACTACGTCTCGTTCCTCGGTGGCGTGCCGAAGGCGTTGCGCGTACACGCGCGTGACGGGTTCCGCTATGACCTTGAGCAGCTTGAGGCCGCCATCACCCCACGCACCAAGGCGATCATGATCACCTCGCCCAGCAATCCGACCGGCGCGGTGCTGGGAGCGGACGACCTCGATGCGTTGGCCGAATTAGCGGAACGCACCGGGGTCCATGTCGCCAGCGACGAGATCTACCACGGGCTGACCTTCTGCGGCCCCGAGCACTCGATTCTGGAATTCACGGACCGGGCCTTCGTCCTGAACGGCTTCTCCAAGGCCTATGCGATGACAGGGTGGCGCCTGGGCTACCTCATCGCTCCGCGCGAATACGTCAGGTCTGCCGAGAAGATCCAGCAGAACTTCTTCCTTGCGGCCAACGCGTTCGTGCAACACGCGGGAGTCGTGGCGCTCACCCAGGCCCAGGGTGCCGTCGCCGCGATGCGCGAGCTCTACGACGAGCGACGCCGGTTCCTGGTGCCCGCACTCAGACGGGTCGGCCTCACGATCGAGTCCGAACCGTGCGGTGCCTTCTACGTCTTCGCGGATGCACGGTGTTGGTGCGAGGACTCGCTCGCTCTGTCTGGACGACTGCTCGAAGAGGCCGGCGTCGCGTGCGCTCCCGGAATCGACTTCGGCGAAGGCGGGGAGGGGTTCTTGCGATTCAGTTACGCCACGGCGCTCGAACGACTGGAAGAAGGCGTCCGGCGGCTGGAAGAATGGTCGGAAGGCCGCACGGCGGCCGTGCGTCGATGACGTGAGGGCGGGGTCTGCGGCGAGCGTCGCGTCTTGAACCGAGCTCCTGCGAATCGCTTCCCGCTCATCGTGACGCGCGTGCCGTTCGCCGAACGGCTCTTGCAAGGGAGGTCGCCGGTGCCGATAGACTCGTGTGGATCGCGCGTTGGTCAGATCCTTGCTTGTACGTGTGAGTCATCGGTCTCACCGTTGGTGACGGCCGGCCATTCGACGGAGGGGAAACCCCGTACGTGAACCGAGCTCATTCTTGGGGCAAGGCCGATATCCACATCCACTCGAACCACTCTGACGGCACCGCCAGCATCCCCCAGATCATGGAGTACGTTCAGAACCGCACGGACCTGGACGTCATCGCCATCACCGACCACAACACCATCGAGGGCGCCCGCTTCGCCAAGTCGCTCGAGGAGCTCTACGATTTCGAGGTCGTCATCGGCGAGGAGGTCACCTCGCGCGAGGGCCACATCCTGGGGCTGTTCCTGACCGAGCATGTGCCCGCCGGGATGAGCGCTCGCGACACGGTCGCCGCGATCGAGGCCCAAGGCGGTATCGCCATCGTCGCGCATCCCTTCTCGAATCAGGGCGTCTTCGGGCCCTTCGGCAGGAACCTGTTCGCGGACGCGGTCAACGACTGGGCGTTTCACGCTCTCGAGATCTACAACTCGCTGCCGTTCCTCGTATGGGCGAACAGCATGGCTGCCAAGATGTTCGCTGGCGGCTACGGCATCGCAGCCACGGGGGGCAGCGATGCACACTACCTGGAAGCCGTCGGCAAGGGGTTCACGATATTCCGTGGATCGAGCGCTGAGGACCTGCGCACCTCGATCCTGAACCTCGAGACGCGGGCCGACTCCCGTCCGCACGGGCTGTCCTTCGTATGGCGCATCGCCCGCAACTATCCTCGCATCCGCCGCCTGCAGGCGCTCAACCACGAGCGGTGCAAGGCCCCGTACGCAGCGACCGGTTAGCGGTCCCCCCCGGGGGTCACCGCAGACACCCCGTGTCCAACCGGACCCACGCTTCCTGCGTCTGACCCATCAGCGCTCGGGCGCACCGCGAAGCGCGTTGCGGATGGCGCCTGCGATCGAAGCGGTGACCGCATCGTCTGCGCCCCAAGCCGGCATGATCGTGACTCCCACACACGCATCGAGGCGGGCAGCGCGAATCGCGGCGGGCAGGTCGGCGCGGGTCGCCAGAGATTCGATCGGCCGCGTCGCTGGTACGACGATGAGGCGCTCATGCCCGAGTGCGGCAAGGTGTCTCAACTCTGACGTGATGTCTGGCTCGCCCCACTCGGCCCACGCGGTGCGGATCGACTCCTCCGGTCGTCCGGAGTCGGCGAGCATCATGCGCAGGCGACTGACGAACGCCAACTCGCGCGCGGAGGACTCCGGGTCACTTTCGGTGTGTTCGCGCGGCTGCCCTTCGGCCACCAGAAGCACGCCCGCGTGTTCGTCTGGCGGCGACGCAGCGTCGATGCGAGCCGCCAGCATGCGCAGGACCGCGTCGTCTTGCTGCAGAGCGGGGACGAACTCGATCGTCGCCTGCGGATTCGATGCAGCCGCTCTCGTGGCCTCGTCCGCCGCACGTTCGTACGACAACCCGGCACAGACCGAGAGGTCGACCACGATGATGCGTCGATGCCCTTGTGCGAGGGCTGAAGCGACCTTGGAGGCGAGTCTGTCCGGACCGCTGCAGGTCGCCCAGTCCACGCGGATGTCGAATTCGCGCAACGCGTCGCGCACTCCGTCGGACAGGGCCTTCAGGTCCTTCAGTGAAGGACTCGATCCACCCGCGAAGCGATAACGGGCCTTCTGTGCGAAGAAGAGCAGGGGCAGCGTCGCGGTGGGTGGTTCGATGAGCCCGTCTTCGACGAGTGAGGCGAGCATCCGAGCTGTGGCGGTGAAGCTGTAGGTCTCCGGCTCGACACACCGACACAGGACCACACACGGTGCCGGTGACGCGTGGCCGTCGAGCGCATCGGGCGTCGGCACCGGGGGCTGCGATCCTCGCAGCAGGGAAGTCGATGTCAGCGCATAGCCGCCGCCGGCGAACCCTAGGAGGAACGCGATGGCGTACATCGGCGCGTCCGGTCGCCCCGTCGAGTCCTTGATCGCGCCGACAGTGGTGAGCGCGGTGGCGCCCGCCAGCACGCCGACCACTGCGAACAGCGCCTCGGTGCGCCGGGGGGCGACCAAGACCGCGACAAGGCAAGAGCCGGTGATGAAGGCGCCGACCGCAAGGGTGATCCACAGTGTGGCGAGATGGTTCATCCAGCCTCCTCGCAGCGATGATACTGGAACGCTTCGGCTGACGAAGGTCCAGTGGTACCGTTCGCGAGACCTTGACGATGAGATACCCCATGGGGTATAAACCAACGACACAACCATATGGAGGATAGGAGAGTGTCATCATGAGCAACGCCAAAGACGTCGATGCCGCGACCTGGCATGACGAGGTACTGTCATCGAGCGTGCCGGTGGTCGTGGACTTCTGGGCGCCGTGGTGCGGCCCATGCCGGATGGTCGCCCCTGAGATCGACAAGCTCGCGTCGCGCGCCGGGGACTCCGTGAGGTTCGTGAAGCTCAACATCGACGAGGCCAGAGACATCGCGATCGAGTATGGGGTGATGAGCATACCCACCATCGCCAAGTTCGAGGGTGGGCGGCTGGTGAGCCAGGTCGTCGGTGCGCGTGGGGCGGATGCGCTGTCCAAAGAACTGGGACTGGGAGTCTGAGCGATGCCGACGTACGAACTCACGTGTCGTGTATGTGGTCACCGTTTCGACCTGTTCCTCATGAGGCTTCTGCGCAACGAGGACCTGGTGTGCCCCGAGTGTGGGTCCACGGAGATCGACCGGGGCGTGGGAGGCGGCGTCCTCGGCTCGGGAACTCGATCAACGCTGGGCGGCGCGTCGGTGGGCGGTTGTGGCACGGGACGCTTCGCTTGAGGGTGACGCCTTCGCCGGTCGGCGAACCACCCCAGGGCATCATTCGGCTTGAGACTCAAGAGGCCCCATCTCGGGGCCTCTTGTCGTAGGGTGACGCATTGGAGGTCATTTCACGCATGAGGAGTACTTGAGAAACACCCGGATCGCCTCGTCGATGAGCTCCTCGCGAGTGGCTGTGTCGTCATCGATGAGGCAGTTCTTCATGGCGTGTCCGATGATGTGCAGCCCGACCTGGTTCAGCGCCGACTTGGCTGCCATGACCTGCGTCAGGATCGCGTCGCATTCCTGACCTGACTCGATCATGGTCTGCAGACCGCGGATCTGGCCTTCGAGCCGGCGGAGTCGGTTCACGATCCGCTTGCGCTCGTCGTCGTCGGAGATGACAGTGGTCTCAGGCGCTTCAGTCATGAGCCGCTCCGCATCTGGTAACGTGGTCAGGTCGTCCGGTGAGCAATGATACCCCCATGGGGTATTTTCGGCAACAAAGGGGAGGAACCGTTGGGATATACCAGGTCGACCACTGATCAGGTGGCGACGGAGCGGGTCGCCCGCATCAGGTTCGTCCTGTGGGTGATTCTCGCGCTCAACATCACGGTCGCGCTTGCGAAGCTGGTCTGGGGGCTCATCAGCGGCTCGGCGGCCATGCAGGCGGACGGATTCCACTCGCTGTTCGACGGGACCAGCAACGTCGTCGGACTCGTCGGGATGGCGATGGCAGCGCGCCCCGCGGACCGCGACCACCCGTACGGTCACGGCAAGTTCGAGACCTACGCGTCCGCGGCGATCGCCGGGATGCTGGTCTTCGCCGCGTACCGCATCGGGTCGACCGCGGTGGTGCAGCTCGCCGGCAAGGCCGACCCTCCGCGGGTCGACGCTGTCTCGTTCGGTGTCATGCTTGGCACACTGGCCGTGAACATCGCGATCACCGCGTGGGAGCGGCGAGTGGGCCGCAGGCTCGGGTCCGAGATCCTCATCGCGGATGCCAGCCACACCGGCTCAGACGTCCTGGTGTCGCTCGGCGTCATCGTGTCACTTGTTCTGGTCCGTCTGGGATTCCCACAAGCAGACCCCTTGGTGGCGCTGTTGGTGGCGGCCGCCATCATCCACACCGCATGGGGGGTGTTCAAGCAGGCGAGTGCCACACTCTCGGATTCCGCCCGCATCTCCGCTGAAGAGATGTGCGAGGTCGTGCTCGGTGTCGCAGGGGTGCTTGGCTGCCATCACATACGTACGCGCGGGTCCGAGGCGGCGGTCTACGTCGACCTGCACGTGCAAGTCGACGAGACCCGCTCGGTGGCTGATGGTCATCGCATCGCCGAGGACGTGGAGCGTGCGATAGGCGCAGCGTTCCCGCAGGTGGCTGATGTCATCGCACATCTGGAGCCGTTCGATCAGTACCAGGTCGACAAGACAGCCGCTGAGCGAGTGGCCGGTGAGTGAAGGCGGCGGCGCACGGTTCCGAGGCTACGCGCTGGCGTTGCTCGCCGCATTCTGTTGGGCGACGGGCGGGCTGACGGCGAAGTGGCTGTTCACCGCGCCGTCCGCAGCGACGGTGGGTTGGCCGGTGCCCCCGTTGGGGATCTCCATCGATCCGACGGCCCTGTCGGCAGGCAGGGCCGTCGCCGCCTTTCTCCTGCTCGCGGTCTTTCTCGGCATACGGCGCAGGCAGGAGCTCAGGGTGAGCGTCCGCGACCTGCCGTTCCTCGCTTCCTTCGGCGTCCTGGGGCTGGCAGGGGTGCACTTCACGTACTTCCAGACCATCTCGCTCACGAATGTCGCGACCGCGATCCTGCTCGAATACCTGGCCCCGGTTCTCGTGCTGCTGGTGGGGGTCGTCTTCATGGGTCACCGCTTCACGTGGACCCTGCCTGTCGGCGTCGCGCTGTCGGTGTCGGGTTGCGCTCTCGTGGTCGGAGCGGTCGGCGGCGGCGGGCTCGTGGTGTCACCGGCCGGCGTCGCGTGGGGACTCGCGTCGGCGGCCTTCTTCGCGGGCTATTCGCTCATGGGGAGTGTCGCGGTGAAACGCTTCGCGCCATACACGACGCTCGTCTACGGACTCGGTTTCGCGGCGCTCTTCTGGCTCGTGACGCTCGGCCCTGCGTCTCTCATTCGGCTCTTCTCCACGCCCGGAAGTGCGTTGGCGGTCGTCTTCCTCGCTGTGGTGAGCACGATCGTTCCGTTCACGGCGTTTCTCGCCGCCATGCGGCACATCCCGCCCACGAACGCCACCGTGACCTCGACCGTTGAACCCGTGGTGGCCGGAGTCGGCGCATTCCTTCTGTTCGGCGAATCGCTCACCATCATCCAGATGCTCGGCGGTGTGTTGGTGATGATCGCCATCGTGGTGGTGCAGCTTGCCCCGGCTGGCCCGGGTCCGACACTGCCGCCGCAGGACTGAGGACCCCCGAGGACCATCTTGTTCCCACGATGACACCGCGTCTGAGCAGGAAAGAAAGCGCGGCGGGAGTGGTATACTTTTTGCACGGTGGCGCATCCGCGCTCCGACGCGAAGGCGGTCGGCGAAGGGGGCGGTGATGGAGCTTTCCCAGCGGCCTGAACTCCGTCAGAAGGTGACGCTGTCCCCTCAGGTGTACCAGGGCCTGAGCATCCTGGCCATGCCGGTGGCCGAGCTTCAGCAACTCATCGAGGTCGAGATGCTCGAGAATCCTGTCCTCGAGGTCGACGAGACCGATACCGAGCCCCTCGAGGCCGAGGAGTCGCCTGAGGAACCACGTGATGACGAGCGTTCTTGGGACGAATGGCTCGAGATGTACGAGGACCTCGACCAGATCGTCACGACCGCGCCACGCGACCCCAACGTCGAGGACGCCAACACCGAAGAGTACGTCGGCGGCATCCAGAGCTTCGATGACTACCTGCTCGATCAGCTCGCCCTGCTCGATATCACCGAGGACGTGGAGAACGCGGCGAAGGCGGTCATCGGCTCGCTCGACGAGGACGGCTACTTCACCGGCAGCCTTGAAGAGGTCGCCGCGCTTGTCGGTGTTCCCGTCGAGGTGGCCGAGAAGGGCCTGAAGGCCGTCCAGCAACTCGACCCGCCGGGTGTCGGGGCACGGGACCTGAGCGAGGCGCTCTGCCTCCAACTTGACTTCCTCGGCATGGATGAGCCGCTGCTCATGCGTATCGTCAAGGAGCACCTCGATGACGTCGCGGCGAACCACTTCCGCAAGATAGCCCGGTCGTTGCACGTGGACGAGAACGAGGTCCGTCGGCTGGTGGAAGTGCTCAAAGCCCTCAATCCGCGTCCTGCGGGGGCATTCTCGCCGGGGCCGTCGCCTGGTTACATCGTCCCGGACGTCACAGTGCGTCGTTTCGACGATGACTGGCTGATCATCCCGAACAACGAGGCGTTGCCGACGCTACGCGTTTCGCCACGCTATCGAGCGATGCTCAAGAGCGGCTCCACAGCGGACGAGGAGACGAGGCGATACCTGAAGGACAAGATCCGCTCGGCGGAGAGCTTCATACGCAACGTCGACCGCCGCAAAGACACTGTGAGCCGGATAACCGAGATAATCCTCGATGTTCAGCGTGATTTCTTCGAGGATGGCAAAGGGCCGCTGCGCCCTTTGAGGCTCGAGGACGTCGCGGTCGAGATCGGCGTGCATCTGTCCACCGTCTCGCGCGGGGTCACGGGCAAGTACATGGCGACGCCCTACGGGTTGTTCGAGCTCAAGCATTTCTTCAGTGGCGGCTATCGCACCTCGACAGGGATGGATGTGGCAGCGACCAGCATCAAGCAGCGGCTGCGTGAGCTGGTCAAGCAGGAGGACCCTGCCAAGCCCCTGTCCGACCAGAAGCTGGCCGAGCTTCTGTCCGATGAAGGCGTCAGCGTCGCTCGGCGCACGGTGGCCAAGTATCGGGAAGAGCTTGGGATCGAGCCGAGTTGGGCCAGGCGCCGGCGATGATGCCTCACCGCATCGGAGTGACGCCGCCACCCAAGCGCACGGTGTCTGCGCAGAGTCCGCCTTCAGACGGCCAGCGGTCCGCACGCGCCCTGTTGCTCGTGGTGGGTATGCTCGCGGCCGTCACATCGCTGCACCTGCTCACGGGTACCGAGCGCGACAGCTGGCCGCTGCACCTGCTGTACCGCCGTCTGTACTTCGTGCCCATCGTGTATTCGGCGTGGGTGTTCGGCAAACGCGGTGGCTTCCTTGCCGGTGTCGCGGCTTCTGTGGCATTCAGCATGCACGCGTGGCTGATGCTCGGCCATGTGTCCCAGACGTTCGACACGTGGCTCGAGATCGTCTCATACATCGCTCTCGGGCTCTTGTTCGGAGCGCTACGCGATATCGAGGAGAACCGCTCTGAGGACCTGCGTCAGGTGTCCTCTCAGCTCGAGGAGGCGTACAAGAAGCTCGAAGAGCGCGCCATACAGCTCATCAACGTCCAGGACTACACCGCGTCGATACTGCGCTCGATCACCTCCGGCGTCCTCACGGTGGGTCCCGACGGTTCGGTCGCCACCGCGAACCCGGCAGCCGAGCGGATGCTCGGGATGAGTGAGGTGGAGATGGTCCCCAAGCCCATCGGACGTCTCTTCAGAGACGACGGTGGCCTCTCGGCTGATGTGGCGAAAGTGCTCTCCGGCCGCGTGCCTCTCGTGCTGCGGGAGGCAAAACTCGTCACGCCCATCGGCAGAGAGGTCCACGTCCAGGTCTCGACTTCACGGATGCGGGCGGTCGGCGGCACCGTGTTGGGGGCGGTGGTCACGCTCGAGGACGTCTCCGACATCCGTGCGCTCACCGACCAGCTGATCCGTGCGGACAGACTCGCTGCCATGGGTGAGCTCACCGCGGGTGTCGCCCATGAGGTGCGCAATCCGCTTGGCGTGATTCGAGCGAGCGTGCAGCTGCTTGAGGACGCGCAGTGCGACCCGGCCCGGATACACGAAGCCGCTGAGGTCATCAAGCAGGAGATCGACCGCCTTGACAAGGTCATCAAAGCGCTGCTCGACTTCGGGCGTCCCAGCAAGCCGACCTTGGTCAAGACGGACCTCATCGGGGTCCTTGAGGACGTGGTGCTGTTCACCAGTCGATTCGCGAAGCAGGCCAACGTGCACATCTCCTTCGCTCCGCCAGACGACCTGCCCGGCGTGTACGGTGATCCTGACCAGCTCAAGCAGGTGTTCCTGAACCTCGTGACCAACGCGGTCCAAGCCATGGACCAGACCGCCGGCGGCAACATCGCGCTGTTCGCGAAGTCGGACGGCGACTACGTCACGGTCACGGTCTCCGACACAGGCCCCGGTATCGCGCCTGAGGACATAACCAAGGTGTTCGACCCCTTCTTCACCAAACGGGCCGAAGGCACCGGGCTGGGCTTGACCATCGTGCACCGAATCATCGATGAGCATGATGGGCATATCGAGGTTGAGAGTTCACCGAGGGGCACCACCTTCACCGTGACACTGCCGGTCGCCTACGAGGAGTGAGGACCAGGTACTGATGAGCAAACGGATACTCATCGTCGACGACGAGAAGAACATGCGGTGGGTCCTGGGCCAAGCGCTGAGCGCCGAGGGGTTCGAGGTGCTTGAGGCCGTCGATGGCAAAGAGGCGCTGACCGCGGTCGCAGACGCAGAACCGGACATCATGGTGCTCGATCACCGGATGCCCGCACCCGACGGGATGGAGGTGCTGAAGCGACTGCGGGCGAAAGGCGCGACGTTCCCCATCATCATGCTCACGGCGCACGGCAACGTCGAGCAGGCTGTCGAGGCCATCAAGGCCGGAGCCACCGAGTACCTGACCAAACCGTTCGATCTTGAGGAGCTCAAACTCGCGATAGGCAAGGCCCTCCAGTACCGGGACCTGGCCGCTGAAGTGGAGCGGCTTCGCGAGGAGATCGATCGCGAGTACGACGTCCAGGGCATCGTCGCCTCGGACCCGCGCATGCTCGAGGTCTTGGAGACACTTCACAAAGTGGCCCCCACGAACGCGACGGTGATGATCTACGGCGAGTCAGGGACCGGCAAGGAACTCATCGCACGTGCGATCCACAACCTGTCGGACCGTGCCATGAAGCCGTTCGTCTCCGTCTCGGCCGGGGCGTTGCCCGAGACACTTCTCGAGAGTGAGCTGTTCGGATACGAGAAGGGCGCTTTCACCGGCGCGATGACGGCCAAGCCGGGTCGTTTCGAGATGGCGAACGGCGGGACCATATTCTTGGACGAGATCGGCGATATCTCGGCAGCGACCCAGGTCAAGCTGCTGCGCGTCTTGCAGGAGCGACGTTTCGAGCGGCTTGGCGGCACCCGTACCATCGAGGTCGACGTTCGTGTCGTCGCGGCGACGAACCGCGACCTTCAGCAGCTCATCGCTGACGGGACATTCCGTGAGGACCTGTTCTACCGGCTGAACGTCGTTCCCATCACGCTGCCGCCGCTGCGCCAGCGGGCGAGCGACATACCGTTGCTCGTGGCCCACTTCATGGAGAAGTCGCATGCCGGTGCGAAGACGATCTCGCCCGAGGCGATGCAGGCGCTCGTCACATACTCCTGGCCCGGCAACATCCGTGAGCTTGAGAACACCATCGAACGGATCGTGATCCTGTCCCATGGCGAGCAGATCGGCCTTGAGGACCTGCCCTCCGAGGTCCGCGCCTCATCAGGGTTCACGGCGCGTGCATCGTGCGCATTCACGCTGCCTGAGGAAGGAGTCGATCTCGAAGAGGTGGAGCTCGACCTCGTGCGCCAGGCGCTCGACCGGACCGGAGCGAGTGTTCCCAAGGCCGCGAAACTGCTGGGGCTCACGACCAAGACGCTCGAGGCGCGGATGAAGAGACTGGGACTGTAGTGGGCCTCAAGTCCTCTGGCATGTGCCTTGCACAGCGCAGTGGCGTCCTGTCAGCCGTCCACGGGGTCGCAGTTGCCGACATCAACCTCAGTCCGGCTCGTAGCAAGCGTCGTCTCGGGAGTGGGTTCGGCCGCACTCATGCTTGGCGCGCTGGGAGGCGGCCCGTCGTCAGGGGCCCGTCTGCCCTCCGCGCTGTTCGCCGGGATGGCGCTGGCACTCGGTGCTGCCGTCGCATGGGTCGCGCTGCCTGTCTCTCATGGAGAAGGGGCGAGTGTCAGTCGGAGTGGGGCGCAGTGTCGTTCGTGTGGCGGAGATCTTCGACCCGACTGGAGACTGTGCCCTCACTGCGGAGAACTGATGGCCGAAGAGCTGGAAGCGACCGATCCTCGCATCAGCTCGGGTGATATGGTTTCGTGAGGAAGGGGGAGCGGATGGCTTCCAGAACTGTTGAACTTGAGACCTCCGGCATGCACTGCGCGTCGTGTGCGATGCTCATCGACATGACGCTCGCTGACATCACAGGTGTCGAGTCGAGTCGAACCGACCACACCAGCGGCAGCACGATCGTCACCTTCGACGACGCTGAGACGTCCATCGAGGCGGTCATCGAGGCCATCCGAGGCGCCGGTTACGAGGCATCCTTACCCGAATAGGGGCGAGCGGCGACTTGCGCTAATATACCCCATGGGGTATATTTCGTCTGGCTCGTCCGTTGAGCCTCCGTTCATTCCCGCCGCCGGAAGAGGTACCCGCTCATGCCCGACCCGTTCGCACTCGGCATCGCCTTCCTCGCCGGGGTCCTGTCGTTCCTGTCGCCCTGTGTGCTGCCGTTGATCCCGGGCTACCTGTCGTTCATGACCGGCCTGTCCTCCGCTGAGATCGAGCGGGGGTCCGCTCGCGCCAAGGTGCTCGTTCCTGCGCTCATGTTCGTGGGCGGCTTCAGCGTGGTCTTCGTCTCCATGGGTGCCACCGCATCAGTGCTCGGGCGTTTCCTGGTCGACTACCGGGATGTGATAGAGAAGGTCGCGGGCCTTGCGGTCATCGCTTTCGGCATCCTCATGCTCGGCATCATCAAAGTCCCTTGGCTCTACGGTGAGGCCAGAGTGGACCTGGAGAGGTCCCGTGCCTTCGGACGCGGTGCGTCCTTCGTCATGGGCGCCGCGTTCGCTGCGGGGTGGACCCCTTGTGTCGGTCCGATTCTGGGGACGATCCTGACCATGGCTGGGTCGGCGGGCAGTGTGGGGCAGGGCGCCCTGTTACTCGTCGTCTACTCACTCGGGCTCGGGGTGCCGTTCATCGCGGTCGCCGTCCTGTTCGGTCGGGCGGCGGGCGTGCTTCGCTGGCTCAATCGGCGCTCGCTTCTGATCAACCGCGTGGCGGGCTCGCTGCTCGTCGTCGTCGGTGTGCTCATTCTGACGGGTCGCCTCGGGACACTTGCCGCTTGGCTGACGAAGACCCTTCCAGCGCTCGAGGTGACGCTCCCGGCGATCGGTGGCTGATCGGCCCCTCTCTCTGCGTGGATCGGCCGCATTAGGTAGGATTGACAGGTCGGCGTCGCTTCAAGGCGTCATCGAGGAGACCATGACCCGTCGATCTTCCGCAGCACACGGCCTCTCGGCCCGGGTCGTCCGTGCCACGCTCATCGTGGGTGTGGCGACGGTGTTGACCGCGGCTGCGGTCGCCCTGTGGACGACTTCGGACCTCGCCTCGGAGCGGGCTGCGGCCCGGGACCTCGTCGCCCTGCAGCTCGTGGAAGGCGCGTTCGACGAGCGCCTACGGGCGGTGGACGACGTCGTTGAGCGCGCGAGCGTGCTCGTGGCGTCTTCTCGCATTGAGACCGAACTCCCATCATCGGTCATGCCGTTGTTCACGGGCAGCAGAGCCCTCTTCGACCGACTCATGGTCGTCGAGGTCAGCACTGCACGGACGCTCGCGGCGTCACCGGACGAACTGACGCGTGCGCAGGTGAGAGGACTGCGGGCATTCCGCGACGCGCTCCAAGGTTCCACGGGGCTCGTGGCGTATCGCACTGAAGACGGCGAACTGGCTCTCTGGACGACGCGGACCACGGTCACCGCTTGGGGAGAGCCCCTCATCGTGCTGGGACGCCTTGATGAGGGGTTCGTGACGCGTTCACTCGAGCGTGCTGTTCGTGACCAGCCAGGCCGTCTGATGGTCTTGACCATCGATGAACAGATGGCGGCATGGACTGGAGGTGACGTGCCGCCGATCGTCTCACGCGCCCGTTGGGGCGCAAGCGGCGAGGGCGTGGGACGCGTCACCCTGCCTTTGGCGAACGGTGCGGTCTACTCAGGCTTCTACAACGACATAGAAGGCGCAGGCCGCGTCAATCTTCGGATAGCTGCGGTCACTCCGATCGCCGCTGACCTCGGAGACACCATCAGGGCGGTCGCGCCATCGGTGGGCGTGCTGCTGCTGGGCGGCGCTGTGGCTGTCGCGCTGGCGTGGAGCGTGAGTCGCCAACTGGTGAAACCGTTGCGAGAGCTCGAACGGGTGGCGCGCAGCGCTGCGTCAGGAGCATACGTCAAGCCGTTGCCTGCCGGAGACGACGAGATCGGACGGGTGTCCGAGGCGTTCAACCAGGTCGCTTTGAGGCTCAACGCTCTGCATGACCTGTCTCAGCTGCTGGCGAGCGCGTCCCGGCTCGACCAGGTGCTCGACGGGATCCTCTCCGCCATGGGCCACATCGTGGGTCCCGGCGCGTCCGCTGTGTACCTGCTCGACCACGAGGGAGCCCGGCTCGTCCCGGTCCGGGCCCGCGGTATCGCCATGTCGAGCGTTCGTGCCGTCCAGACCGGGGAATCGGGTTGGCTCGTCGCCGCGCTCGGTTCCACGGGCCCCGTCACCCTCGAGGGCAGCGAGGCCGAGCTGGCCCGTGAGCTTCCTGGTCTGGCCGGCTCGGCCACATCGGCGTTGGCGGCCCCACTCGTGGCAGGACATGAGACGCTCGGTCTCGTCGTCATGCTGCGGGACTCGTCGCGAGAGGTCACCGAGGCCGAGCGGGAGATGGTGCGGACGTTCTCCGCGCAGGCGGCTGTGGCGGTGCAGACCTCGCGGTTGTTCGAGATCGAGAGCGAATCACGCCACATCGCCGAGGCGCTTCGTGCGGTGGCTGAGGAGTTGGTCAGACCCGACTCCTTGGACGCGGCCCTTCGGACAGTCGAGGAGATCGTCGCCGACCTGTTCGGAGCTGCCGGAGCGCGCATCGTCGTGGTCAATCGTGTCGCCTTGGGCCTGTCTGATCCAGAAGATCCCATAGCTGAGGAAGCTCTGCTGCATGTCGCTCGGTCTCACCTGCAGCCCGGGGACGGGACCGCTGTCATACGGCGGGGGACCGACGAGTCCGCTGACCGTGTGCTGGATGCATACGACGGCGAGGAGCTCGTCATCGTTCCGATCGATTTCGAGAGCGACCATGGCGCGGCGCTCGCGGTGATCTTCGTCGAAGCCGGCGAGAGCGGGAACATCGAGATCGCTCGGGCGCTCGCTGACGAGGTCGCGCTGGCTCTGGACAACGCGTATTTCTACCAGCGGGCTCTCACCCGAGCGACCAACCTGGAGACCATCTTCCGCATCAGCCAAGCCGTCGCGTCGTCCCTGCAGATCAACGTCGTACTGAATCGTGTGCTCGACGTGGTCCAGAAGATCCTGTCCGCCGACGCGGTGATGTTGTGGTCATACGATCCGCGGCGCCGGGCGCTTGGGACCGCCATGGTACGAGGCGACGTTCCCGCGCACATGGTGCAGCTGGAACTCGAACCGGGCGAGGACCTGCCGGGTCGAGTGTTCCAATCGGGACAGCCTCTGTCTCTGAAGACGCTGAGTCTCGGCATGGGAGGCGTCGCTGGCAGTGCGGCCTCACAGGGACTCGGCTCGTTGCTCGCGGTGCCGTTGCTTGCGCGAGGTCGGCCGATCGGCGTCTTGATGGTGTTGGCTGCACAACCCTCGGCCTTCAGCGACGAAGACCTCAACATGCTGCAGACGTTCGCCTCTCAGGCCGCTTTGGCCATCGACACAGCGCGCTTGTACAGCCGGGAGCACGAAGTCGCCCACGTGTTGCAACAGTCGATCCTGCCGAAAGCGCTGCCGAGCATCCCGGAGGTGGACGCCGCGAGCGTGTACGCGCCTGCTGGTGGCGACGTGGACATCGGGGGCGACTACTATGACCTGTTCCGCGCGAAGGACGGGGCCATCTGGCTTGCGATCGCCGATGTCTGCGGCAAAGGCGTGCAGGCCGCGACGAAGACCTCGATGATCAAGTACGCGTTGAGGGCGTTCGTCGCGGCGGGGATGTCGCCTGCGGCAGTCGTCGCTGAGGTGAATCGGATGAAGGCCGAGTCCGGGGACCCCAGCGACATCGTGACCCTGTGGGTCGGCCGCTACGTGCCTGATGAGGACCGCTTGGTGTGGGCGGACGGCGGGCACCCTGCGGCGCTGCTGCTCAGAAGCGACGGGGGCCGAGAGGCCCTTGAGGCCACGGGCCCGCTGTTGGGCGCCATCCCTGATGTGGAGTACGGGGAGAGGGAGGTGGCGTTCCGTGCCGGGGACAAGGTGCTGCTCTACACCGATGGCGTGACCGAGGCGCGGCAGGGGAATACCTTCTTCGGAGAGCAGCGGGTGATGTCCGCGATGTCTGTTGGCCGGAGTGTCTCCGAGGACGCCCGCATCCTGGTGGAGGATGTGAGGACGTTCGTGAATGCCGAGTTCAGGGACGACGTGGCCATTCTCGTCGTGCAGGCTCGAGGGTCCTCGCAGAGGACCGACCGGAAGGGATGATCGCGGGGCTATGGCCTCAGGACACGAGATCGTTCAAGAGCACGGACCGCGTGCGTGTGTGGTCCGGTTGAGCGGGGATCTGGACACAGCGGTGGTGCCTGAGCTGCGGACCAGCCTCATGGGCGTGCTCGAATCAGGGTGCGCCAACCTGGTTCTCGACTTCACGGACGTCGTGTACGCCGACAGCTCCGCACTCGGTCTGCTCGTATGGCTCGACCATCGTCTCCGTCCGGCGGGCGGACGACTCGTGTTGGCGGGTGCGAACCCGGACGTCTCCCGGATCCTTGAGATCTCGGGCCTCGTCGCCGTGGCAGGATCGATCTCGACGTCGGCCTCGTTGTCGGCCGCGTTGGAAGGGCTGGAGCTCGACGAGCTGGCTTCGGAGCCGCTCTGGGAACGTGAGTTCACCGTCCACTCCGACGTCAATCGGCTGTCCGCTGCGCGGGAGGAGATCTGCGCGTCACTCGCGCCACTCTCCTTGCAGGAGTCGACGCTGTTCGACACGAAGGTCGCGCTCGGCGAGGCTCTGGCGAACGCTATCAGACACGGTGCGCCTGAAGAGGGAGAGGCTCTCATTCGTGTGCGCGTCGTCGCGTACGATGACCGTTTCGTGATCGAAGTCATGGACAACGGGCGCTTCTTTGACGGCGTGCCGAAGGGTAGTGACGACTTGTACGCCTCGAGCGGTCGGGGCGTGATGTTCATGAAGGCACTGATGGACCGCGTCGACTATGACCAGTCGGAATACGGAGGCACCCTGGTTCGCCTGACGAAGCATAGGCCGGGTGGAGCCTGATGCCCCGCAGACGCGGGACGGCATGCCGGGTTCTGGTCCTGTACTCCACCTACGGAGGTCCGTCTCGTGCCGCCGCTGACGCTCTCGTGGGCGCGCTGCGGCGACGGGAGAGCGTGCAGGTTGAATCCGTCGACTTTCTCGAGCGATGCATGCCGGCGATGAATGTGCTCGCCCGGTTCGCATACCAGCAGACGCCGGCGTTCTTCCATGGTGTCACGGGCCGGATCTCTGATCCGCGCCCGGACGACGAGCGGGGTGCCTTGTTCGAGGACCTGCAGGCAAGAGGTGTGCGGTCGCTCAACGATCTGCTGTCCTCGATCGATCCCGTCGCCGTCGTCTCGACGTGTCCGATCGGGGCGGCGGCAGCCGCCGAGGTATTGGCGGGACAAGGGCCCATGCTTGCGCTGGCCGTCACCGACCACAGTGCTCGCTTCCTGTGGCTCCATCCCGATATCGGACTCTACTTCGTGCCCTCGCGCGACGTTCGCGATGAGCTGGTCGTGAAGGGGGTCCCGTACGACCGGATCGTGATGACGGGTGTGCCGGTCGTCGAACGGGCGGTCCCGGACGGCGGACGGAGCGTCTGCCGCGCAGAACTCGGTCTTCAGGACCGCTTCACCGTCGCGGTCGCGGGCCAAGGGGCGATCAGCGAAGAGGGTGACGCTATCGCACTCCTCGTGCGTTCGGGCCTGCAGGTCGTGGCGCTCGTCGCGGAGAACCCGCGCGCCAGGGACCGCGCACGCAGGTCGGCCGCCTCCTTCCCGGGGCAGGTCGTGTTCGTCGATGAGCTCCATCGCTACGGCGTGGCCATGTGCGCCGCGGACGTGGTCGTGTGCGCTGCAGGATCACCGCGTGTGTCCGAGGCCCTTGTGCGCGGGTTGCCGCTCGTCGTGTACGGGCCGGTTCCCGGGCGCGAGCGCGACAACGTCGATTTCCTCGTCAACATGGGGGCCGCGCTTCCAGCCCGCGATGAGGCGGACATCGCCGAGAGGTGCAGGTTCCTCGCGACGCACCCTGAGCGGCTGGGTCACCTCGCCGCGGCTTCGTCGAGCCTGGCCCGGAGTGGGGCGGCGGATGCGATCGTCGACAGAGTGCTGGCGGGGTCGTCGTGCTGAGAGCGGTGTTCTTCGATGTCGGCAACACGCTGCTCGCGCCCTATCCCAGCGTGTCCGAGGTCGTCCGGCAGGTCCTCTCCGAAGAGGGGTATCTTCATGACCTTGACGCGATCGACGAGCTGATGCCGCTCGTCGATGAGTTCTACGAGGACCGGTACAGGACCGACGACACGTTCTGGACGAGCGAGGACGAGACGTCGGCCGTGTGGGTCGGCATGTACTCGCTGCTCTGCCGGCGGCTGGGAATCGAGGCCGACGCTGAACGGTTGGCCCGTCGGGTCTACGACGAGTTCGGTGACGCTGCTCGTTGGCGCGCCTATGACGACGTCGCCCCCGCATTCGAGAGGCTGCGCGCGAGGGGCTTGCGTCTCGGGCTGATATCGAATTGGGACAGGCGACTGGCGGGCCTGTTCACCGGTCTTGGGCTGGATGCGTACCTTGATACCGTGGTCTCGTCCGCGGAAGTGGGTCTTCACAAGCCCGATCCGCGCATCTTCGAACTCGCGTGTTCGCGTGTGGGCGTGCGGCCGTCGGAGGCGGCTCACATCGGTGATCATCACTATGCTGACATACTGGGGGCGACCGCCGTGGGGATGCTCCCGGTGCTGATCGACCGTCACGACACCGTACGGGACGCGTCCGTCGCGTTCGTGAGGGACCTGGACGGCATCGAGTCGGCCTTGGGGCTGGAGGACTGAATGGGACGTTCCCTTGTCTTGGGGTTTGCGTTGGTGATCATGCTCGTCGCGGCGCTCGTCCTGTCGTTCGGCGCATATCGCATGGCATCGGATGCGTGGGACGGCGTGGTCGGGTACACCTCACCGTATCGCGCCGCCGCGTTGCCGACGGCGACGGCAGGCCCCGCGATCGCGTCCCGGGTGGTGCTCGTCATCGTCGACGGGCTGCGGCTCGACGCATCGCGTCGAATGTCGTCGCTCGAGGCTCTTCGGGACTACGGTGCCGAGGTGACCTTGGTGGCGCCGCAGCCGTCACTGAGCTACCCCAACTGGACCACGATCCTGTCGGGCACCACCCCGGACTTCCACGGAGTGGTCACCAACTGGCACGAAGGCCCTGCAGGGGTCGAGACCCTCATCGACACGGCGCAGCTCGTGGGAGCAGGGCTTGTCGTGGTCGGTCCGAGCGATATCGCGACGTTGTATCCTGCCGCCGCGCGCGCAGACGGCTCCTATTTCGAGGAATGGTCCGGCGAGTACCTGAGCGGTCGGTATGTGGACCAGACGCTTCGGCTCGTCGCCGACAGACGTCCTTCAGTCGTCGTGCTGCATCTGCCCGATGTCGATGAGGCGGGCCATGACTACGGTGGGGCTGACCCACGCTACATGGACGTCGTCGCCAAGGTCGACGCTGACCTTCGCAGGCTCGTCGAGGCGCTCCAGGATGGTAAGACTGCGTTCGTGATCGTCGCCGACCACGGTCACATCGACACCGGTGGCCACGGCGGGTGGGAGAGCGATGTCATCCGTGTGCCCGGCGTCATCGCAGGCGCCGGTGTCCGTGTGTTGCAGACAGAGGCCCGGCTCGAGGACATCGCCCCGACGGTGGCGGTGCTCGCCGGGATACCTTCGCCCCGTATGGCGACTGGTCGGGCGCTCGCCAGTGCGCTTTCCACTCCTTCCGCGGGAGGACTGGTCGACGCCGACGCTCAGCGACGAGAAGCGGCGTCGGCCTTCGCCGACGTGACGCTCAAAGACACCGATGGGCAGCCGAAGGCGGCCGATGGTGCGCGCACAGCTGCGGCGGCGGCGGCCGCGTTGCGACAGGCGCGTGACGAGCGCCTTGCGGCAGACCGCAGGGGACGACGCTTGGGCGTGGGGACATGGCTCGCGCTCGGTGCCGCGGTCTTCATGCTCGTCGTCGCTCTCGTGTCGTGGAGGGCGTTCGTCGCCGCACTCGGAGGCTCGCTCGCATACTACGCGGCATACAATGCGCTCTTCTTCGGCTGGCACCGCAACCTGTGGTCTCTGTCCTCGTTCAACTCCGAGGACCACATCGACGCATGGATGAACACGCGCCTTGCCGAGGCTGCGCTCGCAGGTCTCATCGCGGTGATCGTCGCCGGGGCGCTCTACCCCTTGCTCCGTCACCGACCCAAGGGCCCCAGCGGTCGCTACCTGTCCGGATGGCTCGCACTGGGTCCGCTCACCGTGCTCATCGTCCAGCTCACTCTGGTCTTCCAGATCGCGTGGTTCCTGTGGGCGTGGGGCCTGACGCCCGTCTGGCGTCTGCCTGACCTCATGTGGGGCTTCAAGTTCGACCTCGATCTCGTGCAGGTCACCGCGCTCGGAGCTTCAGTCGTCATCGCACCTCTTCTGAGCTACCTCACGGGGCGGTATCATCCGAAAGTCCGCAGACAGACCGCCGAGGAGGCGTGAGCATGGCGTTTCGGGACCTTCGCGAGTACATGACGTTGCTCGAGCAGCGGGGACAGCTCAAGCGCATATCGGCGCCGGTCGACCCGAGGCTCGAGATCTGCGAGATCACCGACCGCGTGAGCAAGCAGGTGGGACCCGGCCTGCTGTTCGAGAACCCCGTGAACCGCGAGACCGGTGAGACGTACGCGACGCCTGTGGCGATCAACCTGATGGGCAGCTTCGACCGCATGGCGTGGGCCCTCGGTGTGGATGCTGCGACGGGCACATGGCGCGACCTCGACGCCAAGGCCAAGCAACTCATGGAGCTCTTGCCGCTCGACATGCCTGCGTCGATGAAGGGCAAGCTCGACGTCCTCATGGGACTCAAGGACCTAGCCACCGCGGGAGCCAAGGAGGTCAAGCGCGCCCCGGTGCAGGAGGTCGTGCTCCGCGGTGATGGCGTCGACCTGACGAAGCTGCCGGTCCTGACCACGTGGCCTGAGGACGGCGGCCCGTTCATCACGCTTCCGCTGGTCGTGACGAGCAACCTCAAGGGACGCCCGAACGTCGGCATGTACCGGCTGCAGGTCTTCGACCGCAACACGACGGGGCTCCACATCCACGAGCACCACGACGGGGCGAAGAACCTGCGCGCGTGGAAGGAGTCCGGCGCGACGCGGGTGCCGGTGTCCGTGGCGCTCGGAGCCGACCCGGTGACCATCTTCTCAGCTACCGCGCCGGTGCCTCCGATGATCGACGAGTACCTCTTCAGCGGCATCCTGCGCGGAGAGCCCGTCGAGGTTGTGAAGTGCTTGACCAACGACCTCATGGTGCCCGCGAACGCCGAGATCGTCCTCGAGGGCTGGTGCGATCCCGACGAGACGCGTTGGGAGGGGCCCTTCGGCGACCACACCGGGTACTACTCGCTCGCCGACTACTTCCCGGTGTTCCACGTCGAGGCGATCACGATGCGTCGCGACGCGATCTACCCTGCGACGATCGTCGGCAGACCCCCGATGGAGGACTGCTACCTGGCGAAGGCCACGGAGCGCATCTTCCTGCCCGTCGTCCGTGCGATGATGCCCGAGGTCATCGACTACGACCTACCGCTCGAGGGCGTGTTCCACAACTGCGCCATCTTCCAGATCAAGAAGGAGTTCCCCGGTCAGGCGTTCCGCGTCATGAACTTCGCGTGGTCGATGGGGCAGATGATGTTCACGAAGTACGTCATCGTCGTGGACGAGGACGTCGACTGCCACGACTACTCACAGGTGGCGTGGCGCTGCTTCAACAACGTCGATCCCAGCCGCGACATCCTCATCAGCAAGGGGCCGCTCGACCGGCTCGACCACTCGTCGAACTTCGAGAGCTTCGGCTACAAGATGGGCATCGATGCGACACGCCCGATCGCGAACGAGGGACACGAGCGCGAGTGGCCTGACGCGCTTGAGATGGATTCCGAGGTCAAGGCGCGCGTCGACGCGATGTGGACGGAGCTGGGCCTGTGAGTGGCATCAAGGCGAAGAGACCGAAGCCGAAGCAGGTGAAGGTCAACAAGTTCGCGGTGCTGCTCGAGTTGGTGAAGTTCGAGCACTCCGTATTCGCGCTGCCGTACGCCTACATCGGCGCGCTGTTCGGGGCAGCGGTGGTCGGTGCTGGCTACGATCCCACGAGTCCGACCGTGCCGGCATACTTGAAGCCCCCGATCTCGGACCTGCTGGTCCCCGGGCCTGCGGGCTACAGGCCCGGTGAAGGACTTGACTTCTTGCCTTCATGGACGGCCCTGCTTTGGATCACGCTGGTGATGGTCGGTGCTCGCGCGTTCGCCTTCGTGCTGAACCGGGCGATCGACAAAGAGATCGACGCGCGCAACCCGAGGACGGCGAACCGCGCGGTACCCGCCGGTCTCATCAAGGCATGGGAGCTGTGGCTCTTCGCAGTGGTGATGCTTGCTGCCTATCTGTTCGGCGTCTGGCAGCTCGCACCGATCGCACGCTGGCTGTCGCCGATACCGCTGCTCGCGTTCCTCATCTATCCCTACACGAAGCGCTTCACGCCGCTGTGCCACTACTGGTTGGGTCTGTGCCTGGGTCTCGCTCCCGTGGGTGGATGGGTCGCAGTGGGCGCTCCGATGTCCGATCCCGCACCTTGGGTGCTCGGTGCCGCGGTCGTGCTGTGGACCGCGGGCTTCGACATCATCTACGCCACGCAGGACGTCGAGTGTGACGTCCGCGACGGAGTCCACTCGATGCCGGCGGACATGGGGGTCCGGGCGGCACTGATGCAGACCCGTATCGCCCACGTCCTGACGGTCGTCCTACTGGCTTTGGGTGGCTGGTTGGCGGGCGCGGGCTGGCTGTGGTTCGCGGGAGTGGGTGTCGCCGCAGGGCTCCTGGCCTACGAGAACTTCATCGTGAGCCCTGACGACCTGTCGCGCGTGAACGCGGCGTTCTTCACCGTCAACGGTGTCATCGCGGTCGTGGGCGGTACCGCCGCGGTCCTCGACCGGTTGCTGTAGAGAGAGGCGAGGAGAGATGGCGCGGATCGCGGTCATCATGACGGGAGCATCGGGGAGTGCCTACGGCATGCGCATCACCGAGCAACTGGTCCTCTTCGGGCACGAGGTCGTGTTCTGCGCGACTGATGCGGGGTGCAAGGTATGTGCGTGCGAGCTCGGCTTCGAGCTTTCCGCGGGAGATGCGGCGAGCGCGGCGGCAAGACTCGCGGACTTTCTCGAGCTGCCCTCGGCGGAGGGGGTTCGCGTGGTGTACCCGACTGACCTGTTCGACCCGATCGCGAGTGGTTCGTATCCGTTGGACGCGGTCATCGTCGCTCCCGCGAGCATGGGCTTTTGCGCGAGTGTCGCGTCCGGTCTCGCAGCGGACCTCCCCGAGCGCGTGTGCGACGTCGCCTTGAAGGAGCGACGTCCGCTGGTCGTCGTGCCACGCGAGACGCCGCTGTCGCTCGTGCATCTTCGCAACCTGACCGCACTGACGGAGGCGGGGGCGGTCGTCCTGCCGGCGATGCCTGCGTTCTACCAGCGTCCCGAGACGGTCGACGACTTGGTATCATTCATCGCAGGAAAGGTGTTCGATGTTCTGGGAATCGAACACGACTTGTTCAGGCGTTGGGGAGAAGGGTGACGATTCGCCCCGGTGCAAAGTGGTTCGTGTCGGTTGCGTTAGCCTTCGGTCACTGAGGGCTATGAAGGAAGTGTCCGCACACTGTTGAGTGGGAGGGACCATGACCGACGAGAGCACCAACCCCATGGGCGATCAGCCCGCCGAGCCCGAGGTGCCGAGCGCACCCGAGCCCGCCGCCGAGGCGCAGGCCGCAGCCCCGGCTTCACCGGAGCCGGCGGCGGAGGCCGTGCCTGAGCAGCCTGCTCCGCCCGCCCCGCCGATGGATGCGCCCGCTTCACCACCACCGGCCCCGCCGGCACCTCAGGCGCCCGCACCCGCACCCGGGTACGCACCTCCGCCTCCGCCGCCACCCGCGCCGGGCTATGCGGCGCCTCCACCTCCTCCTCAGGCTGGGTACGCGGCACCGGCCGCGGCGCCTGCCGGGGACAAGCAGAAGATGGTCGCCGGTATCCTTGCGATTCTGCTTGGCAGTTTCGGTGTCCACAAGTTCTACCTGGGATACCAGAAGGAAGGCATCATCATGCTGGTCGCTTGGCTTGCGGGCTGGCTGACCTTCGGTCTGGTCTCAAGCGTCATCGGCCTGATCGGGATCATCGAAGGCGTCATCTACCTCACCAAGTCCGACCAGGAGTTCTATGCCACCTACGTGGCGGGACAGAAGCCCTGGTTCTGATCGACGAACCGAGGAACGAAGCGAACGAAAGGCCCGGGAGCGCACCCGGGCCTTTCCTCTTGACGAAACCTCAACCTCAGGTTCACACTGAAGCCTGCGGGTCAATCGAATACCGTACCGTCGTAGCATTCGTCGTAGCACTCAGGAGCAGCCATGACCCTCGCACAGGCGCGCAAGCGCTACCCCAACGTTCCCACCGAGATCGTGAAATGGGCGGTGGAGAACATCCGCGACCCTCGCGACCTCGAACGTGGCCTCAATCGACTGGAGCAGGCGCGTCGCGTTCAGCTCAAGTACGCGAGCTGAGTCTCGAACCGCCCGCCGAGTCCCGCCGCCGTCTTGGCAGCGCCAAGCGCCGGCGGGGCTGGTAACACTCGATCGCGCGCTCATAGTGGTGCTCCAGGCGCTCCGCTTGGTGCGCGATGGAGAAGTGTGCCGCACGTTCGCAGGCGGCCTTGCCCATGCTGCGCCGCCGTGCCTCGTCGCTCATGAGCAGGTCGAACGCGTGCCCGAGATCCTCGGCCCGTGCTGGCGCGATGATGCCCGTTCGTCCGTTGATGACGAAGTCCTCGACCGCTCGGTCTTCGACGGCGACCACCGGAAGGCAGGCGGCCATCGCCTCACCGATGACGAGACCCTGCGTCTCGCTCGTCGAGGCGAAGGCGAAGGCGTCGGCGAGGTGGTAGGCGGCCACGACTGATTCGCGGTCCAGGTACCCGAGAAAGGTGACTCGCTCGGCGAGGTCGAGCTCGGAGACTATCTGGTCAAGCTCGGAGCGGTGGGGTCCATCGCCGGCGACCACCAGACGGATATGCGGGTCGCGCGTGTGCCAGAGGGCCCTGAGCAACAGCTCGACGTTCTTCTCGCGCCCGAGCCGCCCCATGAACAGAAGGACCTTGTCGCCGGGCTTGCGGTCGATGAGGCCCGCAACCCGCTCCAAGGCCGTTGCGCTGGCCACACGGAAGCGCTCCGTGTCGATGCCGGTCGCGATCACGTCGATGGGCACCGTCACACCCCAGTCCCTGAGGTGACGTTCGATCTTGGTCGAGGGTGCGACGATCGACGTGCACATCTGGCAGAAGTCACGCGAGAGCCGTTCAGCGAGCTTTCTCGTGAGGCGGGTCTCCCAGACGTAGTGGACGTATTCGGGGTAGAGCGTGTGGTACGTATGGACGTACGGGACCTTCGAGCGACGAGCGACGTTCAATCCGTAAAGCCCGATCGCGAACGGGTCGTGCGAGTGGACGATGTCGAGGTCGACCGCGTCGAGCACTCGCCAGGCGTCAAGAGAGATCGGTGTCGCCAGCCTCATCTCCGGTTGGAACACGAAGGGCAGCGAGGGGAACCGGATGATCCGGACGCCGTCGGTTTCGTGCTCGGGCGTCGGGGCGAACACGTAGACTTCATGTCCGCGCTGCTCGAGCGCGTCTTTGAACAGCTGTATGGATGTGACCACGCCGTTGATCTGCGGCGTGTAGGTATCGGTGAAGAATCCGATGCGCACGAACATCCTCCGGTCGGCGGTGACGGGCGGCACGCGATTCCGCCGCGTGTGAGTGTACCAGTCGACTCGGCCGCGGGTCGGCGGAGCGACCTCAGGCGCGGGCCGCATGTCTTCGACCACATGAAGTGCACACGGCGGGGGTCAGATGACCGCCCGCCGCACCGTGCGTGACTGCGTTTCCGCAGTTCGGATCCTGGAGGCGACGCCCGGATTCGAACCGGGGATAAGGGCTTTGCAGGCCCCTGCCTTGCCACTTGGCCACGTCGCCGTATGTGGGCGCACTGGTGCGCCGATTCAAGCCACGAAGGTCGGCCTCAAGAGGGCCACCGGGCCTCGAAGACCGACCTCCGATCAGGTGCGATGGAGCGGACGACGGGATTCGAACCCGCGACCCCAACCTTGGCAAGGTTGTGCTCTACCAGCTGAGCCACGTCCGCGCGCAACGGCTAGTCTAGCGATTGGGTATGGGGCGTGCAAGAACCACTTTGCCGCATCATCGCCCGCTCGGCGGATTGGGGTCTAGCCACGATGCGAGGCTTTGGTAAACTATCGTCCGCTGTCCTTTCAGGACGGCGTTGACAACACCGGATGGGCGCTTAGCTCAGGGGGAGAGCACTTCCTTGACGCGGAAGGGGTCAGAGGTTCAAATCCTCTAGCGCCCACCATTCGGACATCACGGGCCCGTCTCCGCCTCAGCGCGGGGCGGGCTTTCTTGTATGCTCGGGGCCACACCACTTCGTGGGAGGCGTTCATGTTCGCCGACGCTGTTGAGACCGCATCCAGGTTCACCTTCCCGTACGTCGCGCTCCGCCGCCATGCCGATGGCTCGCTGTCGTCGACCGTCGCGAGTTTCATCGTGCTCAATCGCGAAGGCTGGGTGGTGACATCGGCGCACGTGGTTGAGGAGCTGCTCGCGGCGCGCGGCGCCGTCGTCTCCGGCGTACAGACACCTGAAGCGGTTGACGCCGATGCGAAACGCGTGGTTGCCGCTGATGAGATCTGGGCGGTCATGCAGGGTGTCTCGACTCGTCTGGTCGGGGGCACGGTGAATCGCACCGCCGACCTCGCCATCGGTCGCCTCGAGCCGTTCGAGCCCGGCTGGCTACCTGAGCCGCCGGTGCTGCGCGACGTGGGGCGGCGTCCTCTCCGACAGGGCGAGTCGGTGGCCTTCGTGGGGTTCCCGTTCCATACGGTCCAGACAGCGTGGGATGCCGAACGGGCACGCTTCGCCCTTGCGGAAGGGGCGTTTCCCGTTCCGCGATTCACACAAAGCGGTATCGTCGCTCGCTTCAACAGGCACGTGGCGGGCGACGGATCGTCTGCGCTGTTCGTGGAAGTCTCCGCTCCGGGTCTGCGTGGTCAGTCGGGCGGACCACTGATCGATGCCGATGGCCGTGTCGTCGGCATCCAGTCGCACACCGCGAGCCTGGACCTCGGGTTCGACGCGCGTCACGCCACCGCCACGGGCGAGGTCGTGGTCGAGCGGCAGTTCCTCAATGTGGGCGTGGCCTCTCATGTGGACGGCCTGCGCGCCATGCTCGATGCGGCCGGAGTGCCCCACGAACGAGGTTGATCTGCCGGAAGTGCTCCACAGTGGCGTGCATCTCTGCGCCCGTGTTGCGGGTATACACGCCACAGGTAGCACCGGGTCCGCTTCATCAGATCGCATAGGAGGACGCCATGTCGCGTGCCGCTCGCCTGACCCTTGTGTTCATTCTCGTCGTCGCCTTGTTGCCTTCGGTTCTTCTCACCGGCTGCTCTTCGCCCGTCGAGCCAACCGCTGGTGAACCCGCTGCCACGGAGCCCGCTACCACGGAGCAGCCCGCTTCGGACAGCCCTGAAGCGGCGCTTGTCAAGCAGAAGTGCACGATGTGTCACACGCTCGACAGGGTCGACAGCGCCGACTACGACGAGGCCGGCTGGACGGCCACCGTCGAGCGCATGGAGAAGAACGGCCTTGTGATCAGCGCTGACGAGAAGGCGACCATCATCCAATACCTCTCGAACAGGTAGCCCCACGAAGCTGGCCATCTCGTATACTTCGTGACGGTCTCGGCGGCTTGCCGAGGCCGTCGCTTCGTCTTGGAGGGGACATATGGATCTGGCCGCCGTCTTCAGTGTGGAGAACCTTGTCGCGTTGCTCACGCTCGCACTGCTCGAGATCGTGTTGGGCATAGACAACCTGGTCTTCATCGCGATCCTGACCGGCCGCCTGCCCGAAGAGCAGCAGAAGCTGGCGCGCCAGCTGGGGCTCGTTGCCGCACTGGGGACCAGACTGCTACTGCTCTTCTCGCTCACGTGGATCTCGCGCCTCACGACGCCGTTGTTCGAGATCGGCTTCATCCACGTGCACGGCGCGCCATTCGAGGTCACCGGGCGTTCACTCATCCTCGCGGCGGGCGGACTGTTCCTGATCTGGAAGGCGGTCAGCGAGATCTATCACAAGGTCGAGTTGAGGGAGGAAGAGGTCCACGCGCAAGGCAAGGCGTCTTTCGGGGCGGTCATCGCCAACGTCGCGGTGATGGACATCATCTTCTCGCTCGATTCGGTCATCACGGCGGTTGGCATGGCGCGCGCGTTGTGGGTCATGGTGGGTGGCGTCATCGTGGCCATGGCGGTCATGGTCGTGTTCGCCGACTCCGTGGCTGACTTCATCAACAGGTATGCCTCGCTCAAGATCCTCGCCTTGGCGTTCCTGCTGATGATCGGCACTCTTCTGACCGCCGAAGCGCTCGAGTTCGTCATCCCCAAGGGCTTCGTCTACTTCGCGATGTTCTTCTCACTCGGCGTCGAGCTCATCCAGATACGCTACGAAGCGAACCTGCAGCGCAAGAGGGCGTCGCAAGGTGCGACGGCTTAGGACGCGTACGGGGAGTCAGGGCCGACGATGAGTGTCGCTGCCCCGGGGAGCACCTGCGCCGCGCACGGTGTGAGCGTCGGGATGATCTCGCCGTCATACTGCATCGCAAGAGGGGGGTAGGCGGACAGCTCGATCTCGCGCGCGGTGTAGACGTCGACACTCGGGTTGCGTTCGACCCCTTCGACGACGCGCTCGAGCATCGCGGCGAAGACGACCGGTATGAGCTCTGCCACGTTCTTCGTCCGCAACACGACGACGTCGAGCTTGCCGTCCCGCGGGTCCCATCCTCGACTCATGGTGAGGTCGAACTGGATGCGACCGAAGTTGACGAGCAGAACGGCGATTCCATCGGTGTGAACATGTTCGCCGTCCAAGACGAGCTCGAATTCGGAGACCGTGGGTGCGAGGTTCGACACGGCCGCCAGCAGGTAGGCTGCCGCTCCGAGTGTGGGCTTCAAAGGTTGTGCGGCCTGCATGATCGCGGCGTCGAAGCCGGCGCCTGCCGCCATGGCGAAACCGGTCCGGCTGTCGGTGCCACTCGGCCCCGGGAGGATGAGCTCGCCCAGGTCGAACGTGACAGGAGTCTGCTCGAGCGTGAGTCGGGCCAGGAGTCGTGGGTCAGGCGGCAAGGAGAGATTGAGTGAGAGCAGGTTCGCGGTACCGGCCGGGTAGGGCAGGACCGGCACTCCCGAGTCGCGCACCTCGTAGAGCACCGTTGAGAAGGTGCCGTCGCCACCGACGGCGACGACGCGGTCGAATTCGCGCGCGTCGGCCGCCAGGCCCGCCAGTGGTACGTCCTCGGTTGAGAAGCGCAAGACGACCTCGGCGCCGACGCCACCGAGCGCGCGGACGAAGTCGAACAGGCCGGCGCCGCCGCTTCCCGCCCGGGTGTTCACGATGACCAGCACTCGCATGACGTCTTCGGCTCCGTGGTCGCGCAGCAGCGCCTCGTCACCGGCGCGCTCCTCGTCTACCCTTCCATAGTAGCCACTTTCCCTTCAAACGACGGAGACCGGACACCAGTGAGACAAGGTGAGATGTTCGTCACTGACAACAAGGGCCTCGCGAAGCTGGTCGACCGCATCAGCGGCGCGCACGTCGTGGGCATCGATACGGAGTTCATGCGCGAGAAGACCTACTACGCCCGTCTTTGCCTGATCCAGGTGGCCACCCACGAGACCGCTGCGATAATCGATCCTCTCGCCATTGATGACCTTTCGCCGTTGTGCGAGATCCTGCTGGACCCCGAGGTGATGAAGGTCCTGCACGCAGGCGGTCAGGACCTCGAGATCCTCTTCCGTTCGTGTGGCCGTGCGGTCGCGCCGGTGTTCGACACGCAGATCGCAGCCACGCTCGCAGGATTCCCACAGCAGGTCGGCTACGGCGCTCTGGTCTCTGACCTTCTGGGGGTGCAGCTTGACAAGGGCGATTCCTATACCGACTGGGCACGGCGGCCCCTCTCAGACACCCAGGTCGAGTATGCCTTGAACGACGTCCGCTTCCTGCCGGCGGCGTACGACAGATTGAGAGAGCAGCTCGAGAACACGGGTCGACTGCAGTGGCTCGCCGCCGACTTCGCGAGGATGGAGGACCCTTCGAGCTACGTGGTCGCACCTCAAGACCAGTGGCGCCGCGTCAAGCGCATCTCGTCACTCAACCGCCGTCAGCTCGCGGTCGCACGTGAGGTGGCTGCCTGGCGGGAGATGGAGGCTCAGCGTCGCGACATCCCCAAGAGGTGGGTCCTGGGTGACGAGAGCGTCATCGAAGTCGCACGCCGCGCCCCACGGAGCGAGACGGAGCTGCACGCGATACGCGGCGTGACGGACAAGGTCGGCAAAGCGGCCGTCTCCTCGCTTCTGGACGCGGTCGCTCGTGGCCTTGCCGTTCCTGACGACGAGCTTCCGTCCCTCGGGAAGCGTCGCCGGCCCGTCGGCGATGTGGATGCTGCGGTGGACCTCATGGTGGCCGTGGTGCGCAAGCGAGCGCGGGAGAACGGCGTGGCGATGCCTCTGTTGGCGTCCCGTGATGAGCTTGAGCGGTTGGCCGCCGGCGAACGGGACGGACATCCGCTTCTCGAAGGATGGCGCGAGGAGATGGTCGGCCGCGAGTTGTCTGAATTGCTGGACGGATCCCTGGCCCTGTCGCTTCGCGATGGAGAACTCGTGATAGAGCGCCGAGACTGAGACGACGGGCATGTCTCTCGCTTGGCGCGAGTCCGCAGGGGAATGATCCTTCAGACCCGAGGAGGCCTGATGTTCTACTTCGATCCTCAATACCTGCTGCTCATGGCGGTGACCATCGCGCTCGGCCTGGGTACCCAGGGCTACATCAACTCGACCTTTCGAAAGTGGAGCCGCATTCCGCTCGCGAGTGGCCGTCCGGGAGTGGACATCGCCAGGCGGATACTGGATTCGGCGGGTCTGCAACACGTGGAGATAGTCCGCGTCCCGGGTAACCTCAGTGATCACTACGACCCGCGATCGAAGCGGCTCGCGCTGTCTGAGGCGGTGTACGGGCAACCTTCGGTGGCCGCAGCGGGCGTGGCCGCGCATGAGGCCGGGCACGCCATCCAGGACCACGAGGGATACGTCTGGGGCAAGGTGCGCACCGCCATCGTGCCCGCGGTCAACTTCGGGTCCGGCGCCGCCGGGATACTCATCTTCCTCGGTCTGATCGTGGGCATCTCCGGTCTGCTGTGGCTCGGCATCCTGGGGTACGCGTTCGCCGTGCTGTTCCAAGTGGTCACGCTGCCCGTCGAGCTGGACGCGAGCAGGCGTGCGTTGGCCAACCTCGAAGTCAGCGGTCTCATCTCGCCCGATCAGGTGGGCGGGGCGCGACAGGTGCTTACCGCCGCCGCTCTCACGTACGTTGCTGCCGCGCTTATCTCGGTCCTGAACCTCCTGTACTACATAGGCTTGGCGCGTCGGGACTGACCCGGACCGCTCCGCTGTCGGGTCGTGTGAACGACCGTCAGTGGCCGCTGCTAGAATCAGCCAGTGTGTCTCAAGGGGAGGGGCCGGTTGGACGACGACAGGGCGTTGTCGGTGACAGAGGCGATGACGCGGGCGAAAGGCGCATTGGAGACGGTGCGCGTCCGCGTGGTCGGAGAGGTCTCGGAGTTCAACGACAAGCCGGGGTACAAGGCCGCGTACTTCACGATCTGCGATGGTTCCGCAGCCATGCCCTGCATGATGTGGCGAGACGCGTACGCGGCTTCGGGCATCTCGCTCACATGCGGGATGCTCGTCGAGCTGACCGGGCAGTTCTCCGCTTACGTTCCGAAGGGGCGGATGCAGTTCACGGTGCGCCGCCTCGAGCTCGCGGGAGAGGGCCGTCTGCGTCTCCAAGTCGCAGAACTCGCTCGCCGTCTCGAGGCCGAAGGACTCATGTCCGAAGCGCGAAAGCGTCCGCTCCCTCGCTACCCCGAGCGTATCGCCGTGGTCACATCGCCGAGGGGTAAGGCCGTCCACGACGTGTTGCGCACACTGCGGCGACGTTATCCATTGGCGGAGGTGCTGCTCGCGGGAGTCCAGGTCGAAGGGGAGGGAGCCGAGGAGGCCATCATCGAGGGTCTCACCGTCGCCTCGGCGGCAGGGCCGGACGTCATAGTACTGGTCCGCGGGGGAGGTAGCTACGAGGACCTCATGCCGTTCAGCACTGAAACGGTCGCCCGAGCGATCGCCTCTTGTCCGGCGCCAGTCGTCACGGGGATAGGGCACGAGCCCGATACGAGCATCGCGGACATGGTCGCCGACGTTCGTGCGTCGACGCCGACGGCTGCGGCTGAGGCTGTGGCACCTGATCTGGTAGACGTCGCCGCGATGCTCTCTCGCGACCGACGTTCCCTGGCCAGGGCCCTTGAGCATCGCGTGGCACGCGATGCACATCGAGTGGCGCGCGTCGCGCAGAGGCCTGCATTCTCGGACCCGCACGCTCTTCTAGGGACGGCGGCGCAGGCGCTCGATCTGGCTGGCATGCGGCTAGGGCGCGCCATCCCTGAGCGTCTGGCCCGGGACTCGCAGCGTGTTGAGTACGTGCGTCAGCGTCTGTTGACGGCCGGTCCCCGGATGGTCGAGCGTGCCGCTTCGCGGCCGTCGCTGCTGGCTGCGAGACTCGAGGACCTCTCGCCGTTGGCGATCCTCGCAAGGGGATGGTCTGCGACGTTCGCGAAGGACGGCCGTACTGTCATACGCAGTGTGAGACAGGTCAGAGCAGGGGATGAGCTCGGTGTACGGGTGTCTGATGGAGTGATCAGGTGCGATGTCGTCGGGGTCGAGGATGGAGAAGAACATGAGCGGACTTGAACCGCGCGAGATCGAGCAGATGCCGTTCGGGGACGCGCTTGCGGAGCTTGAGCGGATAGTCGCTGAGCTTGAAGGCGGGCAGCTCGAGCTGGAAGAGAGTCTTGCGCGATATGAGCGTGGCGTGGGCCTGCTGAAGTCTTTGCAGGCCAGATTGAGCGATGCGCAACAGAAGGTGACCATGCTCATCGGAGAGCTTGAAGCCGAAACGCCTGGGGCGAGGGAGGAGTGACCATGGCTGACTGCATCTTCTGCAAGATCGTGGCCGGCGAGATACCGTCGACCATCGTCTGGGAAGATGACCGCGTGATCGCGTTCGACGACATCGCACCGCAGGCGCCGGTCCACACGCTCGTGATACCCAGAGAGCACCACGCGGATCTCTCTGACAGGATGGGCGCTGACCTTCTGGGAGCGCTGTTCGCTGCGGTGCCCAAGGTGGCCGAGGTCAAGGGCGTGGCTGATTCGGGCTATCGGGTCATCGTGAACAACGGCGCCGACGCCGGACAGCTCGTCGGTCACGTGCACGTCCATGTCCTCGGAGGCCGCAGGATGGTGCCTGGCATGCTTCGTTTCGAGGATGAGTAGCTCCACGTGTCGCGGCACCCGGTGACCTTCGAGCCCTCTGGGGCCACTGCTTGGGTTGACACGGGGCAGACCGTTCTTGCCGCCGGCCGAGCCGCCGGCGTGCTCATCGAGGCGACGTGCGGCGGACGAGGCGTCTGCGGTATGTGTGGCGTGAAGGTCCTCGAGGGCACGCTTGCTCCGCCGGACCGTGATGAGCTCGCTGGTCTTACGCGCGCGCCCGCCGGAGTGCGACTGGCCTGCAGGGCGAGGGTGGTCGGGCCCGTTCGTGTCCGGCCGCTCATAGCCGCACGCTCCGTCCAAGTGAGCAGTGGGCCGCGGGTGACGGGGTCACGACTCGTCGCCGGTGTCGACCTGGGAACGACGAACGTCAGTGCCGCTGTCGTGGAGCTGGCGGGCGGTCGGGAGGTCGGACGGGCGACCGTGCCCAACCGGCAGGCCTCGTTCGGCGCGGATGTGATGACGCGCATCTCGGTGGCGCTTGAAGGCGAAGCCAACGCATTGACCGCGGCCGCACGCGAGTCCGTCGCTGAAGCGCTCTTTCTCGCGAGTGGCTCAGCAGTCGGTGACATCGAGCAGGCGGTCGTTGCCGGGAACAGCGCGATGGCGGCGATGTTGGCTGGGGTCGACTCCTCGTCGTTGGCGACAGCTCCCTATGTGGCCCCGGAGACACCCGACACCGTTGACCCTGGTTGGGCGGCACTGCGTTCCTCGGCCACGCTCCGGGTCCTCGGACCCATCGCGTCGTTCGTCGGAGGTGACGTGCTCGCCGGTCTGATCGCCTTGGATGTCGCTTCCCATCGCGACCCCGTGCTCCTCGTCGACGTGGGAACAAACGCCGAGATCGCTCTATGGGCTCACGGCCGGTTGACCGTGGCGTCGGCAGCGGCCGGTCCGGCCTTCGAGGGGGTGAGGGGGCTTACGGGGTCTGAGCTGGTGAACAGCATCGCTGAGCTGCGTGTTCGCGGAACACTGGGGGCGGACGGCCTGCTTGATACCGCGTCGCCAGACGTGTTCACCGGTGAGGACGGAGTGCGCATGGTACGGCTGGGTGACGGCGATGACGCGCCGATTCTGAGCCAGCTCGACGTTCGCTCCGTCCAATTGGCCAAGGCCGCTGTGCGCGTCGCCATGGAGTCGGTCTTGCGGACTGCGGGTGTCGACGCTGCCCGCTTGGCGCGTGTGTGGGTCGCCGGGGCCTTCGGTGGCGCGCTTGATCCCGAAGCGATCGTCGGTATCGGTATGATTCCGAGGGCGGTGCGCGACGTGCTCGAGATGCCGGGCAACACATCGCTTGCCGGGGCGGTCAGCGTGGCCTTGTCCGGTCCGGCCCGATCAACCGAGCTTCTTCTAGCGGACGTCCGGCACGTCGACCTTCCGAACGATCCGGCGTTCACCCGACGCCTGATGGACTCCTTGCGACTGGAGGCGGAAGACCGCCGGCCGTGACGGTGATCGACCGTCGATCGTGGCTATCGCGGTCGTGATCTCGTGAATAGAAGCCGGAAGCCCCGGCCTTCGGGCCGGGGCTTCCTCAATCCTTCCCTGCAATTACCCCTGAGTCTCATCTCGGGCGCGCGGTCTGCCTGGTGACCGCAGATACGGGCGATGCCGGTCGCCTGTCGCCCATTTGCCGGTTGCCGTCCGGATCCCCCGGAAGCGGCGGTGTGAGGGAAGGGAAACCTGTCAACAACGAGGAAGATACTCCACATGTCCCTGGTTCGCAACACGCTTCTGGTAGCGAGTCGCCCATCGGTACCGGCACTGCCGTTGACCGACGATGGCGCGCCGTCCACCTGTTTCGGAAGGCCGCTTGAGGGGGTGAGGCCCGTAGTATGTGTGACGCGGCCCCTGCGTGGGGCCGTACTGTTCATGTGAGGGGCATCTGCGGAACGGACCTCGACACGCCCGTCCGCGTGCCACGAGTAGCAGAGGAGGACGGTATGACCGACGAGTCTGTTGCCATCCAGTCCATGGCCGGCGAGTCTCGCGTCATCAACCCGCCCGCCTGGGTGTCTGAGCGCGCGTGGATCAAGTCGATGGACGAGTATCAGGCGATGTACGACCGTTCCGTCAACGACCCCGAAGGCTTCTGGGCCGAGCAGGCCGAGGAGTACCTGCACTGGGAGAAGAAGTGGGACAAGGTCGTCGAGTGGGAGTTCGACACGCCGCGGGTGCAGTGGTTCGTCGGTGGCAAGACGAACGTCGCCTACAACTGCCTCGATCGGCACCTCACGACATGGCGCCGCAACAAGGCCGCGTTGATCTGGGAGAGTGACGAGGGCCGCAGCAAGGTCTACACGTACCAGTCGCTCTACTACAAGGTCTGTCGTTTCGCGAACGTCTTGAAGAAGCATGGCATCAAGAAGGGCGACCGGGTCGCGATCTACCTGCCCATGATTCCCGAGCTTCCCATCGCCATGCTCGCGTGCGCGCGCATCGGCGCGATCCACTCCATCGTGTTCGGCGGGTTCTCCTCGCAGTCGCTGCGCGACCGCATCCAGGACTCTGAGTGCAAGATGCTCATCACCGCGGACGAGGGTGTGCGCGGCGGTCGTATCGTCCCGCTCAAGGCGATGGCTGACGAGGCGCTCAACGAGTGTCCGAGCGTCGAGAGCGTCATCGTGGTCTCGCGCACGCAGAACCGTGTGGACATGGAGCCCGGGCGCGACTTCTGGTACCACGAGGAGGTTCGCAGCCCGGAGATCGGGAAGCACTGCGAGATCGAGTGGATGGACTCCGAAGACCCGCTGTTCATCCTCTACACCTCGGGCTCGACCGGCAAGCCGAAAGGCGTGGTCCACACGACGGCGGGGTACCTGCTCTATGCGACGATGACCTTCAAGTACACGTTCGATTACCACGACGAGGACGTGTTCTTCTGCACCGCCGACATCGGTTGGATCACCGGTCACAGCTACGTCGTCTACGGGCCCCTGTGCCTGGGCGGCACCTCGCTCATGTTCGAGGGTGTGCCGACCTATCCGGATGCCGGTCGCTTCTGGGCGATCATCGAGAAGCACGGCGTGAACCAGTTCTACACGGCCCCTACGGCGATCCGTGCGCTCATGAAGGCGGGCGAGGAGTGGCCTGCGAAGTACGACCTGTCCTCGCTGCGCGTGCTCGGCACCGTGGGTGAGCCGATCAACCCCGAGGCGTGGATGTGGTACTGGCGCAACATCGGCCGGTCTGAGATCCCGATCGTGGACACGTGGTGGCAGACGGAGACCGGTGGCCACATGATCACGAACCTCCCCGGTTGCACTCCCATGAAGCCCGGCTCGGCGACGTTGCCTTTCTTCGGCATCCAGCCGGTCATCTTGAACGAGGACCAGACCGAGACTCCTCGGGGCTCGGGCGGGCGTCTGTGCATCAAGTACCCGTGGCCGTCGATGCTGCGCTACACCTGGGGTGACGAGAAGGACAACGCTCGCGTCAAAGAGGTCTACTTCACGACGTTCCCCGGCAAGTACTTCACCGGCGACGGGTGCCGCCAGGACGAGGACGGATACTACTGGCTACTCGGCCGCGTCGACGATGTCATCAACGTCTCGGGCCACCGCATGGGTACCGCTGAGGTGGAGTCGGCGCTGGTGAGTCACGCTTCAGTCGCGGAGGCGGCGGTCGTGGGCTTCCCGCACGAGATCAAGGGCGAAGGCATCTACGCCTACGTGATCCTCAAGGCCGGCGAGGAGCCGAGCGACGACCTTCGCAAGATTCTCATCGGCCACGTGCGCAACGAGATCGGCCCCATCGCTTCGCCTGACTTCGTGCACTTCGTGCCCGAGCTCCCCAAGACCCGTTCCGGCAAGATCATGCGCCGCATCCTGCGCAAGGTGGCGGCTGGCGAACGGGACATGGACGCATTCGGAGACACCTCGACCTTGGCCGACCCGTCCATCGTCCAGACCATCGTCGATACCGCTCCTGACCACTAGGAGCGGCCCAGGGTCCAGACGCCCGGGTGGTTCCAAGCGAGCTCTGTGGGGCCCCGCACCCTTCACATGAGGAGGCGGGGCCCTTCAGCGTGGTACTATCTCTACCCGGCGCCGCGTAATGGCGCCCTCATCTTGCACGCACCACGAAAGGAATCCGACGCGATGCCGATGAATGACCTCTTCTTGCGCGCTGCCCGGCTCGAGCCCACCGAGCGAACCCCGATCTGGATGATGCGTCAGGCCGGCCGCTATATGGCCGAATACCGCGCGATCCGCGAGAAGCACGGTTTCCTCGAGATGTGTCGAACGCCTGAGCTCGCAGTCGAGGTGACGCTTCAGCCTGTCGACCTCATCGGTGTGGACGCGGCGATCCTGTTCTCCGACATCCTCGTGGTGTTCGACGGCATGGGACTTGACCTCGAGTTCGCCAAAGGCGAAGGCCCTGTCATCCACAATCCGGTGAGGACCGTGGCGGACGTCGAGAGACTCACGGTGAGCGATCCGCTCGAGCACACCGGCTACGTGATGGAAGCGATCAGGATCCTGCGGCGCGAGCTGGAGAACAAGGTGCCGCTCATCGGTTTCGCTGGTGCACCGTTCACCCTCGCCAGCTATGCGATCGAGGGCCACGGAACCCGCGACTACGAGAAGTGCAAGGCACTCATGTGGACGGAACCCGCTGCTTGGGACCTGCTCATGACCAAGTTCGCGGACACCGTGATCGCCTACCTGTGCGCCCAGATCGATGCAGGGGCGCAAGCCGTTCAGTTGTTCGATTCGTGGGTGGGCTACGTCGCACCGCGTGACTACGAGCGGTTCGTCCTGCCGCATTCGAAGCGTGTGCTCGCCGAGGTGAAGGCCCACGGCGACAAGGTCGTCGAAGGTGGCGTGCCGGTCATCCACTTCGCCAACGGTGCGACGTCGATGATCGATCTGGTGCAGCAGGCGGGCGGAGACATCGTCGGGGTGGACTGGCGCCTCGACATGAGGAAGGCCGTGGAGCTCATCGACCCGCGGTTCGGCATCCAGGGCAACATCGATCCGGTGGCGCTGTTCGGTCCGGACGACGAGATCGAGCGGCAGGTCATAGAGATTCTTGAGGCTGTCGGCACACGCCCGGGGCACATCTTCAACCTGGGCCATGGCATCCACAAGACGACCGACCCCGAGAAGGCGCGCACGCTGGTGCGCCTCGTGCACGAGCACTCCTCTCGGATCAGGGCCGAGGCGTGACCGCGATGGCGTCCACGGGAGTGCTTCTCACCGGATTCGGCGGACCTGACAGCCTGGAGGCCGTCTCGCCTTTCATGTGCAACCTCATGGGGCGTGAGCCCTCTGAGGAGCTTGTGCAGCGTGTGTGTAATCGGTACCTGGCCATCGGTGGCGCTTCGCCCCTCAACGAGATCGCGCGTGCGATCGCGATGAAGCTGAAGAGCGCCTTGGCCGATTCCGGGCACGAGATCCCTGTGGCGGTGGGGATGCGCTACTGGAAGCCCTACATCGCCGATGCGCTCCGCGACCTCAAGGACAAGGGGTGCACGAGGGTCGTCACGGTCTCTCTGTCGCCGTTCGAGAGCAAGGTCGCACACGGCGCGTATCGCGAGGCGATCGACGCGGCCGTCGCTGAACTGGGAGGAGTGGAGATCGTCGAGGCCGGGTTGGTCTCCGAGCTTGACGAATTCGCTCATTTCTACGCGATGTCGGCGGCGGCGACCCTGAACGAGGTCGAGAACAACGAAGGGCTCGTCCTGGCGTTCACGGCGCACAGTCTCCCCGAGAGCGATCTGGCGGAGGATGATCCGTACGTCGCCGGCCTGCGTAGAGTGGCCGATGAGGTGACCATGCAGCTCGGCCTCGATCCCGGAAGCGAGGCGGCGGGACCTCCTCTCTTCGAGGACTTCTCGGCGTTCGGCTCGACGGAGCCGCCTAGGCCGTGGTTCTTGGTGTTCCAGTCCGAAGGGAACAAGCCCGGCGCTTGGCTGGGCCCGGACATCGACGACCTCATAGCAGCAGTGAAACGTGCTGGCGCTCATGGACTCGTGGTGGTTCCGCTGGGCTTCCTGACAGACCACATGGAGACGCTCTACGACCTCGATATCGTGGCTGCGGGCAATGCGTTGGATGTCGGTCTGGAGTTCATGCGGGCCCCTGCGCCCAATGACGACGACGCCGTCGTTGAAGCCATGGCGAGGTCCGTGCTCGAGTTGCTCTAGGCCGGTTCTGTATCAGCACAGCGCGCCGGCACGCGCTGGTTCCCGGGACGACTCAGGGTAGAGAGGCATTCACACACATGAAGCACGTCATCATCATCGGCGGTGGAGTTGCCGGGCTCGGCGCCGCTTACAAGGTCCGCAGGTCGGCTGATGCGGGACACGACGTCTCGTTCACGCTCATCGAGAGAGAGGAGCGTCTGGGCGGATGTCTGGTCACTGAGCTGGTGGATGACCCCGAGACCGGTGAGCGCTACATCGTCGACGGCGGTTCGGACGCCTTCATCACCTCGAAGCCCGGTGTGCACCGGGTGGCCAAGATGCTCGGCATCTTCGACGATGAGGTCCGGACCTGCGACGAGAACAAGAAGACGCTCATCCTGAAGGGGGACAAGCTCATCGAGCTCCCTGACGGCATCATGATGTTCGCTCCGACGAAACTGGTTCCCCTCGCCACGACGAACCTGTATTCGTGGCCGGCGAAGTTCCGTATGGCCCTTGACCTCGTCATACCTCGCAAGGAGAAGTGGGCCGAGGGGGAGACCGCGCAGCAGCACGACGAGACCCTCGAGAGCTTCGTCGTCAGACGCATGGGCCGCGAATCGCTCGACCGGCTGGCAGAACCGCTCGTGGGCGGTGTCCATGCGTCGGACCCTGCGCAGATGTCGCTAGCGGCGACCTTCCCGAACCTCCTGGAGATGGAGCAGCAGTTCGGTTCACTGATCAGGGGCTTCCTGCACCAGCGCAAGCTCGTCGAGGAACAGCGTCGCAAGCACCCGCCGAAGCCCGGCGCCAAGCGCTTCACGTTCTTCTCAAGCTTCCATGACGGCATGCAGTTCTTCACCGATAGGCTGGCCGATGCAGCGGGACGTGACCGCATCCGTGTCGGCGTGGCCGCGTCACACGTCATGCGACAGCCCGATGGTAGCTGGCTCGTCACGTTGTCCGATGGCACTGAACTCTCCGGCGATGCCGTCATCATCGCGACTCCGGCGTGGGCCACCCGCCGGTTGCTGGGGGACCTTGATGCCCGCTTGGCCGAGCTGCTCGACTCGATCCCATTCTCGTCGTCAGCGACCGTGCCGATGGCGTTCCGGGCCGAGGACTGTCCGTTCGACACGAGGTTCTTCGGAATCCTGGTGCCGCTCGTTGAGCATCGCCCGGTCATGGCGGTGACCATGTCCTCATCCAAGTGGCCAGATCGTGCGCCGGCCGAGCGCGTCCTGCTCAGGGGCTTCGTCGGCGGTCCCCATAACCAGGAGATCATGGACAAGAGCGATGATGAGCTCATCGAGATCGTACGCACCCAACTCGTCGAGATGCTGGGGCTCAGGGCGGACGCGAAGCCGCTGTTCGCGCGCGTGTTCCGATGGACGCTGGGCATGCCGCAGTACACGATCGGCCACCTCGACCGGGTTGACGAGATCGAGCGGACGGTGGGCGCTCAGCGCGGTCTGGGTCTTGCGGGTGGCAGCTACCGCGGCGTGGGCGTTCCCAACTGTCTCGAGAGCGGCGAGAAGGCGGTGAGCAAGGTCTTGGGGGACTTCGGCATCACGCTGGCCGAGGACTCGGTGGAAGAGAAGCGCATCTGGTAGAGAGCGTACCTGCGCTTGATGCCGAGTGCGTGTCCACCGCTCAACGCAAGACGCTCGTCAACGCACCTGTGCTGGAACGCGACGAAGGAAGGTACACACGTGAAGCGTGTCATCATCATCGGGGGCGGGGTCGCGGGTCTGGGAGCGGCGTACAAGGTCCGGCGCGCCGCCGATGAAGGACATGACATCGAGTTCGTGTTGCTCGAGAAGGACGGTCGCGTCGGTGGCAAGGTGGCCACCGAGATCGTCGCAGACGAGTGGGACCCCGTGAAGGCAGGTGCACGCTTCATCGTGGACGGCGGCCCCGATTGCTTCCTCACAGAGAAGCCCGCCGTTCACCGCATCGCCAAGCTGCTCGGCATCTTCGATGACGAGCTTCCGACCGATGACTCGCGCAAGAAGACGCTGATCCTCTCGCGGGGCCGCCTGTTCGAGATGCCGGACGGTGTGATGATGTTCGCGCCGACCAAGTTCGTGCCGTTCGCCACGACGGGACTGTTCTCATGGCCGGGCAAGTTCCGGATGGCCATGGACCTGCTGATTCCCAAGAAGGAAGTGCCGACCGGCGCGTTCAACGACGAGACGCTCGAGAGCTTCGTGGTCCGGCGCATGGGTCGCGAGTGCCTCGATCGCTTGGCTGAACCGCTGGTCGGCGGTGTTCACGCATCCGACCCCGCGGTCATGTCGCTCGCCGCGACGTTCCCGCGCCTTCTTGAGATGGAGCAGACGTACGGGTCACTGATGCGCGGCTTCCTCGCTGCCCGCAAGAAGGTCGAGGAGATGCGCAGGAAGTACCCGCCCAAGCCGGGCGAGAAGCCGCGCACGTTCTTCACCTCGTTCGTGAACGGCATGGCCGAGCTCCCGGAGGCGATGGCTGATGGAGCGGGCCGTGACAACATCCGCACCGGCGTGACGGTGACCGCGGCCGTGCGTACGGCCAGCGGATTCGAGGTGACGCTCGACGACGGCTCCCAGGTGGAGGGCGATGCGCTGATCGTGGCCACCGAGTCGTGGGCGGCCGAACGCATCGCCAGGCAGCTCGACGCTGAGATAGCGGACAACCTCGCCGCGATTCCCACCTCGTCGTCTGCGACGGTCTCGGTGGCGTTTCGTGAGGGCGAGGTCGGCGTCGACATGGACGCGTTCGGTGTCCTGTGTCCGCTGGTGGAGAACAGGGCACTGCTCGCCGCTACCTACTCGTCGACGAAGTGGCCCGGCCGCGCACCGCAGGGCAAGGTGCTGTTCCGCGGATTCGTGGGAGGGCCGCACAACCAGGAGATGCTCGACAGGACTGACGACGCACTGGTGGAACTGGTGCTTTCAGAGCTTCGTTCGATCGTGGGCGTCAATCCGGACGCGGAGCCCTTGTTCGCCCGGGTCTTCCGCTGGGAGGGCGGGATGCCGCAATACACGCTCGGGCATCTTGACCGCGTGGCCCAGATCGAGGAGAGGTGCGCCCAGATCCCGGGGCTCGCGTTCGCCGGCGGTTCGTATCGTGGGGTCGGTCTGCCCAACTGCATCGAGAGCGGTGAGAAAGGTGTCGCGAAGGTCCTCGCTGAGTGGGGGATCGCACTGGAAGAGGACACCGTGGAGGAGAAGCGCGTCTACTAGGCGAGCGCTTCGGCGGCTGCGATCACCTCGATCATCTGAGTGTGCAACGTCGGGTTGGCGACGCAGATGCTCTCACTCGCTGTCGTCCACGCTTCGCCTGCGACATCGGTCACGCGAGCACCGGCCTCAGCGCAGATGATGGCTCCGGCCGCCATGTCCCAGGGCTTGAGCGCGTACTCCCAGAACCCGTCGGCGCGCCCTGAGGCGACGTGGCAACAGTCCACCGCTGCCGATCCGTCTCGGCGGATGCCATGGACGGGCGCGCGCAGGAAGCGTGCGAGCACCGCGAGCTGACGGTCGAGCGGGGTGCCGCGGTCGTAGGGAAAGCCGGTCACGAGCAGGGCCTCGGAGACCTTCGCCGCGCGAGAGACGGTTATCCGCGTCCCTGAGAGATGTGAACCGTGACCCACGGCAGCCGAGAACAACTCGGCGGACGCCGCGTTGTGGACGGCGCCAGCGACCGGACGACCTTCGCGGACGAGGGCGACCGAGACGGAGTAACAGGGAAAGCCGTGCAGGAACGACGTCGTGCCGTCCAGAGGATCGACGACCCAGACCTCGTCGTCGTCGAGGGTCCCCGGCTCCACACCGAGCTGTTCGCACACCTCGGGCTCTTCGACCAGCACGCGCGCCTTTGGATCAGCAGAAAGGATGGCCTGGACCACAGCGACGCCGGAGGCGATGTCGGCTTCCGTCACGAAATCAGTGGCGGAGCCCTTGGAGCGCACCATGCCGGTGTCTCCTGCACGTCGACGGAGCACCTCGCCGCCTGCGAGCGCCGCGTCACGGGCGGTGTCAAGCACGGTGCGCATTCGCTGCCTCTCGTCGGGAATACTCTGGTGAGACCAGTACGACCATGTCAGTGTATCGCGTCAGACGCTCCCTTCTTCCTCCTGGCCACATCGAATCGAGGCGCCACATGCTCAACGCCGGTTTGACTGAACCGTTGTCCGATGATGACTTGCGCGAGCTTGAGATGCGCGCGCACCGTGCCCGCTCCACCGTGCTGACCGCCACCTCGGTGGCGGCCTCGGGACACCCCGGCGGCTCGCTCTCGTCCATGGAGATATACACCCTTCTCGTCGGTACGGCGCGCCTGAGGCCCGACGAGCCCCGCTGGGAGGGACGCGACAGGATCGTCGTCTCTCACGGCCACACATCACCGGGTGTGTACGCCGCGCTGGCATACGCGGGCTTCTTCCCGCCTGAGGAGCTCGAGGCCCACTTCCGACAGACCGGCAGCGTCTTCGAGGGTCATGTCGAGCGCGCGGTGCCGGGAATCGAATGGTCGACCGGCAACCTAGGGCAGGGGCTCTCGGCCGGTGTCGGACTGGCCATCGGGGCACGGCTCACCGGAGCGGAGTGGCACACGTTCGTGGCGATGTCAGATGGTGAGCAGATGAAAGGTCAGGTCGCTGAAGCCAGGCGGCTCGCTTCGAAGGAGGGACTTGGCGCCCTCACTGCGGTCGTCGACTGGAACGGGATCCAGATCTCAGGTCGCACCGAAGACGTCATGCCGGTTTCGCTCGCAGAGGTCTGGGCGGCGGACGGGTGGCAGGTGTACGAGTGCGACGGTCACGACATGGTCGCGCTCCACGATGCGCTCTTGCGCGCGATCGATGACGGTGTACCAAGCGTGGTACTCGCACACACGGTGATCGGGAAAGGGGTCTCCTTCATGGAGGGGGTGGCCGAGTTCCACGGACGAGGTCTCACCCGGGACGAGTACATGAGGGCGACAAGCGAGCTCGGGTCGAGCACCGAAGCCCTCGCCGCCGCTGTCGTCCGTCGCGCGACGAAGTGCGGAGTCGAGCCCTTGCCGCATCGGACACCGGTGGTGTCTGTCGAGCCCGGGAATCCGCGTACGTATGGGGCCGATGAGCGGGTCGACAACCGAAGCGCATGGGGTGCCGCACTCGTCGACTTGGCCGCGGCGAATCCGGACCTACCCATCGCGGTGTTCGACTGCGACCTCGCCATTTCGGTCAAGACGGATGGATTCGCGCGCGTGCGTCCTGAGGGATTCGTGCAATGTGGGGTCGGGGAGCACAACGCCGCCACCGCAGCGGGGGCTTGCTCGACCGTGCGGGGGGTACTGACGTTCTGGGCCGACTTCGGCGTCTTCGGTGTGGACGAGGCGTACAACCAGCAGCGTCTCAATGATCTCAACGGAGCCGCGCTCAAACTCGTGCTCACGCACTGCGGGCTCGACGTGGGTGAGGACGGCAAGACCCACCAGTGTCTTGATTACGTCGGAGCGTTCCGAGAGTTCTTCGGGTGGAAGGTCATCGTGCCGGCGGACCCGAACCAGACCGACCGGGCCATCCGGGCAGCTGCCGCCATGCAGGGTTGCGTGGCGGTCGCGATGGGACGCAGCAAGCTGCCGGTGGTCCGGGATTCGGACGGGTCGCCGCTGTTCGGGGAGGACTACGCGTTCACGTACGGAGACATCGTCTGGGCCCGTGAGGGGTCGGATGCGAGCGTGCTGGTCATGGGGACGGTGGCAGGTGCGGCGGTGGCGGCCGCCGACCAGCTGCGGGCAGAGGGGACAGAGGTCGGGGTCGGCATCGTCGCGTGCCCGCTCGCGCTCGATGACCAGGCCATGCAGATGGCCTGTGCGACGCCGGTGATCGTAACCGTCGAGGACCACAATGTGCGCACTGGGCTCGGGGCCTCTGTCGCTCAGTGGCTTGCGGACAGCGGGGCGGCGGTGCCGCTCGTTCGCCATGGCGTGGATGGGTTCCAGCCCTCAGGACCGAGCGATGAACTGCTGAAGAGGGCCGGACTGGACATCGGAGGCATCGCCGGTGTGGTCCGGCGAGCTCGTGCGATGCACGTTCAGTCGTCCGACTGAGGCGTGAGCGACTCCTCGGGCATGGGGGCGAAGGATCGGAGCGCCTCGATGATGCTGCTGTGGACTTCGGACCCGCCGTCGCGGACGCTCGGCTCGAAGCCGAGGGCCGAGAGCTGGTCGAGCACCGCGCCGGCAGCCAAGGGCAAGGCGGCTTCACACGCCGGTGACAGTTCAAGGACCCACTCCTCGATGGAATCTATCTGCACGGCGATGCAGACCGTCTGAGGGGCCCGGTCGACGAGCGCCGCAGCGCCCAGCACGTCGACCAGCTTGACGTCGTGGAGTGAGTGCATGACCTGGCTGTCCGCCAGATCATCAGGTCCTAAGACGAGCACCGTTCCGGGCGGATGCCCCGTATCTCGCACTGCGTCGACGACGATCAGGTGGTCGACGCCCCGGAACATGTCGAGGATGGAGTAGCCCATCGTCCCGGCGTCAACGATCTCGATGTTTCCGGGGAATTCATAGGTGGCCAGCAGCAGCTCGGCGACTCGAGGACCGATGCCCTCGTCGCGCATGAGTGGGTTGCCGACCCCCATCACGAGGATACGGGGGATGTCGTCTGTCATCAGGCCCTTTCGAGAAGCGTCGCGTCAGCAGGCGGCGAGAGTCGCTTCCGCGGGAACCATCGCCGAGGTGTCACCTTCCAGCAGCAGGATGCGCTCGTCAAGAGGAAGCTCGGCTCTGGCTCTGTCGCGTGCGTCGTTGGAGAGTGCCAGAGTCTCCCGCATGATCACGAGCAGCAGATAGCGGCCCTTGTCGGTCAGTGTGATCTCGTCGGTCGTGTGTGTGGCGATGCCGCCGACCGCATGCATGAACGCGAGCTCTGCGGCCAGACCGACCTCGACGGGTAGACCGAAGTCCCGTCGGAAGCGTCGAGTATCGAGCTTGAGCCCGAACAGGTCGGTCACGAAGCGGTACCGCATCCGGCCCAGCAAGCCATAGCGTCTCCCGCGGGTGACGACGCTCATCCGGCCCGAGGTTATGCGCTCGTGGTATTTCCCGAGTGAGAAGGTGTTGCCGTACGAGCGATACCCGAGGAAGGAGAGTGCGCCCGAGCCGATCCCGACGTACTCGGGGTAGTCCACGATGTATTCGTCAATCATCGTCGAGGGGTCGCGCGAGAACGTCCAGGCGCTCGCAGGCTTGAACTCGGGAGCTAGTTCACGGCAGATGAGCTCGTAGTACCGCGCTTCGCGCGGATAGTCGATGTCGCCCACGGATTGAGCGAGCTCTCTGCGGCGCAGAGGAGAGGCCATGAGGGGGTAGAAGGTGGTCTGGTTCGCCCCGGTCTGCTTCACGCGCTCGATGTCGTGTGCGAGTACGTCTTCGGTCTGGCTTGGGAAGTTGAAGATCATGTCCACGTTGAACGACGGGAACTCCGATGCGACCGAGACCACGCGTTCGAACACCTCGTCCCCGCTGCCGTACTTGCCGTACCGGTCCATCTGCCGAAGCAGCCGGTCGTCAAAACTCTGTATGCCGACCGAGAGCCGTTGCACACGGCCATCGAGCATGCTCACCAGTTCCGGACACAGGTGGTTCGGGCTCGTCTCAGCAGACACCTCGGTGATCGAGGGGAACAGGTCGCGGGCCAGGTCGATGGTGGCGGCGAGCTCGTCGGGCAGGATGGTCGGGGTTCCGCCTCCGATGTAGAGCGAGTGGAAGTCATAACCGAGCTCGGCGGTCATGCGCATCTCGGAACGGAGGTCCGCGAAGTAGGCGCGCGCACGGTCCTCTTTGTAGAGGAAGCGGTTGAACGAGCAGTACGTGCACAGACGCTCACAGAACGGCACGTGCGCGTACAGCACATAGCTCTTGCCCGGCTCAGGGACCGGCAGCGATCCGTCTTCGATGGGGTCACTCGCGAGATACCGCCGGTTCAGGACCCCGAGGACCCGGGTGATGACACGCTCCGCGAACAGTGAGACCAACTCCTCTGGGTACCCGTACATGACTGCATTCGAGGTCGATGGACGGATGTCCTGCAACGGGCCTGAACAGGTTGAGAAGCGAGCGGCACGCATGAGGGCCCCGGCGAATCCGCCGGGGCCCTCGATGCACGAAGACGTTGTCGGTGTGACTGTTGACCTAGTGGTCGCCCGACTCCTTCCACGCGAAGATCATCTTCGACGGAGCGAAGTTGTAGATGTTCGCAAGGTATACGTGGGCGGCCGTGAAGATCAGGATGACCCACATGATCCAGTAGTGGAGGATCCGCATCGGCATCAGGCTCGCGCCGCCGCCCGCGTTGAACAGGTCAGCGACCCACGTGGTTCCTGCGAGGAAGAAGCCCCAGTCCGAAGTCGGCCCCCACAGGCAGAAGCCCGTGTAAGCCGCCGCGAACGTCATCGGGATCGTCGCGAGGTAGGCGATCTTCTGCAGGACGCCGTACTTCGCCGAGATGGGATGGTCCTTCTTCAGGAACAGGTAGTACTTGATCCACGGGATCATCTGGTGCCGGTTGGCGGCCTGAGGCAGCCAGTTCTTGATGTCGAGGTCCACCTCGCGTGTGTCAGGCATGTTCGCCGATTTGACCACGAACGCCAGCACGATGCGCAGCGTCAGGTTGATGATCAGCACGAACATCCAGAAGAAGTGTGTACCGCGCGCCACACCCATGAACCCCGGGAAGATGGGGAAGTGGATGTAGAAGCCGGACAGCGTCAGGAAGAACATCGCGAGCAGGTTGATCCAGTGAGTCAGGACGAAGGGCATGGGGTGTGCCTCACGGTAGAGTTTGTGGGCCATCTACCTCACCCCCCACTGACGCGTGTACACGGTTCCGGTCTTGCCCGTCTTGCGTTCAGTCACGTGAACGCCGCACCCGATTCAAGGATCGAAGCTGCGGGCGATGCGCGCGGCCTCGATGGGTCGCTCCACATCGAGCACAGGGGCGCCGATGAGCGCCTCTTCCATCGCGCCGCGTACGCCGTCGGCGTCGCGCGGGCTGATGTCCCACGTCGAGGGGGTGACCACCTGGTAGTTGGCGATGAGTCCGCCCTCGACATTCATGAAGTGGCCAAGCGCACCACGAGGAGCTTCCCAGAGACCGGCGCCCTTGCCGGCGTTCTGCTCGATTGGCGTGTAGAACTCCACGCCGCCTTCCTTCGCGGCGGCGATGAGCTCGTTGACCCACTCGATGGCCCAGTCGGCGACGACCGCTGCCTCGAGGTTGCGGGCCGCGACACGACCCAGCAGCGAGACGAGGACCTCGGGCTTGCCGGCCGCACCCAGAGCGGTGAGTGCGGTGTCGACGATCGACTTGACAGGGGCCACACCGCGCAGGTACGCCACGAGCATGCGGGCCAAGGGGCCCACCTCGACGGCCTTGCCATCGTAGCGAGGCGCCTTCGCCCACGAGTACTTGGCGTTGACGTCGTAGCCGGGGAACGTGTCGACCGCCTGGGTCTTGCCCTCCTGGGGGTTCAAGCCGCTGTCGGACTTGTACCAGGAGTGCTCCACATACTCGAGCACCTTGTCTGGGGTGGCGTCCTCGACCTTCAGGCCCTGAGCTGAGAAGATCACGCCGTTGGGCAGGTAGCGGTCCACCATCTCCATGGACTCGCTGTTGAACACGCCCCAAGCGAGGAAGTTGCCCGTGCCCTTGCCGTACTCCAGCGCGCCCGCGTAGTAGGGAGCGATCGCGAGCGTGTCCGGGATCATGGTGTTCTTGATCCAGTCGCGGATGCGTAGCAGGCGGAAGAGCACGTCGTCGAGTTTCTCCTCGGTCGGCACCCAGGTGGTGCCCCCAGGGACCGACGTCATGAAGTGGGGGAACTTGCCGCCCATGATCGCGATGACCCGCGATGCCTCGGCCTGCATCTCGAGCGCTTCGAGGTAGTGAGCCACGGCGATCAGGTGCAGCTCTGCGGGCATGTCCTGGGCGTAGCCCGGGTGTCCCAGCCAGCCATTCGTGAAGATGGACAGCTGGCCACCCTCGACGAGCGCCTTCACCTTGGCTTGGACCGCGCCGAAATTGGCCGTGGAGGTCCCGGCGGCCTGTGCGAGCGCGTAGGTCTCAGCGATGTCGGCCTCCAGAGCCTTGGCCGGGTCGACGTAGTCGAGTGCGGCGAGCGTGTAGAACCACAGGATGTGGCTGTGCAGGAACTCGCCTGCCTCGATGAGGTTACGGACGAGACGCGCCCCTGCGGGGATGGTCACGTTCAGTGCCGACTCGGCCGACATGGTCGCCGCGTGGCCGTGCGAGATCGGACAGACGCCACAGATGCGCTGAGCGACGTAGAAGGCGTCGGCGGGCTGGCGGCCCTTGAGCACGGTCTCCATGCCGCGGTACAGACCGCCGGAGACCCAAGCGTCGGTGATGACGCCACCCTCGACCGCGCACTCGACACGAAGGTGTCCTTCGATGCGCGTGACGGGATCGATGACGATGTTCTCAGCCACTAGTTACCCCCTCCCTTCTTCGCTCGCTTCGCGTCGTACTCCTTCATGGGCTCGGTGGCCGGGCCTTCGCCGATGCGACCGGCCGCCTTCATGCCGACGCCGTGCACGGCAAGCGCGCCCACGACGGCGCCGCCGGCGATGGCGCCGAGCACTCCGGGCTCCCAGCCGCCGCCTTGCGCGCCGACCGATCCGATGCCGATCTTGCGCATGCGGCCAAGGAACGGGGCGCCGTTGTCGACCCAGTTGAAGTTGCCGCAACCGATACAGGGGGCGCCGGACTCGACGCACCAGCTGGTCTGGTTGTTCCACCGCACGATGGGGCAGTTGGTCTGGGTCTGCGGGCCCTTGCAGCCGACAGGGTACAGGCAGTACCCCTTCGCCTCTTCGGGCGACCCGAACTGGTAGACGAACTCGCCATTCTCGAAGTGACCGCGGCGCGGGCAGTTGTCGTGGATGGTCTGTCCGAAGATGAAGCTCGGGCGACCGAACTGGTCGAGCTTGGAGACGAGACCCTCAGTGACCTTGCCGTTCTCGTCGATGCCACCGAGCAGCAGCGCGTCGATGACGATGGCGACGATCCACTCCGGGTTCACGGGGCACGTGGGCAGGTTGATGACGGGGGTCGCGATGCCCTTCTCTTTGAGGTACATCGAGATGCCGGTGCCGCCTGCAGGATTCGGCGCCGCCTTGACCCAGCCTCCGTCGACCGCACACGAACCCACCGCGACGACAGCGGCGGCCTTGGGCGCGATCTCGTCGATGAACTGCAGCCCCGTCTTGCCGGCGACGCGCAGGGTGTTGCCCTCGAGTCCCGTCATGACGGTGCCCTCGTAGATCATGATGAACTTGCCAGCGTTGGCCTCGGCGGTCTGGTAGAGCGCCTTGTCGGCATCTTCGCCGGTGGCCATCATCACCGTCTCGATGTAGTTCAGAGACAGGATGTCGAGCACGATCTGCGCGATGTCCGGGTACGTGGACTGAGCCGCGGACTCGGTGCAGCCCGTGCATGCGCCGCCGTTCAACCATACGGCGGGGTAGAGTTTCGAGCCCGCGGCGGCCTCGACCGCGCCGGCGATGGTCGGTGCCATCGTCTCGGACAGTCCCAGCATCGCCGCGACCGACCCGCAGAACTTGAGGAAACCGCGGCGGGTCACGCCGCGTTCCGCGAGCTGGTCGTAGAACGCTCGATCCTCATGCGCCATGCCATACACCTCCTTGTGTTCGTTCCGTTCGGATTCGATGGGTACGGTCAGCAGGGTGCGCGGACCAGACGGCCCCGGCGGCCTCCGCGACCCTTGTCACCAGGCAGGCACCCCCCCTTTCACAGAGACCCAGGTTCGTTTGGAAACGCGAAGACCGCACGTCGGCGCGGATGCGCGCCATCGCACGGGGTTCGCCTGAACTGCTGTGTGGTCAGAGGTTGGTGCGAGTTGGGGCGCACGGCCCCGGTCGTCTGCGCGTCAAACGCTTCTGCCCGAAGAAGCCAAGACCTCGCGACCCCCTCGTTGGTCGACTAACGGTCCGCCGGATGGACGACGGTGGCCTGAGCGACCCCTCCCGCCCGTCTGGACGCTATTCTACACGTTGCGTCGAGGACGGGTGCCCACGACTCTCTTGCGATATCTCTTGGCACGCTCGTCTGCTGATCGCAGCGCGCCGGATGCGTTATGCTTGCAGTGAATGAGGGCTTCGAGGCGAAAGACCACCGGCATGGGTCTTTCCGGCAGCAGGGGGGCCGTCGCACAAGGGGTGAGGGCGCGTGCCCAAGCATCGCGGCGACATAGTCGTGGACATCCGGACGTTCGATCCGGCGCTGCGTCGTGCGATGGTGTTCGCGATCGTCGACAAGTTGCTTGAGATCGGGTCGACCGACCAGTTGGTGCTCGTGTGCGATCACGAACCGGCCGGTCTCGGTTACCAGATCGACCTGCGTCGCGAGACCCGAGGCCATTTCGAGTTCAGCTACGCTCGGCGATCGGACGGCGCGTGGGTGGCCTTCGTGAGACCGAAAGGCACCAAACCCTCAGACTATGCGAGTCAGAAGTCCGCTGAGATCCGCGAGTGATCCGGTCCAGCGGGAACTGACGCCGGGGGCATCTCCCACGTAGAAGGTCTGCATGCCGACGTCAGCGGCGGCCATGTCAAGAATGGGGTCGTCGCCCACCATCAGGCAGGACTCCGCTGGGACCCCGAGGTCCTCGGCGATCTGCCGGAAGTAGCGGGGAAGCGGTTTGCAGGCCTCGGATGTCTCGTACGAGGTCAGGTGGTCGAACGATCCGGTCTCAAGCCCCGCCCATCTCAGGCGTTCCACTATCGCCACTCGTGGGAATATCGGGTTCGTGGCGAGCGCTGTGCGCAGCCCCAGTGCCCGTGCGGTCGCCACGCACTCCTCGGCCCCCGGACGGGGTCCGTGCGTGGAGCGCAGTGAAGGGAACGTCACGCGATAGAAGGTCTCGATCGCGTCGAGCACATCCGGAGCGTCGATGCGTGTACCAGTGGCTGCGGTGAACGCCTCGTTGAACACCGACATGTTCGTCTGTCCCTCATGCGGCGCGCACATCGCCGCGGTCGCCTGCATGACGGCATCGAGGACCGCGTCGGTCGGGACACCGAGGACCCCGCTCAAGGCGGGCCCCAAAGCATCGAAGTACTCGCGCAGGAACACCTGCAGGTCGATGTCGAGCAGGGTTCCGTCGAGGTCGAACAGTACGGCTTCGATCACGCCGCCTCCTTCTGGCTCCCGGGGTCGCATGGTACCACGCGACACCGGTGGGGGGTCGATTGGAATCCTGAATGAGTATTGACACCGAAGATACCGAGGGGGGTATCATGCTCACATACCCCTAGGGGCATCATGCCGAACGCCGGTTCGCCTGGAGCATATGGAAGGAAGCGATACCTGTCATGGGAGCTGTCAGTCAGCACGTCGAGCGTTCACTGCGTGAGATCTGTGGCGAGGACCGCGTGAGGACCACACGGGTCGAACGGAAGATGTATTCGTTCGACATCGGGGCCATGCCGAGCCTCGTCGCACCGTTCGTGCCCGCGGGTACCGCAGGGGCGGTGGTCCGTCCCCGCAACGAGGAGCAACTCGTCGAACTCGTGCGGCTCGCGCAGCGCGAGGGAGTGCCGCTCGTGCCGCGCGGGTGGGCGACGAGCGGCTACGGCGGGGTGCTGCCGCGGGACGGGGCGATCGTCGTCGACCTTTCGGGTTGGGGCAAGGTCCTGGCGGTGGACACCGAAGGCCTCACGGTGCGCACGCAGGCAGGCGCCGTCTGGGAACAGGTCGACCGGCAGATCCGGAAGCAGGGTGTGACCCTGCGGCTCTATCCGTCGAGTTATCCCAGCTCGTCCGTCGGCGGTTGGCTCGCGCAGGGCGGTTCCGGTTTCGGCAGCTACGAATACGGCCAGTTCAAGGACAACGTCGTATCCGCCAGAGTGGTGCTTCCCACCGGTGAGGTCAAGGAGTTCGCAGGCGAGGAGCTGCTCGCCTACGTCGCCGATGCGGAGGGCATCACCGGCTTCATCACTGAGATCGAGTTGCGCGTTCGGCCGCTTGAGGACGAGGTCCACCGGCTGATCGCGTTCGATTCGGCGGCCAAGCTGGGTGCGGCCCTTTCCGCCATCTCGACCCAGAAGCTCCCGATCTGGTCGATCACCTTCCTGAACCCTGAATCGACACGATTGAAGAAGAAGCTCCCGCATCGCCATGGTCATCCGTACGAAGAGGCTCACGCCCACTATGAGCCCGAGATCCCCGAGGCGTACCTCGCGGTCATCGCTTACCCGGCGTCTCGTCGCGGAGCGATCGATGCGAACCTCGCCGGGATCATCGAGGCCCAGGGCGGTCGCGAGCTCGACGCCGAGGCTGCCGAGCATGAGTGGGAACAGCGCTTCGCCCCGATGCGCCTGAAGCGGATCGGCCCGTCGATAGTCCCGACCGAGGTCGTCGTCCCGCTTGCGGAGATGCCGGCGGTTCTCGCTGACATCGATGCCAAGCTCGACCAGCCATTCATCCTCGAGGGCATGGTCGGCAAGGGCGACAAGGTCGTGCTGCTGGGCTTCATCCCCCACGACGAGCGCTCGTTCGCGTTCAACCTCGCTTTCGCGCTGTCGCTGTCGGTGATCAAGATCGCGAAACAGCACGGCGGTGCGGCGTACTCCACGGGACTCTACTTCCGCCGCGAGGCCCCGAGTGTGCTGGGGGAGAAGCGTCTCGCCGCGCTCAAGGCGTACAAGTCGTCCGTCGACCCGAAGGGCATCCTGAATCCCGGAAAGGTCTACGGCTCAGGCGGCATGCTCGACCTGCTCATGGGCACTGCTGCGGTCTTCGAGCCGATCGTGCGCCCCATAGCCAACGCCGCGAAGCCCCCGGCGGGCCCCGGCGACCTGTCCAAGGACGTCCGTGGCATCCCGGGTGATGTCGCGTTCATGGCCTATGCCTGCTCGCGGTGCGGCTACTGCGTGCCGACGTGCGAGCAGTACACCGGCCGCGGCTGGGAGAGCCACTCGCCGCGCGGCAAGTACGCGTACCTGCGCGAGGTCATGGCAGGGCGCGAGGAGTGGAACCGAACCGCGATCGACACGTTCCTCGTGTGCACCACGTGCGAGGTCTGCAACACCCGTTGCCAGCTCCAGTTGCCTATCGAGCACAACTGGATGGACATGCGCGGCAAGCTCGTCAACGAGGAGAAGCGCGGCACCTTCCCGCCCTTCGAGATGATGGCTGCGTCCCTGCGTGGCGAGCGTGACATCTGGGCGGGCAAAGCCGAGCATCGTGACGCATGGGTGCCGGAAGACGTCGCGGCGAAGATCCCCGAGCGAGCAGACATCCTCTACTTCGCGGGCTGCACTGCGAGCTTCGTTGAGACCGATATCGCGGAAGCGTCGATCCGCCTGCTCCAGGACTCCGGCTATTCGGTGGGTTACATGGGCAAGGACGAGGCGTGCTGCGGGATCCCGATGAAGGTCGCAGGCAAGTGGGATCTGTTCGAGGAGATCTATGAGCACAACGTGGCCGAGGCCCGTAAGCGCGGCGCCAAGACCATCGTCACGTCGTGTCCTGCATGCGGCCTCGTCTGGAAGGAGCTCTACGCGAAACTCGCGGCCGAACGTGGCGAGGAGTATGAGTTCGAGGTCAAGCACTACTCGGAACTGGTCGCGCCTGCGTTGGCGGAGGGCAAGTTGGAGCTCAAGGGTGACCCGTTCGAGGGCAAGAAGGTCACCTTCCATGACTCATGCCACATGGGTCGTGCCCAAGGTGTCTACGAACCCCCGCGAGAGATGCTCAAAGCCATCCCGGGCATCGAGTACGAGGAGATGGAGCACAACCGCGAGGAAGGCATGTGCTGCGGCTCGGTGCTCACACTTGTCGGCGAGATGCCTGTCGCGCCCGTCCTCGGAAAGCACCGCCTCCAGGAGGCGGTCGACATCGGCGCAGACACCGTCGTCGCGCTTTGCCCGTGTTGTCAGGTGCAGCTTCGTGACTCCGCCATCAAGAACGACCTGCCGCTGAAGATCGACGATCTCTCGCGGGTCGTCGCACAGGCTGCTGGTTACGACATCCCCGAGACCACCGAGTTCTCCATGTACATGTGGGGCTACTTCGAGAAGTTCATCATCCTGATGCAGCCCGAGAACATGGCGAAGTTCATGACGCGCATCTTCCCGCAGATGATGGACGCGATGCCTGCCGGCATGGCGCCGATGATGCGTGCGATGAAGCACGTACCGGGCGGGCTTGCGATGATGGAGAAGATGATGCCGCTCATGTTCCCGGCGATGGCGCCCGGCATCCTCGGCAAGGTCATGCCCGACATGATTCGCGAGGTCGAGGACTACATCGGCGAGATGCCGGCGGACATGGCTGCGCTCATGCCGGATCTGCTTCCGAAGACGATGGACTCGCTCATGCCGACCTACTTGCCGGAGCTCATCCCGCACCTCGTGCCGTTGTGGATCGACTTCCTGCGCGACGAGGGTGCTTCGGCCCGGACGCAACAGGCCGCTTGATGGTGAGACGTCGGTCACAGCGGAATCGCTGATCGGTTGGAACGGGGCGGCCCTTGGGCCGCCCCGTCGCCGTATGTGGTGCACGTCACATACGCACTGTGTCTAAAGTCACAGCTTGAGATGCCGATGAGATAGCCATGAACACCACAGCATCGAGAAGCCAGGTCCTCTCACGTCTCGCAGCGGTGCCGATGTTCTCCGACCTCGCGCCGGACACGCTCGAGGCCCTTGCGGACATGGTCCAGCTGCGTCGTTACCCCAAGGGCGCGTTCATCGTGGGGCAGAACGAGGTCGGGACTTCGATGTTCCTGCTCGTGTCCGGCCGCGTGAAGGTGGCCATCGCGAGCCCTGAGGGTCGCGAGCTCGTGTTGAACTATCTTGAGGCGCCGGCGCATTTCGGTGAGATGGCCTTGGTGGATGGCCAGCCACGCTCGTCTGATGTCATCGCGGTCACGGACGTCGAGCTCCTGTCGCTCGACGGCAAGGACCTTTCCGCGGCGATCCAGCTGCAGCCGCGACTGGCGCTGTCGCTCATCGCCACGCTCTCGAGGCGCTTGCGGCACACGATCGCTCGTCTTGAGGACATGGCGTTTCATGATGCTACCCACCGTGTCATGCGTGTGATACTCAACGTCGCGACAGCCGGTCTTGAGACGCGAGGAGCACCGGTGATCCAAGGCATGACGCATTACGACATAGCTACGCTCGCCGGCACCTCTCGTGAGACCGCGAGCCGAGTCATCTCATCCCTTGCTCGAGACAGTGTCGTCACCACGAAGGGCAGACGCATCTTCGTAGACCTCGACCGGTTGGTGGCGAAGCTCGAGCAGGAGTGACGGGATCATCGCCCCTGAGGCTCCGGAGTTCTTGCTGTGAGGCACGCTCATCGATTCGTACGCCGCGTGTTGTCGCCGCCGCGCGGGTATACTCCGTCACGGTTCTGGACCCGCTTGTTGAGGAGGAGCTCGTGAAGGAATTCACCACTGAGGAACTCGCTGAGTTTGACGGACGCGACGGTCGTCCCGCGTACGTGGCGTACGACGGGGTCGTTTACGACGTGACCGAAAGCGCTATGTGGGGCGACGGCGACCACGAAGGTATGCACCAAGCGGGCCGTGATCTCACGGAAGAGCATTCTGACGCGCCGCACGATGTCTATGTCACTGACTTTCCCGAGGTCGGCAAGCTCGTCGTGTAACACCTGATTCAGGTGCGTGAAAGTTTCGGTTCATCGAGGTGCGCCGAGTATGTAACGGAATAGTGCCATCCGTGCAACCAACTTGCTGACGGGCTCGCTTAAGGTCGTGGCGGTCGGAGCGAATGAGGCTCCGGCCGCCGTTTCGTTGCTCGCGATATCAAGCTCTAAGGAGGATTCATGCGAGTGAGGACCAGGTCCGTCTGGATGGCCGTCATGGTGCTGGTATGTGCGCTCGGGGTGGCCGCCACTGTGGTCGCATCTGACGCACTGACGGTGTCCGTGACACCAAAGCGCGGTGTCTACGGCACCGAAGTCACCGTGCAGCCCGGCATCGCTGGCACGGTCACGGTGGGGGACAAGATCGAACTGTATACCCTCGACGCCAATGACGCATGGGTCAAGTACGGCGAGGGTCAGCTGGTCGAGGCCAACGAGGAGACGGGGGCCGCGCCGGTGATCGAGCCCTTCTACCTGCACCTCGATGAGTCGCTCACCTATCCGGCCGTCCTCCGGGCCACCTACATCCCCAAGGTCGGGGCTCCCTACAACAGCGAGCCGTTCACGCTGCGCATCATCAAGAACACACGCACGCGGGTGAGGATCTCCGCCCCCGCCGCGGTCAAGCGCGGAGCGAACTTCACGACGCTTTTCGAGGTCACTCCGAACAGTGGGACCGGTCGCGTACGCGTGACGATCAGGAAGGCGGCAGGGCCGGGTCCGGCGTTCACGAGGACGGTCACCTTGACGACGGACCAAGAGGGTGGCACCGAGTACACGACCAAGCTTCCGACGGCCGGACGATACACGGTCAGCGCCAAGTTCCTCGGCAGCTCCTTCGGGGCGCCCTCGCCCACCGCAACGCGGCTCGTAACCGTCCGCTAGTCAAGACGATCAGGAGAGGATGAAGACACTGATGAATCTCGGTCGAATCAAGCGTTTCGCGTCAGCTGCCGTCGCCGCAGCCATGCTCGCGGCACTCGCTGTCCCCCAAGGCGCCTATGCCAGCGTGAACCTCAAGCTGTCCGGCTCCACCACGGTGCAGCCGCTCGCACAGAAGTTCGCGGCTGCTTTCAAGAAGCTGAACCCGTCATGGAACATCACCGTCGCTGGTGGCGGTTCGAGTGTCGGCTTCAACGATGTGCTGTCTGAGAAGGTTGACATCGGCATGTCCTCGCGTGACCCGAAGCAGGCCGAACTCGACAAGGGTGCGGTCATGCATGTCGTGGCACGGGACTCTCTCGTCGTCGTCGTCCACCCGAGCAACCCGGTCAAGAAGCTGACCGAGGCCCAGGTCCGCGACATGTACCACGGCAAGATCACGAACTGGAAGCAGGTCGGTGGCCCCAATGCGCCTGTCGTGCTTTGTGGTAGGACGGGCGCCTCGGGCACGTACGAGTACTTCAAGGAGGCGTTCTTGGGCGGTAAGCGCCAGTCCGCCCGCACTAAAGGCTACGCGTCGAACGGAATGGTGCGCTCGGCGGTCGCGCGCAACAAGTATGCGATCGGTTACGTCGGCATGGCCTTCGTCAACCGCACCGTCCGCGGAGTGACCATCGACAACGTCGCACCGACTCGCGCTAACGCGCTCTCCGGCAAGTACAAGTACGTGCGTCCGCTGTATTTCATCACCAAGGGCCCCGCAACAGGTAACGCCAAGAAGTTCATCGACTGGTGTCGCAGCGCCGCTGGTCAGAAGATCGCGGCTACGGAGTTCCTGCCCCGGTAACCATCACTGCCAGCGCCGGGCGCTGCTGACTGCGATCAGCAGCGCCCGGCTTCGTGCATGACCTGCCTTCGTCCCCGAACGGTCGGAGTCACCATATGTCGAGCGAATACGTCCAGGCTGGTGGCAGCGTTACGGCACCACCGCCCTCCATCGATCTCACGCGCCGCGTGAGGCATGCGAGCGAGCATCTCGCTCAGCCACTGCTGTGGGCCTGTGCGGTCTTCTCGGGTGCGGTGGTAGGGGTGGTGATCGCGTATGTGTTCTGGTACGCGTTGCCGATCTTCAGTCGTCAGGCTTTGCCCTTCATCGCCACGGGGGATTGGGACACGGCGATCGACATGGCGTGGACCGAACCCGACGTGATCTTCGGAGCGTTGCCGCTCATCGCCGGCACGACACTGACGACCCTCGGCGCATTGCTGGTGAGCGTCGTGCTCGGGTTGGGGTGTGCGATCTTCCTGGCTGAACTAGCGCCCGACGGTCTGCGGCGCCCTCTTGAGGCGGTCATCCAGCTGCTTGCGGGGATTCCGTCAGTCGTCTTCGGACTGGTTGGCTTGTCCGTCGTCGTGCCCCTTTTGAGCGGTCTCGTGCCGAAGGACGCGTACGACGTGGTGACGGACATACCGCTTGAGGGCGATTCCCTGCTTGCCGGGATCATCGTGTTGTCCTTCATGATCCTGCCGTTCTTCGTGACGGTCGCGGTTGACTCCCTGCGAGCGGTTCCGCGCTCGTACGTTGACGGAGGGCTTGCGTTGGGTATCGACCGGTGGCGCACCATCACTCGCATCCAGCTGCCGGCCGCGGCGCCCGGTCTTCTGGCGGGTGCGGTCCTGGCCATAGCGCGCGCCATCGGTGAGGCTATCGCGCTTTCGATGGTGGCGGGTTCCATCGCTTTCGTCCCGTCTGCGAAGTGGGGACTTCAGTACTTCCCCTTCATGCCGGTGCGGACGATGGCTTCCGCGATCGTGGAGACCGGTGGCGAGGGCATGAGTATCCCGCTCATCCACGACGCACTGTTCGGGCTTGCCGCGATGCTCTTGCTCGCGAGCCTCGTTCTCAGCCTGGCAGCACGGATGATCGTGAGCTGGTGGGGACGACGGCTCGCGCTTGACACCGGACGGTCGCTGTGAGTGAGGAGCGGATGAGAGTCTCGCCGATCAAGGGGCATGCTCGATTGTCACGATGGATCGGGCCAGCGTCTGCATGGATCGCGGCCGCTGTCGTCGCGGCGGTGTGCTTCTTCATCGTCGGTCACATCGTGCGTGAAGGTTACGCGCATGTTGACTGGAAGTTCCTGACCACCGACCCAGACCCGAGTCCTGCGGAAAGCACAGGTGGGGGTGTTCGGATTCCCATCGTGGGGACGACCTTTCTCGTGTTGCTGTCTACTCTGCTGACGTTTCCAATCGCGCTGGGCGCCGCGGTCTACCTCGCCGAGTACATGGATGAACGATGGGCCGTCACCAAGGCGATCCGTCTCGGACTCGAAGTGCTCGCCGGGGTACCGAGCGTGGTGTTCGGGATGTTCGGCGTGGCCATGTTCTCCCACGGCGTCTTCACGTTCATGTCCTCGTCCGGCGCTGAGGGCTCCGATGTTGCCTTCGGCAGGTCGTTCCTTGTGGCTGCGACGGTGATGGCCATCCACGTACTGCCGTTCGTGATCAAGGTCATGGAGGAGGCCATTCGATCGGTTCCCTTGTCGTACCGCCAGGGCGCAGCGGCTCTCGGAGTCACGAAGTGGCGCGCCATCAGGAGGATAGTCCTGCCGGCCGCCGCGCCGGGAATCGCGACGGGTGTGATTCTTGGCATGGGGCTGGCGGCGGGGGACACGGCCATCGTGTGGTTGACCCTCGGCGGCACCATGAACATGGCGGTCGACAACTGGTGGGCGCTCGACCAGATCGTCAACGTGCTGAGGGGCACGGGATCGACACTCACGACCTTCATCTACTTCTCCTCGCCGGCAGGCGAAGGCAACGCGCCTGAGCTCGCGTACGGTGGGGCGATGGTGCTCATCCTGCTCGTGATCACGCTCAACGCGGCAGCCACTCTCATCGGACGTGCTCGCCGTCAGACCAGATGACCCACCGTGTTCGGAGGACAACCATGAACGAGTCGTTGAGGACGCCGGCGCCCGAAGCTGATGAGGCGGCGATGCTTCTGGCCGAGCTTGACCGGCAGATGATTCGCGCTGAACGTGCCTTGGAGCGCAACACGCTCATCGATGTGGACAACCTCGAGGTGCGGTATGGTTCGAACGTCGTCCTGCGGGACGTGACGTTCGATGTGCCGGCCAATCAGATCACCGCGTTCATCGGTCCTTCGGGATGCGGCAAATCGACGGCGTTGCGCTGCTTCAACCGGATGAACGATGAGATCCGCGGTTTCTCGATGAACGGTCGGATACAGCTGGGCGGTCAGGACATCTACGACCCGCGCGTCGACGTCACTGAGCTCAGGCGTCAGGTCGGCATGGTGTTTCAGCACCCCAATCCGTTTCCGATGTCAATCCATGAGAACATCGCGCTCGCAGTTCGGGAGCACAACCCACGCATCTCACGCGATGAGCTCGACGGTGTCGTGGAGCAGGCACTCGTGCATGCGAACCTGTGGGACGAAGTCAAAGACGACCTGAAGCGCTCCGCATTGGCGCTGTCGGGCGGACAGCAGCAGCGCTTGTGCATCGCGCGCGCGCTCGCGGTCAGGCCCACGGTGATCATGCTTGACGAGCCGTGTGCGTCGCTTGACCCGATCTCCACGGCCCGCATCGAAGAGCTGCTGCTCGAGTTGGTGGCGGACTACACGATCATCATCGTCACCCACAACCTGGCTCAGGCGCGGCGCATCTCAGATGACGTCGCCTTCTTCCTCATGGGTAGGTTGCTGGAGTTCGGGGACGCGCGGCGCGTGTTCGAGGACCCGCTGCGTCGAGAGACCGCTGACTACGTGCGCGGAGCCTACGGCTAGGCATTCGCTCGTTCGAAGCGGGCCACCGTCTCGACGTGGTACGTCTGCGGGAACATGTCGACCGGCGTCGCGCGCGTCAGCCGATAGCCCTCTTGAAGCAGTCGTGCTGCATCGCGGGCGAGGGTGGCGGGGTCACATGAGACGTATGCGATGACGCGAGGCCTCGCCGCGCCCAAGGCCGACACGACGCGTGCATCGAGGCCCATGCGTGGAGGGTCGACCACGACCGCATCGAAGCGGCCCAGTCCGGCGATCTCGCGGGACGCGTCGCCGCCTATCACCTCGGCCCATACGGATGCGCGTTCAAGGTTGCGGCGCAGGTCACGCACCGCACTGCCGGCCGCTTCCACGGCGACGACCTCGCCGGCCAGCCGGGCCAGCGGGAGCGTGAACGTCCCCGCCCCCGCGAACAGGTCCAGCACCCGGTCCGTGCCGTCCACGGCGACCTCGTCGAGGACGATTCTGACGAGCTCCCCTGCTCCGCGGGTGTTGACTTGGAAGAATGAAGGGGCGGAGACGGAGAAGCTGCATCCAGCGACGCGCTCACGCCAGGCACCCTTTCCGGCGAGGACCTCGACGCCGGTGACCTTGCGTTGCTTGTCCGGGCCTTTCATGAGCACGCGGACGATGCTCGTTGAGGGCAGGGCGGAGCCGAGAAGTCTGGCCGCCGCTGCCCTTGGGAACGGCCCGGGGTCGGTCCACAGGGCGATCTCGAGGTCTTTCGTCGCATCGGCTGTCCGTACGGAGACTCTGCGGACGTTGAGATTGGCATCTCCCGCCAGGTAGCGCAGGGCGCCTGTCAGGGCCTTGGGGGCACTTGAGACTCGCGAGGGCAGCAGCGCGCAGGTCTCGACCGGCACGACATCGTCGCTCCCGGCGCGGTGGAACCCGAGATCCAGACGTCGAGCGGCCGGGTCGGCGACCAGCTCGATCTTGTTGCGATAACCGTACTCTGTGCTCGGCGCAATCGTGGCGGCGACGAGCGCGTCGGCATCGGAGACGTGTCCGATGCGCTTGAGGGCGCTGACGACCGCTTCACGTTTAGCGCTCCTCTGCAGTTCGATCGAGATGTGTTGCCACGAACAACCGCCGCATACGCCGAAGTACGGGCAGCGGGGCTTGACGCGCGATGAGGACGGAGCCAAGACGTCGTGAATCCGAGCGCGCACGAACCGTCCACGGTCCTGCACGATCTCGGCCGCCACACGGTCTCCGGGGCAGGCTCCTGCAACGAACACGGTCCGTCCGTCGTCGAGATGTCCAACGGCCTCGCCGCCGTATGCTAGTCTTTCGATGTTGAGTTCGAGCACGTCTTTGAGCCGTTCGTTGGGTTCGGGTCCGTTGCCATCGTACCGCGAGTCACGTCACGCGGGGCGGTCCGCTACGAGAGGATTCCGGGCTCGATCGTCCTGCACGCACGCTGGACGTCGAGCCGCTGTGCAAGGAGGTCGTCCAGGTGCCGAAGAAGGTCCTGATCGTCCACGACGACGAGGCGTTCGTCGACCAGATCACCGCTGCTCTCACGGCCGCGGCTCCGGACACTCAAGTGACGTGTGCGCTGTCGGCGCCGCGTGCGCTCGGCATGGTGTCCCAGGAGACGCCGGACGTGATCGTGGTGGAAGCGGAACTCGTCGGTGTTGACGGATACGCTTTCACCGAGCAACTCAAGGCGGATCCGGCCACGAAGGACGTTCCCGTCGTCATCGTGACGCTCAGCCCCAACGAGTCATCCGCGCTCAAGGCGCGGCAGGTCGGTGCATCGGCGCACCTGGCCGCGGGGGGTGCCCCGGACGCGATCGCGGGCAAGATTCTGACGCTCGCAGGCGCTGATGCGACTTCCGCTCCCGCGACTCCGGCAGGTCCGCCCGCATCCGCGACGGGTGTGCAGCCCCCGGTGGTTTCCGCTCCACCGCAGAGCAAGGGCGAATCGACCCCTCCCGCACCCACGGTTCCCGGCGGGGCGGACGAAACCGTTCGCGAACCCATGAGCATGCCGACGTCGCCTGCCACCGCCTCTGGGGCGGTTCCCACCCCCACCGTGCCCATCGGCTCCGGGGTTCCGCAACCGGTCAACGCGCCAGCCGCTCCGATGGGGTCCGGCGTCCCGCAGCCGGTGGCCGGCCCAACCACGCCCGTCGGCTCGGGGGTCACGCAGTCTGTGGGCACGCCAACCCCCCCGATGGGCTCAGGCATCCCGCAGCCTGTGACCGCGCCCGTCGGCTCAGGGGTCCCGCAGCCTGTGACCGCGCCGACCACGCCCGTGGGTTCGGGGGTGCCACAGCCGGTCAGCGGAAGCGTCTCCTCGATCTCCGATGTGAGCCCGCCCGGCTCCGGCGACGTGCCGCACATCGACGACCTGTTGCGTCTGATGCTGCAGCGGGGAGGCTCCGACCTGCACATCACTGTTGGCAGCCCTCCGGGCATCCGTCAGCGGGGCGAGCTCGTACCCGTTGAGAACATGAAGCCCCTCACTCCTCGAGACACCATGGAGATGATCTTCTCCCTGCTGTCTGAGGAACAACGGCGCCGATTCGAGACGGAGCTTGAGCTCGACTTCGCCTATTCGATCCCGGGCGTATCGCGCTTCCGCGCCAACGTGTTCCAGCAGCGTAACTCGATGGGCGCTGTGTTCCGTGTGATCCCCATCAAGATACCGACGATGGACGAATTGGCGCTTCCCAAGGTGTGTCGCTTCCTGGCGGACCGCCCCCGTGGTCTCGTCCTGGTCACGGGTCCGACCGGGTCAGGTAAGTCCACCACGCTCGCCGCCATGATCGACCACATCAATGAGACCCGGTCCTTGCACATCATCACGCTCGAGGACCCCATCGAGTTCATGCACCGCAACAAGAAGAGCTTCGTGAACCAACGCGAGGTGGGCGAGGACACGCACAGTTTCGCGGCGGCACTCAAGCGCGTGTTGCGGCAGGACCCGGACGTCATCCTCGTGGGCGAGATGCGCGACCTCGAGACGATATCCGCCGCCATCACGGCGGCGGAGACGGGACACCTCGTGCTCGCGACCCTGCATACCACGGGCGGTCCTGAGACGGTCGACCGCATCATCGACGTGTTCCCTCCACACCAGCAACAACAGGTCAGGATGCAACTATCCAACACGCTCGAAGGCGTGCTCTCGCAGGTGCTGCTCAGGTCGACTGACGGGCGTAGCCGTATCCTCGCCATGGAGATCATGCTCGGAATCCCCGCGATCTCGAACCTGATACGCGAAGGCAAGACACACCAGATGGAGACGATCATCCAAGGCGGCGCGCAGCTGGGCATGCAGACGCTCGACCAGCACCTGAAGATCCTGCTCACCCAAGGCAAGATCACCTTCGAGGAAGCGATAGGTAAGGCGAAGAGCCCGCGGGAGCTCGCCGACATGGTGGGACGCAAGATATAGCTCAGACGGCGTTTCGCACCGCAGCCGTGCTGTGGTTCATGATCGGAAGGCGGATCGATGGACGTCGCACGTGTACGCTGGACGCAGAACCGGCAGTTCGTAGGCACGGACGAAGCGGGTCACAGCGTCGTCATGGACGCGAAGCCCGAGTACAAGGGCGAAGGTTCCGGCATCAGGCCGGTCGAGCTGGTGCTTCACGGTCTCGCCGGGTGCACCGGCATGGACGTGATCTCGATTCTCGAGAAGAAACGTCAGGACGTCCGCGGGCTCGAGATCAACGTCACCGGCACTCCACGACTCGACGAGTACCCCAAGATCTATACCGACATCGTCGTCGAGTACGTCGTGACGGGTTTCGACATCGACGCAGCGGCGGTGGCCCGGGCCATCGAGCTTTCGGAGGAGAAGTACTGCTCGGTCAAGGGGATGTTGGGCGACCAGGTGCGCGTCTCCACCAGCTTCATCGTCAAGGATGCTCGCGCGGCCGGTACCCCGAACCTCGCCGCTGAAGCGACTGAAGAGTAGGTGAGCACCACAGGCATGGACGCTGTGGTGATGCCCGTCTACAACGAAGCCGGAACCGTCGGCGAGGTGATAGATAACGTGCGAGCCCGCTTCGACGGCGAGATTCTCGTCATCGACGATGGCTCCACTGACGACACGCCGCTTGAACTCGCACGACGAGCAGACATCTCGGTGGTGCGGCTGGACCGCAACTGCGGGTACGGCTGTGCGCTGCGCATCGGTTTCGAGGTCTCCCGCGAGCTTCAGGCGGAGCGCGTCGTGACCATGGACTGCGATGGCCAGCACGAGCCCTCGCACATTCCGCAGTTCCTTGAGGCGCTCGAGGCAGCCGACATCGTCTCAGGTAGCAGGTACCTGCCAGGCAGTTTGGCTGTCGGTATCGTCGCTCCGGCCGATCGCCAGCGAGTGAACGAGACGGTCACAGCCCGCATCAATCAGGTCACCGGATGGGGATTGACCGACGCGTTCTGCGGCTTCAAGGCATACCGAGGGGATGCACTCGCGTCACTGAGGCTGTCGGAGTCCGGGTACGCGATGCCGCTCGAGCTCTGGGCCAGAGCGTGGCGTGCCGGGCTGAGCGTCGTGGAGTTGCCCATCGAGCGCATCTACTGCGACCGTGATCGGTCCTTCGGGAACGATCTGGACGACCCCGAGCGCCGCCTTGCGTACTACCTGAGTGTGTGGGAACGGGCGTTGGAGGTGGCGTGAGCATGACCGAGGAGCGCGATATGCATCGGCCGACGCCGCCGTATGCGGCCGTGTGCGTCGGTGCGCATCCCGATGACGTTGAGATCGGGATGGGGGGCACGATCGCGAAGATGGTTCGCCTTGGGGCACGTGTCATGATCGTGGATCTGACGAATGGGGAGCCGACCCCTTCCGGTGACGAGAAGACCCGTGCCGAGGAGGCGGCGCGAGCTGCCGATGTCCTCGGGGCCGAGAGACGCACCCTTTCGCAGCCCAACCGCTATCTGTTCGATACGGTCGAGGCTCGGACGGAGCTGGCCGAGGTGCTGCGTGAGACGCGCCCGAGGATGTTGTTCGTGCCGTATCCGGTCGACGCTCATCCCGACCACGTCGCGGCCGCTTCCATATCGCTCGCGGCACGGTTCTACGCCAAATTCACCAAGACCAAGATGAAGGGCGAGCCCTACTTCCCTCCACGGGTGTTCCGGTACATGGCTGTACACCAGCGCATGGTCGTCGAGCCTTCGTTCGTCGTCGATGTGACCGAAGACCTCGAGACGAAGATGGCCTCGCTGCGTTGCTATGAGTCGCAGTTCATCCTCAATCCCGCCAACACCCACGTCATCTCGGAAGTGGAGGGTGCGGCGACCATGTGGGGGTCACTCGCCAACGTCACCGCAGGTGAGCCCTTCTTCGCCCTTGAACCGATGGCCCTCGCTACGCCGTCGGTCGTCCTGTAGGCGTGCTCATGGTACACGTCCGCGTGACATCGCCAACCGGGCACGGCGAGCTTCTGACGCAGCCGCCATATGAGGACTGGCGGTCACTGCTCGAGGCGAATCGCACTGCTGTCGCCGGTTGGCACTTCAAGGTCGGCGGCGTGCAGGTGGGTGATCTTCGCATCTCGGCTCGCAGGGGAGCTCTCACTCGTGCTCAGGCGTTCTCCGCGCGACTCGGTGTTCGTGTCCGCAGCGCAGGCCGTCCTGAAGACGGCATCGTCGCCACAGGTCATCAGCCGGACCTCTATCATCCCGGGGTGTGGGTCAAGGACTTCCTTGTCCAGCGATTCAGTGATGAAGAGGGCGCCACAGCCGTCGACGTGGTGGTCGACACTGACGGGTTCGAGGTCCTGGGTGTGTCATCGCCGTGTATGATGCCCGGCGTCGCGCGGTGCCGGCAGTACCTGGCCTTGTCGACATCGGGCTCCTGCTACGCGTGTGTGCCGCCACCTGACCCCAAGGCGATAGAGGACTTCTCCCGGGCCACCCTCACCATGCTCGAGTCGCTGCCCGCCCCGTCGATACCGCGCCACTTTCGCCGCTTCGTGGCCTGCCTTGAGGCCGCGGCCGTCGACGCGCGGAACCTGGCGGAGCTCATCACGTTCGCGCGGCGGCGCTATGAGGTCACCGCCGGCACGGACTACCTTGAGCTGCCGGTCACCGAGATGGTGCATGACGAGGCGTTCTTGCGCTTCGCCGCGCACATCGCCTTGGACGCTCGGGCCTTCGCGTTGGCGCACAATGCCGAGCTGTCCTCATATCGTGCCGCGACAGGCACACGCTCGGGCGCGCAGCCGTTTCCTGATCTCGGTGCCTCAGACGAGGCCACCGAGCTTCCGTTCTGGTGGGTCACGTCGAAGGGGCGCTCGGCCCTGTGGGCCGTCGAGCAGGACGATGTCGTGGCGCTCTTGGCCGACGGTGCACAGGTGGCGCGACTTCAGCGTGAGCCCGATGCCGCGGTGAGCTCCCTGAAGGCTGCGTCTGTCAAGGGCACGCTGGCGCCGCGAGCGGTGACGCTCACGATGTATGTGAGAATGCTGTGCTGCGACCTGTTCGTGCACGGCGTCGGGGGAGGACGCTACGACCGCGTGACAGATGCGCTGATCGAGCGGTACTTCGGTGTTAAGGCCCCTGCGTTCGTGGTGGCTTCGATGACACTGTACCTGCCCTTGGGGGCGCGAGTCGTGAGCGATGAGGAAGTCGCCGCGGCGGTCGAGCGCCTCAATCGCTTCGAGCACAATCCCGACGAACTGTTGTCGTCGGCCGAGTTCGATGACCGCGTTGAACAGGAGCGAGCGATGAGTCTGGTGGCCGAGAAGGCCGCGCTCAAGCAAGCAATCGCGCATCCACAGGCGGACAAGAAGGCGCTGGGAGCGCGAATACGTGCCGTCAACACCGAGCTGGCTGACCTTCTCTCGCCGATTCGTGTCAAGCTCGCTGCCGAGCTTGACCGGTTACGCGCCGAGAAAGCTGCGGCGGACATCCTCACCGACAGAACCTATCCGTTCTGCTTCTGGGACCCGATCGAGGTCGCTGACAAGGTGAGGTGACGCGGAGTGTCGAATAGATATCACTGCGGCGCCATTGTCGCGTTGCCTTGAGCGCGCTATCATGCGCAGACCCTCGTTGGGGCCAAGACCTTGGGTGAAAGGATGGCAACATGTCAGTTCCTGTCGTGGACGCGAACCTGTGTACCGCTTGTGGCATCTGCGTCGATGAGTGCCCGCAGAGCTGCTACGACCTCGAGGACATCGCACGCCTCAACCGCCCGGACGATTGCACCGAGTGCGGCATCTGCGTGGATGCATGTCCGAACAGCGCCATCTCGATGGACTAGGCGCAGCCTCGCTGCAACCGAACACGTGAGGGGCCGGGCGCGACGTTCGGCCCCTCGTCGTGCCTGAGGCGGTCTTCACGGGAGGGTCTTGCGCGTCAGCCCCGGGGGCCCATCCCGTCGTGGATGTAGAGCCGCGGCTCACGGCCCTTCAGCATGCCGATGAAGCGTCTATGGTGTGCGGCATAGACGATAGCGCCCATCACCAGCGCGAACGGCCAGTCAACCGAGCGTACGGCGAGCGCCGTGATGGGGAGCGTGGCGGCTGCGGCCACCTGGCCGGCCATCATGTAGCGAGTGAGCGCGATCACGGTGAGCCCGACGACGAGCACGGCGACGAAGTAGCGCCAATCGTAGGCGAGCAGCGCGCCGCCGCCGGTGGCCAGGCCCTTGCCGGTACGGTGGAACCCCTTCTTGATGAGCGCCATCCACACCGAGTAGTTGTGGCCGAGGACCGCGCCGGCCACCGCTGCCATCGGCAACCACAGACCGGGTCGCAGCCACCAGCCGGCGCCGTCAGTGCGAAGGAACGCGCCCCAGGGCGTCATGAGCGCCTCAGCCGGCCATCGTCCGGTCGCGAGTCCCTTTGCCACCAGGGCGGGTACGAGCCCTTTCATGCCGTCCGCCACCATCGCGACGGTGAACCAGCTCCATGAGCCCGTCGAGCGGCGGACGTTCATCGCTCCCACGTTGCCGGAGCCGTGTGCGGTGACATCGTCGCCGGTCACCAACCGAACGATGACGTACGCCCACGGAAGCGAACCGACGGCGTAGGCCCCAAGCGCGTAGGCGAGAAGAACGAACCATCCGGCCGTCTCGACGGAGTCCATCAGTCACTCCTCGGTACGAGGTACTCGACTGCGCCGGGGAGGATGCGGATCTCATAGCGGTTCTCGAGCAGGACCTCTCCGTCGATCTGCGCGGGCAGCGGGCACTCACTCTCGATGGTGAGACTCGCATGTCGCCGCATGTGCACCGGACGCATCCTTGTGTGTCGCCCGGCGATGACGAACGGAAGTCGAACGAGCGCCTCCGGCAGGGAGAGCGGATCTATCATGCACACGTCGAACAGGCCGTCGTCCGGCCGGGCGTCGGGGGTGATGAAGAACCCGCCACCGTACGTCGGACCATTGGTGACGGCGACGATCAGGGTGTCGTGCGCCTGAGGTTCCTCGCCGTCGAAGCTGATCTGCAGCGGGAAGCTCGCAAGGTCGTTGAAGAGGACGTGCAGGAGAGCGGTCAGGTACAACCACAGCCCGTCACGCTGCTTCGTGACCTTGTACTCGACGGCCTTGGCCGTGACCTTGGCATCCAGTCCTGCCGCGAACGAGTTGTTGAAGTAGATACCGTTGCACAGCCCCACATCGAAGCGGCGACGGACTCCGGTGCGAAGAATGACAGCGGCGGCGGCCACGTCGTCAGGGATGCCGAGCGTCCGGCGGGTGTCGTTGCCCGACCCGGTGGGAAGCAATCCGAGCGCAGGGCGAGAGGCTTCGGGGATGGTCATGAGGCCGTTGAGCACCTCGTGTACGGTGCCGTCGCCTCCGACGGCGACGACGGCGTCGTACCCGCTGGCGGCGGCAGCGAGGGACACCGCTTGTCCTGGCGCTTCGGTGACGACGGTGTCGTGAGGCAGTGTGCCGAGGAGCTTGTCGATGACCGGGACGAGACGTTCGGTCTCGCCGTGACGAGCTGCGGGGTTCACAACGAGGAGCATCTTCTCGTCAGCCATGCGCTCGAGTCCCTCACGTCGTGTTCGGAAGAATCATCGTGGCAAGGGACAGCATAGCGCACGGTGGTGTCCGGGTTGGTCGTCCAAGGCGGGTATGATAGAGTGCGTGTCCGCACGTCACCCGCCCTCTTAGCTCAGCGGATAGAGCGTCTGCCTCCGGAGCAGAAGGCCGCAGGTTCGAGTCCTGCAGAGGGCGCCATGCACCAAAGACGAAAGGACCCGGCCGTGTCAGGCGGCCGGGTCCTTCTTGATCTCGAGACGAGGGACTCGATCAGTGACTCTCCGCGCGTTCCTTCTGGTAGGTCTCGACGAGCTTCTTCTGTATGTCGGCTGGGACCTGTTCGTAGGAATCGATCGAGATGGTGTAGCTGCCGGTGCCGCTCGTGAGCGCCCGTAGGTGAGGCGAGTAGTGGACGACTTCGGCGTAAGGCACCTGTGCCTTGATGACTTGGATTCCCGGCTCGGGGGAGTCCATGCCAAGCACCCTGCCCCGCATGGAGCTCACGTCACCCATCACGGCTCCGGCATAGGTCTCCGGAACCTCGATCTCAAGGGTCGCGATCGGTTCGAGGATGACCGGGTCCGCCTTCTCAGCGGCTGCCCGGAACCCGATGCGGGCGGCGGTCTTGAAGGCCATCTCGTTCGAGTCCACCGCGTGCATCGATCCGTCGTAGACCGCCACCTTGACGTCCTGGACCGGGTAGCCCGCGATCGCACCTTGGGCCATGGTGTCCTGGACGCCTTTGTCGATGGCGACGATGAAAGGCTTGGATATCTTGCCACCCACGATCTCGTCGATGAATTCGTAGCCTCCGCCGGGGTTCGGCTCCAGTCGCAGCCAACAGTCGGCGAACTGTCCCGACCCGCCGGTCTGCTTCTTGTGGCGGCCCTGGGCCTCGGCGCGTCGGCGGATGGTCTCCCGGTACGGGATGCGGAGATCGACGGTCTCGGCCTCGACGTGGAAGCGTTCGTGCAGACGCGAGAGGACCACATCGACCGCGGTATCTCCCATGGCTGAGAGGACGGTCTGGCGGGTCTCCTCGTCGCGCTTGAGGACGAGCGATGGATCTTCGTCCACGATGCTCTTCAGTGCGGTGCCGAGTTTGTCTTCATCGGCCTTGGTCTTGGCAACGATGGCCACAGGATAGAGCGGCTCGGGCAGCGGCAGGTCATCGAAGGCCACATCGCCTTTGAGCGAGAGCGTGTCGTTGGTCAGGACGTCACCCAGCTTGGTGAGTACCGCGATGTCGCCCGCGGGCGCACCTTCTATGTCGACGGTCTCCTTACCGGTCATCTTGAACACATGAGCGATACGTTCCTTCTTGCCCGTGCGCGAGTTGATGAGCTCGGTGCCCGGCTTGAGCGTGCCGGAGACGACTTTCACGAGATTGATGCGTCCGACATAGGGGTCGCTCATCGTCTTGAAGACGTGGGCCGAGACGTCGCCTTCGACCGAGAACGGTACCTCCTTGCCGTCTTTGGTGTGCAGGGGGCCGTGCGCGGTCGGCTCGGGGAAGAACGTCACGATCTCGTCCATGAGGTCTTCCACGCCCTGGAGTTTCAAGGCGGATCCGACGAAGACGGGGATGACCTTGGACTGGGCGATGGCGAGCCCGAGCAACTTCTCGAGGTCCCCTTGGGTGAGAGGCTCGCCCTCAAGGTACTTCATCATCAGTTCGTCATCCGCCTCAGCGGTCTTGTCCGCGAGCGCCTCGCGGGCTGCTTCTGCGGCTGCGACGAACTCCGCGGGGATGTCCATCACGTCCTCGTGGTCGCCCTCGTGGTGGTACGCCTTCATCCGGATGATGTCCACGACACCGTTGAAATCAGCCTCTTTGCCCATAGGTATCTGGACAGGGACCACCCGGTCGCCGAACTTGGCGGTGAGCGCAGCGAGCGCGCTGTCGAAGTCGGCGTGCTCCTTGTCCATACGGTTGATGAAGACCGCGCGTGCGATCCCCATCTGTCCTGCGATCTTCCAGAGCCGCTCGGTCTGGACCTGCGGACCAGACACGGCGTCCACCACGAACAGGGCCATCTCGGCGGCTTCCATGCCGGCGATGGCGTCGGCGATGAAATCCGCGTACCCCGGGGTGTCGATCACGTTGATCTTGACCCCGTCGTGGACGACCGGTGCGATGGCGAGGTTCAACGTGAAGCCGCGCTTGATCTCCTCGGCGTCGTAGTCGAGCGTACTCTGGCCCGCGTCGACGGACCCGAGACGCTTGGTGGCGCCGGCGAGGAACAGCATCGCTTCCGCCAACGAGGTCTTACCGGCTCCACCGTGCCCTACGAGCACGACGTTGCGGACCTTGTCTGTGCTGGGTGCTCCCAAGTGCATCGCCTCCTGCCAAACCGGGCGCCACCGGGTCGTGACGCTCTTCTTCGCCGCGCTATGGCGCCTTCATGCGTTCGTCACCGCGAGAGGTGCTGAGAAGTCAGTCTACCGCGAATAGGCGTGCGTGGGGGCACTCCTTATCAGAGGACACGCGTGCTGGTAGAATCCACGTGCGCCACGCTGCGCTTGGGCGCCGTTCACCATGCTGTCAAGGAGGTAGTCCGCTCGTGACCACTCGCTTCCGCGTGCCTGCGATCGCGCTGCTCGCAGTGCTTCTCATCGCCGTATCGGGTCTTGCCGGTTGTGGCGCTGCCAGTGAATCAGAGCCCGCCGCTGCCCCCGGCGAGCAGGCCACCGAGACCGTCGTCCCCGAGGAGGGCCAGTTGTACATCCCCGCATACAAGCCGAACGGCAAGGAGAAGGCCGTCTTCACCACGTCGCAGGGCGAGATCGAGGTCGAACTGTACGGAACGGATGCGCCCATACACGTCGGGAACTTCGTCGAGCTCGTACGCAAGGGTTTCTACGACGGGACCAAGTTCCATCGTTATGAGCCTGGTTTCGTCGTCCAAGGCGGGGACCCGCAGACCAAGGACATGGAACCGGACCAGGTCAAGTCCGAGGTGGAAAGCGGTATGACCTCGCTTGGGACGGGCGGTCCCGGCTACCAGATCAAGGGCGAGTTCGACCCTGCTCAGAACCCGAACAAACACGTCGAGGGCGCGCTCGGCATGGCGCGGTCGCAGAATCCTGACTCCGCTGGGTCGCAGTTCTACTTCACGCTGGCCGCGACACCGTTCCTGGACGGCCAGTACACCGTGTTCGGAAAGGTCACCAAGGGTCTTGATGTCGTGAAGAAGCTGCGTGTCGGGGACACGATCGAGAAGGTCGTGATAGTGGGCGCCACCGAGTAGCGACGTCTCGAGAGACATCCTGTGGATCAAGCCAAGTTCCAAGAGGCCCAGAACGCCTACGACGCTCGCGACTACCGCTCGGCGGCCCGTGGGTTCCTCGCTGCTGCCGGAAAGGGCCCGGCCGGCAGTGGTGCGGCGTATCACATGGCGGGCAACGCCCTCATGCGCCTGAGGCGTTACCAGGACGCGGTGACTGTCTACGGGCACGCCCTGCGTGACGACATGTACGACCGGCGTGGTGCAGTGCATGGGAACATGGGTCAGGCGTACGCGTGTCTAGGTGACTACGCTGAAGCCGAGAAGGCGTTTCGGGCAGCCCTTGCGGAGCCGGACTACCGTACTCCATGGAAGGCGTGGCAGGGTATCGGCTCGGCGCTGCTCGAACGCGGACGCGTGGAAGAGGCGGCGGCGGCATACCGGGCCGCCGCGATCGACACGGACAACCCCGAACCCGCCAAGGCACTCGTGAACCTGGGGCTGTGTTTCATGGCGCTCGCGCGTCCCGCGGACGCCGTCGAGGCATACAAGGCGGCGTTGGGGTTCGAGGAGTATGACGGGCGAGGGAAGGCTCTCGCGAATCTCGGTATCGCATACACCCAGCTGGGCGAGTATGACCAAGCGGTCCGCGCATTCGAGCGTGCGACCGAACTGCACTCCTACCAGTTGTCGGATGCCGCCAAGCAGGCGTATGACGCAGCGCTGTCGGTCGTACGGCCTGCTCGCCAGACCGTAGAGGGATGGGAGACGGGGGACCTCGTGGCTGTGGGCGCTGCGCAACCCGTCGCAAGCGGGTGGGCCACAGGCGAGCTTCGCGCTTTGTCGACGGAGGGGGGCACACCCGTCACGGCAAGCAGTACCGCCGCGGACGACCCGAGCGTGGCTGGTTCTGATGCACCGACCTCTGATGGCATGGGTTTCGGGGACGAGGAGGCAGTCAACGACTTCTTCGCGCTCACCGAGGCCGAGATGAAACAACGTGATCGCGAGGCCCGTCGCGCCAGGCGGCAGGCTGAGGGGGCGGGTGGTCTCCTTCGCCGCTACGCCGGGATCGGTGTGGCCGTCGTCATCCTTGTCGCGGCACTGGCCGGTGCGTACGCACTCGGCTACGGCTGGCCGACGCAGGAGTCGAGCGTGGCGGGGATGCTCGATACGTACCGGCAAGGAGGCGACGTGCAGCCGTTCTGGGTGGCGGTCACCGCGAAGGACATCACCAAGGAGATGGCCAAGGTGCCGCCTGATGTGAAGGATTTCGCGATCGACTCTGTCGAGCGCGGGCCGCGCGCGTCGACTGCGCTCGTGACCGTGACGCCCGAGAAGGGCGCGCCTCTCCACTACCGGGTCACGCTTCGACGTGAAGGTGTGGGATGGCGAGTCGACGGCATCGACAACGATTGGCGATCAACCGGCGAGGGGTCAGACGCCTCGCCGTGATCCTTTTGCATCGCGACCTGACAGAGTGGAGAGGATGTGCACGTGAGCCAGAAGACCTATGTGATGATCAAGCCCGATGCCGTGAGGCGCGGACTCGTCGGCCGCATCATCGCCCGATTCGAGGACGCAGGACTCACGATCGAGCGGATGGAGTTCGGGACGCTCACGCGTGAGCAGGCCGCCGCGAACTACGCGGAGCATGAAGGCAAGCCCTTCTACGAAGGGCTCGTGAACTACATCACCTCAGGGCCTGTGGTCAAGATGGTGCTGTCGGGCCCGGGTGCGGTCGCGGTCTGTCGCAAGCTGATGGGCGCGACGAACCCCGCCGAGGCCGCTCCGGGGACGATTCGGGGCGATTTCGGGCTGGTGGTCGATGAGAACGTCATCCACGGTTCCGACTCTCCGGAGTCGGCCGACCGTGAGGTCGGTATCTTCTTCGGAGAGTGATCGCGCGGTGTCGAGAAGGTGGCCAAGGAGGCCACCTTCTTCGTTGTGATCACCCGTCCGCATGATCCGGAACCGGACCGTGGCTCAGGGAGGCCAGATGGGGGCGTACTTCATCGGAGCGCATGAACTTCTCGGTTGGGTCGACGGTCTGCGCGAATCCACGCGGATCATCGGTCCGGTCGCCAAGAGGCAGAGATTCGTGTTCGCCGAGCTCGAGTCGGCTGCGCAGCTCCGGCTCGACTACGACGTGACGATACTGCCGCCGAAGAAGGTCTTCTTCCCGCCCAAGCAGCAGATTCTGGCGTTTGATTCCGAGCGGGTCAGTGATTGTATCGACCCGGTGCCGACCGTGCTTCTGGGGGTCCACTTCTACGACGTCAAGGGTCTGGACATGACCGATTTCCTCATGCGCGAGCGCTACGAGGACTGGAACTACCTGGCGCAGCGTGAGGCGACCACGATCGTGGCTTCGAGTGTCCAGTCGGTGGCGCCTCGCGCCTTCTGGGGCTCGATCGGGGCACACGTCCGCCCTCAGGGGCACGACGCCATGCTCACTAAGGTCTCGGAAGGCTACGTCCTCGAGACGAGAACGCCCAAGGGTGAGCGGCTCGCCGGGCTCGAAAGGTTCAGGCACGCCACCGACGACGAGGTCGCGGGAGCCGAGCGGGTGAACGCCGCTGTCATGGACCAGTGTTCTCAGCTGATGCCTTACGACAGCAAGGAGATCGCGACCAAGGTGAGGGAGTCGTTCGGTAACGAGGAGTTGTGGGACGACCTCGCGATGGACTGTTTCAGTTGTGGCTCCTGCAACATCGTGTGCCCGACCTGCTACTGCTTCGATGTGCGTGATTCCTGGAACGTGGACCAGACGAGCGGGCAACGCACGCGGTACTGGGACGCGTGTCTGACCCGCGAATTCGCCGCGGTCACGATGGCCGGTGGCCAGAAGGAGAACTTCCGCGAGCACCACGCATCTCGGTTCCGCCACCGGTTCATGCGCAAGGCGGCCTACCTGCACGACAAGCTCGGCGGCCCAGCGTGCACCGGCTGTGGGCGTTGCGCCGCCGCCTGCACCGCCAACATCGCGGACCCCGTCCGCGTCATCAACACCATCATGGGGGTGACACTGTGACGAAGGACGAGGCGGGGTTCGACAACATCTTCCTACCGCGTGAGGCGAAGATCATCCGCACGTCGCGCCCGACCCCATCGGAGAAGCACTTCACGCTCCAGCTCGCGGACCGCACCTCCCTGGACTTCGTGCCCGGACAGATACTCGAGGTCGGGGTGATGGGTTACGGTGAGAGCCCGATCGGCATCGCGAGTTCGCCCACGCGCACCGACAGCTTCGACATCGTCGTGCGCACTGTTGGACGCGTCACCACGGCGATCAATTCGCGTGATGTCGGAGACTCGCTGTGGATCCGCGGACCGTTGGGTCACGGCTTCGACATGGACGAGCTTCGCGGTCACGATGTGCTGATCGTCGCCGGGGGCATCGGCCTGTGTCCGACGCGCAGCCTCATCCAGTACATCCTCGATCGACGCGACGAGTTCGGGCGCTTCACCCTCTTCTACGGAGCGCGGGACCCGCTGCAGCTCCTCTTCACCGAGGACCGGCTGGAGTGGCGTCGCTCCGATGCGATCGACTACCACGAGACGGTCGATCGCGCCGATGCGACGTGGACCGGCAACGTGGGAGTGATTCCGACGCTGTTCCACAAGACGGCGCACATCTCTCCGGACACGAGGGTCGTGATCTGTGGGCCGCCCGTGATGTTCAAGTACGTGCTCATCGAGCTCGACAAGCTCGGCATACCTCGCGAGAACATCTTCGTCGACCTTGAGCGCCGGATGAAATGTGGCGTCGGCAAGTGTGGGCACTGCCAGATAAACGACAAGTACTGCTGCATCGATGGGCCGGTCTTCACCTTCGCGAAGATCTGGGAACTCGAGGAGGCGATCTGACCGATGACCAAGCCGAGAGTCGCCTTCTTCGATTTCGCGAGCTGTGAGGGGTGCCAGATCGAGTTCACGAACCACGGCGACGCCGTCATCCTCGAGCTGCTGAACCATCTCGACATCGTGGAGTTCCGCGAGGCGATGACCGAGACGACCAACGAACCCATCGACATCGCGTTCATCGAGGGCAGTTTCACGCGCGAGTCCGATCGTGTCCGTCTGCAGGCGATCCGTTCGCGTGCCAAGACCGTCATCGCATACGGTGCATGCGCCGTGACCGGGGGCATCAACGCGCTCAAGAACCACCAGGACGATTTCGCCGAGGAGGTGTACGGCGAAGCCGCCTACATGCCTCATCTGCGGAGCGGCACCGCGCGCCCGATCTCGGCTGCGATCAAGGTCGATCACGAGGTGCGCGGGTGTCCGGTGAGCAAGGAGGAGCTGCTGCTGGTCATCTCCAACCTGCTTCATGGCACGACCTACGCGGTTCCGACATTTCCCGTGTGCGCGCAGTGCAAGCGCCGTGAGACGGTCTGCCGCTACGAGGAGGGCGACCACTGCATGGGCCAGGTGGCACGGGCGGGCTGCGGCGCCCCATGCCCGGCCGACGGCATCCCCTGCGAGGCGTGCCGAGGTTTCGTGGACGACGCGAACCTCGGTGCGCTCGAGAAGGTCCTCGTAGAGCGCGCGGGCTTCAGCCAGCGGCGTGCGGTCGCCAAGTCGCGCATGTTCACGGCGAACCTGAGGAGCTGACCGAGGCCATGGGCAGGACGATACAGTTCGAGGTCCACCACATCACGCGCGTCGAAGGTCACGGCAACATCGTCGTCGACGTGAACGAGGGAGTGGTCGAGAGGTGTGAGTGGCAGGTGCCCGAGGCGCCTCGCTTCTTTGAGGCCATGGTGCGGGACCGTCACTACACCGAGGTCGCACGCATCACGAGTCGTATCTGCGGCATCTGTTCGATCGGGCACACGCTCGCGTCCGTCAAGGCCACGGAGGCGGCGCTTGGCATCGAGGTCACGCCCCAGACGCTAGCGCTTCGCACTCTGCTCAAGCATGCCGAGAACTTCGACTCGCACGTGCTGCACGTGTGCGTGCTCGTGGCGCCGGACCTGCTCGGGGCCCCATCGGTGTTCGCTCTCGTGCCGACGCATGCCGAGATCGTCGCCCGGGCTCTGCGACTGAAGCGGCTCGCTCACGAGTGGGGCTCGATGATAGGGGGACGTACCACGCATCCGACCACGGTCGTCCCGGGAGGCTTCACCAAGTTGCCTACGGTCACCGAGCTCACAGCGATGCGCGACAAGATGCTCGCCGCGATACCGGACCTCGAGGCCACGCTTGACACGATCGTGGCGCTGGCGCCGGCGCTGCCGGACTTCTCGCGTCCGACCGAGTACATGGCGGTATCGTCCGATCACGAGTACGGGCTCTACGACGGGTACGTGCAGACGATCCTGCCAGACGGTGACCGCGCGCGCTACGAGGTGGCCGACTATCGCAGCTGCACGAACGAGTACGTCTCGCCCTCTTCGACCGCGAAGTTCGCCAAGAACCGGCTTGACAGCTATGCAGCGGGAGCGCTTGCCCGGTTCAACGTGAACCACGGCCTGCTTCGCCCTGAGGCCAAGGCCGCTGCCGAGCGGCTGGGCATCCGGGCCATCTGCACAAACCCGTTCATGAATTCTGTCGCCCAGGTCGTCGAGATCGTCCACTCGTTCTTTGAGGGGCTGCGCCTGCTCGACGGGCTCATCGAAGACGGCGTGCGCGAGGAGCCGTTGGTGAAGCCGGTGCGGTTCGGTACCGGCGCATCGGCGGTGGAGGTCCCTCGCGGCATCCTGTTCCACGAGTACAGCTACGATACCAACGGCATGTGCATGAAGGCCGATTGCATCATCCCCACGGGCCAGAATCATGCGAACATCCAGCTTGATCTCGAGGCGTTGCTGCCGTGGCTGCTCGAACAGGACAAGTCCTCAGACGAGATCAGGCTCGCGTTCGAGATGCTCGTGCGCGCCTACGACCCGTGCATCTCCTGTTCCACCCACTGAGCGCCTCCGAGACACCTGTGAGTCAGGGCCTGCTGATGACGTCTCGATCTCGCCGTCAGGCGACCGCGTCGCCGGTGTGACCGCGTTTTCGTTCAAAAACCGGTAAGAGCTGTCTGGCACACTGCGCTCCCGTGTTGAAAGGAGCAGCCGATGCCAAGACAGCCCATCACGACGACGGCCGACCCCCGCAGCATCTTGCTCGCCGGGGGTGCGGAGACCTTGAGCGACGAAGGGCTCTTGTCGGTCCTCGTGGGCGAGCGTGGGGCGCGTCGGCTCGAGGGAGTGCTGTCAGGCACACCGGTACCACACGCGCTATGGCGCCTCTCCGCTGATGACCTCGTCGGTCACGGGGGTGTGGGGCCTGCCGCCGCCGCCAGGCTGTTGGCGTGCGTCGAGATGAGCCGACGTGCGGGGCGCCCCGTCTCAGACACGAGACCGCTCGTCTCAACGCCAGAGGACGTCGTGGCGATATGTGGCCCACAGCTGCGCGGTGCCGACCGTGAGCACTTCTGGACGCTCGCGTTGAACACCAAGAACCGGTTGATACGGATCATCGAGGTTTCGGTGGGTTCGCTGTCCGCCTCCATAGTCCACCCCAGGGAGCTGTTCAAAGACGCGGTCAGGGTCTCGGCGGCCTCGGTCATCCTCGTGCACAACCACCCCAGTGGTGACGCCAGCCCCAGCGGTGCCGACGTGCAGCTCACCAAGCGGCTGATGAGGGCGGGCGACGTGCTTGGAGTGGAGGTGCTCGACCATGTGATCATCGGCGACGGGGGGACTCACGCGAGCCTCAGGGACCTCGGGCTCATGTGATGGTCGCCGGGGCGACCTTCCGGGCGCATCATGAAGCGCGAGCCCGAGTCGGACTCGTGACCACGCTGCCAGCGGGTTCTTCGCTGCTCGTATGGTAGACTTCGGGCGGGTTTGACGAGCGTCGCATCCAGACGGGGAAGCGGCGCCGTTCCCGTATGCGTAGGGCCTGAGGATGCCGCGGCCCGGCTCTCGTGCCCCCGGAAGGAGACGATAGCGACCGTGTCGCTCGTGGATATGTTCTTCAACTCGTGGGGCGGCGACATGGCCGTCGACCTCGGTACAGCCAACACGCTGGTGTCCGTTCGCGGCAGAGGGATCGTCTTGTTGGAACCCTCGGTCGTCGCCGTCGAGAAGGACACCAAACGTGTGCTTGCCGTGGGGTTGGACGCCAAGCGCATGCTCGGACGCACCCCTTCGAGCATCGTCGCGATCAGACCGCTCAAAGACGGGGTCATCGCCGATTTCGAGGTCACCGAGGCGATGCTGCGCTACTTCATCAACAAGACTCGGGTCAAGCGCTTCCCGTGGCAACCCAAGCCGCGTGTCGTCGTATGTGTGCCGTCGGGCGTCACCGAGGTCGAGAAGCGCGCGGTGTTCGAGGCGACGATGCAGGCGGGCGCCCGGCACGCGTACCTGATCGAGGAACCGATGGCTGCGGCGATCGGGGCCGGCCTGCCGATCCAGGAGCCGACCGGCTCGATGGTCGTCGACATCGGCGGAGGTACGACGGAAGTCGCTGTCATCTCGCTTGGCGGCATCGTGACGGCGCAGTCGATCAGGATCGCCGGAGACGAGTTCGACGAGGCGATCATCGCCTACGTGAAGAGGCAGTACAACGTCTTGATCGGGGAACGCACAGCTGAAGAGATCAAGATGGAGATCGGCAGCGCTTGGCCGTTGCTCGAGGAGGTCGATGTCGAGGTTCGCGGACGCGACCTGCTCACGGGCCTGCCTCGTACGATCACCATGGAGTCCGAGGAGATCAGGGAGGCGCTGGAGGAGCCGATCCAAGCGATCGTCTCCGCGGTGAAAGGCACCCTCGAGGAGACGCCCCCGGAACTGGCGAGCGACCTCATGGAGTACGGCATAGTGCTGACCGGCGGCGGCGCACTGCTCAAGGGCCTCGACGAGCGCCTCCGGGACGAGACGGGTATGCCGGTTCACGTCTCGGACACAGCCCTGACCAACGTGGTCCACGGGTCCGCACAGGCACTCGAGGAGATCGACGCACTGAAGAAGGTCCTGCAAGGTGGCCGCTAGCTCCGAGCGATGAGGGTCAAGCGAACCGAGACACGCACCCCGCGCATCGGGTGGGTCGCGATCTACGTCGCGATGGCGATCGTGCTCATGACGGTGTGGTTCCGTGAGGCCGAGACCGGCCCTTTGCATCGGCTGCGCGCAGGCGTCCAGACACTGACCGCTCCGATCTCGGCTGCCGGTGAGTTCACGACGCGTCCGGTCAGAGGTCTGGTCGCTTGGGTGACGGACCTCGGTGTGTCGAGAAGCCAGTTGGATCGGCTTCGTCTTCAGAATGTCGAGCTCCGGGCCACGGTAGCGGAACTTGAGGAGGCGAGGCTGGAGAACGAGCGCCTCAAAGCGCTCCTGAAGATCGCCAAGACCTCCGATCTCGATTCAATCGGGGCCCGCGTCATCGGGCGCCCTGCGAACTCGTGGGACGGCATCATCACCATCGACCGAGGAAAGCGAGACGGCCTCGCTCCGGGGATGCCTGTCATCGGCCCGCAGGGCCTCCTCGGCCAGACGGTCGAGGTGTCGCGCTCTTCCTCGAAAGTGCGTCTCATAACCGATCAGCGCTCCGGTGTGGCGGCGATGGTCCAGCGCTCCCGGGTCGAGGGGGTGGTCCGCGGCTCGATAGATGGCAGGCTCACGCTCGATTTCGTCAGCGTGGATACCACGGTCGGTCCCGGAGACGTCGTCATCACATCAGGCATGGGTGGCGTCTTCCCTAAGGGTATCGTCATCGGGGAAGTGGTCGACGTCGTGTCCAATCCCGGTGCACTTCAGCAGACCATCAACGTCCGGCCGAGCGAGGACCCCTCCCGCTTGGAGGAGGTTCTCGTGCTCAGCGAGGCGGTCCCGGACAGACCGGCGCGAGGTGGCGAGTGATGCGCAGGTTCCTTCCGGCAGCAGCCGCCCTGTTCGTGGCGCTCGTCCTCCAAGTCGCGCTGGCGCCCTACATGGCCTTGGGCGGCGTCGCGCCGAACTTCCTTCTGCTCGTGGTGGTAACGTTGGCGCTCACTACGGGGCCAGAAGAGGGGGCGACGGTCGGCTTCGTCGCCGGGCTCACGTTCGATCTCGTGGGGGCGGGACCCGTCGGCCCGATGGCACTGGTTCTGGCGGTCGCCGGTTTCGTCGCAGGGTTGCTGCACGAGGCGATGTTCGCTGAAGGATGGCTGCTGCCGCTCACGGTGCTCGCTGTGACGGCACTCGTGTCCGAGCTCGCCTATGCCGCGCTGCTGATCTTTCTGGGCGTGGAGATTCCGTTCTGGCGAGCGCTCGTGACCAAGGTCCTTCCCGCGGCGGTGTACAATACGGCGTTGGCTTTGCTCGTCTACCCATGGTTGACCCGCTTCTTGCGGCCAGAGCACCCGATGAAGACCTTCCGCCGTTTGGTGTGACGCGAGATCAGGCCTCGCGTGACCCGCGCGCTGACCGTGAGGCGAAGCGTTCCTCATGCCTACCTTCCGTCAGAGACTCAAACCTCGCTTCGCCGTGTTCGGTGGACTCGTCCTGGCGCTCTTGAGCGTACTGGCGTTGCGTCTGTGGTCGATGCAGGTGCTCTCGGGACCGGTGTTCGCCGCACAAGCGGAGCGCAATCGGGTACGCGAGGTGACGCTCGTCGCCCCTCGAGGCAGGATCCTCGACCGGCACGGTCGTGAGCTCGTCACGAACCGACCGACGTATGCGGTTCTCGCGCCGTCCCAAGCTGCCGAGAACGAGGACCTGCTCTTGCGGCTCTCGACACTGCTCGACACCTCGGTGCCAGAGCTCAAGGAGCGCCTGAGGAGTCGCAAAGAGGCGGCTCTGGCGCCGCGCGTGATCGCGCTCGACGTGCCACTCGCGACCGTCGCGTACCTGTCGGAGCATTCGGCGGAGTTCCCGGGCGTCGAAGTCGATGTGCGCGCGGTCAGGGAGTATCCCAACAAGGCGCTTGCCGCTCACGTCCTCGGCTACACAGGCGAGATATCGCAACGAGAGCTCGCCCAGCCCGAGTTCGCGGGCTACGACCCCACCGAGATCGTCGGGAAGGCCGGGGCGGAGCGTGCGTTCGAGAAGGCGTTGCAGGGCGACCGCGGCCGACGTGTCATCGAGGTTGATGCGGCGGGGCGCCCCCAGAGGATCATCCAACAGGTCGATCCGGTTCCCGGTCGCGACGTGCGCCTCACCATTGACAGCCGCGTCCAGAGAGTGGCGGAGAAGGCCCTGAAGGATGCTCTCAAGGACGCGCATCGTGAAGAGTACTACCGGGCCAAAGCCGGTGCGCTCGTCGCGCTGGACGTCACCAACGGCGAAGTGCTCGCCATGGCCAGTCTGCCCACGTACAGCCCGTCGCTGTTCTTGGGTGGCATCAGCGAGAAGCAGTGGCGCTCACTCACGTCGACGAGCTCGGAATACCCGTTGACGAACCGTGCCATCATGGCCCAGTATCCGCCGGCATCGACGTTCAAGGCCTTCACCGGCCTTGCCGGACTCACCTACGGCTTCACGCGGCAGTGGGCCGTCTACGATTGTCAGGGACGGTGGACCGGGATGGGCGAGCAGTGGAAGAAGCACTGCTGGAACAGGGCTGGTCACGGAATGGTCTCGTTCATGGACGGTATCGAGGAGTCCTGCGATGTGGTCTTCTACGAGATCGGCCATCTCTTCTACAAGGACCGCGGAGAGAAGCTGCAGTCGTTCGCTCGCGGTTTCGGATACGGGAAGCCGACAGGAATCGACCTGCCGGGCGAGGTCGATGGGCGTGTGCCCGACAAGGCGTGGAAGAAGGCGTGGAACGAGGACTATCCCGAATACCAGAACTGGAACCCCGGCGACACCGTCAACATGGCCATCGGGCAAGGAGACCTGCTGGCCACACCTCTTCAGGTGGCAGCGACGTACGCCGGAATCGCCAACGAGGGGCGCGTCATGCGGCCTCACGTCTTGAGGCAGGTGTTGGGCAGCGACGGCACGCCTGTCCTGACGGTCAAGCCGGAGGTGGCGTTGAGGCCCAAGGTCTCGCGGACGAACCTCGAGATCATGCAGGATGCGCTGCTGAACGTCACCCGCTCGGGGACGGCCAAAGGAGCGTTCCGCACGTTTCCGGTCCCTGTCGCAGGCAAGACCGGGACCGCTCAGGTGGCCGGCAAGGACGACTACGCCTGGTTCGTGGGTTATGCCCCGGCCGACGAACCGCGATACGTCGTCGCAGTCGTCATCGAACAGGGCGGACACGGTGGATCGGTCGCCGCGCCGGCCGCCCGCCAGGTCCTCGCAGCGCTTCTCGGCGAGAAGGTCGAGCACGTCAACGCCACGGACCAGTCGAGGTAGTGGGGTATGCAGCAACGCTCCTTCACTCGATACGTCAACCCGGCCTTGCTGGCGTGCGTGCTGGCGCTCGCCGCGTACGGGAGCGTCGTGGTGCGCTCGGCGGTCTCGGGCATGGATGCCGGCGATGCGCTGTTTCGAAGGCACCTGCTCGGACTAGCCATCGGCCTCGTGCCCCTCGCAGTCGCTTGGCTGGTCGACTACCGCAAGCTTGCGGGGTGGGTCGGCCCGCTGATCATCCTCGACGCGCTGCTGATCATCTCCCCGCGCATCCCCGGTCTCGGGGACGAGGCGGGTGGCGCCACCGCGTGGCTCCAGATCGCCGGTGTCCGGCTGTTCCAGCCTTCCGAGCCCGCGAAGCTTGTGACCATCGTCGTGATGGCGGCGATCATCTCGCAGTACAAGGGCTCGATCGGCAGGCCCAAGGACGTCGCGAAGGTCCTCGGCGTCCTTGCCGTCCCGCTCGGTCTGATCCTGCTCCAGCCTGACCTCGGGACGGGACTCGTGTTCGTGGCCATCACCATGGGCATGTTGCTCGTCGGTGGGCTGAAGGCGCGGTGGTTCCTCGTGTTCGCGCTCGCGGGGAGCGTCCTTGCCGGCGTGGTGCTGAAAGCCGGGGTCCTCGCGGAGTACCAGGTCAACCGTCTGCTCGTCTTCGTTGACCCCAGTCTCGACCCGACGGGCGCTGGCTACAACCTTGAGCAGAGCAAGATAGCCATCGGCTCCGGTGAGCTCACCGGCAAAGGTCTGGGCGAGAGCACACAGGGCAATCTCAACTTCCTGCCCGAACGGCACACTGACTTCATCTTCGCCGTCCTCGGTGAGGAACTCGGGTTCGCAGGTGCGATGGGCCTGCTGGCCGTCTACCTTGCGCTGTTGCTCACCTCGCTTGAGATCGCGGCGTCGTCGCGAGACCTTTTCGGGTCGCTCATCGTCATCGGCGTCATGAGCATGTGGATCTTCCAGATATTCGAGAACATGGGGATGACGATGGGCCTCATGCCCATCACCGGCATCCCGTTGCCGTTCATGAGCTTCGGGTCGTCGTTCATGGTCACCAACCTCGCCGCCACGGGTATGCTTCTGTCGGTGTGGTCGCGCAGGTCGGGATAGGGAGACGCTTCATGGCTATGCCGCTGGACATACGTGATCTGCTCGGGTTCGGCGCGCGTCTGCGCGAGGAGCGCGAGAAGAACGTGCGGCTTGCGGTATACGTTGACGGCGCGGCTCCGCAAGAGGCGGTTGACGCGCTCAAAGCGGCGCTCCATCCACAGATGAGCACCGCGCGTCTGCATGTGGAGGCGGTCGTGCCCGGGGACGTGCTCGTGGTGGACGATTCGGCGGATGCCGTCATCGCGCTCGCTGGACCCGATGTGACGCTCGCGCCCTCGCTCGGTCGCGCCCGCGACCGTTTCGTGCCCACGGCGCTTCTGGTCATGAATGAGTCCCGCGACGGTGCGGCGCAGCGCTTGGGCCATCCGTTGCTTGACACGCTCGTCGCCGAGGATGCCGCGGAACTGATCGAACAGCTCGGTCGTTGGCTCGCCGACCGCCTGGGCACGAAGCGGCTCGCTCTCGCGGCCAACTTCCCGTTCGTCCGCAAGGCCGTCGCCCTCGAACATGTGAAGGCGACGGCGTTCCAGAACGGTGTCATCGGAGGCGTGGCCATCATACCGGGCGCAGATATGCCCCTGATGACGGCGAACCAGGCCAAGATGTTGCTCCAGATAGCCGCGGCTTACGGCGAGCCTCTGGGTGCGGAGCGTGCCAAAGAGCTCGCTGCCGTCGTGGGGGGTGCGTTCGTGTTTCGGACGCTCGCTCGTCAGCTCGTGACGCTCGTGCCCGGGTTCGGATGGGCCCTCAAAGCGGGGATCGGGTATTCCGGTACCTTGGCCATGGGGTATGCGGCGATCGACTACTTCGAGCACGGGGGAGATGTCAGCGGTCTCGCTGAGCGCGTCCGAGATGCGCGTGAGCGGGCGATCGAGGCCGCTCGTCGCAGACGACGGGGCGAGCCGATCCCGGCGAACGCGTGGGTCGCGGAGAGCGGCCATGATGCCGAGTCGCCACAGTCATCTCTACCGCCGGCCGCGTCCTCGTCTGAGTCGGAGCCGTCGGCCGGCGGCGACCAGGGAACGGGGGCCGGAGCGCTGTGACGCCCAGCGACCTGTGGCCGCGTCTCGAACCGCTCCTGTCACGCATTGAACGTCCCGCACGCTACATCGATCGCGAGTGGGGAGCGAGACACGTGACCGACGCGGAGTACCGCGCGGTGTTGATGTATCCCGATACCTACGAGATCGGTCAGGCGAACCAGGCGCTCGGCATCCTCTACGAGCTGCTCAACGCCACTCCGGGGGTAGCGGCCGAACGCGCTTACCTGCCCGCACCCGATCTCATCGAGTTGATGCGCGCCGAGGGGCTGCCGCTCTTCTCGCTCGAATCCTTGATGCCCGTGTCCGACTTCGACCTCGTGGGGATCACGGTCCCTTACGAGCTCACGTGGACGAACGTGCTCGAGCTGCTCGACTTGGCCGGTCTGCCGTTGCGGGCGAGTGAGCGTGACGACTCGCACCCCCTCGTGATCGGCGGCGGGCCGTGTGTCTACAATCCGGAGCCGTTCGCGCCGTTCTTCGACGCGCTGCTGATCGGCGAGGGCGAGGACGCGATCGGAGAGATGGTCGCGGTGCACCGTCGGTCACGGGAGACGGGGGCATCGCGTGATGAGCTGTTCATGGAGTTGGCCCGACTTCCCGGGGTGTACGTGCCATCGCTGTACGAACCGCGTCATGACGAAGAGGGCAGGTTCATCGGCGTGGTATCGAAGGCCGGTGCGCCTGTGCCGGTCACCAAACGCGTCGTCGCTGACCTCGATGCGCACCGCGCTCCGGTCTGTCCCGTGGTCCCGTTCGTTGACGTGGTCCACGACCGCTTCGCGATCGAGGTGCTTCGCGGCTGCACGCGGGGATGTCGGTTCTGTCAGGCCGGCATGGTCTATCGACCCGTGCGTGAGCGCAGCGCTGACGCGGTGGTGCGTGACGCGCTCGCCGGTCTCGCGTGCACCGGGTACGACGAAGTGTCTCTCACCTCACTTTCCACGGCGGACCACAGCGAGCTCGAGGAGGTCTTGCGGCGGTTGTCAAGAAGGCTTGCCGGGACCGGTGTCTCGGTGTCGCTGCCGTCCTTGCGGGTCGATGCGTTCTCAGTCGACATGGCTCGGCTCATCAGCGGTGCCGGGCGCAAGAGCGGACTGACGTTCGCTCCTGAGGCCGGCACGCAGCGACTGCGTGACGTGATCAACAAGAACGTCACCGAAGATGATCTGATCGCCACCGTGACACGCGCGTTCGAAGCCGGATGGCGGCGCGTGAAGCTCTACTTCATGATCGGCCTCCCGACCGAGACCGACGCCGACGTCGCCGGGATCGGCGAGCTCGTCTCGAGGGTGCTCGATGCCGCCAAGGCGGCCACTCCGCCTCCGCAGCGCGGTTCGGTACGCATAGGCGTCTCGATCTCGACGTTCGTCCCGAAGGCAGGCACGCCGTTCCAGTGGGAGGCCCAGATCGGTCTGGACGAGGTCTTGCGCCGACAACGCCTCGTGCGCGAATCGATGCCCCGCAAAGGTGTCGAACTGCACTGGCATGACGCTGAGGTCTCCTTCCTCGAAGGCGTGATGGCACGCGGGGGCCGTGAGGTCTCCGATGCCATCGAGGCCGCGTGGAGGGCCGGCGCGGTGTTCGATGCGTGGACCGAGCGGTTCTCGCTAGCGCGATGGACGAGCGCTTTCGCGCAGGTGGGCATCGACCCCGAGGACATCGCCAACCGGGAGCGCCCGCTCGACGAGCCACTGCCCTGGGGCCACATCTCGTCTGGGGTCTCGACGAGCTATCTGATCCGTGAGCGCGAACGCGCCTATCAGTCGCGGACGACACCCGACTGCAGTTTCGGTGGTTGCACCGGGTGTGATGTGTGCACGCGGCTGGGTGTCGAGATCGTGACGGGAGGTGTGCGCGCATGACGCCGGGTGAGTACCGGTTGCGTGTGTGCTACGGCAAGACCGGACGGTTGCGGTACCTGTCGCACCTCGAGGTCGTGCACGCTTTGGAGCGGGTCGTGCGTCGTGCCGGCCTGCCCTTCGCCATAACCCAAGGTTTCAGTCCCCACATGAAGATGGCCTTCGGCCCCGCGCTCCCCGTCGGGACCGCGGGGGAGAGGGAGTACCTCGATGTGTGGCTCACGCGCTACACTGAAGCTGCGGAGGTGCTCGCGGCCATGAAGCGGGTCTCTCCGGACGAACTCGCGCCACACGAGGCGCGCTACGTGGCTGACGGCGAGCGTTCGCTCACCGCAGCGTTGACGATCGGCACATATCGGGTCGAGGTCGATGGGAAGGAGATTGAGGAAACACAGGCACGGACGGCGCTTCTCGAGCTTCTCGAGGGCGGCGAGCTGGTGACCGAGCGCAAGGGCAAGATCAAGGTTTTCGACCTCACGCGTTGTGTCCCGAAAGACCTGCGTGTGACCGGTCGGGACGGCGGCGTCGACATCGAACTCGCCGTCCGCATGGGCCCGGAAGGCTCTCTACGCCCTGAACTGCTTGTACGCCGAGCTCTCCCGCCCGCGGCTCTCCAAGCAGCTGCCGTGCGCACGACGCGTACGGACACTCTCATCGAGGAGGCTGAGGGGGTCTGGTCGCGTCCTATGTGACGGGAGAGGACCAGTGGCCGACGTGGCCCGCGAGATGCTCATCTCGCACGATAGCAACGAGACCCGTGTCGCACTGCTCGAAGACCGGCAACTCGTGGAGCTCTACATAGAACGGCCCCGCCGCAGCGTCGTCGGCAATGTCTACCTGGGCAAGGTCACGGACGTCCTGCCAGGCATGCAGGCCGCCTTCGTCGACATCGGCCTGGAGAAGAACGCGTTCCTCTATGTCGACGAAGTGGTCGACCCCGAGGGTGTGGAGGGAATGCCCCGCCGGCCCATCTCGCAGCTGCTCAAAGTGGGACAGCAGCTGATGGTCCAGGTCGTGAAGGATCCCATGGGGACCAAGGGGGCCCGCGTGACCACCGAGGTCTCGTTCCCCGGACGCTTCCTGGTGCTCATGCCGTTCTCGGACTTCGTGGGGGTGTCCAAGAAGCTCGACGATGCGGAACGGGACCGGCTCCACTCCATCGTGGCGCCGAAGGTGCCCAAGGGCGTGGGCGTCATCGTGCGCACGGTGGCACAAGGCGTCATGGCGCGCGACCTGGAGACGGACCTCGAGTTCCTGCTACGGCTGTGGAAGCGTGTGAGTCACTTGGCGTCTGAGGCGCTGGCGCCCGAGGTCATCTACACCGAGATGGACCTCGCGCTGCGGTTCGTGCGTGATGTGTTCTCAGAGGAGTTCAGGCGCCTGACGATCGATGACAAGCCGACCTTCGACAAGGTGATCTCGTTTCTCAAGAAGACGTCACCTCAGCTGGTCAAGCGCGTGCACCTGCATCGCGACAGGGTGGCGCTCTTCGAGATGGAGGGGCTTCAGGAGACGATCGATTCGGCGCTGACGCGCACCGTCCCGCTACCGAGCGGCGGCTACCTGACGATCGACAAGACCGAGGCACTCACCGCCATCGACGTCAACACGGGGCGTTTCGTGGGGAAGCGCAATCTCGAGGACACGATTCTCAAGACGAACCTCGAGGCGGCCGACGAGGCCGTTCGTCAACTCCGGCTCCGCGACATAGGCGGAATCATCGTCATCGACTTCATCGACATGGAGCTCGCCGCGTCCCGTCAGCTGGTCATGGCACGCTTGGCCAAGGCGTTGGAGCGAGACCGCACCAAGACGCGCATGGGCGAGATGTCGCGCTTGAACCTCGTGGAGATCACCCGCAAGAACGTGACCGAGGGTCTGTACGGGATACTCACCGAGCCGTGTCCCACCTGCGGCGGCGAGGGGCGCGTCGTCTCAGCTGCGACACGCAGGATCGCCGTCGAACGGCGGATGCGGGAGGTCTTGAAGACCGGACGGGCGGACGCCTACCTTCTCGGCTTGGAGCCTGAGACGTTTCGCCTCATCACCGAGCCGGGCCTCAACATAGTCGCGGCGTTGCGTGCTGAGACGGGATGCCGCGTCACCGTGGTGCCGGACGAGGAGGCCCAGCCCACAGAGGTGAGGGTGCTCATCGAAGGCAGAAGCGGCCTGTTCGGCCGCAAAGGGATCCGGTAGCCACACGCGTCGCGCCCATGGACACACCCGGAAGCGTGTTTGGAAGCATGGTTTCATTGACGCTGTTCAGAGTGGCTGATAAGATTGCTCCTCGCGTGTCTGCTCAAACGAACGAAGGGTTCCGTTGATGTACGCAGTCGTTGCCACTGGTGGCAAGCAGATCAAGGTCGCAGCTGGCGACGTGGTCAGCGTCGAGAAGCTCGACGCCGCACCCGGCGAGACCGTGAAGTTCGACGTCATCTTCCTCGCTGACGAGGGCTCGATCACCGTGGATGCGGACGCGTTGGCCGCTGCCACCGTGACCGGTGAGGTCATCGAGCACTTCAAGGGCGAGAAGGCCGTCGTGTTCAAGTTCAAGAAGCGCAAGGGGTACAAGCGTCTCAAGGGCCACCGTCAGAACCTGACGCGCGTCCGCATCACGGACGTGGCCGCCGGAGGCGCCAAGAAGAAGGCTGCGCCGAGGAAGAAGGCCGCCGAGCAGGTCGAGGAGCCGGTCGTCCAGGCGGCTGAGGCTTCGGAGGCCGCTGAGTAGTCGAAGGTAGGGATCGTAAGAGATGGCTCATAAGAAAGGTCTCGGCTCCACCAAGAACGGACGTGACTCCAGGGCCAAGCGCTTGGGCGTCAAGCGGTTCGCGGGCCAGACCGTTTCCACCGGCACGATCATCGTGCGTCAGCGCGGAACTCACTTCCACCCCGGCGAGGGCGTCGGCCGCGGCGGGGACGACACCCTGTTCGCTCTTCGTGACGGAGTCGTCGAGTTCACGCGCGGCTTGAAGAGGCGCGTGCACGTCCGACCGCTCGAGGGCTAGCGGACAGCTGCCCGACGAGCGCGCGTCACACCCGCACGATCGCGAGCCCTCCGCCTGAAGGTGACTGCAGGCGGGGGGCTCGTTCGCATACCATGACGGGTGTGCGTGACCCGGAGGAGTCGTTCGGTGTTCATCGACCAGGTGACCATACACGTCAAGGCGGGTGACGGCGGAGCCGGCTGCATGTCGTTCCGCCGCGAGGCACACGTTCCCAAAGGCGGTCCCGACGGGGGAGACGGCGGACGCGGCGGCGACGTCGTGCTCGTCGCAGATGCCTCGCTGTCCTCGCTCGTCGACTACCGCTTCAAGCATCACTTCAAGGCGGCTCGGGGCATCCACGGAAAGGGCAGCCGGCTCGACGGGGCCCGCGGTGCGGACCTTGAGCTCCGTGTGCCTTTGGGAACCGTGGTCCGTGATGCGGACACCGGCGAGGAGCTCGGCGACCTGACGCACGCCGGGCAGCGCCTCATCGTGGCCGAGGGCGGCCACGGGGGCCGCGGCAACCCCCACTTCGTGACGCCGACCCGCAGGGCTCCGGCTTTCGCCGAGTTGGGCGAACCGGGCGAGGAGCGCTCTCTCGTCCTCGAGCTCAAACTCCTCGCCGACGTCGCTCTGGTCGGCATGCCCAGTGTGGGCAAGTCCTCGCTCATCGCACGTATGAGCGCCGCACGTCCCAAGGTGGCCGACTATCCCTTCACCACGCTCGTACCGAATCTCGGCGTGGCGCGCGCGGGTGAACGCAGCTTCGTAGTCGCTGACGTGCCCGGTCTGATAGAGGGCGCTCACGAGGGCAAGGGGCTCGGCCACGCTTTCCTGCGCCATATCGAACGAACCGCCTTGATCGTCCACGTCGTCGACCTTTCGGGTGGCTGGGAAGGTCGTGATGTGATAGAGGACTTGGAGATCATCAATCGCGAGCTGGCCTTGCACGCTGCAGAGCTCGAGGTCAGGCCGCGCGTCATCGTGGGCAACAAGATCGACGTGCAAGGAGCCGAGGTCTCATCCGCGCGTCTGCGCGCGCGGGCGGAGGCTGAAGGCCTCGCGTACTTCGAGGTGTCGGCGCTCACCGGGGCGGGAATCGATCCGCTCGTGCGTTCACTCGCCAGTCGCGTCCACGATCTCCGGTCCGCGGCTGCGGTGCACGAAACGCCTGAGGCGGTCTACGCCCATCGTCCGAAACGGAGCACGGACTTCAAGGTCCGCAACCTCGGTGGTGGCGTCTTCGCCGTTGAAGGCAGAAGCGTCGAGCGAATGGTCATCATGACGGAGTGGGACAACGAGGAGGCGGTGGCGTTCCTCCAGAAGCGGCTCGTCAGGGCCGGTGTCGAGAGAGCGTTGATCGAGGCGGGAGCCAAGGACGGAGACGAGATCAGGATCCTCGGTCGGAGTTTCGAGTTTGACACGGGACTCGAGACCGATCCGGAGGTGGCCTACATCGAGGAAGAGCCCGCCGCGGTCGAGTCGGCTGGCCAAAGCGAGGCTTGAGGACCGGGAGGCGGGTAAGCGATGAGCCAGCGCGTGGTCGTGAAGGTCGGGTCGTCTACGCTGGCCCCTGGCGGCGGCCCGGTCGACATAGCGTATGTACGGGACCTGGTTGGTCAGATATGCAGCCTCAAGGAGCAAGGGTTCAGACCCCTGCTGGTGACGAGCGGCGCGATCGCCGCCGGACTGGCCCGCCTCGGCTTTCAGTCTCGGCCCGCTGACATGCCTTCGTTGCAGGCGGCGGCGAGTGTGGGGCAGGTCGCTCTCGTCGAGTGCTACGCGGCACTGTTCGCCGAGCAAGGGGTCACCATCGGTCAGGTACTCCTGACGCGCCATGACACGGGGCACCGAGAGGCGTTCCTGCACGCGCGGGACACCCTCGAGCGTCTCCTCGCGCTCGGAGTCGTTCCGGTGATCAACGAGAACGACACCGTCGCGGTCGACGAGATCAGGTTCGGTGACAACGACACGTTGGCGGCCCTCGTCGCCACCATGGTCAACGCCGAACTGGTGGTGCTGCTTTCCGACATCGAGGGGCTGTACGACGCCGATCCTCGCGCCACCGACGAGGCCCGGCTCCTCGAGCAGGTGGACGAGCTCACTGACGACCTCGTGGCGGCAGCCGGTGGGAGCGGCAGCGCCGTCGGCAGCGGTGGGATGGCGACCAAGGTCGAAGCCGCACGCGTGCTCATGAAGGCGGGAATCCCGCTGGTGGTGTGTGACGGTCGCCGTCCAGGGGTGGTGACCGACGCGGCGGCGGGTCGTCCGTGCGGTACCGTGTTCTCGCCGGCCAAGGGGTCGATCGGCGCCCGCAAGCTGTGGATCGCACTCGGCCGTCGACCGGCCGGTGAGATCGTCATCGACGATGGAGCCAAGCGGGCGCTTCTGGAGCGGGAGGCCTCGTTGCTGCCGGCCGGTGTCGTGTCAGTCAGCGGCGTGTTCGTGGCGGGCGATGCGGTAGTATTGAAGGACCTCTCGCTTTCAGTCATCGCACGGGGACTGACTGACATCGGGTCGGCCGATCTCGAGGTCGTCAAGGGCATGAAGACGTCCGAGATCGCAAAGCGCTATCCGCATCTTGCGGGCAAAGAGGTGGTGCACCGCGACAGTCTCGCGGTCCTGTAGTCGAGCAGTGGCTGAGGCGCCCATGAGCCGGGGCGCTCGAAAGGAGCGGTATTCGATGTCTGAGGTCAAGAACCTCGCCCTACGCGCTCGCGAGGCGGCGCGCGTCTTGGGCGTGACGTCGGCAGGTGCCCGCAATCGCGCGCTGCTGGTCATGGCTCACGCCCTGACGGCCAAGACCGACCAGATACTCGAGGCCAACGCCGCCGATGTCGCCGCGGCGCGGGAGAAAGGGACGCCCGAAGGTCTCATCGACCGGCTCGAGCTCAATCCTGCCCGGCTCAAGAGCATGTCCGAGGCGCTCAAGGCCCTCTCGCTGCTTCCTGACCCCATCGGTGAGGTGGTCGAAGGCAACATCCTGCCCAACGGCCTTGAGCTCACGAAGATCCGGGTGCCTTTGGGCGTGGTCGGGATGATCTACGAGGCCCGTCCGAATGTCACCGCTGATGCGGCCGGCCTGTGCCTCAAGACCGGGAACGCCGTCATCCTGCGAGGCGGGTCGATGGCCATCAACAGCAACCTGGCCCTGACGCGCGTGCTGTCCGAGGCCGCTGTGGGTGCGGGCATGCCGGATGGTTGCATCCAGTCGATCGAGTCGACCGACCACGCCGCGGCAGAGGAGATGATGGGCCTGCACGGCCTCATCGACGTCCTCATCCCTCGCGGTGGCGCCAACCTGATACGAAGCGTCGTCGAGAACGCGAAGGTCCCCGTCATCGAGACGGGGGTCGGCAACTGTCATGTCTACATCCATGAGTCCGCTGATCCCGTGATGGCGCAGCGGATCGTCGTCAACGCGAAGTGCCAGCGACCCAGTGTCTGCAACGCCGCCGAGTCTCTCCTGTGCGACGAAGCCGTCTACGAGCGGGTCCTCCCGCCGGTCCTCAAGGAGCTTGAGGAGAACGGTGTGACGATGTATGCCGACGACAAGACCCGCTCGTTGGGAGCCGTGATGCGCATACATCCGGCCACTGAGGAGGACTGGGGAACCGAGTACCACGAGCTCAAGATCAGCGTGAGGGTCGTGTCGGGGCTTGACGAGGCCATTCGGCATATCAACACGTACGGCACCAAGCACTCCGAGGCCATCGTCACCTCCGACTACGTTGCAGCGCGACGCTTCCTGCGCGAGGTCGATGCAGCGGCCGTCTATGTGAACGCGTCCACGCGTTTCACCGACGGTGGCGAGTTCGGGCTGGGGGCCGAGATCGGCATATCGACCCAGAAGCTCCATGCCCGAGGTCCCATGGGGCTTGCAGCACTGACCTCGACGAAGTACGTGCTGATGGGAGACGGGCAGATCCGCGAGTGATCGGCGGCACGCGACTGGGAGTCATGGGTGGGACGTTCGACCCCATCCACTATGGGCATCTCGTGACGGCTGAGGAGGCGCTGGTCCAGTTCAACCTGGACCGCGTCGTCTTCATGCCCACGGGCACACCGGCCGCCAAGACGCACCAGAGGGTGTCTCCCGCTGAGCACCGGTACCTCATGACCGTTCTGGCCACCGCTGCGAACGCCGACTTCGACGTGAGCCGCATGGAGGTGGACCGGCCGGGTGTGACCTATACGGTCGATACCTTGGAGGCGCTTCGTGACGAATACGGCCCGCGTACCGAGCTCTTCTTCATCACTGGAGCCGATGCGGTGTGGGAGATCGTCACCTGGAAGGACGCGCAGCGCGTAGCCGGGCTGGCCACCTTCATCGCGGCGACTCGTCCTGGGTATGACCTCGAGGGGGCTTTACGCGCGCACGAGCGGGCGGCCACCGGCTTCAGGATCGAGTACCTGACGGTGCCGGCCCTCGCGATCTCTTCGACCGACCTGCGGCGCCGCGTCGCCGAGCGGCGTCCGATCCGGTATCTCACTCCGGAGCCGGTCGTGACCTACATCGTCAAACACGGTCTGTACGACGAGGTTCGGTGAGGTCGTGAGTGTCGACTTCGACACCGCACACGCGAAGCTGGCACAGAGGGTGAGCGCCAAGGCCCTCGCACATTGCGAGCGGGTGGCGGAGACGAGCGCTGCGCTGGCTCGAATCTACGGCATCGATGTCGAAGAGGCCCGACTCGCGGGACTGTTGCATGACTGGGACCGCGAGGTGCCGCACGATCAGCTCATCGCCTCAGCTGAGCGAGAGGGTCTTCTGGATCACAGGGCCGATCGCATGGCGCCTCGGCTCTTGCACGCCCGCACGGCGGCCGCGTCTCTGGCTTCCGAACTGCCCGGTCTGTCGGCAGACGTTCTGAGTGCCGTAGAGCGGCACACGCTCGGGGCCATCGATATGTCCCCGCTCGACATGGTGGTCTACGTCGCCGACATGATCGAACCCGGACGTCAGTACAAAGGAGTCGACGACCTGCGCGAGGCGGCCGGGACGATCTCGCTTGAGGACCTCTTCGCGGAAGCGTATCGCCACTCGCTGTTGCACGTCGTCAGGGCACGAAAGCCCATCCACCCTCTGACCGTCGAGGTCTGGAACGCGCTCGTGGCCAGGGGGCGACCGTGAGCCAGGACCGCCCGAGACGCTCAAGGGTGCCTGATCCACCGCAGATGCCGCGGGGGTATCGTCAGTCGCGCCGGGGTTCCGGTGCACTCAAAGCGTCGCGTCGTGCCCAGAAGAGGCACGACCGGGCCGTCGCGCTCGCCCGGATCGGCCGCTCGGTCCGTAACGCCCTGCTCGTCATCATCCAAGGTCTCTCGGTGGTCGTCGCGGTGTTGCTCGTGCTTCTGCTCATCGCCAACGGCGTGAACACGTTCGCGCGTTGGAACGCGAGAAGACTCGCGGAGCGCGCGGCCTCGCCGGACGAACGTGAGCGAAGGACCAAGGAGAACGTGCTGTTCGTAGGTGTCGAAGGCGACGAGGCGGTCGGCTACCTGGCGCTCAGGGTGGATCGTCAGTCTCGCCAGGTCTTCGGTATCGCGATGCCCGAGGGTGCATTCGTCGACATCCCGGGAAGGGGCTTTGAGCGTATCGGCGAAGCGTGGCAGGGCGGTGCCGACACGGCGCTCGCCACCGTGTCGAACTTCTTCACCGTCCCGTTTGAGAGTTACGTCGCGGTTCCCGCCCAGGCCTACCGCGATGCGTTGACGGCGCAGAGCGTGGCCGCGCTTCCGGGCGTGGCCGTTCAGAGCAGTCTAGGCGATGACGGTCTCGCCGCGCTGAGGAAGGACTTGGAGGCCGTGCCAAGGGACAACGTCGCGATCGTCCCCATGCCGGTCAAGCCCATCAAGCTGGGGGACCAGACCTACTTCGAGCCGCAGCGAGCGGAGATCGCCGACCTGCTCAAGACCTGGTGGGGGGTCGACCCGGAGGCGGGCGAGCAGGTGACGCGGGTGATCGTGTACAACGGAGCGGGCGTCCCAGGGATCGCGGGCGAGGCGGCGCAGGTCCTGATACGCTCCGGCTTTCGCGTCATCGACACGAAGAACGCCGACCGTTTCGACTATCGCGGAACCCGGATCATCGTGCGCCGGGGTGACGCGACTCGAGGCGAACCCGTACGCAAGGCCCTTGGCGTGGGGTCTGTCGTGGTCGAGACCTCGACCGCGGACGTGACAGATGTGATCGTCATCATCGGGAAGGACTACAAGCCGCCGAAGTAGGCTTGAGGAAGGGGGAGCGTGGACGAGGTCAGGCAGTGGGCGATCCGGGCGGCCCAGGCCGCGGCTGACAAGAAGGCCGACGACGTCGTGATCATCGATGTCGCCGAACTGCTCGTGGTGACGGACTACTTCGTCATCTGCACCGGCAACACCGCCATCCAGGTCCGGGCCATCTCCGATGAGATCGAGGACCGGTTGCGAGAGGAGGCCGGGCTCAAGCCCATCGGTCGAGAGGGTTCGGACGAGGGCAGGTGGGTGCTGCTCGATTACGGCGACTTCGTGGTGCACGTGTTCCAGCCCGAGGAGCGCGAGTTCTACCGGCTCGAGAAGCTGTGGGGCGATGCGCCTCGGGTGCCCTTTTCGGCGGACGCCTGAGTGGGGATCACGGAGTCACGGTGGGCGGCCGCCGTCGCCCTTGTCTGTGTCGCGGCCATCTGGGGCGCCACGTTCGTCATCGTGGCCGATGCGATCGCGGCCTACCCGATGTATGCGTTCCTCGGCTGGCGCTTCGCCGTGGCGACTGTCGCGTTCGTCGCGCTGTTCCCGCGAAGTGTCGCGCACCTCGATGGCGCGAACCTGCGCATGGGTCTGCTCGCAGGTGTCTTTCTCGCAGCAGGCTACATCTTCCAGACCTGGGGACTGGATGGAGAGAGGGCGACGACCCCCGCGCGTGCCGCGTTCATCACCGGACTCTACGTGGTCATAGTGCCTCTCGCCCAAGCGTTGGTTCTGCGGAAGCTGCCGCGCAAGCCGACCATCGTCGGTGCAGCCATGGCGCTTGTAGGGCTGTGGATGCTCTCGGGCGTCGACGCTTCCGGACTTGGTGGTTGGGTCACGGGTGACACGCTCGTGGTGGTGTGTGCGGTGGCGTACTCGGTCCACATGCTCATCCTGGGCTCTACCGATGAGCGGCACGACACGGCGGCGCTCACGCTCGTGCAGCTCCTCACCGTCACCGCCATCACGAGCGCGATCTCTCTGCTCACTGAGGATGCCGGCCTGCCCACGCGCGTCGATGTGCTCGTGGCGATCGCCATCTGCGGCGTGCTTGCCAGCGCACTCGCCTTCGCCATACAGACATGGGCCCAGCGCAGGATGCCTCCGGCCCGCGTCGCCCTGATACTCGTGACCGAACCGGCCTTCGGTGGACTCATCGGTTGGTCAGTGGCGGGAGTGTGGCCCGTCATGGAGATGCTCGGTGCATCGATGATGCTCGGCGGCATGATCACGAGCGAAGTCGTCGCCGCAGCGACCACCCCGGACGAGGGCATCGAGTTCGAGGCCGGACTTGAGGGCATGCCGGCGCCGGTGGTTGAGGTCGAAGGGCACGCCCGGCTGGCTTCTGAGAGTTTCGTTGATTCCGACGCGTCGGGGGCGGACTCCGGGGATGCTTCCAGCGCCAACGTCGCTATTGACCCTGGCAGGGGCGTTCCGTAGACTACCGCATGCCGCTCTCGCGCGGCTTCACGGGGCCTTAGCTCAGCTGGGAGAGCGCTTGGCTGGCAGCCAAGAGGTCAGGGGTTCGATCCCCCTAGGCTCCACCATGAGGACACACGGTAGGGCTCGGTGGAGACACCGGGCCCTACCTGCTTGTCGGTTCGTGCTCGCTGTCGCGCTGGTCTTGGCGAGATGGGGCTCCTTGGGTACCATTTGTCCATGTACAGCCGGGTCGGGGGGACCTGCATGGTCAATTGGGGGGATTCCGTTCT
>JAJUJM010000003.1 GCA_029265315.1 Actinomycetota bacterium | reverse complement strand
GGGGCGGGCGCGGGGGCGGGTGCCGGCTCAGGTGCCGGGGCGGGTGCCGGCTCAGGTGCCGGGGCGGGTGCAGGGGCGGGTGCCGGGGCCGGGGTCGGCTCAGGTGCCGGGGCCGGGGTCGGCTCAGGTGTCGGGGCGGGTGCCGGGGCCGGGGTCGGGGCGGGTGCCGGGGCGCTCAGCGTACCGAACTCGTCGCACGCCTTGCGGTACGAAGCGTATGCCGGCTTGGGGGTGTAGTCGCGCTTCATGAGCCCGTAGTGGTAGTAGCTCACGGTGCGATCGGTGCCGTTGTCGCGCAGAGCGTAGGTGAACATCGTCTCGACGTAGGGGAACTCCTCGTGGAGTCGCTTGAACGCCTCGTACGTGTACTGCGCCTGAACCGCCTCGCTCACGAAGCCACCGGCGTCAGATGTCTGCCAGCCGATCTCGGTTACCCAGATCTTCTTCGTGGTATCGCCGTTGCGCTCCATGACCGACTTCATGTACTTGAGACCGTCGAACGTGGAGGACGGGGTGTTGACGTCGACCGCGTACGGGCTGCGACCACGGGTATAGGGATGCACGCCCAGCAGGTCGAACGCGCCCTTGGCGCCAGCGTCATACATCTCCTGCAGGTAGTTGTAGTCGCTGCCAGCGAGGCCGGCCGAGACGACGAGCGCATTCGGGTTGCCTGCCTTCGTGCCCGCATAGCCCGCCTTCAGCCAAGCGGTGTAGCGAGCCGGAGAGCTCGCGCGCGGCACGTTCCAGAAGTCGACTTCGTTGACCTCGTTACCCAGCTCCCAGTAGGTGATCCTGCCCGCATAGCGAGCGGCCATGTACTGCATGAACTCGCCGAATTCAGCGTCATTGGTCGGAGGGGTCCACATCCCGAGTCCGCCGTTGGCCCAATCCGGGATCTCCATGACGACCGGCAGGACATCCATGCCGCGAGCCGCCGCGCCCGTCACGATGTAGTCCAGCTTGCCAAGCAGCGTGGTGTTGTACGTGTCATCAGCGGTCTCGAAGTCCCGCCAGCTCACGTCGATGCGCACCCATGAAGTGCCTGCGGCCTTCATGAGGTCGAGCTCCTTGTCGATCGCTGCATTGGTGTACCCCCACAGCAGGTGAGAGCACATACCGAAGGGTGACATCGCGCGCGGCTCTGCTGCGACAGCAGCGGCCGGGGCGACCTGGACGGCGGACACCAGAAGAGCGGCCACGAGGGCCGTCGAGAACGCGCGGGTCAGAGTGGTGAAGCGGTGGTGCATGGTGCTGGACTCCCGATGAAGAAAGGGGCCGCGGCCGAGTCGCTCCGCGGTCCCCTCTCACATAGGGCGTCCCTGCTTCGGCAACCCGGCCGACTTGCGCTTCGCGCGCAAGCCCCGTTGGCTTTGCGTCCCGCCCTCACGAGCGGTTTGCCTTTTCGTGCTGCTATCCGGATGTCAAACGCGTTTGTGACCTTGCACACACTTTATCGGGCAGCAGGGGACCCGACTTGAGAGTGTTTTGTGACTGACCTCACACTTTTCTCGGGTCCAGCAGACGGCCCAACACCTGGACGGACCGCTGCCTGAACTCAGCGGCCTCCCTACACCGCAGGAGGGTCGCGACCACGTAGTAGACCGCCAGGGCGGGCACGGTGGCCGCGGCCAATGCCAGAAGCGTGCCGATCTTGTCACCAGCGACGCGATCTGACAGGGCCCGGAACAGGCCCCACCCCACGACACCGCAGCTCAGCGCAGCCAAGACGATCTTCCCGAACCCTATGCCGAGCGCCCGGAGGTCAAGGTCCGGTATGTGCCGCCTGAGGCCCAGCAGGAGCCAGATGAGCGCGACGTCGACAGCGATCGCCTGGCCCAAGGCGATGCCCATGTACCCCAACAGGGGGACGAGACTCACGACAGCCGCTGCACGCAGAACGTTGCTCGCCACGTAGATGTACGTGGGTCTCATCGAGTCGTGATGAGCGTAGTAGGCGTTGTTGACCATGGTCGAGATCCCGTCAGCGAAATCGCCCAGGCAGTAGACCATGAGCGGAAGCGCGACGAGCGCGGTCGCGGCAGCGTCGAAGGCGCCCCGTTGCAGCACCACGTAGACGACCGGGGTCGACAGCGCGATCAGAAGCGCAGTCCAAGGCAACGTCAGGAACGCCGCGAGGTTGACTCCTGTCACGATGACCTCCCCGCGTGAACCGGAGTTCTCAGCGGCCTTCTTCGCCATCGAGGGGAACAACACGACCGAGATCGCCATGGCGAATATGCGCGACGGCCCGCCCGCGATCTTCGTCGCATACCCAAGAGCCGAGATGCTCCCCTCAGGCAGGAACGAACCCGTGATCTTGTCCACTGAGTCGAGCACGGTGACGATGAGCCCGCCTGCGAAGATCGGCCAGAACAACCGCCACATCCTGACGAGGGCATCGTCGCCGAAGCTCAACCCCACCGATGGGAAGAGTCCGGTGCGAACGAGCGTCGGCAACATCACGCCGAATTGGAGCACACACCCCGCGAGCACTCCGAGTGTCGGTGCCCAGATCCCCATCGAATCGGCGAGCGGCACGGTCGCGAGCACGACCGCCAGGTTGTAGACCACGCCCGTGGCTGACGCTGGACCGAAGTGTTTGAGCGCATGCAGGATGCCCACGGTGAAGTTCGAGAAGCCCAGGACGAGCACCGCAGGCGCGAGCGTTCGGATCAGGCTGGCCGTCAGATCCAGCTTCTGGCCGGAGAACCCCGGAGCAAGGACGTGAGCCACCTGCGGAGCCAGGATGACTCCGGCTGCCGCAAGCGCTGTGAGCACGAGCGCGAGCAACGTGAACGCCGAGCCCACGACACGTCGCTGCTCCTCATGTGATTGCGGCATGATGAAGGCGATGAACACCGGCACGACAGCTGCACCCATCGACGCCTCACCGAGCATGTTCAGAAAGAACTTCGGGACGACCATCGCGACGAGAAGCGCGTCCATCTGGGCGGAAGCGCCGAAGTAGCCCGCAAGCACCACTTCGCGGACGAAGCCGAGCACCGCTGACGTGGTGAAGATCACCGACACGACGACGCCGGCCCGCGTCGTACTCGAATCGCTCAGCTCGCTCCCCCCCTACGACAGGCCCTCATACACATCGCGCATCCGTTGACGCAACTTGTCGACGGTGTACTCCCGCTCGACGAGCTCCCGACCCGCGGCCGCCAACCGGCGCGCCTCATCGTCGTCCCCCAACAGACGCTCCAACGCAGCGGCGAGGGCCTCGGCTTCCCCGGCCGGGAACACCAACGCCTCGACGTCCGGTCGCACGACGTCGGTGAACAGGCGTATGTCAGAACAGACGACAGGAAGCCCCGTCGCCATCGCCTCGAGCACCGTGAAGCAGAACGCCCCCTCCCAACGCGACGGCACGACGGCGACATCGAAGAGCCGCAGCAGCGCAGGCACGTCGTCTCGCTCGCCCGCGAACACGACACCGGCCTCAGAGGCGGCCGCACGAGCTTTGAGCTCCTTCTCCAGTGGGCCACCACCGACTATGAGCACCTGGAGCCGGGGCACCCGCGCCGCGAGCAGCGCAGCGGCATCGATGAGTGTGTCGACCCCCTTCTGCTCGGTCAGACGCGCGACGCAGCCCACGATGGGCGCTTCCAGGTCCAGTCCGAGATCGGCCAGGAGCGCGGTGTCGGGGTCCCCCGGCCTGAAGACGCCGGTGTCGACGCCATTCGGGACGACCAGGCAACGCCTCGGGTCGGTTCCCTGTGAGGCGAGCCAATCACGCAGGTACTCAGAGACGGCGATGGTGACGTCGGTACGTGAGTCAAGCCACGACAGCGCACGCCGATATCCCCAGGCGAGGAGAGGATTGCGCTCCGACTTGTTCTCAGCGACATGGCACGTCCACACCACACGCTTCACCCCTGCCTTGATCGCGGCTACCCGGCCCAACAGCCCGGCACGATGTCCGTGCGTGTGCACGATGTCGTAGCGCCCGGCGCGAAGAAGCTCTTCCAGCCGGGCGAGCAGTACGCGGTCGAGGATGCGGTCCGCTGTGACCGAATGGTAGCTGACGCCCCTTCGCTCGAGTTCACGCGCGAACGCGGGGATGTCCCAGGTGATGACGTCGACCTCGAAGCGCCCGCGGTCAAGCCCGTCGATGAGGTGCAAGACGTGCTTCTGCTCACCGCCCACGGTGCCTTCGGCGTTGAAAACCATCTGTACGAGTCTGGTCATGAGCTGCGGCCGCGCACCGGCGCGTCGCACGCCGTGCCCTCGTCTATCATCCCGGCATCCAGTGCCACCGCGAGACCCGCGAAGACCCACAGCACGGCGTTCATCGTGGGTTCGAGCAGGAACGTATCGGTCATCTGATGCACGCCGCTACCCAGGATCGCGGCCGCGATGGCCACCCGCCACAGCCGTCGTTCTCGACACGTGTCCGCAGCGGCTCCGCGCAGGAGCAGAAGTAGGACTATCGCCACGAACGACCCGAAGGTGAGCAGCCCCATCACGCCGGTTTCGGACAGGAGCATGAGCACGACGTTGTGCGCGTGGATGGCGTTGCGTTGTGCCGTCTCAGGAAGATCGAGTCGTGCGTACTCGTGACCGAAGTTGTTGATGCCCGACCCCAGGAGCGGCCGACGGTCCGCTATGTGGACGGCGCCCCGCCAGTAGTCGAACCGGTGCGATATCTCCTTGCGGCCGAAGTTGCTGCTCGAGGCCGCGCGGTCCCATACGGCCCCGGGCGCGAACAGCGAGATGGCGAGCACCAGTGCCAGAAGCGTCGCGCGGGCGCGACGTTCGAGCGCGAGCACCACGAGACCGGCGGCCGCCCCCATCCAAGCTCCGCGGGTGAACGTGAAGCCCAGCGAGACGAACAGCGCCAAGTTGGCCAGAAGGGCCCAGACGCGCATCCACCCGCGGGAGCGGATGAACAGCGCCACGGCGATCGGTATGGAGATGACCATGAGGCCGCCGAGCAACGTCGGGTCTCCCACCGTGGAGGATGCACGCGGCACGGTGAGTCCTTCCGACCCGATGACAAGGGCGCCTCCGGTCACGACGCCCTCGACCAGGTAGCGGTACGAGACCCACACGCCGTACGCCCCGACAGCGGCGCACGCGGCCACCAGCGACCCCATGAGAAGAGCGACCGTCCTGAGACGTCGCACCTTGTCGACCACGAGGTAGAAGAGGGCCGCGAGCACCACCGTGAAGCCCGCCTTCTTGATGGTGGCAGCCGGGTCGACCGAGGATACCGCCCCAAGGAACATGACGGCTGTCCACGCGAAGATGGGCACGTCGAGCAGCGTCTTCGTCGCGCGGAACCGTCCGGTCGACAACATCTCGGCGAGCATCAATCCGGCGACGAGGAGCATCACGATCTGGATCGCCGTCAGCCCGACGGCGCCCACGTCGAGCACCACGAATTCCAAAGGTATCGCGAGAAAGACGAGTGCCAGCGCCCACACGGGACTTGTGGTCATGAGCAGGAACGCAGCCAGACCGAGCAGCGTCGCGATCGCCTGCGTCGTGGGCAGCAGCACGATGGCCGTGCCCAGACCGAACACCGCTCCGAGCCAAACCATCTGACGCACGGTCAGCTGCAGCCGCGTGAGCGACGGGAGCGGTGTCGCCTCGGCGATCACCACGTCAGTCGGTGGCCCGTGCATACGCGATTCCGAGCAACAGTCCGCCCACCACGGAGAGGGCCAGATTGAGCAGAGGCCGCGGACTCACCGGCTCGGGCTCGGGCACAGCTTCGACGATCTGCTGGATCGTGGTGGCCAGAACCGCCCGGGCTGTGGGCAGCTGCTGCGATTCAGCCAGCACGCCTTCGTATGCGGTCTTGAGCGAGTCGAGCGTGTCCTGGAGCGCAACGACTTCGGCTTCGCCGTCGGGGAGCTGCCGCGCATCGGCCAGACGCTTCTCCGTGTCGGCGATCCCCTTGCGCAACGACACCAGTTGCGCGTCGATCGTCCTTTGGCTCGTGGCGGTCATCTTCTCGAGCATGCGAACGTACTCGTCGATGAAAGCGGCGGCCAGGGCGTTGGCCTCTTTGGCGGCCTGTTCGGGACTCTTCCCGGCGACGATGATCTGGACGAGCCCGGTGCCTTCCGTCACCCGATACTCCGGCTCTCCCTCGAGCTCCGCGCGTCCCAACGCCTCAGCGGCCGCTTTCTCCACGGCCGGGTTCTTGACGAGCTCGCCCATGTTCCGCGCGTGAAGCTGAACCGCTGTCGGATTCGCCAGAGGCTCGCCGTCGACCAGCGGCTGAACCATGAGTATCGCGATCGATTGATACGTCGGCGGGACGATGAAGGTCACCGCCATCGTCACCGCGACGGTGAGCACCGTCAGAAGCGCGATCGAACCCTTGCGCCGTTTCAAGAACGGTACCCAGTCCCAAGTCTCCATGCCCACGCCTCTCGATCGGTGTATCAGTAACCCACCCGAACGATCTCGTGCCGCGGCTGGTACTCATCGACAGCCAACGGCTCACGTCGCGTCACCCGTCCATCTTCCAAGAAGAAGCGGTATGACGCCACGACATATCCGGGAACGCCGACCTGTTCGACCACCCGCTGACCCGGCGCCAGGGCGCGGTCGAACACCTCGCGCGTGTCGTAGCGGATCGTCTGCTTGATGGTGGTGTCGATGCGAACGTCCGGTCTCTTGCCGCTTCCGTAGATACTCACCGTGAGACGGTTGCCCTCGACGGCCGTCCAGACGAGCACCGGTGAGCTTCGCGTGTTCTGGAACTTGAGGTCGACTGTGGGATAGAAAGCGGTCGCATCGAGTCCGGGAGCGAGGTAGGTGACGGCCATGGAATGGCTTCGGCGCTCCACGATCTTCATTCCGGCTCGAAGAGCGGCCTGATACGTGGTCGAGGAGACTTGGCACACACCGCCCCCGATTCCGGGCACGACTTTGCCATTCGAGAAGATTAGGGACTCCTTGTAGCCGGTAGCCTTGTTGCGCGGTCCGGTGATTTCGTTCAGGGAGAATGTCTCGCCGATTCCCAGGACTGTGCCGCGGATCCGTGCGGCGGCGAGGTTGATGTTGACGTCGCGCCCGTCCTGTCCTACGCGAAAGCGGGTCGTGTAGGAGGCCAACAGACGCGATATGCCCGTGCGACGCAGATCGGACGCGGTGATGGTGGGCTGACGCTTCTCAAGCGCGAGCGAGAACGAGCCACGCCCTACGGCGAGCGCGTCTTCGAGAGCAGCTGCTGTGGCCGCCACGTCGAGCGTGATGCCGGGCTTCCCCTCGATGATTCTCAGGCGCCCATCGGTGACGGTGAAGCGCGCATCCTTGGGGGCGCGCTCCGTGAAGCGCGATGCTCTCACGAGTTCAGAAAGCGCACTGCGCGACACGGACAGCTCGCCTTCAGACACCGTCAACAAGGACGCCAGCGTCTCGCGAGAGAGACGCAGTCGGAAGGCGGGATCGTTCGCCGTCCCCTCAACGGGGCGTGCGGTCCACGCCTCCGCCTGCCTGATGAGTTGGCCGGCGTCGGCAACCGTGACACGCGCAGGCAGCTCGACGGTCGGCACTCCGACGCGCCGCGAAGCGGGACCTGTTCGGAGAGCGGCCGCGCCAAGTGCGCGCACGAATGCGTTCTCGTCCACTCGGGCCCCGGGTTCATCCGGAACGATGACGAGCTCTCCGTCGGCCACCTCGAAGTGCGCGTCCACAGGGCGCTTGTCGATGATGGAATGCGCTTCGGCGATCAGCGCCTCTACGGTGGCGTCGCGCTGCGCCTCGATCGGCACGCTCACGCGTCCCCGCGCTGCGTCCATCCGTTCGCGGAACCTCTGCAACGCACCACCCACGCGCCCCACCAGATAGGCGCGCTCGACCGCATCGACGGCCCTGGGGCGGACATCTACCAATCGTACCGCGGTCTCATCCGTGGCTTCGGCATCAAAGGCCACCGAGACAGGTCCGCGCACTCGCCGCGCGATCGTCGCCACCGCTCCGTCCCGGGTCAGGCCCCCTACCGAGACGTCAGCGACCCGCACTCCGCGGGCGATCGTGTCGCCCATGGAGAGCTGCGATGCCGCGAGCCCTCCTGACATCACGAGCGCGGCGATGAGCACGGCCGCGGTGGTGGTCGGAGAGAACAGCCGGTGGCTACGACTCAGTGCGGCGCGCTGGGAGGCCTTCGCCGTCAACTCACGGTAGAGCGCAGCGTTGCGCTCCACGCACGTCTCGACACGGTACAGTGTGCTCGCCCGCTCGAACCCCGCGGCCCCCATCGCCGCGCGCATGGCGTCGTCATGCAGAAGGCGCCTCATCGCGGCGGCCAGGGCCCCCGGGTCGCGAGGCGGGACCACGAATCCCGTGCGCCCGTCCTCGACGAGCTCCCTGCAACCGCCGACGTCGGTACAGATCACCGGCAGCCCGGCCGCCATGGCCTCGATGATCGTATAGGGAAGCCCCTCCCACAGCGAGCTCAGCACGAACGTCCGCGCCCGCCGCAGGTACGACCCCACGTCGGTGCGCTCGCCCTCGAAGGTGACTCGGTCGGACACGCCGAGCGCGGCCGCCTCGTGCTCCAATTGTCCTCTGAGGGAGCCGTCTCCCACGATGCTCAGCCGGGCGTCTGGTTCACCACTGCTGAGGTCGGCAAGCGCCTGAAGCAGGTACGAGTACCCCTTCTGCTCATCGAGACGTCCCACCGAGACGAACGGGATGTCTTGTCTCGTGGACCGGGCGGCTTCGAAATCCGAGGGCCCCACGCCGTTGGGGATGACGCGCACCCGATCGGCAGTGAGCACGCCCTCTTCGATCGCCTCGCGGCGCTCCTGGTCCGACACCGTCACCGTCATGTCCGCGAACCGAGAAGCGAACCGCTCGAGCGCCAGGTAGAAGCGCCGCTTCCTGCCCGTCGCTGACTGGAACGACCAGCAGTGCGGGGTGAACACGACGACCCCGGCACCCGCCAACCTACCCGCGATCCTGCCGAGGAACCCCGCCTTCGAACTGTGCAGATGCAGCACATCAGGACGGATCCGGCGTATCAGAAGCAGAAGTCTGACGAACGCGATCAGGTCCGACAGTGGGCGTATCTCACGACTCATGGGCAACACCCGATATGGCACACGATCGCGTTCCAGTCTTCGCGGCAACACGCCCTCGTCAGGACAGGCGACCGTCACGTCCACGCCACGTTCGTGAAGTCCGGCGGCCAAGTCGGCGACGTGCCGAGCGGTGCCCGCGGTCGTGGGCTGGGTGACCAGAAGGACTCGTAGCGCCGCGCCTGATGTCTTCCCCTCGCTCGCGCGTCGGGACATGTCAGTAGGCGCCCTTCGCAGAGAGGACCGCCGGGATGGTCTTCAACAGGATGCTCAGGTCGAGCCACAGTGACCAGGAATCGATGTACATGAAGTCCAGCCAGATGCGTTCGTCGAAGGGCACATCCGAGCGTCCATTGACCTGCCAGAGGCCCGTGATGCCGGGAGGCACAGAGAGGCGCTTCTTCTGCCATTCATCGTAGGCGGCCACCTCAGCTGCGACCGCCGGCCGCGGCCCCACAAGGCTCATTTCGCCCCTCAGCACGTTGATGAGTTGCGGTAGCTCGTCGATCGAGGACTTGCGCAGGAACGCCCCGACACGCGTGATGCGGCTGTCCGCCTTGTTCTTGAGGCCGCGCGGGTCCTCTTCGCCAAGCTCAGCGAGCGCCTCAGCGTCCTTGTCGGCGTCCTGGCGCATCGAGCGGAACTTGTACATGTGAAACGGCTTCCCACGACGCCCGACCCTCTCGTGCTTGTAGAAGACGGGCCCGGGCGAGTCGAGCTTTATGGCCAAAGCGACCAGCGGGAGCAGCGGCAGCACGAGAAGCGAGATGATTCCCGCAAGGACGATGTCCTCGGTGCGCTTGAGGAACCTCTCGGGTGCGGTCAACTCGTGCCGATGAAGTTTGAGCAGCGGCATCCCGGCGAGGTCCTCCACGCGCATGCCGGCGCTCACGAACTGGAAGAAGCGCGGCATCATCAGCACCTCGACCCTGGGCGGCATCTGGTACAGGGCGATGAGCATCTCGTCCGTTGGGTTGTGGGTGTATCCGAAGATCGCGACCTCCGCGTCGGTCTGCTCGATGATCTCGTGGATGTGGCCCACATCGCCAAGCAGCGGCTCATCGCGCCCCCTGACGGACATGCGCGGGCCGTCGTCGACGAAGCCGACCGTCTCGAGACCGAGCTCGGGGTGGGACTCGATCTTGCGTGCGACCAACACTGCGGCGAACCCACTTCCGATGATGATCGTTCGGCGCTTGGGCGCGGTACGGAACAACACACCGGCCAGTGGCGTGGCGAGAAGCCTGCCAACGAGGATGAGCAGCGAAGCTGACAGCCACAGGCGCACCACGGCACTCGGCGTCAGGCCCAAGTCGAGACCGAAGAAGTCCACCGCTATCAACACGAGCACCGAAGCGGTGACGACCCCCACCATGTGCGGCGCTCGGGCCGACGCGTCCGCATGCAGGCGCGTCGTGTAGATGCCCGTCGCCAACGCGATCAGCGGTACGATGACGACGAATGACAGCAACAGGCCCGGCGAGCTCGTCCGATTCACGAGAAGAGCGAGCAGGACCATGACGAAATCAACGGCACCAAGCAGCAGCGACCAGCGCGTCTGCGGTTTCCAGGCGCCTTGATTGCGCCGTACGCTCGACGAACGCCCGTCCATCACACCGCTGCCCCCTGACTCAACACCCCGAGCGTACCATTATACGGCCATCATCCACGCATGCCGGAGCGGCCCCCGACGGGGGTCAGCGTTTCACGGTTCAAGCGGGTGCCGCTCTCCCTTTGATCAGGCGTGACCACACCCAGGCCAAGGCCTTTCAACCGTGGCCGCCCCAACGCTCGCCGCTGTGGACCCCCTCCAACCATCGCACGAACGCGTTGCGACGGTCGCCGGATGTTGCGGAGGCCTCGTCAAGCTCCCTCTCGGCACGGGCCTGTCCGCGTGGATCGGCCATGTCACTCGGTCTCCCGCCGCGCCACCGGTCCCCGGTGCACCCTCACGAGCGCAGTACGCACGTGGCGCGCGCGTTCGGCCTGAAGACGTTCGCGCTCCAGACGCCGCACACGTGCACGCTCCGCTTCGAGCTGAGACCTGAGCTCATCGATCTCACACTGCATCTCGAGTATCCGCATCACACCCGCGAGATTGACGCCTTCATCCTGTGTGAGCCGCTGGATCAAGCGGAGTCGCTCGATGTCGGCGTCCGAATACAGTCGCGTGTTGCCGCCCGAGCGCTGGGGCCTGATCAGCTGTTTGCGTTCGTATATCCGCAGGGTCTGCGGATGCACACCCGCCAACTCGGCCGCCACACTGATCATGTATAAGGGCCGCTCTCTGCCTGTCCTCGCCATAACGTGCGACCTTCCCTTGACTCACGGCGAATGTGCTCTCGCCAATCCTTGACATAGTCAGGCCGTACCCGAACCCGACGGCGGTCACCGGATATGTGCCCGTAGGTTCTCATGCCCTTCAGCCATGAACTCTCCAAGCAGGCTCCGCTGCCGCTCCGTGAGGTGAGTGGGCACCACGACCTTGGCTTTGACCTTGAGGTCACCCCTCCCGGTCCCTTTGAGTCTCGGGGCGCCCTTCCCGCTCACGCGAAACACCTTCCCGTGCTGGGTCCCTGGCGGCACCCGCAGCTTGACGGCAGCACCATCGGGCGTCGGTATCCGGACCTCCGTGCCCAGCGCCGCTTCGGCGATCGAGATCGGGAGCTCCATCACGACGTCGGCGCCTTCGCGCACGAAGAACGGGTGCGGTTTGATCCTCGTGATCACGTACAGGTCGCCGGGGGGTCCTCCGGACTCGCCGGGCTCGCCCTTCCCTTTGAAGCGCAGCTTGCCCCCGTCGGTCGCCCCTGCGGGGACGTTGACCGTCATCGGGCTTCGGCGTCTCACCCTGCCCGTACCCCTGCATACGGGACATTTCTCCTTGATGACCGTGCCTGAGCCGCTGCACGCACTGCAGGTCCTTGAGAAAGCGAACATGCCCTGGCCGTCGCTCACGACGCCGCGACCGCCGCAGGTCGGGCAGGTGACCGGCGAGGTGCCCGGTTTCGCACCCGAGCCGTGACACCTCTCGCACGGTTCGGTGCGCTCGATGTCCACTTTGGCCGAGGTACCCTCGAACGCCTGCTGGAAAGACAGGTGCAACTCGACCTGGACATCACGGCCCCTCTTGGGCTGCGGCCCGCGAGAGTGCGCACGTCCTCCGAAGACGCTCCCGAACAGGTCACCAAGGTCGCCAAGGTCCCCTAGGTCCACGTTCTCGACACGGACTCGTCCACCTCCGGGCCAACCCGCGCCGGTGGCCGGTCCCGCACCGGCCGCTCCGCCGAAGTACTGACCGTACTGGTCGTACTGCGCACGTTTCTCCGGGTCCGAGAGGACCTCGTATGCCTCGTTGATCTCCTTGAACTTGGCCTCGTCACCACCCGCATCGGGATGGTGTTTTCGGGCAAGTCGACGGAACGCCTTCTTGATCTCATCGGCGCTGGCGTCCTTCTTCACACCAAGGACATCATAGTAGTTGCTGCGCGGCGCCATGACCGGACTACTCCCTCGCTGGACCCCCGGTCGAGACGACCACCATCGCGGGCCTCAGCACGCGACCGTGCATCTCGTAGCCCTTCTGGAACACATCGACGACCGTGTGGTCCGCGACCTCGGTGTCCTCCTGCATCTGCACCGCCTGGTGACGGGCGGGGTCGAAGGTCTCTCCGAGCGGATCGATCACCTGACAACCCTCGCGACCGAGTACGTCGAGCAGCTTGCGGCGCACCGCCTCGATTCCCTCGGCGATGTCGCTGCCATCGGACACAGCGTGACCTATGGCCCGGTCGAGGTCATCGAGCACGGGGAAGAGCGCTTCGATGACGCGTTCACTGGCCCTCAGAAGAGCGTCCGCGTGTCGCGCCTCGAGGCGCTTTCGCGTGTTCTCGAAATCCGCCTGCGCCCGGGCCGCTTTGTCCCGCCACTCGGCCGCCTCAGCACGCGCGGCCTCGAGCTCGGAAGCGAGCACGTCGCCACGGGTCTCGAGCTCGGCGCCCAGGTCGGCCTCGAGTTCGGGGTCGAGTTCGGTCGCTTCCGTGGATTCGCCCTGAGGCTCCGCCGCTGTCGACTCGTCCCCGAACTCCTGGTCGCGCGGATTCCGGCCGGAGCCGCTGTGACGTCTGTCGGACATGGCTACTTCTCCTCGTCGTCGACGACCTCGTACTCGGCCTCGACGACGTCCTCGTCAGCGCCGGACTTCGACTCGCCGTCCTCGCCGCCTTGCGCCGCGGCCTGCGCCTGCGCGTCCTGGTAGACGATCTCGGCGAGCTTGTAGCTCGCTTCCTGGAGCTTCTCCGTGGCCGACCTGATCGCGTCGACATCGTCGCCCTCAAGCGCCTTCTTGACCTCGGCCATCGCATCTTCGCATGCGCTCTTCGTCTCAGCGGGCACCTTGTCACCCAGGTCCTTGAGCGACTTCTCCGTGGCATAGACGAGGCTGTCGGCCGTGTTGCGGACTTCCGCCTGCTCCTTGCGCTTCCGGTCCTCGTCCGCGTGTGCTTCGGCGTCCTTGACCATCTTCTCGACCTCTTCGTCGGACAGAGCGGTCGAGCCGGTGATCGTGATCTTCTGCTCTTGGCCGGTGCCAAGGTCCTTGGCGCTCACGTTAACGATGCCATTCGCGTCGATGTCGAAGGCGACCTCGATCTGCGGCACGCCGCGCGGCGCACTGGGGATGTTCATGAGGTGGAACCGGCCGAGCGTCTTGTTGTCGGCGGCCATCTCACGCTCGCCCTGCAGCACGTGGACCTCCACCGAGGTCTGTCCGTCCGCGGCGGTCGTGAAGATCTCGCTCTTGCGCGTGGGGATCGTGGTGTTGCGCTCGATGAGCTTCGTCATCACGCCGCCCAGCGTCTCCACACCCAGCGACAGCGGGGTGACGTCGAGCAACAGGATGTCCTTGACGTCGCCGGCGAGCACGCCGCCTTGGATCGCCGCACCGATCGCGACGACCTCGTCCGGGTTGACACCCATGTGCGGCTCTTTGCCGGTCATCTTCCTCACGAGCTCCTGGACCGCAGGCATGCGCGTGGAGCCACCGACCAGGATGACCTCATCGATGTCGCCCATCTTCACGCCGGCGTCCTTCATCGCCGCCTCGACCGGCTTGCGAGTGCGCTCGAGCAGGTCGCTCGTGATCTTCTCGAACTCCGCGCGCGTCAGCGTGTAGTCGAGGTGCTTCGGGCCGGACGCATCAGCCGTGATGAACGGCAGGTTGATCTGGGCGGTCTGCGCGGTTGACAGTTCCATCTTCGCGCGCTCAGCAGCCTCCTTGAGACGCTGGAGCGCCATCTTGTCGGCCCTCAGGTCGATGCCGTTGTCGCCTTGGAACTTGTCGGCGAGCCAATCGATGATCTTGTGGTCCCAGTCGTCGCCGCCAAGGTGGTTGTCGCCGTTGGTCGACTTGACCTCGAACACGCCCTCGCCGATCTCGAGGATCGAGACGTCGAAGGTACCGCCACCCAGGTCGAAGACGAGAACGGTCTGGTTCTCGTGGCCCTTGTCCAGTCCGTACGCGAGCGCGGCTGCCGTGGGCTCGTTGATGATGCGCATGACCTCGAGTCCCGCGATCTTACCCGCGTCCTTGGTGGCCTGGCGCTGCATGTCGTTGAAGTACGCGGGCACCGTGATGACCGCCTGCGTGACCGGCTCCCCGAGGTACTTCTCGGCGTCGGCCTTCAGCTTCTGCAGGACCATCGCGCTGATCTCTTCGGGGGTGTAGTCCTTTCCCTCGATCTCCACCGAGGCGCGACCGTCCTTGCCCTTGACGACCTTGTAGCTCACGGTCTTGCGCTCGCTTTCGGTCTCCTCGTACTTACGACCGATGAAGCGCTTGATCGATGTCACCGTGTTCTCAGGGTTGGTGACCGCCTGGTTCTTGGCCGCTTTGCCGACGATCCGCTCACCGTCCTTGCGGAACGCCACGACCGAGGGCGTGGTGCGGTCCCCTTCGTGGTTGACGATGATGGTCGGCTCGCCGCCCTCCAGGACGGCCATCGCCGAGTTGGTCGTGCCCAGGTCTATGCCGATGACCTTGCCCATCTTCTTCTCGCTCCCCTTTCTCATTCGTGAAGCTTCTCCGCCCACGAACCGTCACGTCGGAAGGCGACTCTGAAAGAGCCGCGCGCTCATGATAATATCTGAGTGTTTCAATATCAAGTTTCTTGTAACTGCCTTTCGTATTCTACCCCTCATGAGTGGGCTCGAAACCATGCGGATGGCCCCCCTTTACATGCCCCGTGACGCTCTGTAAGGTACGCACGAACACGGGCGGCCGAAGGGCGCCGACCCCCGTCGTACTGAAGGAGTCAAGCATGCCCCGACCCATCATCAACGAGGACGACTGCTCGGCCTGCGGTATCTGTGTGGACGAATGTCCGAACGGTGTGCTCGAAATCGTGGGCGACGCGGCCGAGCCTGTTCATGACGAGAACTGTGACGGCTGTGAAGCCTGCATGGAGGTATGTCCGATGGGCGCGATCACGGAGATCGAACAGGACTGATCGGGCTCGACAAGCACGACGGACCGGGACGCCTCTTGGAGGCGTCCCTTTTTTCGCCGGATGCGACCGGATTCAGTACACAGGCCCGTCAGGCGCTGCGTTCTTGAACTGCCTCCACACCACGCGCTTTGCTCGTTCGTCCGACAAGGCGGCTTCGAGACCAGCTAGCGCCACGAACCGTCTGCCTGAGGCCACGACGGCCGAGCCCACGTCCAGCGAACGAATGCCGAACGCGGTTGCGAGATCGGTCGCGGCGACCTCATCGAGCGCGATCACCACACGGGGGTCGACCGCCTCGATCTGCAGCCGCAGGCGCTTCGTGAGAGCGGACTCGTCAATCCCTTCCGCCGGTCGCGATAGTGTGGCGAATGCCACCGGCGGAGCCCAACCGAGCGCCTCGAGCGCGCGGATGAGCGCGTCTCCATCTGCTCCCGACAGGGCCGCTCCGCCGCTCGCCTCGGCCGGTCCCGGTCGCCCCTTGACCGCGGCGACGCTCGCCAGCACCTCGCCGCTCCAGCGCACCGTGTCCGAACCCGGAGCCGCAGCGTCGGCCATGGCCAATTCGGCGCGGACCTTCGCCTCGAAGAGTGCGCGCAGCCCCTCCGCACGCTGTCGCACGGCGTCGTCCACCTACGACTCCGCTCAGCCCTGTGCCGCGAACCAGCGCCACGTCATCGCGAGACCTGTGTCCAGTTCGACGTTCGCCCTCCACCCGAACACGTCATAGGCCTTCGACGGGTCGAGGGCGCTGTGCAGGATGTCGCCTTCTCGCGGCGGTAGCGTCTCCACCGGGCCGAAGTAGCGCGAAGCCGCACGCATCGACATGATCAGCTGGTTCACGCTCGTACGTTGACCGGTGGAGATGTTGTAGGCGGGCCCGTCGGGTCCCGGTTTGGCAAGAGGCGCCGGGGCATCGATCGCCGCCAGAAGTGCGGCCACCACATCACCGACGTAGATGAAATCGCGGGTCTGTGTGCCGTCTCCGAAGATGACCGGGGGCTCGTTGCGACGCATCCGGTCGCTGAATATCGCGACCACTCCACCTTCGCCGGTCGCGTCCTGTCGAGGCCCGTACACGTTCGCGAAGCGGAAGCTCGCGAAGTCGGTGCCGGTCCCTGCCAGCTCTTCGGCGAGCAGGGCCTCGGCTTCGAGTTTGGACGCCCCGTAGGGACTCGCCGGCGACTTGCGAGCGGTCTCAGTCAGCGGTATGTGCTCAGGCTCTCCGTAGACCGCGGCTGAGGAAGCCGAGATGATCCGGCGGGCACCCGCCGCGCGACCTGCCGCCGCGATGCGACGGGTCCCTTCTGCGTTGACGGCTCTATCGCGCTCAGGGTCGGAGACGGAGGCCGCGACGCTGGCCTGGGCCGCCAGGTGCACGATGGCCTCGGGCGCGAAATCCGCCACCAACGACGGCACCTCGTCATCCAGGATGTCGAGCCGGCGGAATTCCGCGCGCGGGTTGAGATTGTCCGACCGTCCCGTGGACAGGTCATCGATGACCAACACCTGATGTCCGGCGGCAAGCAGCGCGAACACGGTGTTGCTGCCGATGAATCCGGCGCCTCCTGTCACTAGAACTCTCACGGCGACTCCTTGTCGCTTGGGCTTTCTCGCAGACGTTCGACGGCTACGAGCTCCGCTTGCACGATGATCCTCAAGCGTGCGCTGTGCGGAGGATGGCACGCGATCAACGTGAGCGTCGGCTTCTCGGTCGGACCAAGCACATCGGTACGATCCGGCGTGACAGTGAACGAGCGTACCACTCGATACGTGTAGCGCCGATAGGGTGATGTCAACCGGATGACATCGCCTGTCTTCAGTCTGTCGATCCACCGAAACGGCGCGCCATGCGTCACCCGGTGACCGGCGATACCGCTGTTGCCGGTGGGGCCGGGAAGGTCAGTGTAGGTGACCCAGCCCGGACCGTTCACCAGGTCGGCCCGCGTGGCCCCTTTCACCACGACGGCGTCCAGGTCCATCCTCTCGGCGACGATGCGCCCGAACGTCTCCCCGTTGCGCAGCGACCGCCAGTAGGCTCTGTCCTGGCTGGTCCAACCCTCGAAATCAAGCGCAGGCCCCGGGTCGACTTCTTCGGCGAACAGGGTCTCTGGCGCCGTTCGCCTCAGATGCCGCTGCCGCGTCTCGGTCGTCGCATCAGTGATCAGGTAGTAGCTCATCAGCCCGACGAGGACCCCGACCACGACATTGCGAAACGCGGTCAGGACGATGCGCCACCGGTCGCCTCGCTTCCTTCGGAATGCATCGGTCTCGTCAGTCGCCTTCATCACGAAAGTCCTCTCCGATTCGGGCACAAGGAACGGGTAGCGCCTTCCGACCTTCTGCAACCCGGCGACCACGATGGACGGTTGGGCCCACACATCGAGCATTCCCGACTCGTCCGACGACTGAAGCCAACGTGCGTATGCGCCGATATCTGTGATGCCGGACACACAACTCCCCGCATCGCGGAACCCGAACTCAAGCGTGCCCGGACCCTGCTCGCGCGCCAGATCGCGCGCTACCCCATCCTCAAGGGCGTCACCGTCGAGATCGGCGATGCGAAGGGACACCAGGCGATCGCCTACTACCGGAGCGGCCGTATCGTCATAAGCCCGACACACAAGGCGTCCTTGGAGCGCATCATCGCTCACGAGGTCTGGCACATCATCGACTGGCGACACAACGGCCGCATCGACTGGGGCGAGAACGTGCCGCCGACCAACGCCTCCAGCTTCGCGAGGTAGACCACCCTGAGCCAAGCGCCGGGCGGACCCGTCAGCCGCGTTAGCCCCGCTTGCGCGCCACCTTTCGCTTAGCCGGCCCGCACCCCTGTACGAGCGCCAGGGCAAGCACCTCGTCCATGGTCGAAACGGGGACGATCTTGATGTCCTCGCGGACGTGCTCGGGCAGAAGCTCAAGGTCGCGGACGTTGTCCTTCGGGATGAGGGCGGTCGTGATGCCGGCCCGGTGCGCGGCCAGCAGCTTCTCTTTGAGTCCCCCTATGGGCAACACCCTGCCACGAAGCGTGATCTCGCCCGTCATGGCCAGGTCGCGGCGCACGGGGCAGCCGGTGAGCACGGACGCCACGGCGGTGGCCATCGTGATGCCCGCGCTCGGACCGTCCTTGGGTATGGCTGCGGCCGGCACATGTATGTGCAGGTCGTTGTGCTCGATGAAGTCGGGTTCGACACCGAGGTCCTTGGCGCGGGTCCGTATGTAGGACAACGCAGCCGTCGCGGACTCGCGCATGACGTCACCAAGCTGCCCGGTGAGCGTGAGCCCTCCCTTTCCCGGCATCGTGGTGGCCTCGATGAAGATGACGTCGCCCCCGACCTCGGTCCACACGAGGCCTGTCGCCACGCCAACCTCGTCCTTCTCCTCCGCGAGGCCATAACTGAACTTCGGCGGACCCAGGTACTTCTGGAGTGTCCGTGCACCGACGGTCGTCTTGCCCTTCTTGCCCTCGACGACCTTTCGGGCCACCTGACGGCACACCGCGGCTATCGTGCGCTCGAGATTCCGGACCCCGGCTTCGCGGGTATGACGGCGGATGATCTCGCGGATCGCGTCGTCCGTGATCTCAAGCTTGCCCGGTGTCAGGCCATGCTCAGCGAGCTGCTTGGGCACCAGGTACTGCCGGGCGATGTGGAGCTTCTCGTCCTCGGTGTAGCCCGGGAAATGGATGACCTCCATCCGGTCCCTGAGCGGCGCCGGGATGGGGTCGAGCAGGTTGGCGGTGGTGATGAACATGACGTCCGAGAGGTCGAACGGGACCTCGAGGTAATGGTCCTGGAAGGCGTAGTTCTGTTCCGGGTCGAGTACTTCGAGCAGGGCGGACGTGGGGTCGCCACGAAAGTCCATGCCCACCTTGTCGATCTCGTCCATCATGAAGACCGGGTTGCGCGTCTTGACCTGGCTGATGGACTGCACGATACGACCCGGCAGCGCCCCCACGTACGTTCGCCGGTGCCCACGGATCTCGGCCTCATCACGCACTCCACCGAGCGAGATCCGTATGAATTCGCGGTTGAGCGAGCGCGCGATGGACCTGCCGATCGACGTCTTGCCGACGCCCGGCGGCCCCACGAAGCACAGGATCGGACCGCGCATCTTGTCGGTCAGCTTGTGCACCGCCAGGTACTCGAGCACACGCTCCTTGACCTTCTCGAGCCCATAGTGGTCAGCGTCGAGGATCTCCTGCGCGGCCACGAGGTCGAGCTTCTCTTCCGACTCGATGTTCCACGGCATACCGACGAGCCAGTCGAGATACGTGCGGATGACCGCGGTCTCGGCCGACTGCGGAGGCATCTTCTCGAGCCGGCCGAGCTCTTTAAGGGCCTTCTCCTCGACCGCTTGAGGCATCCCGGCCTCTTTGATCTTCGCGGTGTACTCTTCGATCTCAGCCTGTGTCTCATCAAGAGTGCCCAGCTCCTGCTGGATGGCTTTGAGCTGTTCTCGCAGGAAATACTCGCGCTGCGACTGGCTCATCTGCTCCTTCACGCGGCTTTGGATCTTGCTGCCCAGCTCCAGGATCTCAAGCTCTTTGCGCAGGAAGCGAGCCGCGCGCTCGAGCCGCTCCGTCGGCACCAACGCCTCTAGGATCTCCTGCTTCTCCTCGACCTTCAGGTTGAGGTGGAACGCCACGAAGTCGGCCAACCGTCCGGGCTCCTCGATGGCCGAGGCCGCGACGATCACCTCCTGCGGGATCGGCTTGCCGAGTTCCGCCGCCTTCTCGAAGTCAGCGATGAGCGTCCGCATGAGCGCCTGGGTCTCGACATCGACCTCGAGTGACTCTTCTATGTACTCGACCCGCACGACGAAGTAGGGGTCCGTCTGGACGTACTCGAGGATGCGGAAGCGCTTCTCGCCTTCCACGAGCGCCTTGGCGGTACCGTCCGGCAACTTGAGCTCCTGCATGACCGTCGCGATACAGCCGATCTCGTAGATGTCCTCCGGCTCAGGGTCCATCGTCTCGGCGTGGCGCTGAGTCGCCAACGCGACGACGTGTCCCTCCCGCATCGCCTCCTCGAGCGCCCGTATCGATCGTTCGCGGCCCACGAACAGAGGCACGACGAGGTTCGGGAACAGGATGACGTCGCGCAGCGGGATGAGCGGCAGCAGCTCTGGCACGACTGTGGAGTTCTCGCGCTGGGACATGGGAAAGCTCAAGTCCTTTCATGAGTGCGTGCGATAATCCTACTTGCCCGTAAGAGCCTCATGGTACACGTAGCGTCGCCGCCTTCGATGGCGGCAGAACGCGGGGAGATCACACCTGATGCACCGTCCAGGCCACGCGCTCATGCGTCCGGCGAAGGCCGCTCTCGCTGTGGTTTTCGCGTTCGTGGCCCTCTTCCCTACCTCAGTCGTCTGCGGCCAGCCTACCGAGACATCGCAAACAGGCGGTCGCGTCGCGGTCGCCCCGCGTCCGGTGGCCCGGGTCGTGGCGCAGTTCCCCGGCGCTCGCGCCTCGCTCGACACGAGTCGCCCGTCAGTGGCCGCCGGCGAGCCGTTCGGCTTCAGGGTACGCGTCGAAGCGACGGACTCCGCTACGCAGGCGTGGGTTCGGTTCAGATTGCTGCGGTCCACAGGGCGCCTCATCTACCAACGAACACGCGTCCTGCCGATCGACGCGCCCGCCTCCGTCGAGACGTACTTCGAGCGCCAGACCGCCGACCTGGCGTTGAGCCCAGGCGTGTATCCCGTGGAGGTGACGATCGCGATCACGGGTGGCGACACCAGGCGCGAGGCCACACTCTCCGCACGCTTGATGGTCTACGACCAGAAACGACCACGACTGCCGGTTGTCTTCGTCGCGCGAGTGTCCGGACAGCCGCTATCGGACCCGCAGGGACGCTTCGTCGCTGATCCCGGCCGCTTCACGCGAGCCCGGGACGACGCTCGCGAGCTCGCCGGATGGGTGCTCGCCAATCCGCACGCACGGCTGACGATGTCGGTGTCACCACTGCTTCTGGAGGAGTGGCGAAGGATCTCTGAGGGCTACGAGTTCGTCAGCCCTGAGGGACTGGAACGGGTCTCGGCCGACGAGGCCGTCCCTCGCGCTTATGCGGATGCACTTCAGACCATCGCGCAGGCCGCACGAGGCGGTCGGCTGGAGCTTGTCAGCACGGGATACGCGGACCCGTCGCTGTCCGACATAACCGCGGCAGGGATGACCGACGACGTGCTGCCCCAGTACGAACAGGGACTTTCCGCCACATTCGCGGCCCTTGAGACCACCCCATCCACAGGAACGGTCCCCGCTGGGGACTGCGTCCCGGGCGAGACCGTGGCCCACCTCGTGCGAGCAGGCGTCCGCTACGCCGTGGTGAACGCCACGTGCACCCGCGTGGGCGACACGACCGCCACGCCGACGTCGCACCGCTCGCGACCCGGCGGACTGACGATTCTTGTGGCCGACGACGCCGTCTCGTCGGCGCTTCAGTCGGGCGACACCTCGCGGGTCGTGGCACTGGCGTTCGCCCGCGCGACGGACGAGAAGCTATACGGGCCGCTCGTGATCACGTCCCGGTTCGGGCCCGGAGGGCTCGAACCCAGCGTCCTCACGGCAGCGGCCGACGAGCTCGCTGCGGCGCCTTGGGCAGGACTCCGTACCGGTGCCGCAGCAGTCCGTCCCACGAAGCGGACCACGCGTCTTCTCGCGGCGAAGAGAAGCCCGGGGGTCCCGACTGGGTACTGGCAGGAGGTCAACCTGGCCAGGCGATGGGCCGATGCCCTTCAAAGCGCGGTGGGCGAGGGCGCCGCCGATGCGGTGACTGCGCGGCGGGACTCGCTCATCGCCCAAGCGGCCGCGTGGGCCGACCCGGACGGCAGCTGGGCGGCGGCTGACAGAGGCCGTGCCTTCGCCGCCACCGCGAAACGGTACGCCGACCTGACGCTCGGCTCGGTGCGCCTCGCGCTGCAGCCGATCACCCTGTCCGGTCCGAAAGGCAACGTGCCGGTCACGATCAGGAACTCCGGCGAACGACCGTTGCAGGTCACACTACGCGCCCGGACCTCCGGTGGTGCACGCATCGCGGGCTCAGAGGTGCTGACCATGTCATTGGGGCCCGCCGAATCGTTCACCGAGATCCCCGTCGACCTTCGTCAGACCGTGTCGAGCAGACTCACCGTCGACATCTTGGCCGGCGACGTGGTCGTGGATTCCAGGACCGTTGAAGTCCGCGCGTCCTACCTGGACCGGATCGCGACCATAGGCGGCGTCGTGACGGTACTGGGCGTGCTGCTCGCATTCATCATCCGACGGGTACGAAGCGCAGAAGGAACCTATTCCTCTTCGACGAGCTGATGGGCGTACACTGGGTCCGCACGCATGGATGGGGGGACCTGCGGCCACAGGGCGACACAAGCTCGCGCCCGCAGCGAGGACAAACGAGCTCGAAAGGCACCAGATGAGCAAGGTATTCGTCCTGGACACGAACGTGCTGCTCGCAGACCCGAACGCGGTCCTGTCCTTCCCACACGCTGAAGTGGTCATACCGGAGACCGTGCTGGGCGAGCTCGATAAGCTCAAGACCGCGCGTGTGGACCCCGACCTGCGGTTCCGCGGACGGGAGGTCAGTCGACTGCTCTTCGAGCTCGGCGAGGACGGCTCCCTCGTCGAGGGCGTCGACCTGCCGGACGGAGGACGGCTCCGGGTCGCCCAGCTCGACTCCGAGAAGTCGCTCCCTGACGGACTGGGCACGAGGCAGGCCGACGACCGGATTCTCGCCACCGCGGTTCAGATGTGTCAGACCGAAGGACCGGACTGCCAGGTCGTGCTCGTCACCAACGACCTGAACATGCTGCTCAAGGCCCAGACGCTCGGGATACCGGTCCAGCGTCACGGCGACGGCGTCGAAGGGAGTTTCGCGAGACGGTTCATCATCCGGCCGTTCCAACGCTACAAGGTTCCTCTGGCCATCCTCGCCATCGCGGTGGGTGTGTTCGCCGCGATCGTCGTGATCGTCTGGAGCACCCGGCCGACAGCCGGTAGGACGACGGCGGTCCCGCCTGAGTTCGAACAGCTCCTGACCCCGTCCCAGCAGCAGGCGCTCCAAGCGCTCACGCGACTCGAGAGCAACCCAGACGACCCCAACGCCCTGCTCGCGATGGCCAACTTCTACTACGCGCTCACGGAGCAGGCCCGGATACAACAGGACCCGGCCGCGCAGATCCGCTGGTCCCAGCCGGGGATCAGATACTATCAGCGATACCTCGAGACCTCTCCCGACGACATCGACGCTCGTGCGGACCAAGCGACGCTGCTGTTCTATGCCGGCCAGACCGACCGGGCGATACAAGAGATCGGACGGGTACTGGAAAGCAACCCCAATCACGTGAACGGCAACTACAATCTGGGCATCGTCCTTCTGAACGGGCGGAACGACCTCAAAGGTGCCCGGACGCAGTTCGAGAAGGTGATCAAGCTCGTCAAGGACGACCCCGACCAACACGCCGTCCTCAAGCAGGCCGAGGCCCTCTTGGCACAGATCGATGCCAGCCTCGGGAATTCGGCAGAACCGACGCAAGGAGCCACCCAGTGAGCAGTGAACGGATCGACATCGCCGTGATCGGCGCAGGCCCCGGCGGGTTGGCCGCCGCGCTCTATGCTGCGCGTGGCCGCGCCAGGACCGTCGTGTTCGAACGCGGTATCCCCGGAGGCCAGATCGTCACGACGGACTGGGTCGAGAACTACCCCGGCTTCCCGAAAGGGCTGTCGGGGGCCGAGTTGGGCGACCTCATGACCAAGCAGGCCGAAGAGCACGGGGCGATCATCAGGACGTTCTCGCCGGTCGACCGGGTCGAGCTGCTCGACGACGGCACGTTCAAGCTCACGAGCGAGGGTGAGGAGTTCGTCGCCACCTCCGTGATCCTGGCGACCGGCGCCATCCCCCGCAAGCTGGGAGTGCCCGGAGAGGCGGAGTACACCGGACGAGGTGTGTCGTGGTGTGCGACGTGTGACGGCGCCCTGTACAAAGACAAGGTCGTATGCGTGGTGGGCGGCGGTGACGCCGCGGTCGAAGAGGCGATGTTCCTGACCAAGTTCGCATCGCGGGTCCATCTCATCCACCGCCGTGATGAGCTGCGGGCCACGAAGTGCATCCAGGAGCGCTGCTTCGCCAACGACAGGATCGAGATGCACTGGAACCGGACCGTCGCCGAGATCATCGGGCAAGACGGGAAGGTCACCGGGGTGCGTCTCGCCTCGACCGTCGGCGAGGAGGAGTACGTCCTGCCTGTCGACGGCGTCTTCATATTCGTGGGAGTCCACCCGGTGAGCGAGCTCGCGGAGGGTCTGTGCGAACTGAACGAGAGCGGGTACATCCTCATAGACCACGATGGTCGCACGTCGGTGCCGGGACTGTTCGCCGCGGGCGACGTGACCGATTCCGAGCTCAAGCAGGTGATAACCGCAGCGGCGAAAGGTGCGTCTGCGGCGTTCGAAGCACTACGCTATATCGATAGCGCGACCGTGTGCACCATCTGACGTCAGGCAACGAGAGGGGTAAGACAATGGCCGACCTTGTTCAGGTGACCGACGCGAACTTCGATCAGACCGTCGCGGCAAGCGGGAAGCCGTTCGTCCTCGACTTCTGGGCTCCGTGGTGCGGCCCCTGCCGCATGATGGAGCCGGTCCTGAAGGAGATCGCCGCCGAGTACGACAGCATCACCGTGGGCAAGCTCAACGTCGACGAGAACCCGACTGTCGCCACCAGGTACGACATCCTCTCCATCCCGACGCTGCTCGTCTTCAAAGACGGGGCAGTCGTCAAGAAGCTCGTGGGGGCGATGCCGAAGAAGAAGCTGCTCGACGACCTCGCCGCCTGGTTGTGATGCCAGTATGTGTCAGAAGGGCGTCAACACCGACCAGATGAGACTCATGATCGGCCAGGCCGACGATGCGCTGGCGATGGCGCAGCAGTGGCTCGAGCAGATCCATCACCTCGCGGACCACGCAGAACTGCACCGCCCCAGCGTCAGCGTCGCCCAGGCATCCGTGTTGTTGGGTGAGGCGCGCGCCAAGCTTGAGGCTGCGGCTGAAGGACTGGGTGCTCCTCCCAGCGATTCGTCTGCAAGCGTCGAGCTCGTCTGAGGCGCGTTCCGGCGCACGTTGAGAGGTGCGACGCACGCGATCGGTGTCTCATGCAAGCCGAAGGGCCCGCACGAAGCGGGCCCTTCTCGCATCACGTGAGAACGCGGCACACCCGGGCCCGGGTCGGACGCGTCACATCGAAGCCGTGGGTGGCCCTGACCTCTCAGCACGCGACGCGCGGCGTGACAGCGCGAACCCGATGGCCGCGGCGACGACCAGCGTGATCACTCCTCCCACGACGCCCGCGACGCTCGTCCCCGCATCCACGGCGGGCCAGACGGCCTGAGTATCACCCTCGGCGGCGACCCCGGCGTCCGCACCGGAACGAAACGTGTAGTCCGGCAGGAACGCGGTGAAGGATTGCAGATCAGCGACCCATCCGTGCACGCCTGCCTCGTCGGCCTGAAGCTCCTCGGCACCGGTGACCCCGGCGATGGACCACTCGAGTCCGTCGGGGTTCGTAGAAGCGAACCACGACACGACGCCACCGGCCAGAAGAGCGAGAAGCACGAATGCGGCCAGTACGCCACGTAGTGACACGCCGGCGATCGGCTGCGCGGACGTGACACGCGTGAGTATCTCAGGCTGGACCTTTCGGACGAACAGGACGACCGCCGCCGTCACGAATCCCTCCACGAGCCCTATGGCCAGATGGATGGGCACCATGAGCGCGACGAACGAACCGAAGGGCAGCGAGCTCACCCCCGACGCCACCGTCTGGAACACGACCCCCAGGGAGCCCAGCGCAAGAGCGACGACCGCCGCCAGCACGGAGCCCATCGCGATTCGGCTCGCGGATGACGTGCCCCCGACGATTCGCCTGTATACCAACGGGTAGGCGATGAACGCGGGGATGAAGCCCAGGTTGAAGATGTTCGCACCCAAGGCGAGCAGTCCCCCGTCAGCGAAGAACAACGCTTGGACCGCGAGCACGGAAGCCATGACCAGAAAAGCCGCGTGCGGCCCCAGGAGGACCGCAAGGATCAGCCCGCCGCCGAGGTGACCGCTCGAACCCGTGGCAGGTATGGTGAAGTTCAGCATCTGCGCCGAGAAGACGAAGGCGCCTACCACCCCCATGAGCGGCACACGCGCCGGGTCGGCTTCTTCACGGACCTTCTTCGCACAGTACGACGTCGTCAGCGCCGTACCCGCCCACATCGCCGCTCCGACGGCTGGAGATATGAGCGCATCTGCCATATGCATGCCGGTCACCCCCTGACCCTGAAGAACATCGAACCCGTCCCGTAGCACGATTCTGCTTCGGCGATTCTCTCAGTCATACGTACATACGATTCGTGCTACTCTGACACCACAAGGCTAGGTCGCCGAAGCACTGCGGTCAACGTGCAATCACGCAGGGATTCGTGTTACGGGCGGTACGCTCAGGCCCTCGGTGAGGTCCGGCACCGACAGGCGGCCACACTCGCGACTGAGGAAAGGACGCACGCATGGGCGAAGTCATCCGCTTCTCCATCTCGAGTGAACAGCGTCTGCTGGAGCGTTTCGACGACCTCATCGCGCGCAAGGGATACGTGAACCGCTCCGAGGCGGTCCGCGACCTCGTGCGCAGCGCCCTCGTGGAAGACGCGCTCACCGACCCCGAAGTGGAAGCGGTCGGCACCGTGACGCTCGTCTACGACCACCACTTCTCGGAACTGAGCGACCGGCTCACCGAACACCAGCACTCTCACCATGAGTCGATCATCTCCACCCTGCACATCCACCTGGACCACCACATGTGTCTCGAAGTGGTCGTGCTCCGGGGGCCATACGGTGTGATCAAGGCGCTCGGCGAGTCCCTCATCGGCACCAAGGGCGTCAAGCACGGGCGCTTCGTGGCCACCACCGCGACTCACGACATACCCTGAGGACCGGCACCGATGCCGTCATTGCCTGATGGTCTTCTCGAGATAGGACGCGTCGACCAGCTCGCGATGCAGGACACGTGGGTCCACCGTCTGGACTCCCGGGTCAAGGTGCTCGTGACCTTGGTGTTCATCGTCTGTGTGGTCTCGTTTCACCGCTACGCCTTCGTACCGATGTTGCCCTTCGCCATCTTCCCGGTCGTGATGGCGATAGAAGGACGTGTACCGCTCGACTGGCTCGCCCGACGCCTGTTGCACGCCTCACCATTCGCCCTGCTCGTAGGCATCTTCAACCCACTGCTCGACCCGGTCGTCATAGCGACTCTCGGCCCCATCCACATCACCGGCGGCTGGGCGAGCTACCTCTCCATCGTGGTGCGTTTCCTGCTCACCACCGCCGCAGCTCTCGTCCTGATCGCGACGACGAGCTTCTCCGGGGTCTGTAACGCGCTCGAGCGCATGGGGGTCCCGGATGTCTTCGCGGTCCAGCTCCTGTTCCTGTACCGCTACCTGTTCGTCCTGGCCGAAGAGGGGATCTCGATGGCACGCGCCCGCGACCTGCGAAGCTTCGGGAGGCGCGGCACCGGGCCCACGGTCTACGCGCAGCTGCTGGGGCACCTGCTTCTGCGCACGTACGCGCGGGCGCAGCGCGTGTACGCCGCCATGCTCACGCGCGCCTTCGACGGGCGGGTGCGCGTTCGCCGGGTTCTCGCGATCCGTGGCGCCGACGTCGCGTTCGCCATGGTGTGGGGACTCGCGTTCGTCGCAGCCAGAACCATCAACATCCCGGTCCTGATCGGATCGGTCCTGGTGTGAGGAGCCACGAGGCATGACTCATCACAGTATCGAGGTCGACGACCTGCACTTCCGCTACCCTGACGGGACCGTCGCTCTAGCCGGGGCGAGCTTTCACATCGGACACGGCGAGTCCGTGGCGCTGGTCGGGCCCAACGGCGCCGGCAAGTCCACGCTTCTGCTCCACCTCGTCGGTCTGAACGAGCCGCAGAGAGGCGAGGTGCGGATCGGCGACGTGCCCATCACCAAGGCCACCCTCGCCGATGTGCGCAAGTCCGTCGGCATGGTATTCCAGGACGCCGACGACCAACTCTTCATGCCCACCGTGGGTGAGGACGTCGCCTTCGGCCCCTTGAACCTGGGACTGCCCGCCGACACGGTTGACAAGCGCGTGACCGAAGCCCTGGACCGTGTGGGCGCTGCCCATCTGCGCGACCGGCCGCCCTATCGACTGTCCGGCGGCGAGAAGCGAGCGGTGTCGATAGCGACGGTGCTCGCGATGTGCCCAAGCGTGCTCGTGATGGATGAGCCGTCATCGAGCCTCGACCCCCGCGCCCGACGGCGTCTGATCGAACTGCTCGCCGGATTCGAGCACACCAAGGTGATCGCGACCCACGACCTCGACATGGCGCTCGAGCTCTGCGAGCGCACGATCGTGCTCTCAGCCGGACGCGTCGCGGCCGACGGGCCGACCGACCGGATCTTCGCCGACACCGAGCTGCTGGAACGCTGCGGGCTGGAGCGTCCTCTGTCGCTCAAGGGTTGTCCGGTGTGCGGGGGCACCAGACCCTGACAAGGTATGATGGGCGCATGGCGAAGCCTCGTCCGAAGAACAGCTGTGGCACGCATCGGCCCCACAGGTCGCAGGCGCCAGTGTTCCATGAGTGCCCCGAATGCCTGTTCCTGTCGCCCGCGCCCCAGTTCGCCGATGGTTCGAGGCCGTGTCCTCACTGCCACGCCACCGGACCTTCTCGCAAGGCCGTCCCGGCGCCCAGGCTACGACGCTTCGACGAACGCATCCGCGGGTACCACCGCGACGGCGAGAACGAGATCGTCGTCATTCTCGTCTCGACGCTTCTCGAGACGATCTTCGAAGACATCCTCGCGCGCATGATGCAGGCCCGTGGGGCGGAGACGAAGGTCATAGCGCTCGTGCTCGACACCGAGCGAAGCGTCGGGATGCGCCTGGGCAAGCTCTTCCCCACGCTGTGTGACGCCAAGTTCGAGGACGTCGCCGCCGAACTGGGCTACGGTGACTTCCCACTGCGCTGGCGCCAGATGCGGTCTCTGCGCAACGCGTTCATCCACGGCGAATCGTTCGACAACCCGCGAGAGACGCTCGACGGACGCGCCGCATGCGACGCGATGGCCCTCCTTGACCAGGCCTACGACCTGTTCGTGCTCATCAACAACAGGTTCGTCGCCGATGGCCCACGCTCCAGAAGGGCCGCCCGGGCGTGAAGGCACTCGAGCTCCATGTCACAGGAATCGTGCAGGGCGTCGGCTTTCGCCCCTTCGTCTACAACCTCGCACGCGCCGAAGGACTCTCCGGCTGGGTGCTCAACGCAAGCGACGGCGTGCACTGCGTCGTCGAGGGACCAGAGGATGCGGTCGACCGGTTCGTCGAATCACTGAGGCTCAAAGCGCCGCCCATGTCGATGATCGAGGCGATCGTGGCCGAGGAGATCGAGGTCACGGGTCTCACCAGCTTCGAGATACGCGACTCGCACGCCGAGTCGGGCGCCATGACGCTGGTGTCCCCGGACATCGCGACGTGTCCCGAATGCCTGAGCGAGCTCCACGACCCGACCGACCGACGCCACGGCTACCCCTTCATCAACTGCACGAACTGCGGGCCCCGCTTCACGATCATCGATGATGTCCCCTACGACCGCCCGATGACCACGATGCGCGACTTCGTGATGTGCCCCGATTGCCAGGCGGAGTACGACGATCCGGCCGACCGCCGGTTCCATGCGCAGCCGAACGCGTGCTTCGTCTGCGGCCCCCGGTTGTACCTCAACCTCCGGCCCTCCGGCGAACCCTCGGCCGACGTGACAGCACACGTCTCGCCGATCGACGACCGGGAATGGACCCCAGAATCCGAGAAGGTCAGGTCACACAGAGAACGTGAAGTCGAGGCCAAGCGCACAGCCGCCATCCTCGATGCGACCGCCAAGCTGCTCGCCAACGGAGCCATCGTGGCCATCAAGGGCCTGGGCGGCTTCCACCTGGCCTGCGATGCGACGAATCCGGCGGCGGTGACCGCCCTGAGGGAACGCAAGCATCGCTGGGGCAAACCACTCGCGGTCATGGTGCCGGACCTCGAGACCGCACGCAGATACTGCCACGTCGACGACACGGAGGAAGCGCTGCTCACCGGTACGGTCCGCCCCATCGTGTTGCTGCGCAGGCGCGACAGCGACGATGCCTGTCCGTCGCTCGCCGACGGCGTCGCGGACGGGCTCGCCGAGATCGGCGTGATGCTGCCCTACACCCCCCTCCACCACCTGCTCTTGCGTCGACTCGCTCGACCCCTTGTGATGACCTCCGGCAACCGGTCCGATGAGCCCATCGCCACCGGCAACGAGGAGGCCTTGACGCGTCTGGCCGGAATCGCTGATGCATTCCTCCTTAACGACCGCGAGATCCACAGCCGTTACGACGACAGCGTCCTGCGTGTGGTTGACGGCCTCGTCGAGCCCGTTCGCCGAGCGCGAGGCTACGCCCCCCATCCCATCGCGCTGCCCTTCGAGACCGACACCGACATCCTCGCGGTGGGACCCGAGCAGAAGAACACGTTCACGCTGCTCAAGGGCGGTCGCGCGTTCGTGTCCCAGCATATCGGCGACCTCGAGAACGCCGAGACCCTCGACTCCTTCGAACAGACGATCGCACTATTTGAGCACCTGTTCCGGATACGGCCGCACCTCGTCGCGCATGACCTGCACCCCGAGTACCTGTCGACCAAGTGGGCACTCGCGAGTGAGCTGCCGAAAGTCGCGGTCCAGCACCACCACGCCCACGTGGTATCGGTCACCGTGGAGCACGGTATCGGCGAGAGGGTGGTGGGCTTCGCGTTCGACGGCACAGGCTTTGGCGAGGACGGAAGGATATGGGGAGGAGAGGTCCTGCTCGCCGACTGGAGCGGCTACGAACGTCTCGCCCACCTGCGCTACGTGCCCATGCCGGGAGGCGCGGCGGCTATCAGAAGGCCGGCCCGGATGGCGGTCGGCACCCTGCACGCACTCGGTCTGCTCGACCACCCCGGAGCGCGTCCGCTCAGGTCACGGCTCGCCGAGGGCGAAGAGAGCACGCTCATGGCCATGATCGAAGGCGGCATCAATTGCCCGCTCACGAGCTCGATGGGCCGCCTTTTCGACAGCGTCGCCGCGATCATCGGCGTCGCTGATGACGCGAGATACGAAGGCGAGGCCGCGATCCTGCTCGAGGCGTGCGCCGACCAGCAGTCATCCGGCTCGTACGAGTTCGAGCTCCTCGAACCCGGGACGGACGGTGCCCCTTGGGTGATCGATCCGACGCCCGTTCTTGCCGCCGTTCTCCGAGATGTGGCGGCCGCTCAGCCTATCGGCGTGATCTCCGCACGTTTCCACCGCGCGGTGGTGAGTTGTATAGTCCGCGTCGGTGCGCATTTTGCTGCCGCCACCCGAGTACGACACATTGCATTGTGCGGGGGTGTCTTCATGAACCGGATCGTCCTGAGAGACGCGATCCGCCGAATCGAGGCCGAAGGCCTCGTTCCCTTGACGCACAGAGCGCTGCCCACGAATGATGCAGCGGTGTCGTTCGGTCAGGCGGTCGTCGCATGGGCGCGACGACAGGAGAGGTGAGCCCGGTGACGGTACCGGCATACCGAAGGAGCTCGTACTCATGTGTCTAGCCATACCCGCACGCATAGCCAGCATCGATGACAACCGCATGGCGACCGTCGACATCCTCGGGGTCAGCCGAGTGGTGTCGCTCGACCTGGTGCCCGAAGCGGTCGTCGATGACTGGGTCCTGGTGCATGCCGGCTTCGCGCTGCAGGTGATCGAAGAGGAGTATGCGGTCGAGACGCTTGAGCTCCTCAAATCGGTTCCCTTCTTCGAAGACCAGGAACCGCTGATCGCCGAAGAGGCGTAGCCCCATGGACCTCTCCGCGTTCCGTGACCCCGTCATCGCACGGGGCCTGATCGAGGCCATCTCCAAGACCGACACGGGCCCCGTCAAGATCATGGAGGTCTGCGGGACACACACGGTTTCGATCGCGAAGAACGGGCTGCGCGCCGTGATGCCCGAGCGGGTCACGTTGTTGTCGGGGCCTGGTTGCCCCGTCTGCGTCACGGCGAACCACGATATCGATCACGCGGTGGCCTTGGCCCAGCGTCCGGACGTGATCCTGACGACGTTCGGCGACATGATGAAGGTGCCGGGCAGCTACTCGTCCCTCGCACGCGAGAAGGCCGAAGGACGTGACGTGCGGATCGTCTATTCGCCGCTCGACGCCCTCGCGCTCGCCGAGAAGGAGCCGGGACGTGAAGTGGTCTTCGTCGCGGTCGGCTTCGAGACCACAGCCCCCTTGATCGCTTCGGCCATCCTGCGCGCACAGGACCAAGGACTCGAGAACTTCAGCGTGTTCTGCGCCCACAAGACCGTGCCAATAGCGCTTGAGGCCCTCGTGAACGACCCTGAGGTCCAGATCGATGCCTTCATCCTTCCGGGACACGTGTCCACCATCATCGGCAGCGAACCGTACCGCTTCCTCGCCGAACGATACGGCGTGCCGGGCGTCATCACCGGTTTCGAGCCGGTGGACGTGCTACAGGGCGTGTACATGATCTTGAAGCAGCTCGAAGAAGGACGCGCCGAGATCGAGATCGCGTACCATCGGGGCGTTCTGCCTGAGGGCAACCCTACCGCACAGGCCATCGTCGAGCGCGTCTTCGAACCGACCGACGCGGACTGGCGTGGCATCGGCGTGATCCCGGGCACGGGCCTTGGGATCCGCGAGGAGTTCGCGCGGTTCGACGCCGCCCGCAGATTGCCGGTCACGCTTCCGGAGCCGAAGGAGATCAAAGGATGCCAGTGCGGTGAGGTCCTACGTGGAGTGACCCTTCCGTTCGAATGCAAGCTCTTCGCCCGCGCGTGCACTCCGGAACACCCTGTGGGCCCGTGCATGGTGTCGAGTGAAGGAAGCTGCGCGGCCTACTACCGCTTCACTGATTACGGCAGACCCGAAAGCTGAGCGCTCGCTTCGTAGTACCTGGCCACCCCGGCGAAAGGCACCCCATGCGATCCGACCGCATCCTGCTCGCTCACGGTTCCGGCGGCACCATGATGCGCGAGCTCATCGATGACGTCTTCGTCGCGGAGTTTCACGAGGACGCTCTGAAGCGACTCGATGACGCCGCATCCCTTCCGTTCCCGGGGAACCGGATCGCGCTGTCCACGGACACATACGTGGTGCACCCGCTGTTCTTCCCCGGCGGCGACATCGGACGCCTCGCGGTCTGCGGCACCGTGAACGACATCGCGACCAGCGGCGCGACCCCACTGTATCTCTCAGTGGGCTTCGTGCTCGAAGAGGGGTTCGCGATCGAGGACCTGCGACGCATCCTCGCCTCGATGCGAGATGCGGCGAGCGAAGCCGGTGTGCACATCGTCACCGGCGACACCAAGGTGGTCGAGAAGGGCCACGGGGACGGCTGCTTCATCAACACGGCCGGCGTGGGCATCCTGGCGGAGGGCGTGGACCTCTCGGGCTCGTACTGCCGACCCGGCGACAAAGTGCTCCTGTCAGGCTCTCTCGGCGATCACGGCATCGCGATCATCTCGACACGTGAAGGGCTGTCGTTCTCCACCGACATCGAGAGCGATGCGGCGCCCCTGAACGCTCTCGTGGCAGCGACGCTGGCGGCCGCTCCGGGCACGCGTTGCTTCAGGGACCCGACGCGAGGCGGCCTCGCATCGACCTTGAATGAATTGGCCACGGCATCCGGCGCACAGATCAGCATCGACGAGACTCTGGTCCCCGTCAAACCACAGGTGCGTGGAGCTTCCGAGATGCTTGGCTACGACGTCTTCCAGGTCGCCAACGAGGGCAAGATGGTAGCTGTCGTCCCGGCCGACCAAGCCGAGGCCGCTCTTGAAGCGATGCGTTCGGCTCCCTATGGCACGGATGCCGCCATCGTCGGCGAGGTGACGGAAGGGCATGCCGGCCGTGTCTACGTCAAGACCGCGTTCGGCGCCACGCGCATCATGGACATGCTCGTCGGCGAGCAGCTGCCGCGTATCTGCTGAAGCCGCATCCGGCGTTCACGCACATCCGGCGCGACCGGGTGGGGCGTGACAAAAGGTATCTTCAGCCTTATCCGAGAACTGCCTCTCGCAATGGGGCAGTACTAACAAACACCGCCTCTGAGCTGCTGTTATTCAGGCGCTACCGGTCCGCTCACGCTAAGAACAATTAAGGGGTCATTCGTGCCACAATTGAGCCGTTGTGCGTCGAACGTTTCCTCAGGGGGGACTGTTGAGCGGGGCGGTCCAAAGACCAGAACACACACACATCCCGTCGCTGCGGCTACTCATCTTCGGATTCGCGTTCGCCGCTCTGGTTTTCGCCCATCTCGACGGACCACCGCCGCCCAAGGCCGTCACCGCCACCGCCGGGCACTTGGCGAATCGTCTCGAATGGACGGCCGTCCGAGGCGCTGAAGGTTATGTGATCTACCGTGCCGGACCCGGCGAGACCCGCTTCCGACGCATCGCAGTGACACCCGCGACACACTTCGAGGACCGAATCGATGCCGAGGCCTTGGGACGGTACCGCTACCGCATCGCCTCGTCCCGAGGAGTGGTCCAAGGCCCGCAGGGCCGCACAGTCGCCAACGATGACGTATGGATCAGCGAGACCGTCAAGAGCGGGTCGGGAGGCGAGCTGATAGCCGCCAACGGCGAGGTCCGCCTCCAGGTCCCTCGACGCGCGTTGGACGAAGACACCCGACTCGAGATACGAGAGCGGCCCGGCCTCTCAACGAACACGTCAGCCACGGCGTTGATGACTCCGGCTCTGGAGTTCGGTCCTGATGGCACCGTGTTCAGACGCGACGTCGGACTCGAGGTGGCCTACCACGTCCCCGGCGGAGATCGATTCGAGCGCGGGTGGGTCTCACGCACAGCGTGCCTCTGCACCTGGGACGAGACGCTCATGGCCTGGACGGAGCTGGGCGCGGGTGTCCGAATGGACACCGAGCGCGACATCGCTTCAGCGAGCCTCAGGCACTTCTCTTCATACGCGGTGGGCTACACGGTCATGCCACACGGCCGCTACGCGGAGACCTCGAAGACCTGCCGGGCATGCCACAGTCCCCACGACGCGGCCGAGTCGCCGATCCTGGCCAGAGTCTCGACCGAGGTGTGCTTCTACTGCCACGGCAACGAAAGCGCGTCGCTGCCTGCCGCCGGCGCGCACGGACCGAACGTCGAAGCCGAGTTCCTGTTGTGCGCCGACCAGGCTCCCGATGTGTTCGGTGATTCGTGGCACCCGTTCGCCGAGGGGACGCTGCGCTGCAGCGACTGCCACGACGTCCACGCTGACCCGGGTGTCTACCCGAAGCTCCTGTTCAACTGGCAGTCTGACGGCTCGAAGACCCGCGTGGACGCCTCATCGGGCGGCGCCGGTAACGGCTTCTGTTTCGGCTGCCACGGCGCGAACCCCAACTCCAAGATCAGCGACATCGGCTACTACTCACGCTCAGGCGGAGACCATCAGACGATCTACCAAGGACCTCACGCCGAGTACCCCTGGACACCGCCGCCAACGCACGACACCACCTGCCAGATCACGCCGACGAGCGGCAGCGGCGTCCAGTGTCTCGTGTGCCACCAGCGTCACGGCGCCGAAGGCGCTGACTACCTGAACGCGTTCGCGCTCGGCAGCGGAGCCGAGGACAAGACGCTGTGCTACGAATGCCACGGTCCCACGGGCGACTCCAACACGTGGAACGGACGCTACGTCGCCAAGGAGTTCCAGCGCGCCAGCACACACGATGTCGCTGGCGTGACCGGTGCACTGCTGGCCTGCGCGAACTGCCACAACTCCCACACGGTCACCACGGGCACCGCGGTATGGTCGCCGGCGCGCATGAGCGACCCGGACAACACCCGCAACACTCCGAGTGACCCGAGTACGTTCTGCCTGTCGTGCCACGACACGGCACCGCCCACCAGAACGATCGCCACGTCCACGATCGTCCCGCACAGCGTGGTCTTCCCGTCTGTCACCGCGACCTTCTTCCCGGGCTGGGACAAGTCCCAGATGACCTCCGGCGGTCACTTTGATGACATCGGCGCCGGAGACATGAGCGCGGGCTGCGACAACTGCCATGACCCCCACGGCTCTGACAACGCGCGCCTCACGGCCTTCACTGGCGGGCATTTCCCGCCGCTTCAGCGCGCCAACGACTCGAGGAGCCGCGAGGAGCGTCTGTGTTTCGGCTGCCATGGTAGCCGGAGCTCGTGGACATCGTGCGGCGGAGGGTGTCACGACTATATGCCCGACATCGAGACGGTCACGAAGCAGACGCCGGGCTACCAGCCCGACTGGTTTTCGCGGCGCGTCGGCAGCGACCCGGACATCCACTATTCCGTCGCCGTTGGCGACATCGACGGAGACGGCGATCTCGACATCGTCAGCGGGTCGCGCACCGGTGAGGTCTACGTCTACAGGAACTCGGCAAGCGGGTCGATATGGACGACCGTCACGGCGTACACAAGCTCGCTTCAGATCAACTCGGTGGCGATCGGACGTATCGACGGTGATGCCGACAACGACATCGTCATGGGCGTGTCAGGGGCCGTCATGAGCGTGGCCTGGCTGAGCAACACGTCCGGCGACGGCAACACCTGGAGCGCGAACCCCGTCATCATGACGGGTCTTGGCACAGCGGCGGCCAGCGTCGCGGTGGCGGACGTCGACATGGACGGCGACAGCGACATCGTCTCAGGCCAGAACACCGGTGCCGTCTTCCTGCACGAGAACACCGGCAGCGGAGCGTCGTGGAACCACGTGCTGCTGCACACGGTGGTGGGCACGGTGACGGCCGTGGACGTGGGGCGCATCGATGCCGACATCGACCCCGACGTCGTGAGCGTGGGCATCGACCAGTACGTCCGCTGGTACCGCAATCCCACGGTCGGTGGCGGCGGATGGGCGATGTCGGTGGCGGCATCTCCGACCGTGTCGCTGTATTCGGCACGAATCGGCGACATCGATGGAGACGGAGTGAGCGACCTCGTCGTGGGCGCAGGATGGAAGGCGACGACACCCCAAGGTTACCCGATCTACTGGTATGACAACGCCACAGGCGACGGCAGCACCTGGACCACGACGACCGTGACCTTGGACGTGGGCCAGCACGACTCCGTGGCGCTGGGCGACATGGATGCAGACGGCGACACGGACATCGTGGACAGCTCAGGACAGGTCGACTGGTACGAGAACGCCGACGGAATAGGTGCGGCGTGGATCTTCCGCGACCTCGCGTCTCTCGGCGGCAGCGTCACGTCGGTCCGCGTGGCTGACATCGACGCCGACGGCCACCTCGATGTCGTCTCGGCGTCGGGCACATGGGGGTCCGCAGGCTTCACTGATTGGCACGAGAACCGGCTTTTCGATCCCAAGATCGGCACCCACCCCATCGCGACGTTCAGCGCACGCCATTCCGACGTGGAGACAGCGGGGGCCTTCGGTGGAGACCGTCGACACGTCGAGTGTGTCGACTGCCACGAGGCGCACACCACGAGACGAGGCACCCACACGCCGGGTGAGAGCACCGCCGGCGCGGTGTTCTGGGGAAGCACAGGCGTCAGACCTTCGACGTGGCCAAGTGCCTGGACGACGCCAACCGGCTACGTGGCGGAGCGAATCGACGGCCAGAGCACCGACCTTGAGGCATACGTCTGCTTCAAGTGCCACAGCTCCTACACTTCGCTGCCCACGACGGGCGGTTCAGGAGGCTATGGCGCCACGGACGCCGCCATGGAATTCAACCCGAACAACGCCTCGTACCATGCGGTGGTTGGAACCAGCAAGGCCAGCACCGCTGGCGGATACCTCGATTCCTGGAGTTCGACCTCGCGGATGACCTGCTCGGACTGCCACACCACCAACCTGACCGGCGGCGCGCCGAAGGGACCGCACGGATCAGCGTACTCCTTCGTCCTGAAGGGGTCGTGGAGCACGACGGTCACACCGGACGATTACACCACGTCGTTGTGCGGGATCTGCCATGACTTGAACACGTCCGGGTTCGCGAAACCGGCCGGCGGCGGCAACCTGCACTTCTCGACAACCGGCGCGACCGGTCTTCGTCACCGCTACGCACCGTGCCCCTACTGCCACAGCCGCATCCCTCACGGCTTCGACCGGCCCCACATGATTGTCTTCACGACCGATCCGGCGCCGTACTCGATGCAGAGCGCGACCTACGGCATCACGAGCTACTCGCACCCAACGAGCGGCGACTATAACAAGACGAGCTGCGATACCGCGTCCACGGAGTGCCACTAGGGAGCTTGGGTAAGCAGAGCGCGCTAGCGTGCGGAGCGTTGCTCGCGAGGTGCCCAGACCGGGTTGTCCCCGGAGGCCTTCAGCTCCTTGGTGCCGGATTCATCAGGCCGGTTCACCTGGTCCCCGCCGGCAAACACCGCCGCAGGACATAGCACAAGCGCGATCAGCGCCGCTACCAACATTCGCGCGACGAGCTTCAGATGAGACATTCCGGGACCCCCGATCCGCCCTGACACCCTGATGGGATGTCGCCCGAGGGTGCCTCCCGCATCACTGGGGGGCGGCGGGAGGCTCCCTCGAGGCGTACGTGGGTAGGTCGCGATTCGACGCGACTCCTTACAGTGCATCGCGAAGAAACACGCGCATCCGTGCGTTAGACTCCACACCCATGGACTCGACCGCGCACCCTGATCATCGTGATCGTCTCACTGGTCTGACCCGCATCGCGATAGCGGGCCTTATCTGGGGCTCGATACCACTCGTCATGCGTTCGGCGGATGGCGCATCCGTGGTCAAGGTGTTCTTCCGGGTCTTCTTCGCATGGATCGTGATCGCCAGCTACCTCACAGCCACGGGAGGGTGGCGCGAGCTCACCACCCTCGGCCGCACGAAGTTGCTCCAGGTCATGGGACAGGGGCTGATACTCACCCTGAACTGGTTCCTCTTCCTGACAGCCATCGACCTCACCACGGTCGCCACTGCTGAGCTGCTCGCCTACACGGGCCCCGTCTTCGTGGCCTCTCTCGCACCGTACGTGACCAACGAGCCGTTCGACCGCCGTGTGATAGCGCCACTGGCCCTGGCGCTCACGGGCATCGTCGTCATCCTCGCGCCGCACGGCCTGTCTCTGTCAAACGGACGCGAGGTCCTTGGAGCCGGCTTGGCGTTCGCCTCCGCGCTCACGTACGCGACTCTGCTTCTGCGTTCGAAGAAGATCCTGCGTGGCATCTCGAGCGCCGCACTCATGGTCACCGAATACGGGGTCGCCTCTCTCGTCCTGCTGCCGTTCGTCGTCGCGGCGTATCTGCACGGCGACGGTCCCGGCACACCTCTTGCCTATGTCTCGCTCATATCCCTCGGTGTGGTGCACACCGCATTCGCTGGGTTCATCTTCCTTGGCGGACTACGCCGCGTCCGCACCGACCACGCCGCGATACTGACCTATGTCGAACCTGTGAGCGCTGTGCTGTTCGCTGCGCTGTTCCTAGCAGAACCTCTCACGTGGAGCACCGTGCTCGGTGGCGCCTTGGTCGTGGGAGGCGGGGTGGCCGTCGCTCGACTCGAGACCCCGGACCGAATCGAGACGGTCCCCCTGGAGGCCGCCGGTACCGAAGACTGACCCGTCGCCAGAGACCCGAGCTCAAGGGGAACAAACGAGAGGGGTCTTACGTCTCTTCCGGAAAGGACACACATGGGTCTTGCACTGTTCCCCTTCGACGCCGATGTCGTCCGCCGCGTCATCACACGCGACGGTTCGATGTACACCGACGACCCGGACAAGGCCGCTGAGGCCGCGGCGTTCATGGGATGGACGGACGCCGCGACCAAGGCCGAGAACGAACTGCCGGCCGTCGAAGCCCTGGCCGGAGAGATCAAGGCTGAAAGACTCACCGACGTCGTGCTGCTGGGCATGGGAGGCTCCTCGCTCGCGTCGCTCGTCATGGGGAGCATGCTGCCGGGCGACGGCACCCGACTGCACGTCCTCGACACGACTTCGCCCATCACGGTCAAGCGCGTCTTGGACGCCACGGACCCGGTCACCACGATCCATGTGGTCGCGAGCAAGTCCGGTGGCACCGTGGAACCGAATGCGCTGTACGCGATCTTCCGTGAGCGAGCGGACAGAGCACTCGGTCGTGACGTTGCGGGCGCCAGATTCGTGGCCATCACGGACCCCGGCTCGGCACTTGAGAGACTGGCTGCCGACGACCGGATGCGTGCGTGCGTGTCGGCTCCGCCGTCGGTCGGCGGGAGATACTCCGCGCTCACCGTCTTCGGCCTCGTGCCGGCGGCCCTACTCGGCATCGACGTCCGCAGACTGCTCGCAGCTGCACGCGCTGCCGAAACCGAGATCTCTGAGGTCGGCGAGCCTCCGGAACTGGCTCACCTCATCGCCGCAGGACACGCATCGGGGCGCGACAAACTCACCCTGCTTGCACCCGAACGGTTGCGCGTGTTCGGCCTGTGGGTCGAACAGCTGGTGGCCGAGTCCCTGGGAAAGCACGGCCGTGGCGTCGTGCCGGTCGTTGCGGGACCGGGCGTCGGCGCGCGTGCCGCCAGACCAGACGAAGTCCTCGTGGTGTTCGGTCGCGACACCGGCACCCCAGTGCCCACCGGAGACGTCCCGAGCGTGGAGATCGACATCAAGGACCCGTACGAACTCGGCGCTTGGTTCGTGACGTGGGAGTACGCTGTCGCGCTCGCTGGTGCCGCCTTGCGTGTCAACGCCTTCGACCAACCCAACGTGGCCGAAGCGAAGGCCGCGACGAACGCGGTCTTGGACGGCTCGATCGTCCCTCCAGACCCCGACTACGACGACGGTGAGACGCGACTCGGTTTCCCGGGTGCGCTCGAGGCGCCCGCCGACCACACCCTGACCGGCGCGATTCTACATGCACTTCGCTCGCTTCGCGATCGGGACTACCTGGCGGTGCTCGGATTCCTGCCGGACGACGCGGAGCTGCTGCGGCCGCTGAGCGATGCCGTCGACACGGTCTCGACCGTGAGCGACCGCTCGGTGTGTTTCGAGCTGGGACCCCGCTACCTCCACTCCACGGGACAGCTCCACAAAGGCGGACCGAACAGCGGTGTCTTCATCATGGTCACCACGCGCGACGCCACCGATCTTGACATTCCCGCATGGCCGTTCACGCTCGGTCGCCTGCACCGCGCACAGGCAAAGGGTGATCTCATCACGCTTGCCGCGCACGGGCGCCGTATACTTCACATCGACCTGCCGGACTCCTCGCCGGAGACGATCAGGCTGCTGGCCGATGCCATGATCACCGCTTCGAGGGCAGCTCGATGAGCTCGAAGCGGCCGGCCGTACCGCCGGTGACCTCGAGCACTCCTACGGTTCTGTTCGGCTGATGGCGCCGCTGGGTAGCCGATCCGGGGTTGATCACACGCACATGCCCGTGCCATTCGTCCCGAGGCCTGTGCGAATGCCCGCATACGACGACGTCCACATCTTCCGGAATCGTCCCGAGGTCGGCGAAGTCGTGTATCACGAGAAAGCTAACCCCGCCAATCGTCGTCCTCGCGATCGCCGGAAGGTCCCAACCGGGCAGCGGTGTCCGGTCGCAGTTGCCGACGACGGCCGTCACAGGCGCTATCGCCTCAAGCGCCCATAGCACGTCGGCGGCACAGACATCACCTGCGTGCACGATCGCATCGACGCCATGTAGCGCGTCAAGCGCCGCTTCGTCTATGACGCCATGGGTGTCAGACACCAATCCGACGCGCATTCCACGTCACCCGCCGTCAGCGAACCTCAGACCATCATGACCGACGTCACACGTCACCGAGGTCGGTGACTCTCGACACACCGTGGACGACCTACAGGCCCAGCGCCTTCTTGAGCGCCGGGACTCTACGCCGGGACACGGGAATCTGTGTCGCCGCTTCGTCAGTGAGCGTCAGCAGGAGCGTGCCACCGTACATGGGCACGACCTCCTTCACGCATGCCAGATTGACAAGGTAGCGACGGTGGATGCGGAAGAACCCCGCCGGTTCGAGTTTGGACTCGAGCGACGCGAGCGACATGGTGGAAAGGTAGCGCTCGGCGCCTGTGTGCAGATAGCTGTAATCGTCCTTGGCCATGATGAAAAGGATGTCCTCGACAGCTATGAGAAGCTTCTTGCCCGCCTTCTCGACCAGGATGCGGTCGACACGGGCCGGCGCCTGCTCCGCCACGGGAGTGAGCCGCGCTATGGCCTGCTTCAGACGCTCCAGCTCCACCGGCTTGACCAGGTAATCAGTGGCCTTGACTTCGAACGCCTTGACGGCGTGTTCCGAATGGGCGGTCACGAACACGATCGCGGGCGGACGTGGATGGGCGGACAGCGTCTCAGCCAGTTGGACTCCGGAAAGCCCTGGCATCTGTATGTCGAGGAAGATGACGTCGTACGGTATCGCCTTGATGAGCTGCAGCGCCTCCATGGCGTTGCCTGCCTCACCAACGACCTCGACGCCGCCTGCCTCGCCCAGCAGGAACCGAAGCTCCGAGCGGGCCGGAGCCTCGTCGTCGACCACCAATGCTTTGAGCATCCCCGCCTCCTAGAGAGCCCTCAAGGTCCAAGCGATGCCGGTCGCTCACGCGGGCCGCGAACCAGTGTACCCGCAATCCGGGGCTCGGGGCGACCTCGCATCCTTCCGGGTCACCAGCAGTACGTACTCCTCTGCGGCCTGCTGGAACCCGACGGCCTCGTACAGCCGCCGCGCGGGTTGGTTACTCGACTGCGTACACAATGACAACCCCACCGCCCCGCACGATTCCGCCCAAGCACGAGCATCCGCGAGCAACGCCTTGGCCATCCCACGCCGCCTAGCCCACGGCGCAGTGGCGAGTCGAGCGACCGTGACCACCGAGCCACTCAGGGCCGAGATCGCAGAGGCCGCGACGACGCCTGCCTCGTCTCGAACCACACTCACCCGAGCATCCTGCTCCATCGCCTCGACTATCTCATCAGCCCCGTGGCGCCAGAACGGTTCGAAGCAGGCGACCTCAAGTGCGACCAGGTCGCCGAGGTCGTCGGCGCGGGCGAGGTCGACACGATGGGCACGGCCGCCAGAGAACCTCATCCTGTCGATCCCGACAGAGAATGCCACGATGCGCTCCAGCGACTCCATGTCAGCTTCGAGGTACGGACCGCGACTTCTGAAGGGCAAGAGCGGCGAGATCACGCGATCAAGCCCACGTTCCGCGGCGACGCCCCGTGCGTCCCTGACCAGATCGGGCACCGTGCGAGGCGACGCCCACATGTGCTTGAGCGCAGCGAAGTCGAGGTGCGCACGCCATCGATGAATGAGGTACGCGTCCCCGCGGTCGTTGACGCGCACTCGCCAAGGGCCCTGTACGTGGAATCGGACGAGATCCTCGAGCGTGCCGAAGATGTGACTTCCGCGGACCATCGGCCACAGGTCTTCGATCTCGTCTGGCCGTGCCTCGCGGGTACTCGCGCTCACGGGAGGAACCCCAGCTCGCTCGCCCCCAAGGCAAACGCCGCTACGAGCAGCAGGAGCACGAAACCCAGCCTCAGACGTCGATCAGGCGTCGAGGCGTTCAGGCGCGCGCCGATCGCGGCCCCGGGTATCACTCCAAGGGTCAGCCCCGCGGCTATCGACCAGTCCACATTTCCGAGCAGCGCATGAGCGATGCTGCCGGGTATCGCGAGCACAGCAACCGTCGCGAGTGACGTGCCCGTGGCACGCTTCGGAGGGGTGTGCATCCATCTGGTCAGCATGGGGACGAGCACGAAGCCGCCGCCCAGCCCGAAGAACCCGGAGTAGACGCCCGTGAGCGCACCGACACCGATGAGCGCAGCGACCCGGGCCTTGCCGATGGGTGACGCGTCCGTCGAAACGTGCTCCTCGCGAGGAGGTCTCCACACCTGCAGGGTCATGTCGGCCGCCGCCCACACGATGATCGCGGCCGTCCCGATCAGCACCACGGAGCCGCCGACCGCCCGCGCGGCGATCGCTCACAGCACCGACGTGACGGCGCCTGAGGCACCCAGGATCGATGCCGCCAGCACATCGACATCTCCGCGCCGCATGAAGCCGACGGTGCCCGTCAGCGCCCCGGGCAGTATGACCGGCAACGGCGTGCCGACCGCGACCAGCGCCGGCGCGTCCATCAGAAGGCGGATGGCAGGTGTCGTGATGATGCCGCCGCCGATCCCGAACAGGCCGGACAGCACTCCCGAAGCAAGCCCGATCGCAACGGCGACGAGGGCGTCCACCGCTTGGCTCACTCTGATGCGGGTACGACCGGAAACCTGCCGGTGATGGCGGTCCTGTCGATGCGACGCTCTCCCGTGAAAAGAGTCTCGAGCGCGACATCGCCCCAGATGCGCTCCATGAGCAACGGCCAGCGACGCTGGAACTCGAAGTAGTTCTGACAGTTCTCGCGCGCGTATTCGCTGGCCTCGCGCACCGCGCTGAAGCCGTACCTCAGGTAGCGACCCTTCTCCGGGCGTGCGACCGCCCGGAGAAGCGCCGTCGCGAACGCCCGCCAGCCCACCGAGGAGTCGATGAACTCGCCGGGGTACGGCGCCATGGACCTCGGCGTCACCTGACGCAGGTCCACCTGCGACTTCGCGAACTCGATCTTGCGGTGTTCGTAGACGAAGCGGTAGACGTCCTGCCGGAAGCGCAGGGCCTCGCTCACCGCCGCTGGCGGCATGTGCAGGATGCGCCACTCATCGTCGATGAAGACGTCTCCTCCGTGCATGCGGACGTTGATCACGTAGTCGATGTCTTCGCCCCGCGTGACCCACGGATCGAAGCTCACCGCCGAGAACATGTCACGATGCAGGGCCAGTATGCCACCGAACGCGACTTTGGCCCGTTGCAACCTGGGCGGTTTCATGACCACGTCGAGCGCCGCGTTGAATGCGTCCTCCTGGCGCCAGAACATGTCCGACCAGTGGGGCTCCTCATGCTTCTGCCAGCGCCCCTGCTCATCGACGTAGTAGCCGCTCTTCGCGAGCAACGGCGTGCCGTCCTGTAGACGCGCACCAAGACCGTACAGCGCCGTCTCAAGGAAGTCGGGTGATTCGACGAGCTCGTCATCGTCGACGAAGATCACCGCCTCATGGCCCAGGACGGCGGCGGCGATCAGGCCGGCGTTGCGCACAGCTCCGTACCCGGTCAGCGTCACACCTTCGATGAGGTCTGCGAACTCGAGCTGTTCGAGCCGCCTGTGCAAGGAGCCCATCTCGGCGGGGCCGAAGACGAACGCGTCGATGTCGGGGAACTCCTCGACGATGTCACGCACACGGTCCTCGGCCTGATGGGCGATGGCCTCTTCGGTCACCGCGACGATGACGACGACGCGCCCAAGCCCCCGCACGGTACGCAGAGACTGGAGGCACGCGGCGAGGGGTGGCTCGAGGGCATCAAGTGGCGTCGGGTGGTCGTAGACCGCGGCCCTCTCCTCGAAACCGGTTCGTCCGCGCCCTCCTGCTCGGCGCGTCCAGAAGGTCGGGATCACAACGACTGGTTCCACGGGCAAGCGGCTCCTGTGTCGGCGACAGTACAGCCCCGTTTCGGGCCGTACCATGATACCGCTATGGCCCCTCGTGCGCCGCGAGATCGCTGGCGCGGACCAGACAACGCTCAAGCGACTCCTCCAACACCTGGTAGGGTCGACTTCCGATCAACAGTTCGTTGCAGATGAGCGCAGCCGGCGTCGCGTTGATCCCGAAGGAGAGCGCCAAGTGTTGGAACTGGTGCAGACGCTCGTCATACCTGCCTGACTGGATCGCCTCCCGAGCCGCCTCCACATCCAGTCCGCTCTCGTTGGCGATTCTCAGAACCTGCTCGAGGTCGCCGATGTCGACCGCGTGACCGTTGTACGCCGCGAACAGCGCCTCGTGGACCAGCTCATGCGCCGAAGGTCCCAGGTCCCGGCCGAACTCGCCAAGCGCAAGGGCCTTGTGTGTGTTGGGCATGAACGAGGGGAACGTGAGGGGCAGGTCATTCTCGCGAGCGAGTCGCGACATGTGTTCTTCGACGTGCTCGGAGTGTCCACCGCCTATCTCCTCGATGGGCACTCCCTGCTCCGGCAGCTGTGGCCTGAGCTCGAACGGGACCAGGAACAGCTCGACGTCATGCTCCTCCCGCAACCGCTTGAACCGTGGCCAATCGAGGTAGCAGAACGGGCAGGCGTAGTCGAAGAAGACGAGCACTCGTGGCCTCACTGCCGGATACTCGGACATGGGCTCCCTTTCGGTTTGGCGGTCGGCCTATAGATACCCCGACCTCAGCGCGACACGCCCAATCCCGCTCCACAGGCGGCACATGTGCCATCGGAACCGAGCCCCGACACGTCCGCGGCAAACCCGCGCCTTCGTATCGCGACAGCCCCACACGAAGGACACACCGTGTCTTCGCCACCCGGCAGGTCGACGTTGCCCAAGTAGACGAAGCGCAGCCCGTGCCTTCGGCCGATCGCACGGGCCCGCTCCAAGTCGGCTACCGGCGTGGGCGGCACGTCCGCGAAATCCAGATAGGGCACGAATCTCGTGACGTGCCAGGGCGTATCGGGACCCAGCTTGTCGACCATCCAAGAGGCGATAGCATCGAGCTCTTCGTCCGAATCGTTGACTCCGGGCACGAGATTGGTCACGACCTCCACATGCATGCCGTGCTCATGCCGGGCCCTTGTGGCGGCCGCACGCACCGCGGCCGCATGCTCCACGTGGCAGAGCTTCCGGTACGTCTCGTCCGAGAAGCCCTTGACATCGGTACGCCAGACGTCGATATGGCGAGAGAACGCATCAAGCCCCTCCTCAGTGACGTAACCGTTCGTGACCATGACGGTGTAGAGACCTGCCGCCTTGGCCGCACGAGCGCCATCGAGCACGTATTCGAGCCAGATCACCGGTTCGTTGTAGGTCCACGCGACGCCCTCGCATCCGTGTGCTCGTGCGAGCTCCGGCAACGCCTCGGCTTCGAGGAACCGAAGGGGCACCGAGCCATCGTCGCCTCGCGGACGCGAGATCTGCCAGTTCTGGCAGTGACCGCAGCGCATCGAACACCCCACGCTGCCGAGCGACAGGACACGAGATGCCGGGTGGAAGTGGAAGACCGGCTTCTTCTCGATCGGGTCGGCCGCAAGCGAACTCACGAGGCCATAGGTCAAGGCCTTGAGGTGCCCGTCGACGACGCCGCGTGCGCCGCAGACGCCGCGCCGGCCCTCGGAGATCACACAGGCGTTCGGGCACAGCAGACAGCGTACACGGTCACCTTCGGTACGCCACAGCAGAGCTTCGCGTTGTGTCACGATGCGCCTCCCTGAGGCTTTCGGGAGAAACCCCGGTCTCCCTCTCAGGAAGTGCTTACCCCGCTCGCGACCTCGACCCTGTCCCTGCCCGAACGTTTGGCGCGGTACAGGGCCGCATCCGCCGCGGCGAGCAGGCTCGCAGCGTCCGTGTGGTCGCCTCCGAACGAGGCGACCCCGAACGAAGCGGTGGTCAGTATCCGCATGCCCGTATCCGTGTACGCGGTCAGCGAGCGAAGTGTCGAGCGCAGCTTCTCCGCGACGACCCACGCATCGGTCTCAGACGTGTTGGTCAACACGAGAGCGAACTCATCGCCGCCGTAGCGGAAGGCGACGTCCGCCGCGCGCAGCTGTGACTTGAGCAGCACGCCCACGGACGTCAACAACATGTCCCCGGCCCCGTGTCCCATGCTGTCATTGACCTGCTTGAACCCATCGAGGTCCATCATCACGAGCGAGAGGTCCATCTCGTACCTCTGGGCCCGTACCACCTCTTCACTGAGTCGCAGATCGAAGGCCCGGCGGTTGAACAGTCCGGTCAGCTCGTCGGTCGCTGCCTCGGCTTCACAACGCTCGCGTTCCCGTTCGAGCCGCTTTCTCACAAGAGGGAAGCAGGCGTCCCAAGACGAGTTGCCCAGCCATATGGCCGCCGCATGTTCGACACAGCGGTCGTAGCCGCACGCACCGCAGTCCAGCACGTGGTCACGGCTCAGGAACTCGCCGGCGGCGAGCACCCGGTCTATCTCCTCCTCGGTGGGCTCTGCGCAGATGACGGGTGCGGGCGTGAACGACCGTCGCAGGTCGACAGGCGGAGAAGCGAGTACCGCTCGCTGCTCGACACTCGGTGGCTCCATCCGCTCGCGTTCCTGAAGATCGATGTTGCGCTTCGCGTACACCGACATCGACCGGGAGACGCAGGGCCCGTCTATACAGCTCTCGCAGTTGAGCATGTCAACGACCGAAGGGAATGCTTCACCGCGCGCGATCGCAGTCATCAACCGATCGATGTCACGCAAGCCACGAACCACGGCGACATCACGACTCATCAGGTCCTTGCGCTCGAGGGTCCGCCGCGGGAAGCCGTCAGTCGCCGACAGCTCCTTGCGGTGGCGTAGGGTCGTCACCCCAGGCGCCTTGCGGTCCTCTGGCCCGACGCCCTCTTCGATGAGCCGCTTCAGCTCATCGAACCCGATCGCGACGTCGACGATTCGAGATATCTCGGGCGACAGGACCTCGTCTTTGCGGGCCCAGCATGGAGAGACATAGACGATCGCGACATCGCCGTCCGCTTGTGCCCGTATGACTTGGGCCTGAGCGACATACGGGGGCATCAGAGGCACGAGCGCACCGGTGAGCGCGGGATGGAAGCGGCGCACCCAGTCGACCGCGACAGGGCATGTCGAACGGAGCCGGGGCGGATGGATGTCGCCGCTCGCGTGTATCTGCTCGTATGCGGCCGCGGCGATCTCCTCACCCACGACCGTCGACTCGACGTGGTCGAAACCCAGCCCACGGAGCGCCGACTCCAGCGCAGCCGGGGCGAGGGGATGCATCGCCGCGATGTACTCGCTCGCCAGCAGCGCGACCACGGGGGCCTCTCCGGCGAGCAGTTCGCGCACACGGGGGAGGTCGTCCCTGACCACACGGGCACCGTTGCCGCATTCCACGACACACGCGCCGCATTCGACACATCGCTCAGCGATGATCTCCGCATGCCCGTCGACCACTCGAATCGCCCGTGCGGGACAGTGGCGAACGCACCCCCAGCACGCGCTACAACGATCGGCCACATGCTGGATCAACGGCGACGAACCGTGTCTGGCGACCGCGCCCCCCGATTCAGTTGCTGACACCCGCTCCCGCCTTCGTCACCAGTCCTGCCCGAGGGCCTCTCGCAGTCCGAGCCGCTCAAGCGCGACCAAGAGAGGCCATCCTACCCCGTATACGACGATCGCCTGTCCGATTCCTATCGCAACGACTCCGAAAGCGTACATTCCGAGCCACGATCCCTCGAGGTCCCAGCCAAGAACAGGGATCCGGTACAGGCCGAGTCCCCGCACCAGCCACGGAAGATACGCAGGCACCACGAGCGCGTTGGCCATGACAGGCCCTGCCAGAGCGAGCGGCCGGTTCGCGCGGAACCGCCAGGTCCATGCGGCCCCGACTCCAGAGGCGAAAGAGCCGAACACGACATCGAGCAGGGCCAGCGGTCCGAGCACCGCGTAGTTCGTGATGTTAGCGAGCGCAGCACCTGCGATGAGACCGGGCACAGCCGCAGGAGTGAACGCCGCCACCACCGTGAACGCCTCGCTCAGACGCAGTTGCACCGGCCCCCAGGACAACACCTGCAACGTCTGCATGGCGAGGAAGGAGAGTGCCGCATAGACGGCTGCGATCATCCCCGCTTGGGTCACGTAGCGCGTCCGCCTCACGAGCGTTCACCCTCTCACGATGCGCATCGAAACGCGCGCGAACCTCTCACGTCGCGCGAAGCGGAGGGATTGTAGCCGAAGAGGCCGTCAGGCGGGAAGCTCCGAGGCGCCAAACGCGTCCGACGGCGCGAGCAGCCCCGTGCCGCCGGCCAGCGCCATCCGGTCGAGCACTTCGAAGAAGGCGGCGACCACTCGGGGGTCATACCGCGTGCCGGCGGCTGCTTCGAGTTCCTTCCTTGCTTGGGACACCGTGAGCTTTGACGCATACGAGCGTGCGCTCGTCATCGCGTCGAAGGAGTCCGCGACCGCGAGGATCCGCGCCAGAAGAGGAATCTCCTCGCCACGCAGCCCGGCCGGGTAGCCCTTGCCGTCCCAGCGTTCGTGATGATGGAGGATGATGGGCGTGAGCGCCTTCAGGAACTCGATCTGGTCAACGATCGAGGCGCCGATCTCGACGTGCTTTTTCGCGAGCTCGTACTCCTCGGGGGTCAACCGACTGGGTTTGAGCAGGATCTCCTGCGGTACGCCGGTCTTGCCCACGTCGTGAAGCAGCCCCGCGAACCGCAGATGTTCCACCTCTTCGTGACCCAGGCCGAGTTCTATCCCGATCTCCATGGCATAGTTCATGACCCGACCCGCGTGGCCCATACCCACCTGCTCCCCAAGGTCGAGAGTGGCCGACAGGGCGGCGATGGTCTTGGCATAGTCATCGCGGATCCGGGCGAACAGCGCGGCCCTTGCGAACGCGGGGCCACCGTGCGCGGCGATGCCCTCGAGCAAAGCGTTGTCCTGCGCATCGTAGTGTTCGCCGTCGAGCCGCCCTACGAACAGATACCCGACATCGAGGTCCCCATGGCGGAGGGACGTGACCGCTATCGCCCATTCCCGCCCGCTCTCAGGGCCGGAGACCACCGTGCCCGATGAAGTGATCAGGTGTGTCCGTGCGAACGGCTCCGCTTCGACATCACGACCCGAGACCTCTGAGAGCAACTCGTTGAGGTCAGCATCTGTGACATCGCCGGAGACGACGGCCTCAACGCAGTCCTCGCCCCAGCCGGTCAAGACGAGTCCGGCGACATTGTGGGCGAACGCCTTGTCGAGCACGCCCACCAGTGTCTGGATGATGGAGGCCTTATCGGTCTGTGCCCCCAAGGCGGAGGCGAGGCCGTTGAGGTTCCGGTAGCCGATCATGGCACGCTCGACCGCGATGCGCTCGTCTTCACGCTCGACCGCGATCGCGATGAACTGTCCGAATCGCGACAGCCGAGCGACCCGGTCCTGGGGGACCGGTACCGCTGATGCGGGCAACCGTACCTCGAGTACGCCCAAGACCCGGTCCGACAGGACCAGCGGCATAGCGAGGGTGGCGTTGCCACTCTTGCCCGGGGCGATCACCGTTCGCTTGGTCTCCGTCGCACGCCCGGAGGCGGTCGACGCACTCGGCACAAGGGCGCCGAGCGCACTTCGCCATTCGGTCGTGCGAGCGACGACCTCGAGCACGCTTCCGCGAGGCCGTAGAAGCGCTCCTGCCTCGCCGCCGACAAGCGCGACCGCCTCTTCGACGATCCCGCCCAGAGCACCGGCATCAAGCCGTGTCTGTGAGACGACGTGGTGGCCCGCCGATACGAACAGACGCAGCTCCTCGATGCGTTCGGCCGCGGCCATCCGGTCCGCCGTCGCCTCGAACACCGTCGTGGCGCTCGCCAACGCCAACTGCAGGAACGACTCGGCCTGTCGACGCGCGATCACCGGAAGCGACTTGAGCACGCGCCGCGCACTGTCCTCGCTGACCCCGCGTCCGAGCAGGTTCTCATACCGGCCCCGCCGCTCCCGTGTCGACGTGACGAAACCACCGAGTACGACGTGGGCCACGACCCTGCCGTCCCGCTCGACCGGCGCGAACAGGACCGGCAGCCCGGCCCGACAGACAAGCCTTCCCGGGCCCGCATCCGCCCGAGGGCATACATCGAAACAGGAGTCAGGGCCCACCGCCGCGTTCTCGGTCGCCATCAGGCAGTACGCACACGGCCTGTCCGCTGCGAGCGTGGAGCGATCGGCGAAGTCCATCACCGCAACCGTCGCACCCGTCGCTTGGAACACCGCAGCCGCTGAAGCCGCCCATTCCGGCGACGCGAACGCCTTCAGAGCTATGTCACGGTTGGACAACGGCACGCGCTACACGCTCCCCGGACTCAACGAACGGACACAGTCCTGCGGTATATGTCGGCGACTGGCCGCTGTGACTTGAGCCCTTGGACGCCAGCGCTCAGATCCGGCCCCGCGGCAGCGTTATGAGAAACGTCGTCCCGACACCCGGCTCGCTGTCGACCGCTATCGTCCCGTTCATGTTGTCGAGTATGGACTTCGCGATTGCGAGGCCAAGACCGAAGCCCCCTTCTCCCGCTGCCCGAGCAGCCTCACTTCGGAAGAAGCGATCGAACAACCGCGGCAGGTCGTCGCGCGGAATGCCTTTGCCGGTGTCCGCGACGAAGATCGTGATCATCTCACGACGTCGCCACGTCTTGACCGAGACCCGTCCGCCCGCCGACGTGTATTTCGCCGCGTTGTCCAGAAGGATCGACAACACGTCCTCGACGCGCCCCGGGTCGCCGACCATGATGAGCGACTCATCGTCAGGGCCCTCGAACTCGATGCCTCGTTCGATGAAGCGGCTGGCGGTCGAAGCGAGTCTGTCTCTGACGATCGCGTTCAGGTCGAACTGTTCGGTCTTGAGACGCAGGCCTTGGTCCGCGTGCAACAGGTTCAGCAGGTCGCTCGTCAGACGGGCCATGCGGCGTGACTCGCGGTCGATGGCATCGATGGCTTCTTCGCGCACCTTAGGGTCGTCCGATCCCCAAGCGCGAAGGATGCTCGTGTACCCTCGGATACCTGCGACCGGCGTCGCGAGTTCATGCGAGGCGTCCGCCACGAAACGCGCTTGCGCCTCGGCACGCCGACCCAAGCGTTCGATGAGCTGGTTCAGCGAGCGGGCGAGCGCGCCGATCTCGTTCTCACCGAGCTCCGGCAGCCGCTCATCGAGACGCCCCGCGTCAATCGAGTCGGCCGCCCGTCTCAGCTCGTCGACGAGATTCAGGACCCACGTCATCGACGTCTGCATGAGAAACGCCATCACGACCATGGCAGAGATGGCCAGGACGAGCATCGGCAGACGGATGCGGTCTATGACCTGCTCTTCGGTGGAGGGCACGTATGCGACGTCGAGCACTCCGGTCGAATCGCCCAACAGGCGTAGCGGAACGTGGACGACGTTGACCCCGAGCTGGGCCTCGCGCACGAGACCCCTGAGGAAATCCGCACGTTGAAGTACGGTTCGACGGGTCTTGCCCGTTGACATCACGCCTCGACGGGCCTGCTCGGACTGCGGATACAACGCTTGGGGACTCGAGTACCACAGAAGCGAACCGTCCGCGTCGTACAGAGCGAACCGTGCCCCTGTGAGCCCCGATGCCGCAAGCCGATCGGGAAGGCTGTCCTTCAGGCGGAGACGGACATTGCGCTCGAGCTCGTCTCCTGTCAGGCCCTCGGTTTCAGCGGCGGCCTGTTCCACCACCACGGCCTCGCGAGCTATGACCGCACCGGCGCTCGCCACACGCTCAGTCGTCTCGAGGACCACCGACTGCATACCGTCCGCGACGATGACGTAGGTGGTGAGAGCCACACCCCCCACGACGAGCACGGCGAAGAGCACCGACACGAACAGCAGCCAACCCCTGAGCGACCAGGGCCGCATCTACGTCCTCGAGAAGAAATAGCCCACGCCGCGAATGGTCCGTATGGTCTGGTTGTCCATGTCATTGATCTTGTTGCGCAAGTGGCAGACGAACACCTCGATGACGTTGCTGTCCGTTGAGTGTTGCCCGCCCCATACCCGCTGCAGGATCTCATCGCGGCTGATGACCCGGCCGGCATTGGTCACGAAGAACTCGAGCAGGTCGTACTCCTTGGCCGTGAACTTCACGACCTCGCCGTCCACAGTCACCGTGCGCGAGGCGGGGTCGATCTCGACGTTGCCCGCTCGGTACTGCGGCACCCCCCTCTCGGCATCCGCCCGCTTGAGCAACGCACGCACTCTGGACAACAGTTCAGGGATCTCAAAAGGCTTGCGCAGGTAGTCGTCCGCTCCGGCATCGAAGCCGGTGACCACATCCTGCGTCTCAGAGCGTGCGGTGAGCATGAGTATCGGCGTGGTGACCCCCCGAGCGCGAAGGGTCCGCGCCACCTCGAGCCCGTCGATGCCCGGCAGCATCAGGTCGAGCACGATCACATCAGGACGGAACTCGGCCCACGCCGCCATGGCAGCGGCACCATCTGAGGCCTTCATGACCTCGTAACCGGCATGCTGGAGTTCAAGCTCGACGAATCGCGCGATCGTCGCGTCGTCTTCGACCACCAGGACCTTCGATGCCGCCTCGTCCATGTGTGCCTCCTGTTGCGCCTGTACCCCCTCCTGCTCCCCTACGCGGGCAGCAGGGCCTCTGCGATCTGCACCGCGTTCAATGCGGCGCCCTTCCTCAACTGGTCAGCGACCACCCACATGCTCAGACCGTGTGGGACCGTGGTGTCGACCCGGAGTCTCCCGACGTAGGTGTCGTCAGTACCCTCCAGCATCGCCGGCATCGGGTATGTCTTGTTCTCCGGATCGTCCAGCACGGTGACACCGGGCGCTGCCGCGAGGGCGGCCCGTGCCTGCTCAAGCGAGATGGGCCCGTGGAACTCGACGTCGATGGCCTCAGAGTGGCACCGCAGGACCGGCACACGCACGCACGTGGCGTGCACCGCGAGGTCGGGAGCGCCCATGATCTTCTGGGTCTCGACGACCATCTTCCACTCCTCTTTCGTTGAGCCATCTTCGAGGAACACGTCGATGTGCGGGATGCAGTTGAACGCGATGCGATGTGCGAACTCGTGGATGTGGATCTCCTGCCCCCGAAGGAAGTCCCCGGTCTGGCTGTACAGTTCGTCCATGGCCGCCTGGCCCGCACCCGAAGCTGCCTGGTAGGTCGCAACGACCACACGCTTGATCGGCGCGATGTCATGAAGCGGCTTCAAGGCGACCACCATCTGGATCGTCGAGCAGTTGGGGTTCGCGATCACCCCCGAGTGCCATTCGACGTCCGACGGGTTCACTTCGGGCACCACCAAGGGGACGTCAGCCTCCATGCGGAACGCCGACGAGTTGTCGATCATGACCGCGCCGGCGCCCGTGACGGCCTCGCGAAACTCCTTGCTCACAGACGCGCCCGCGCTGAACAGCGCGATGTCGACGCCCTCGAAGCTTCTTGGCGTCATCTCCTCGACAGTGAGCTCTCCGCCAGCGAAGGGGATCCTCTTGCCTGCACTCCTTGCGGACGCGAGCGCGACGACACGCGCGGCAGGAAACGAACGCTGCTCGAGCACCTTGAGCATCTCTCTGCCGACGGCTCCGGTCGCGCCGGCCACCGCCACGACAGGTCGCTCAGGCATCGCCTTGGACCAGCCCATGCGCTACACCCCTTCCCCGCACGCCGGCGACGTCTCGGCCAGAACGGATTCGTCGTCGAGACCGAACGCGGTGTGCAGCGCGGCGACGGCTTGTTCCACCTGGCCAGATGCGATGACACACGAGATGCGTATGGGCGACGTTGAGATCAGGTCCAGGTTCACTCCCGCCTGGGCCAGGGCCGCGAACATACGGGCCGCGATACCGGGATGGGTGCGCATTCCCGCGCCGACCAAAGAGACCTTCGCGATGTTCTCATCGACGAGCCACTCTCGTGCACCCAGCTCCTCGACGACTTCGGCGATCACCCTCTTGGCACGCGCCAGGTCGGTCCCGGGCGTGGTGAATGAGATGTCGGTGGTGCCGTCCTCGGACACGTTCTGGATGATCATGTCGACGTTGACGTTCGCATCCGCCAAGCGCCCGAAGACGGTGGCGGCCACACCAGGGTGGTCCGGGACATCGCGAATGGTCAGCTTGGCTTCAGATGTGTCGTGTGTGACACCGGAGATGATCGCCTGTTCCATGGAATCGTCGGCCTCCTTGACGATGGTCCCGGGCTGATCGGAAAAGGAGCTGCGGCAGTGGATGACCACACCGTGGTTGCGGGCGAACTCCACGCTGCGCATCTGGAGCACTCCGGCACCGCTCGCGGCCATCTCCAGCATCTCCTCATAGGAGATGACATCGATCTTTCGCGCCGTGGGCACGAGACGCGGGTCAGCCGTGTAGACGCCGTCAACGTCCGTGTAGATCTCGCAGACGTCGGCCCCTAGTCCCGCAGCGACAGCAACAGCCGTCGTGTCGGAGCCGCCTCGGCCGAGCGTGGTGATCTGTCCATCGGGCGTGATGCCTTGAAAGCCCGCGACGATGACGATCCGTCCTTCGGCGAGCGCCTGCTTCACGCGGTCAGCACGCACCTCGGTGATCTTCGCCTTGCTGTGGACGGCATCGGTCACGATGCCCACCTGCGGCCCCGTGAATGACACCGCGTCGAACCCCAGGGCGTGGATCGCCATCGCGAGCAGCGCGATCGACACCTGTTCGCCGGTCGAGAGCAGCATGTCCATCTCGCGCTCCGGCGGGTCATCGCACACCTTGTTCGCGAGGTCCACGAGTTCGTCGGTCACATGACCCATCGCGGATACGACGGCGACGACGTCGTCCCCGGCGAGCTTGCGAGCGACCAGGCGTTCGGCGACCGCGCGAATCCGCTCGGTCGTACCGACCGAGGTCCCACCGAACTTGGTGACGACGAGCGCCAATCCAGACTACCCCTCAACGTTCGGCCCGCTCCCCTGGCGGGACGATACGACATCCGTGATTCGTTAAGGTTTCGGCTTAGTCTAGTGTTTGGAACGACAGTGCGCCAGCGTCAGGAGCGCTCGAAGAAGTCGAGCGATTCCGCCAGCTGCCGCATCCGGCCGGAGAGCCCGTCGAGCGCCTCTGTATAGAAATGCTCGACGAGCGTCCCCCCTGAGACGCGGCCCATGATCGCGTCGATGCGCCTGAGCGCAGCGCGCATCCGCACGAGTTCGTCATCGGGCGAGAGTATGCGGTCATCGATGAAGTTGATGCGACCGCGGACCACTCGGAACGATGCGGATTCGCTCTCGAGGTACTCATCGACCTCGCGTTCGACGTTGGAGGCCAGCCTGGGGCCACCTAGACGACGGAAGCTGGTGAACACCCCGTCCACGAGCGCGGCGAAGATCGCACGCACCTCCTCGGGAGCGATGTCGTCGTCGTGACCGGCCGCTATCGAGGTCTGCGAGGATTCGAGCTCAGAGACGACCTTTTCGAACACCTCAACGATGCGGGGGTCGAACTGCCCACCGGCGCAACGCCTGAGCTCCTCGATCGCGTCGGCGTGTGAGCGTCCGGCGCGGTATGGCCGGTCAGCGGTCATCGCTTCGAAGCTGTCCGCCACAGTGAGGATCCTGGCGAGCAACGGGATCTCCTCGCCTTTCAGTCCCGCCGGATAGCCGGAGCCGTCCCAGGCCTCGTGATGATGGCGCACTACGGGCGTGATCGCCCAAGGGAACGCGACCGGCTTCAAGATGTTCGCGCCGATGAGTGGGTGGTGGCGCATCTCAGCCATCTCGCTGTCGTCCAGCCTGCCGGGCTTGAGCAGAATCTCCTCGCGCACACCGATCTTGCCTATGTCGTGGAGATACGCCGCCATCTCCAGAGCGATCCGCTGTTCGTGTGACAGCCCCATTCGTTCGGCAGTGAGAGTCGCGTACGTGGCGACACGGTCGGAATGGCCCCGGGTGTAGGTGTCCTTGGCGTCCACGGCCGCGGCGAGTGAGCGGACCGTGGCGAGGTATGCCTCCTGCAGACTGGAGAACAGCTCGATGTTACCGATGGCGATGGTGACGTGGTTGGCGATGGTGGAAAGGAGACGTACGTCATCACTGGAGAACCGATAGTCCTGTCGGCTCGAGCCGATGGTGATGGACCCGATGGTGCCTTCGGCTGAGACGAGCGGGACGCAAAGCGCAGCCTTCGCACCGGTCACCGTGTCGATCTGTCCACGCCCGCTGTCCCCGTCGGGGTTGAAGATGAGCGGGCGCCCCTCGCGCACCACCCATTCAGACATCGAGGAACGCAACGCACCGTCCACGGAAGCGTCGACGCCGCGGACCGCCCGGACGTTGAGCGCCCCGCTCTCCTTGTCGCGCAACGCGACGTAGCCCAGGTCCAGGTCGAAGATCCGCAGAGCGGAATCCAGCACCGAACCCAGCAGCTCGTCCATGTCGAGCGTGGAGCCCAGAGCGCGGCTCATCTCATAGAGCGTCGCGAGCTCAAGCACCTTCTTCGTGAGCGATTCCGAACGCTCCCGGAGCGAGTCGGTCATCTGGTTGAAGGTGCCGGCGAGCTCTGCGACTTCGTTGACGCCCTCGACCTGCACCTTGGTCGAGAAGTCCCCGTCCGCGATCCGACGCGCGCCCTCGGCGAGCTCCACCAGCGGATCGGAGACCCGGCGGGCTATCCAGCCGCCCAAGCCCACAAGCGCGACAACGGCCACGATCGACCACATCGCGATGAGGTTGCGCGTCGTGCGCCCCGCCTGATCGGAGAGCCCCCTGCTACGCAGACCCACGACGTAGACCTGTGACCCGTTGCCGACATTCCCAGGCAGATGGACCTGCGTGGCCCACAACTGATAGGTGATTCCCGCGATTCGAATCTCACCATTGCCCGGCTCGTACGGGGTCGCCTCCTTCATCGCCTCGACTATCTCCGGCGACGGCTTGCCGAGCGCCTCTGCGATCCGCGCACTTGTGATCCTGTCAAAGCCGTTACCGACCACACGGGCGAGCCTCCTGTGCTGGGCATCGTACAGACCGTAGGCGGTCCCATCAGCCACGCCCAAAGAGCGCAGGAAGCGGTCGTCGACGACTCGCACGATACCGACCGCTCCCGTGCTGCCGGAGGAGGTCACCGGCTGCACCACACCGACGACATGTTGGACCCCGACCGTCCACGCTTCCGCATGGCTTCGCGTGGAACGGAACGCGACTCGTGACGTCTGACTGCGATAAGACAGCTTCCACGGCTCCGCCAGACCCGCCATCGCGACCGGCAGGCCCCTCTCGTCGAAGACGGCCATCCCATCGAAGCCCAGCATCGTGTTGTGCAGCTCGACCTCTCGCTCGAGGCGCGCCCTGTCGCCGCGTGCGAGAGCCGCGAGCAGCTGTTCGTCGCCAGCGATGAGCCGTGCCTCCCGCAGCATGTGCTCCGCGTATTCGCGGTACCGGTACGCGAGGTTCTCCGTCGAACTGCCGGCAACCTCCGATACCCACCTATCAGTGAGGTTCTCCAAGAAGTAGACCGCTACCACGGTCGCCACGATACCCACGACGACCGACGCCGCGAGCAACGGGTAGACGATCTGGTTATAGAGGTGCCCACCGAACAGCGAGTGTCGTCTCATCGATCCACCCGCAACCACTTCAGGCCGCGGATCACCCCTTCTGACGAGCCGGGACCGAGCGTACCGCTCCCGGACGTTCGTAGTTGCACGACACCGTCAAGCACGAATGGTGCCGAAAACACATGAGACCCACACATTAGCGCACAAACGGGTCCCGGCGCTGGTCCGGGACCCGTTTCTTCGGTACAGAGCATCCCAAGGTGCACGGCGTGGGAGTGCGCGCTACTCGCCCTCACACTCGCAACGCCTCTGGATGTAGGCGTAGTACTCATCCACCCCACGTTGCACGGCTGCGAGCAGGTCGGCGTTCTCCGGAGCGAAGAGATGCTTGAATCTGCCCTGTGGCTTCAAGAACTCCTCGATCGGCTTCAACGCCGGTGTCTTGACGGTCTGCCGCCAGACACCGTTCTCCACTTCGAACAGCGGCCAGAAGCCGGTCTGCACGCCAGCCTTGGCGATCTCGATCGACTTGCTGGGAGTCGAACGCCAACCACGGGGACACGGGGACAGCACGTTGATGAAGGCCGGCCCCTCACAAGCGAACGCCTTCTCGGCCTTCATGGTGAGGTCCTTCCAGTGGCTGACCGACGCCTGGGCCGCGTAGGGGACTCCGTGATCGGCGATGATCGACGTCAGGTCCTTGCGACGCTGGATCTTGCCCTTCTGCGCCTTGCCGACCTCGGCGGTCGTGGCCCATGCGCCGAGCGGCGTGGCGCTCGAGCGTTGGATGCCCGTGTTCATGTAGGCGCCGTTGTCGTAGCACACGTAGACCATGTCGTGCCCGCGCTCCATGGCACCCGACAGCGACTGCAGGCCGATGTCATAGGTGCCACCGTCTCCACCGAACGCGATGAACTTCATCTTCTTGTCCGCGGGCACCTTGCCGGCGCGCTGCAGTCCTTTGAAGGCCGCCTCGACACCCGAGATCGTCGCTGCGGCGTTCTCGAAGGCGTTATGGATGAACGGAGTGCGCCACGACGAGTAGGGGTAGATCGTCGTCGAGACCTCGAGGCAGCCGGTGGCGCAGCCGGCCACGACCGGGCTGTCGCCGGCGGCCAGCAGGATCTGGCGGACCGCGATCGAAGCACCGCACCCCGCGCACAGGCGATGGCCGCCCGCGAGGCGGTCCTGGTTATGGGTGAGCTCCTTGAGAGTAGCCATCTCGCCCCCCTCCTAGCGGGTGCCCAGGTACTGCAGCGCGCCAGGCGCAGCATTACCGGCAGCGATGTCGGACAGGTCGGAGAAGACTCGCTCGATGAGCTCGAGGCGCACATCGGCGCCACCGAGTCCGTAGATGTAGTTCACGAGCGGCACTCGCGTCTCGAGGTCGTAGAGCGCAGAGCGGACTTCGAGGAACAACGGGCCGCCTTCGCCGAAGCTCTCCGAACGGTCGAGCACGGCGACGGCTTTGAGGCGTTTGAGCGCGGCCGCGATGTCAGCGGCTGGGAACGGTCGGAAGCAGCGGACCTTGAGCACGCCGACCTTCTCGCCTTTGGCGCGCAGCTCGCGGGCCACGTGGCGTGCGTTGCCGGCGGTCGACCCGATGCACACGATCGCGGTCTCGGCATCCTCCATGCCCCAACCCTCGATGACGCCGAAGGGGCGGCCAGACAGCTCTGCGAACTCCGCACCGACCTCTTTGACGACTTTCAACGCTCCGTTCATGGCCTGACGGTGCTGCTTCTTGAACTCGAAGTAGGTACCGCCCAAGCCGGCGAAGTTGCCGTGGCTCACCGGGTTGTCGGTATCAAGCAACATGTTGGTCGCACGATACTCGCCCACGAACCCTTTCACCGTCTCATCGTCCATGACCTGCGCGCGGTCGATGGAGTGGGTGGTGATGAAGCCGTCGAGGCAGGTCATCACCGGGAGCAGCACGTCGGGGTGCTCGGCGATGCGGGTGGCCATGATCGTGTTGTCGTAGGCCTCCTGGGCCGTCTCGGCGAACAGGATCAGCCAACCCGAGTCGCGGCAACCCATGACGTCGGAGTGGTCACAGTGGATGTTGATCGGCGCGGCCAGCGCACGGTTGGCGTTGGCCATGACGATCGGCAGACGCAGACCCGCGGCGATGTAGAGCTGCTCCCACATGAACGCGAGACCCTGCGAACAGGTGGCGGTCATGACGCGGGCGCCTGCGGCAGAAGCGCCCACACAGGCGCTCATCGCCGAGTGCTCGGACTCGACCGTGACGTATTCGGTGTGCACGCGCCCGTCAGCGACGAACTTGGCGTACTCCTCGACGATGGTCGTCTGCGGTGTGATCGGGTAGGCCGCCATCACGTCGGGAGCGCACTGGCGCATGGCCTCTGCGACGAGCGAGTTGCCCGTCGAGGCGACGGTCTTCTGCTGAAGCATCTACTTCACCCCCGGCAGTTCGCAGCCCTCGGGCACCATCTCGATGGCCTTGCGGCCGAACTTCGGGTTCGTCGGGCACTCGTTGGCGCAGATCCCGCACCCCTTGCAGTGGTCCAGATCGAAGCCCACGACCTTCTCGTCTCTGACGACGACCGAGGTGTCGGGGCAGAAGATCCAGCACAACAGACACTGCGTGCAGACCTCGTCGTCGCGCACAGGTCGCTCGCTTCGCCAGCCTCCCGTCACGTAGTCGTGGCTGTTGCCACCCTCCGGGATGACTGCGCCACGGGGAAACTCATCGGCGGTCCACTCATTCACGCGAGAGACGTCCCACTTCATGCCACGGTCACCTCCTGCGCCGCACGATCGACCGCCGCGAAGTTCGCGTCGATCATCTCCTGGCCGAACTTCTTGCCGAGGTTCTTGGCGAGCAGCCCCTTGAACGATTCCATGTCGATAACCCCTGTGACTTCGATCATGGCGCCCACGATCGGGGTGTTGGGGATGTCGCGCTTGATGGTGTCAAGCGCGATGCCACTCGCGTCGACGCATGCGACCCTCTGGGCCTCGGCGACACCGAGCGCCTGCTTGACAGCCGCAGCCGGCGAGCAGGTGTTGATGATGAGCGTGCCGTCGGCCTTCATGCCCTCGGTGACGTCCACGATATCGAGCAGAGACTCATCGAGCACGACGACGATGTCGGGGAACTCGATGTTGTTGTGGATCTCGATGGGCTCGTCGCAGATGCGGGTGAACGCCTTGATCGGCGCACCCATGCGTTCCGGACCGTACTCGGGCATCGCCTGCATGAACTGGTCTGCGGACAGCGCTGTCTCAGCGACGACCTTCGCCGCCGTGACGGCTCCCTGGCCGGCGCGCGCGTGCCAACGGATCTCCGTCAGTTTCGGCATGGCGCCCCCTTCCTGAAGTCAAGACCGGTCGACCCCGCAGCGGGTCCGCGACGAGGTCAATACAGGATAGTGGCGCACCCCGTGGCGAACGGCGTACGGCGTCATCGAGGCGGTCAGCGGCATGATGACATCGGTGAACGGTCGGCAAATACTGGGAACTCAGATTTCACGCCTCGCTTCGAGCGCCCTGCCCAGCGTGACCTCGTCGGCGAACTCCAGGTCGCCACCCACAGGCAGACCGCTCGCGATCCGCGTGACACGCACACCCAGCGGCTTTATGAGGCGGGCCAGGTACAGCGCTGTCGTCTCGCCCTCGACATTGGGATTGGTGGCGACCACGACCTCGGTGACGCTGCCGTCTCCCAGACGCTCGATGAGCTCACGGACGCGCAACTGGTCCGGCCCGATGCCGTCGATCGGCGAGATGGCACCGTGCAGCACATGGTAGAGGCCGTGGTACTCATGGGTCCGCTCGATGGCGGCGAGGTCCCTTGGCTCCTCGACTACACAGATCTGCGCAGCGTCGCGCTCCGGGTCCGCACAGACCGCGCACACCTCGCCCTCGGCGAAGTTGAAGCACCGTGGGCAGAAGTGGATCGCGCGTTTGACCTCGCTGATCGCTGACGCGAGACGATCGGCATCGGCGGTATCGACCGTGAGCAGCCAGTACGCGATGCGCTGAGCGCTCTTCGGGCCGATTCCCGGCAGTCTCTCGAGCTCCTCCAGCAACCGCTGGATGGGTGTCGGGTAGCGCATCGGCTACATGAGGCCCGGGATGCTCAGGCCGCCCGTGACAGCAGCCATCTTCGAATTCGCCAGCTCCTGAGCGGCACGCAACGCCTCGTTGGTGGCGGCGGCCACCATGTCCTGAAGCAGTTCGACGTCGTCCGGGTCGATGGCGGCCGGATCGATCTCGACCGATTCGACCCGCAGGTCCCCGGTCATCACGACGCGCACCATACCGCCTCCCGCCGTGGCATCGACCCTCTCGCTCTTGAGCTCCTCCTGGACGGCGGCCATCTTGGCCTGCGCCTGCTGGACCTGCTTCATCATCTTGCCGAAGTTCACTTACTCGTCCTCTCCCTTGGTGACAGGGTGCTCACTCACGATCTGCGCTCCCAGTTCATCGAGCAACATCCGTTCGAGGTCCGAGCTCACTTTCGTCCCCGAGCCCGAAGGTGCGGCCGAAGACACAGGTGGTTGCGCGTCGCCTGCGGACGCGTGCTGCTCCGACGGCTCTGTGAGTCCCACCGCGCTGCCCAGTCGCTCCCAATCACGCGGGCCGTCGCCGGACGCCGCCTCGACGTCGGGCGGGGTGTCGACCGGCGCCACAGGCTCAGGGGCGGGTTCGACGGCCGGACGGACGGGGCCGCGACCGAGCTGGTAGCGGAACGGAGGCGGTGCGCCGAAGACCGCAGCCAGTGCGTCCCGAAGCAGCTCGCGTGACTCGGCGTCCTCGGCCACCTGCAGTGAGAATCCCTGGTCGCCAGGGAACTCGAGCACGAGCGTGCGGCCGTCGGCGTCGAGGTCGATCTCGACCATGGCGAACGTGTGCGCACGCGAGGGCTTGACCTTCTTCACCTCCGCCAGGACAGCCTTCCAGTTCCGCTTGACGCTCGCGCGGTCGAGCGCGCCGGGTTGCCGCACCGCGTGCACGGTCGGCTCCTCAGCGGAATCCGACCCCGCCTCGTGATCCACGCGAGAGCCCTCGTCGACCCGCGCCAAGCCCTGTGACGCCGCCGGTCCGCCGACGGCGGGTCTCTCCTGCGGCTCGCTCCCCGACCCGACGGCGCGAACGTCTGTCGCCGCGGGCAACGCGACACCGGACCGCAGCGCTCGCTCCAGGCTCTCGACCCGGGCGGCCAACGCGGTCAGGGTGGTCTCACCCTGCGGCCTGGCCATGCGAGTGAGCGCGATCTCAAGCGAGAGACGCGGGTCGCTGGACCAGCGCAACTCAGCGGCGAGCTCGACCAGCACATCGAGCACGTGCTCGATGCGGGCCGGACCGCCGAACTCTGCGGCCTGCGCCGTCATGAGCGCCATGTCTTCGACTGTGCGGTCGACGATACCGGTCGCATCGCCCACCAGGGTGATCACGTACAGGTCACGCATGTGGCCCGTGAGCTCGCGCACGAGCTCGGCCACGTCGGCCCCGGTCTCCACCATCTCCGAGACCCAAGTGAAGCAGGCCGCCACATCACCGCGTGCGACGAGCCCTGCGAGCGTCAGCAGTTGCGAGGAGTCGACCTCACACAGCATGCCCTCGACGTCGTCGACGGTGATCTCGCCTCCCGTGAACGAAGCGAGCTGCTCAAGCGCCGTTATGGCATCGCGCATCCCGCCGTCCGCGTGGCGTGCGATCAGGGTGAATGCGCCGCGATCGACCTTGAAGCCCTCCGATTCGGCTATGAAGCGCAGGTGGTCGGCGACCTCCTCGACACTGATGCGATGGAAGTCGAAGCGCTGGCAGCGCGAATGGATCGTGTCGGGCACCTTGTGCGGGTGCGTCGTGCACAGCACGAACACCACGTGTGGCGGGGGCTCCTCAAGGGTCTTGAGCAAGGCGTTGAACGACGACGTCGAGAGCATGTGGACCTCGTCGACGATGTACAGCTTGTAGGCGCCACGCGTCGGAGCGAACTGGACGCGGTTGATGATCTGCTCGCGAACGATGTCAACCTGCGTGTGAGACGCCGCATCGAGCTCGAACACGTCAGGATGGGTGCCTTCCGCGATCGCCTGGCACTCCTCACACGTCCCGTCCGGGTCCGGTGACGGAGCGCGCTCGCACAGGAGCGCCTTGGCGAGGAGCCTCGCCGTGGTCGTCTTGCCAGTGCCGCGCGGACCCGTGAACAGGTACGCATGAGCCAGCTTGCCCTCGGCGATCGCATTGCGCAGCGTTCGCTCGATGTGCTGTTGGCCCACGACCGCATCGAACGTGGCGGGGCGGTACTTGCGATAAAGCGATTGGTGCGCCATGCGAGACGACTGCCCTTCAGGCCGTGGCTGTCTTGAGTATGCGTACGCACCACGAGGCGCCGGAGCGCGCCGGTGGTGCCCTAGCGAGTATACCGCCGGACGCCGACACGACGGCACGGATGGACCGAGCGCGCCCTGCGGACCCGGACGCCCGCCAGAGGCCCCTTATGGCTGCTGCCTTCCGGCCCTGACCAGGTTCGGGACATGTCGCCGTCCGAGTCCGCGCGACGCGCTCGACGCGAACGCACAGTATACGCTTCCCGGGTTCGGGGAACAGTCTTGTTTGTGACCCGGACGACGGGTACCCGCATCACCTCGCCGCACCGCGGTCGCACCTCAGCAGTGGATTCTGTTCACAAGGAGGCGCCGCTGATGACTTCTGCGAAACGAGACCGGATCGTCCGACTGGCCGGACGACGCTCGTGGCCTTCGGTGTCACTGTACCTTCCCACCCACCGTGCGGGGTCCGACAAGGAACAGGACCCCATCCGGTTCAAGAACCTGCTCCGCATCGCCTGTGACGGCCTGACCGCCTCGGGGATGCGCGAACCCGAGGCCCAAGCGCTCTGCTCCCGCGTCCACGACCTCACCTCCGACAGCGCGTTCTGGCGCGAGAACGCTGACGGCCTCGCGGTGTTCGCTGACCGTGACGCGCTCGAAGTCGTCCGTATCGACGCCACCTTGCCGGAGTTGTCGGTCGTCGGAGAGCGCTTCTACCTGCGACCGTTGTTCGCGGCCGACCGCGGTGAGCGTTCCTTCTTCGCGCTGGCGCTCGACCGGTCGGGCTGTCGACTCTTCGCGGGCGACGCCGACGAGATCCGCGAGGTCGAGTTGGGTGGTGTGCCCGCGTCCCTCGCAGACGAGCTGCGCTACGACGAGGTGCAGCCGGCCGTCCAGTACTCAAGCGTGCCGACCCCCGCGTCCGCGGCCGGCGGCGGACGCCCCACGGGAGCGATCTTCCACGGGCACGGGGGCGAGAAGGACATCGACAAGGTGAACCTCGAGCGCTACCTGCGCAAGGTGGAGGCGGCGGTGACGAAGGTGTGTGCGGAGGCCCCGGGCACGCCTCTCGTGCTGCTCGGCGTTGACTACGCCATCGCCGTGTACCGCTCTCTGAACACCTCGCCCGCCCTCGTCGACGCACAGGTCAGCGGCGCCACCGACGAACTCGCCGCCCACGAGATCCATGCTCGCGCACTCAAGGCCCTCGAGCCCCACTTCGAAAGCGTCGTCGAGTCCCGGCTGCAGGGCCTGCGCGACAAAGAGGGCACCTCACTCGTGTCCCACAGCCCGACCGAGATCGTTGCGGCGGCCGCATCGGGTCGCGTGAGCACGCTGTTCCTCGACGACGGGACCGGCCCCTTCGGCACCTTCGACCGGGACACGCTCACCGTCGACTTCCTGTGCGCCGATGCGCCACGGCTGTTGCGAGAAGGTCCTCCACCCGAGGATGCCGCGTCCGGCGCCGAATGCGGGTGGGACCTGGTCGACCTGGCAGCGGCTGAGACCGCGCTTCACGGTGGCGAGGTCATCGGCTTCACCGGCGAGGACGCGCCCGTGCGCGGCGTTGCGGCGCTCATGCGCTACTGAGCCCGGCGACAGACTCGGCGACGATGCGCACGCAGCGCCTCAGCGCGTGGTGAAGCCCATCAGGCCGAGCAGCGTCGTGACCGCGACGATGCCGAGCATCGCTAGAGCGGTCACCCCGACGAGCGCGAGCGGCGTGAGGTGGCCGCCGCGACGGCCGCGCACCTCAAGAGCTTCGGACTTCGGGCAGGCATCGACGCACAGACCGCACGCGATGCACTCGGAATCATCGACGACGGTCCGCACCTTCGACACCTCGATGTTGACGGGACACACACCGTCGCAGGCGCCACAATCCACACAGGCGGGTGCGACGCGCGTGACACGGAACCAGCTCACCCGGCTGAAAAGCGCGAGGAACGCGCCCATGGGACACAGGTACTTGCAGAAGAACCGGTCGTAGAGAAACGAGCCGGCCAACGACACCCCCAGAACCGCCGTCCCGATGCCGAACTCGGTTAGAAGCTCGGGCGACGTCAGGTGGTGATAGGCGACCCACGGGTCATACGGCCTGATGACGAGCGTCCCGAACAGCCACGCCAGCCACGTGAAGACGCCGAAGACGCCGAACTTCAGCATGCGCGCGGGCACATCGACGATGCGTGGCGATTCGCGCCGGGTGACGCCGAAGCGGCCCCGCAACACCCCGAACAGCTCCTGCAGCGTCCCCAGCGGGCAGAACTGGCCGCAGAACACCCGCCCAGCGACGAGATTCAGCGCGACCGCCCCAGCCAGGAGCACGACACTGCCCCACGCGATACGCTTGATGAACACACCCGCCGTCAACAACGCCCACAGCGACTCGATGCCGCCGAACGGACAGAGCGCATCGACCCCGACCACGCCCAGATGCCGCGCCTTCTGGTGCAGCAGACCGATCACCGTGCTCACCGCAAGCACGGCGAGCAGCAGCGTCCACCTCGCGAACCGGAAACGTCGGTCGCCTCGTGAGCGAGATGTCCGCCCGATCACTTGGCACACTCCTCGGGAAGCGGCTTCGGGCCTCTGATCCTGCGCTGGACGGCATGGAAGATGCCGGGCGTCACGCTGACGAGGATGATCCCGATCACGAGGTACTCGAGGTTGTGTGCCACCGCCGGGATGTTGCCGAAGAAGTACCCCGCGCCCACGAACAACGTGATCCACGCCGCCGCGCCCGCCACGTTGAACATGGCGAAGCGCCGGTACTCCATGTGACCGATGCCGGCGATGAAGGGTGCGAAGGTCCGGATGAACGGGAAGAACCGCGCCAGCGAGATCGTCTTGCCGCCGTGCCTGCAGAAGAACGCCTCGGTCTCGGCTATGTGTTCGGGTTTGATGATGCGCGAGAACCTTCCCGAATCCAGGATGGCCCGGCCCCACTTGCGTCCGATGGCGTAGTTCGTCGCATCTCCCAGCACCGCCGCTGTGAACAACACCGCCACGAGCACCCAGATATTGAGCCCGCCTCCGGCCACCGCGGCTATCGCTCCGGCCGTGAACAGGAGAGAATCGCCGGGAAGAAACGGCGTGACCACGACGCCCGTCTCCAGGAAGATGATGAGGAAGAGCATGGCGTAGATCCATGCGCCGTACGCCGCCACCCAGTCTTTGAGGACGACGTCGAGGTTCAGGAAGAGGTCGATGAAGAAGGTGACCGGGTCCATGGATCTCCGAAGGGACGGCGCGGACGACTTCGCCGAAGCATACTCCATGCTGACAAGACGGACCGATGCTTGGTCACAAGCGCTACTGAGCCGTCACTCGCGCCGCTCCTTCGACCCGGCCGCTCCTGTGGCGCCCGATGCCCTCGACGCCTTCGATGAGCTGTGCGAGGCGTTCCGGCCCTACCCGGACGCCAGGGTCGTGCTGGTTCGCGATCCGGGCCGCGATGTCTTCACTGGCATGGTGGGCTCCTACGGCAAGGTCCGGGGCGCACCGCACGTCCTGGCGATCATCGCCCACGATGACCCGCGGGCGTACCTGCACGCGGGATACACGGGCGAAGCGGCGATACTGGAGGCGACATCACTTGGGCTCGACACCTGCTGGGTCGCCGGCTTCTTCGATGGCGACACCGCCCGGTCACTCGTCCGGACCGAACCGGGAGAGCTTGTGGTCGCGGTCTCACCCCTCGGACACGCGGCGGCGACGGCGTCAGGCGCCGAGCGCACCTTCGTCTCACTCGCGGGCTCGCGCAGGCGCAAGCCGCTGAGGACGATCGCCAGAGACATCGGCCCACAGTGGCCTGAGTGGGCGTTGGGAGCGGTCGAGGCCGCACGCGTCGCCCCCTCGGCCATGAACCGGCAGCCGTGGCGCTTCCGGCTTGAGGGAGGCTCGCTCGTCATCTCGATGGACCGGGCTTCAAGACACCCTGTCGTCCGCAAGGAGATCGACTGTGGGATCGCGATGCTGCATGCCGAGGTGGCTGCCCGCGCACACGGGTGTGAGGGCCACTGGGAGGAGCTCGGCCGATCTCCTGACCTCGCCCGCTGGGTCCCTGAAGGGAGGGCGGACGGATGAAGGTGCTCATCGCCGGAGGCAACGGCTACATCGGTGGCCTGCTCACACAGGTCCTGCTGGCCTCGGCACACGAAGTGGGCTGGCTCTCGCACAGGCCCGGACGTGTGCGGCCTCCGGCGGGAGTCAGCGAACAAGCGCTGTCCGACGCCGCGATGGCCGTAGCAGGCGCGGACGCCGTCGTGAACCTCTCCGGTCATCCCATAGCGAGCCGCTGGAACACCCGCGGCAAGCGATTGCTGCGCGAGAGCCGCATCGGCACGACCCGGTCGCTCGTCGAAGCCATCAGAGTCGCGCGCGGACACGGAGAAGGCCCGGCGGTACTGGTCAACGCCTCCGGGATCGGCGTCTACGGCGACCGGGGCGACGAGGAGCTTGGCGAGGACGCGCCGGTGGGTGGCGACTGGCTCGCCGACCTCGCTGTCGACTGGGAGCGCGAGGCCCTGAAAGCCGCCGATGCCGGCTGCCGCGTGGTCGTCATGCGTACCGGGCTCGTCTTGGGGCCAGACGGCTTTCTGCCCAAGCTGCTCACCCCGATGCGCTTCTTCGTCGGCGGGCCCGTGGGCGACGGGCGTCAGTGGGTGCCATGGATACACGAAGCGGACATCGCTTCCGCATACCGTTTCGCGATTGAACATGATGGCCTGAGGGGTGCGGTGAACGCGTGCTCGCCCAACCCGGTACGAATGTCGGAGTTCACCCGGACACTGGGTCGGGTCGTCCACCGTCCCTCGTGGCTGCCTGTACCGCCGTTCGCGCTCAGGCTCGTGCTCGGCGAGGTTGCGCCCTACACGCTCATGAGCCAGCGAGCGCTGCCAGAGGCACTTCGTGCGGCCGGGTTCTCGTTCGCGTTTCCCGACCTTGAAGCCGCGCTCGCAGACCTGGTCGACTGACTCGCCTTGTCACCGAAGCCCGTCCGCACGTCCCATGACCGCACCACATCGCCCCACCCCATGACGGAACCCCGCCGCCACGCCGCGTCACAGCACGCGCGAGAAGAGCCGAGCCACCGCGTTGCGGAACCGGGCGAGGCGGCCGATGCGCTCGAGGGTCTCGATGGTCACCTCGCGGCATGAGGCGACGTCCTTGTCGAACAGGGCGTCCTGCGCCGCGGCCACGCCTTCGTCGTAGAAGAACAGCTGGAGCTCGTCATGGAGCACGAAGCTGCGGATGTCGAAGTTGGTCGTTCCGATGGAGGCGAGCCGCCCGTCCACCGTCACCGCCTTGCTGTGCAGGAACCCCGCCTCGTACTGGTACACGCGCGCGCCCGCTTCGACGAGCTCGTCGAGGTAGCTGAACGCGGCCCACCACGGGAGACGCTTGTCGTGCACGCCAGCCATCATGAACTGCACGTCCACGCCGGCGGCCGCGTTGGCCGCGAGCGTGTCCGCGATGGTCTGGTCGGGCACGTAGTAGGGCGACTGTACCCGCACGCGTTCCGTGGCCTGACCGATGGCCAGGTGGAGGACGTGCCGCAAGGACTGCCACTGGGACTCGGGCCCCGAGAAGGCGAGTTGGCCCCACACCCACGAGCCGTCCGGAAGCGGATCAGGTGTCGGGAAGCAGGCGGAATCGAACAGGTCCTCGCCGCTCACCCGGTACCAGCGCGACGCGAAGAGCGCCTGCACATCGTGAACGAGCGGCCCCAAGAACCTCAGATGCGTGTCGCGCCACTCGTCGAAACGTCTGCCGCCGTCGGCGTACTCCAGACCCATGTTCATCCCGCCGGTGTAGGCGATCCGCCCGTCGATGACGACGCACTTGCGATGGTTGCGGAAGTTCAAGGTGCGCCAGTCGGCACGGTCGGGGCGCACGTGCGCACCGGCGGTCTTCAGCGCTTTGAGCTGGCGCTTGCTGTAGAACGCGGAACCCACCCAGTCATAGAGGATGCGCACCTGCACCCCTTGGGCCACCTTGGCGGCGAGCAGATCGCACACGCGGCCGGTCAGCTCATCGGCCTCCCAGATGAAGTACTGCAGGTGGACGGAGTGCTCAGCTGCTTCGATGTCGGCGAGCAGTCGCGTGAACTTCTCGTCGCCGCTTGAGAGGATGGCCAGGTCGACGCAGGGCAGCGGCGTGGTGCCGTTGAACCGCTCGATCGCGCTGGCCACGAGCCGGTAGAGCGGATCTTCTGCATGAGGCGACTGGCTGAAGAGGTACGCGTCCCGCAGCGGTGCGACCGCTTGCGCGGCCCGTCTCGCACCCTCTACCCGGTGCTTGTCACGAGCCCCGGCCTTGCGTTGGTCCCGCCCGAACAGCAGGTAGAGGAACACGCCCAGACCGGGGAGCAGCAGCAGGACGAGAATCCACGCGAGCGTCGTCGAGGGATCGCGCTCCTCATAGATGAGCGTCACGATCACCGCAAGCGAGTAGAGCGCTATGGCAAGAGGGAGCAGCGTATCGAACATCGAGGTTGATGGTACCCCGTCGGCGCCGAGCGAGCTCCGCAGCGAGTGTCCGCGACCCGTCAAGGGGCGTATACTCATCTCATGACGTTTGAAGAACTCGGTCTGTCGGACGAGATCCTCGCGGCGGTGGCCGCGCTCGGTTACGAGAAGCCAACCCCCATCCAGGCCCAGGCGATACCCCTCGTCCTCGAGGGGCGTGACGTCGTGGGCGCGGCCCAGACCGGCACCGGCAAGACCGCGGCGTTCACATTGCCGCTCCTGCAGCGCATCGGACACGGGTCCGGAAAGCCGCTCGCCTTGGTCATCACCCCGACGCGAGAACTCGCCGCCCAGATCGACGGTGTCGCGACAGCCGTGTCACGACACACCGGGCAACGGGTGGCTGCCGTGGTCGGTGGCGTGAAGTACGGCCCACAGGTCAAGCGCGTCTCAGACGGCATCGACATGCTCGTCGCCACCCCCGGCCGCCTCATCGACCTCGTGGACCGAGGCGACGTCGACCTGTCTCAAGTCCGCGTCCTGGTACTCGATGAGGCCGACCGCATGCTCGACATGGGCTTCTGGCCCAGCGTCCGGCGCATCCTGGGCTTCCTGCCCACCAAGCGTCAGAACCTGCTGTTCTCCGCGACGATCTCTCCCGAGATCACGCAGATCGTGGCGAGGATGCTTCACGAACCTGCGTTCGTCGAGATCGCCCGCAAAGGAACGACTGCCGAGGGCATCGAACAGGCCATCATGCCCGTGGAGCAGTCGCAGAAGCCCGACCTGCTCGCCGCCCTCATCGAAGCGCGCGGCGCCGACCGCGTGCTCGTCTTCACGAAGACGAAGGCCCGGGCGGACCTCGTCCGCACCATCCTCGACCGCAAGGGCCTTTCCGTCGCGGTGATGCACGCCGATCGCACTCAGCAGCAGCGTGACAAGGCGCTCGCGCGGTTCGCCGAGGGCAAGGTCGACGTACTGGTCGCCACCGACATCATCGCTCGCGGCATCGACATCTCAGAGATAGACCACGTGGTCAACTACGACGTCCCCGAGAACCCGGAGGACTACGTCCATCGCATCGGACGCACCGGGCGCGCAGGCGCGAGCGGCTATGCGCTGACGTTCGTGGGACCGGACGAGATCACCCAGCTGCGCGAGATCGAGTACCTGCTGGGCAAGGTGCTGCCCGTGCACGACCTCGAGGGGTTCCCCTACCGGGAAGGTCGCATCATCCCGTTCGAGGGGCGTCCGGCGAAACGGCCCAAGCGCGCGGCCTTCGGAGCCAAGGTGCGGTCAGGGCGCATCGCGCGCCGATGATGACGCTCGCGCACTACGGGGAGTCCGATTCGGCGCGAGGAGACCGGGCGGGCGCGAGGTGGTGGGGGCGACAGACCCTACTGCGGGATTCGTCGCGCCCGACCTCTTCATGGAACACTCAGGAGCACCGCCGCTGACGTGGTCGCGGCATGCCGTGCGGACCTTGGGACGCTCGCCGTGATCTTCCACGTGCCGGCGTTCGGTATCGTCAGGCGGGCGGAGTAGCGCGTCGTCGCCGCGTCACGGTCCCTGTTCTCCGCGAGCACCGACCTGCGCGAGACCCACGTGCCGCCCACCTTCTCCCACAGCGTCACACGGACGACCTTATCGTCCTCGGAGTATCGGGGTTTGAGGGTGCCCGCGACGGTGAACGTGACGCCGCGCCTGACGGGCCCTGTTGGCTCAGGGGCGCCGAGCGCCGCACGAGGCGAGATGCGGATCGTCTCGCTCACAGCAGCGAGCTGGCCCGGAGCGCCCTCGAATCGAACGCGGTAGTCGGTGGGACGTGCCGGCCTCACGCTCAGACGGAAGCGCCCAGCGTCATCGGTGAGTGTCTGCGCCACATCGACCGTCCAGCCCGGCTGGCCCGCAGGCCGCATGTCGAGCAGGATCCGTAGTCCGCCCATCCCCACGCCGTCCGCATCAACAACCCGGCCTGAGAGCGAGACGGACCCTCCCCACGCGGACGTCCTCGGCGCCGTCGTGTTGATGAAGACGGGACGGCCGCGACGCATGGTGAGTGCGTACTCGCCGCCACCTTCCTCCGCGCGCACCAGCAAGCGGTAACGACCTGTCCCGCCTTCCGGAACCGAGTAGGTCAAGACCGCGGAGGCCCCGGTGGCCACCACGGACTCCAGGGGGGCGGCATCGGCCGTGCTCTCGCCGGAACGGTCGAACAGGGTGAGCGAGATGGTCGCGTCAGCCGATCCTCGTATCCAGACCTGCAGTTCCTGTCCGGCGATGAGTCCCACGGAGTGTACGTCCACCGGGTCGGTCTGAGCGTCCACGATCCCCTTGACGGACTCGCCCAGCAGGGGAATGCCGGGGAAGGTGTCATCGGAAGGCGCCTGCGGGTCGTCCCCGTCGGCCCCGAGCGCGAGGTCCGCGCGCAAGAGCCCGTAACCATAGGAATCGTCCTTGCCGAGCGAACCGATGTCCTCTGCCGTCTCGAGGATCCGGCGCGTGACGTGGCCGGCAGTCCACGTCGGGTTCAATGATCGCAACAGTGCCGCCACGGCCGCGACGTGCGGGGTGGCCATCGACGTTCCGTGCATGAGTCCGGTACCGGCCGGATTGGTTGCACTCACGGGCAGAAGGGACAGGACCTGCAGGCCCGCCCTCTCGCCACCGGGCGCGACGATGTCGAGTCTCTCACCGTACGAGGAGTACGGAGCTTTCGCATCACCGGCGGTCACAGCACCCACGGCGATGACATCAGGGTACGCCGCAGGGAAGTCCAACGTCCGCGAATTGCGGTTCCCTGCGGCCGCGACGATGACGCAGCCCTTCGATACGGCGTAGTCGACGGCATCGCTCAGGACGCGCGAGTCCACCGAGTCCCCGGCGCTGATGTTGATCACGTCGACGCCCTGATCCGCCGCGTAACGGATCCCCTCGGCCATGACCGACGCCCAACCGAATCCCAACCGGTCGAGCACGCGCACCGGAAGGATCGTGCATCCGTCCGCGATGCCCGCCACGCCGCGCCCATTGTCGGTCGCCGCTGCGATGATGCCGGCCACGTGGGTCCCGTGTCCATACGCATCGTCGGCCTGTGAATCGCGTTCGATGAAGTCGTAGTCGGCGTCCGTGTCGAGACGACCGGCGAGTTCGGGGTGGTCCAGGTCGACCCCGGAGTCGACGACGGCGATGCGCACGTCCGACGAGCCCCGCGTCACGTCCCAGGCATCCGGCATACCGATACGTTCCAGGTTCCATTGCGAGCCGAAACCAGGGTCATCGGGCACGAGCGACGCCCGCACCACACTCTCAGACTCGGCATACAGCACGCCCTTGAGCCCGGCGGCGCGAGCTGCGAAGGTTTCCACAGCGACTCCCGCCGGCGGCCGGACGACGACGAACGAGCCGGCCTCGCTCCTGCGCTGGATCGCGGCCCCGGCCTCGATGAGCGCGGACTCGGCGAGCGATTCAGCCCCCGGAGCGACGCCCACGACCACGCTTCCGGCGCCGCCGGGCACGGCGGGACTCGCCAGAGCGACCGATGATGCCGCAGTGCCATCTGACACCGCGCCCCCGGATGCCGCGACCGGGGACAGTGGCGTCGCGAGCACGGCCGCCAAGAGCAGGTGCACGAGAGTCCCTGTGCGACGAGAGCGCATCGCTACCTCACCGTCACCGTTCTGGGAGAGGAGACGGTCGTGGCGTGCAGTGTGTCCGTGGGCACGGTCGCACGAAGCTGGTAGACACCCTTCGGCAGCTTCACCGAAGCCCGCCAGGCCACGGAGGAGTTGCGTGCCGCGAAAGCCTTGTGCGGTCGCCATTCGGCGCCCGACTTACGATAGGCCAGCACGCGGACGTGGCCGGTGCCCCGCCCGTGAGAGGGCTTGATCAGACCGGTCACGTCAAAGGTCTTGCCGGCGACGGCGCGAACAGGCGCTTTGATGGTGAGGTAGGCGCGGGGCCATACCGTCATGACCGGTCCGACACCGTAGCCCACAGCGTCGCCATCCGCAGTGGCGCTCCACCTGCTGTAGACCCGGTACTCGGTACGCTTGACGGGTCTCACGCGCATCGTGAACGTCCCGTCCGGCGCGGTCGTACTCGTCGCCACCCGCGTCCATGTGCTGCTGCCGAACGGACGCGCTTTCACCTCGACGAAGAAGCCTGACATGGGCCGGATGCCACCGGTGACCTGGTCTGTGACCGTCGCGGTACCCACCACCGCCGCTCGGGTACCGAACCGCACCGACTCGGACATCTCCGACGCGATCTGCGGCGTCGGCAGCTGGGTGCGCTTCCACTCCAGCACGTAAGGTCCCGACCCCTCATACTGCTGCGCGACATCCAAGTAGAACGTGGCGGTGGTCGAACGGTCCGAGACGTAGTTGATGCGCTCGACGGCGCCCGTCGGCTGCTCCGAAGCCCGAAGGATCGGCTTGTACGGCGCGGTGAACGCATCCGCCAACCGGCGCGTTCCCGGTGCGATGAGGTACAGGTCGAAGTCCGCGGCAGCGGGCGGCGTGAGCTGGGCCTCGAAACGCTCGTTATAGGCCAACCGAACCTGGTAGACGTCGTCGATGTCCCATAGAGGCACGTTGCCGGGGCCTACGGCCGTCGTCTCTGTGAGCGAATCACGCACCGGGGAAGACGGCAAGACGACACCGGGGATGTCATCGTCTGTCATGCGCGCCAACACGGTGGTCACGCCGAACACCAGCACGACCACCGTCAGCACGGCGGCAACCTTGGCCGTTCCTGGCGCTCGATGTCTCGACATCCGGCGTTCCTTTCACATTGTGGGTGCGAAGCGTCATACAGACCCACTGCGAAGCCCAGTGCGACTCACTGCGTCTGCAGGACCGGCGTGCCCACACCAAGGGTCACAGAAGCACGAACCGGTCCAACGCCGCCCATCCGGTACACTGAGACGCTCGATTCGGCGTTGCCCTTACGGAAGCGCAGCACGATCCCGGCGTCCGAACCCTTGCGGAACGACTCGGCGCTGAGCATCTCCCACTGGCGGCCGACGTAGGCGTCCCGGTACCACGCGGTCAGGTCCTCGACGGTCGTCGGCACCTCGACGACGTAGTCCCACGCGTCCTCCCCTTGTGCTTCGGCTCGGATGAGGTCGCCCACGGGAACCGGCACCTCGGCGGGGAAGCTCGTCGCTATGGCCGCCCGCTTGGCGGAGGGGGTCATGGGAGCGATGGGGACGCTCTGGGTCTGGTCATCCTGCGCCGATGTGGAACAACCAACGACGATCAGCGCGACGGACACCGCACAGAGGACTGCGAACGCGCGCCGCGCGGCTCGGATGTCTCTGGTTCGGTCATGCATGAACACCAGTCTACCCCGCCGGCGCGATGGATGCCGTCCCGCCCCGCGAGCGTCCGCCGATACCTGCCGGACGCCATGCGGGGAGAGTCACCACAAACGGTACTCGCCGTCTCGCTCTTCGACCTCGAGCTCGACGCTGAACAGGTCGCTCAGCACCTCGCTCGTGAGCAGATCGGCCTTGGGGCCGTCGGCCACCACGCGCGCCTGCCGCATGAGGACCACGCGCTCGACCTCTCGCACGATGTCTTCGACGTGGTGCGTGACGAGCACGATCGTGCGCGCCTCTGCGGCCAGAGAACGCATGGTCGCACGCAGCTGCCAAGCGGCCGTTGGATCGAGACCGGCCGTCGGCTCGTCCAACACGAGGATCCGCGGGTCGTGGACCAGCGCGCGGGCGATGAGGACGCGGCGCGCCTCGCCCGTGGAGAGCGTGGCCATGTCGCGACTCGCGAGGTGGCCGATGCCGACCCGTTCGAGTGCGCCCGCGGCGGCGTCACGCGCGACCTTGGTGGCGCGGCCCCGGCGATGCGACGGCACGCCCACTGCACCGAACAGACCCCCGCAGACCACGTCTTCCACTCGCAGGTGGACGCGCACCATGTCCTGCCAAGCGCTCGTCACGACGCCGATGAGGCTTCGGACCTCATCGAGTTCCGGGCGCGACTCACCTTGGAACAGCACCGGCGGCGGGTCGGTCCACAGCGGCAGGACGTCGCGCGTGAGCAACCCTATGAGCGTTGACTTCCCTGCCCCATTGGGACCCAGGACCGCCAAGCGTTCACCGGCGTGGATGTCGAACGCTTCGACATCGAGGATCGTCGCGCCGTCCCGCACGACCCGAGCACCGCGGATGCTCAGCAACGCCCCGGAGCGGTCATCCGTCCGAGCGTCTCCGACGAAACACCTCGTCACCGCGGCGTGTCAGTTCTCTGCGTGGCGCACGAAGGAGAGCTGTTCGCTCGCCATATCCTTGAGCACCTGCACGCGTGCGAGCGGATCGAGCCCGGCGAGCTCGCTGCGTACGCGGTCCTCCGCCGCAAGGATGTGAGCGCCCCTGCGGCTCATGGCTCCTCTGCTCGCGATCACGAGCCCCATCGCGACAAGACCGATGGGTGCGAGCAGGGGCATCACGCCGCGACGGCCACGAAGCACCTGGGTCAGCCCCCAAGCGATCCCACCGCTCAAGAGCGAGAGTCCTGCGGCCATCGCCACGACGTCACCATCCACATGTTCGCTGAACTCATCGCGGATCTCACTCGCCCGCGCCATGAGCGCCTCGCGCTTGGCGAGCAGGCCCTCTCGCGCATTCATGAAGTCCTCACGGGTGACCATCATGCTCACCTCCGCAAACGTTCCTTCGTCGTACATCAAGGTACATCCCCCGCTTCAAACACAGCGGCGGCTGGCGCGACCGGGGCGAACGGGCCAAGCGATCGGGCCGGGCGATTCGGCTCTCAAACGGTATCAATCGGCCTTCATGACGGTATGCTTGTGAGCACCAAGTGTGAGCGCCTTAGGGAGTCTCGAGAACAGCAGGACCGCCCGTGACAGGTCCCACTCCGACATCCGGTAGCCAGCGCGATGAGTCGCCCCCCGCGCGGTCCGGTCGTGCCGCCGCCTCCGTCCCCGAGCACCACCGCGTTCGTGGCGCCGAGATCCTGTTCGAGGACACGTGGGCCGAGGATTCTGAGACCTGCCCCGAGTGCGGCGCCGAACTCGCTGCCGATGCCGCACGGTGCCCGGAGTGCGGCCAGTGGTTGAGCCGATGCGGACGCTCGTGCCCCAGTTGCGCCTCGCCCAGGTGCGTCGGCGGCGGTAGGACCCAGCGCTAGCTGGAAGCGGGCCCGGACCGCGCCGGGTTGGCCAGATCAGCTGCGATGAGCGCTCCGAGCATGATGGGCGCATGCCCGATGCTCCAGCCGTAGTCGATGAACGACCCCGACTGATAGAGGTCGTACGTGGCGAGCCACGAGTACCCCGCATCGGCCAGCGCGACCACGATCGATCCCCCGATGACCGCGAACCACGGCCATGACAGCTTGCCGCCGCCGAGTGAGGCCATGACCATCAACATGAAGACCGCAGGCGCGACCATCAGCAGCACATCGCCCAAGGGATAGAGCGAGGAGAACGCACGCTCCGCGAGCGAGATGCCCGGCTCGTTCAGTACGAACGGTGCGAGCAGTCCGAAGTGGACCACCGCGGCAAGCCCGCCACCCACGAGAAGCGCGATGCGCGTCGGACGGCCGAGCGGGACGAGACCTCGGAAGGCGAGCCCGGCGGAGAGAATGCCCGCCGCGATGAGCGGATACTCGATGAGGTAGAACACGTCCGGCCAACCCGGATACGGCACCTCCTGGCGCATGCCGACCTCGATGATGGTCCAGATCGCATCACCCACGAAGTAGCTGAGCGTCCCCAGTCCGATCAACAACCACGGTCGCCCGACGCTCGTGTGCGGCCCCAGGCGCCACGCGGACCGCAGGATGAGGGCGGCGGCGAGCCCGACGACGAGGGTCTCGTGGATGTCGCTCGCGGCAGCGACACCTGCCTCGCCACCGAGCTGCAGCGCGACGAGAACGGCCGCAAGCGCGGTGATGGCCACAGCGGCACCGAAGATCCACCACGTCGAGCGCGAGACCCCCGTCGCCATCATGAGAACGCCCCCTCGCGTGCCAGACGCTTGAGTGTGTCGAGCGCCTCCTCGATGGCGGCCTGCGGTGCCACAGGCCCCAGCAACTTGCGGACGTTGCTGTCGAGTTCGGTGAGGTCAGCGGTGCCCAGTTCGTCAGCGGTCTTGCCAAGTTTCAGAGCTGTCGCACGTACGCAGGTGTCGGCGACCATCGGCCCGACGTACGGTTCCAGCGCGTGACGAACAGCGTCCGCGATGACCATGTCCCCCCCCCAGTCCGAAAGCTCGCTCAGCCGCGCCCATTCTACCGATTCGTGCTCTTCGGCACCGAAGGCGACTGCGCCAGGCTCAGCAGGTCCTCCTGCGCGTCCACGAGCGCATCGCCGTCCTCCGGCTGCACACGCACGTAGCGCCCATCCGGCAAGAGCTCCCGTGTGTGGCGGGTGTCGAACAGGTATATGTCGAGGATGCCCTTGAGCCGCCTGACCAGTGCCCGGTCGATGACAGGCGTGAGCACCTCGACCCGCCGGTCCATGTTGCGCGTCATGAGGTCGCCGCTGCCTATGAGCACCTCCGGACGGCCGTTGTTGCGGAACCAGTAGATGCGTGTGTGTTCGAGGAAGCGCCCCACGAGGCTCGTCACCCGGATGTTCTCGGAGATTCCGGGAATGCCCGGCCGCAGCGTACACACCCCGCGGACCAGCAGGTCGATCCTGACGCCCGCTCGCGACGCCTCGTACAGCAGCGGCACCATGCGCCGGTCGACGAGCGCGTTCATCTTGATGATGATCCGCGCCGGGCGTCCTGCCGCGGCGTGCTCCATCTCGCGCCGGATGCGTTCCTCGATGCCGCTGCGCAACGTTCGCGGCGCCACCAAGAAGCGCTCGAAATCGGTGTCGGCCGCCCACCCCGTCAGAGAGTTGAACAGCTGGGATGCATCACGACCGATGTCTTCGCGGCAGGTGAGCAGGTCCAAGTCGGTGTACTGCGTCGCGGTCACCGTGTTGTAGTTGCCGGTACCCACGTGCACGTAGCGCCGGATCCGCTTGCCTTCCCGGCGCACCACGAGCGCGACCTTGCTGTGGGTCTTCAGTCCGAGCAGCCCGTAGACCACGTGCACCCCGGCCGACTCGAGTTTTCGGGCCCAGCCGATGTTGCTCTCCTCGTCGAACCGCGCCTTGAGCTCGACGAGTGCCGCGACCTCCTTGCCATTCTCGGCGGCTTCGAGCAGAGCCTGGACGACGGGTGCGTCGCGGCCGACGCGGTACAGCGTCATCTTGATGGCGAGCACGTCGGGGTCGCTGGCCGCTTGGCGCAACCATGCGACCACCGGCTCGAAAGACTCGAAGGGTCGGTGGAGCAGGATGTCATGCTCGCGGATCGCGCTGAACCAGTCCGTGGACGCGGCGTCGTCACAGCCGGGCGGCAGGGCAGGGACGAACGGGTGGTCCTTGAGGTCGGGGCGGTCCACCCGGTAGAGCTCGAAGAGGTCAGAAAGTCCCAAAGGCGGGTCGACCACGATCATCTCGTTGGGGTCGAGTCCTAGGTTCTCCGACAGGATCTGGCGGACCGATTCAGGCATCTCCCCGTCCACGGTCACGCGCACGACACTGCCGAAGCGTCGCTTCCTTATGCCCTCTTCGATGCTCTCGAGCAGGTCGTCCGCCTCGATCTCCTGGATCTCGATCTCGGCGTCACGCGTGATGCGGAACCCGTGCGCCTCGGTGACGGTGTAGCCGGGAAACAGGGTGTCCAAGTGTGCGCAAACGAGATCGTCCACCCACACGAACCAGTAGCCGTTCACCCGTCCGGGCCGGGAGCCTTCACGAGCAGGCAGTGGAACGAGCCGCGGCAGAGCCTTCGGGATCTTGAGACGCGCGAAGCGTTCCTCGCCGCCGGGAGCCCTGACGACCACGGCCAGATTCAGTGAAAGGTTCGAGATGTGCGGGAACGGCCGGCCGGGGTCGAAAGCGAGCGGCGTGAGCGTGGGGAACACCGTGTCGCGGAAATACACATCGGCAGCCGAACGCTGAATGGCATCGAGTTCGTGGTACCCGACCACATGGATGCCCTGCTCAGACAGCTCGCGATGTAGTTCATGGTAGAGCGCCCGGCCCCGGTGTATGAGCTCGACCGCCCGTTCGCGTGCTGCGTTCAGCTGCTCCTCAGGCGTCATCCCGTCGGCCGACAGGTCGCTCACGCCAGCTTTGACCTGCTGTTTGAGACCGCCGATGCGCACCATGTAGAACTCGCCCAGGTTGCTCGACATGATGGCGAGGAACTTGACGCGCTCAAGCAGCGGGTTGCGCGGGTCCTCAGCCTCCTCGAGCACGCGCTCCTGGAACGCGAGCAGCGACAGTTCCCTGTTGAGGAATAGGGAGGGATCGGACAGGTCGATGGGCGCCTCGCCAGGCACGCCGTTCTTGGGCTGTTCCGCGCTCAATGACGTCATCCCCCGCTGGTCGGGCAACCGTAGAGGCTTCATGGTAGCGACTTTCCCCTGCTCAGGCACGATTTCACAACGGCTTCACTCGTGAATCGGTCAATCCGGGTTCAACGAGGCTTGACCCTCACGTAACGTGAGGCTCTACGCTGCGCCTCGGAGGTGAGACGAACGTGACACAGAACGTGACCCACACGGTGGGACAGGTGGCCAAGCTCGCACATGTCAGCGTGCGCACCCTGCACCACTACGACGAGATCGGCCTGCTTGAGCCGTCCGCGCGAAGCGATGCGGGCTACCGGCTCTACACGCTCGAGGACCTCGAGCGGCTGCAGCAGGTGCTGTTCTACAAGGAGCTCGGTTTCGAGCTCGACGACATCAAGGCGATCATGACCGACCCGGGCTTCGACCGCCGCGAGGCGCTCGTGTACCAACGCGACCTCATCGTGGAGCAGGCGCTGCGGCTCGAAGCGCTGCTCGGGCTCATCGACAAGACGATCGCCGCAGACGAAGGAGGTGTACGCATGACGAAGGAAGAGATGTTCGAGGTGTTCGGTGACTTCGACCCGTCGCAGTACGAGGACGAGGTCAAGGAGCGCTGGGGCGACACGGACGCGTACCGCGAGTCGGCACGCCGCACGAGCCGCTACACCAAGGACGACTGGAGCCGCTTCAAGGCCGAGGGCGAGCAGCAGATGGCGAGGATGATCGAGCTGTTCGACGCCGGCGTCGCTCCCGGCGCCCCCGAGGCGATGGACGTCGCTGAAGAAGCCCGCCTCCAGATCGACCGCTGGTTCTACCCATGCTCGCGCGAGATGCACGCGGCGCTCGGTGACATGTACATCGCAGACGCGCGCTTCACCGCGCACTATGACCGACACCGGCCCGGACTGGCCGCCTGGTTCCGCGACGCGATCCGCGCGAACAAGGCACGCGGCGAGTAGCCCACCGGGAGACGCAGCGTCTCACGGGTGACTCGATGCGCTGAGCCTCGTCGCGGTGTACGCTTGCTCCATGAGACGTCTGCTGCACCTCATCAACGACGTGAGCCTGGGCTGGATGCTTGCGGCGCTGTCCCTGACGATACTGCTGTTCGCCACCGGATACTGGGTGGCCGCACAGAGCGGCGACCTCGTCTTCGGGCATGATGAGTCGCTTCGCCCCAGCTTCGGTGATGCCGTGTACTTCTCGATCGTGACGATATCGTCGCTGGGGTACGGCGACATCCGACCCGAGGGCTGGGCTCGGGTCCTCGTCTCCCTCGAGGTCATCGTGGGCCTCGCGTTCCTCGGTGTGCTGGTGGCCAAGATCTCGTCCGTGAAGCAGGACTACATCCTGGAGCGCATGTACACGCAGGCGGTCGACGCCAAGCTCGAGAAGTTCATCCGCGAACTCGAAGAGCAGCGCAATCTGTACCGCATCACCTCGCAGATGCTCGTCGACGGCGAGATCGACCCGGAACTCACGACCACCTTCAGGCGGGACGCCCCCGGCGCGACGTTCTTCTCGCTCTTTCGCCAGCTCATCGACGACGTGAGCGACCTCATGTTCTTCGAGGCGAGGAACCGCGCCCTGTTCGGCAGGGTGGATGACAGCCGCATCGACTCGATATACGACGCGATCCGCGGAGTCCTCAGGCGCACGCTGCAGCTGTGGCAACAGGAACCGCAAACGGCGTGCGACCTGGTGTTGTGCGGCAACGCGGAGGACATCGCCTCGATCTGCGATACCGCCGAGCGCTTGGCGCGGCTGGGGCGAAAAGAGTCGCACAACCCGGTCATCATCGAGATCTGTGACGCGATCATCGGCCTTGCCGCCGACATCAAGACGCAGGTGCTGCCTGAGCTCTAGACGAGCGGTCACGGAATCATCTCGATCGGCCCGGCGAAGCTCGGCTTGTATAGGGCGAGCCTCCGGTCGAACGACATGATCCGCGCTGTGCGCTCGCGCTCACAGGTGGCGAGCAGTACGCAGTCCGCGAACCCGAAGCCGGCGTCAGCCCCACTGTGCTCCCGGCACGCAGCGATCGCCTCGCGCGCGCCGTCCAGGCTCAGTTGCGCACGGTGAAGGACCGAATCGGACTCCAGCTGGGTTCATGCCCCGCGTCGGCGTGGTACGTCCGAACCCGCCACTTCCCCGCCGTGGAGAGCGTCACCACCTTGCGGTACGTGCCGACGCCCCCAGGGACCGAGACCGTGACGCTCGACTTCAGCTTGTACGCACCTGATGCATCGCGCAGGTAGAACTTGAGCACCACGCTCGTCGAGCTCACGTGCGCAGGCAGGGTGCCGCTCACCGTGAAGCGGTTCCCCTTCCTCGGACCCCCCGGCGACAAGCTCGGCATGCCCAGCTGCGCGAACGTGCCGCCGAGGCGCGCCCACGTCAGCCCGCCGTCACGCGAGACGAACGCGCCGCCCTGGCCAGCCGTGCCTCCCCATGACCCGCCGGTCACCGCGAACACGGTGTTGTCTGCAAGGAACGCCGGCGAGTACTCGATGTCCTCGATCCACGCTCCGGCAAGCCCCGTCTCGGTGCGCGACCACGTGACGCCTCTGTCCGCGGAGCGTCCCAGCAGCGGCCCCGGCCCCGAATCGGCGCTCACCGAGCGGTCTCCACCCGCCAACACCACGCCGTCGACGACGAACCGCGGCGACGTGACGATCTCGCGCGCGGGCAGGACACCGAACCCCTCGGCGATGCGCGTGAAGTTCGCACCCCCATCGACCGAGCGGAAGATGTGCCCGTTGGCATGCGTGACGAAGATGGTGCGGTCGTTGGCGAAGTCGGACGAGAAGCACGCGTCCCCGAACCCGAACGACCACGGCAGCGATAGAGCGGCCGCCGACCACGTGGCGCCGCGGTTGTTCGAGACGCGGATGGCGTCCCCGAAGCCCTGCACAGTCACGAGTCCGCCGTCAGTGGCAAACCCCGGCGACATGGCGAAGTTCTCGACCACGAAGTCGACTCCGCCGATTCCGGGAGGCGTGATCCGCGTCCAGGAATCGCCGCCGTTCGTGCTGCGGTACAGGTTGGTGTCGACCATCGCCACGATGGTGCGGTCAGAGGCGAACCCCGGCGAGATCCGCAGTCGGTACGGCTGGCCAGATGCCGGCAGGCCCGCCACGAGGCGCGTCCACGTGCGGCCCCCGTCCCGGGAGCGATAGATGCCGGCGCCAACGCCGAAGCGGTTCCCGCGAGACGCGATGAACAGCGTGCGGTCGGTGGCGTACGCGGGCGACATCGCGATGTCCTCGACGCCTTGAGGCGCGCCGGGGATGAGCGTGAACGATGCGCCGCCGTTCGTGCTCTTCCAAAGCGTCGCGTCATAGAGGCCACCCACGAACAGCGTCCGGTCCACCGCGAACGCCGGTGAGACGGCGAGCGATTTGAGCTCCGTGCCCCTGCCGGGCGGCGTCAGCGCGACGGCCGCGGGCGGAGCACTGAGGACCACGACGCCGAGAACCGGAGCGACGAGCGTTGCGAGCACGGCTGTGCGACGGATACAGCGAAGCCGCATACGTATCGCCTCCCCCAAGCATGCGAGCACCGGCACGGCGTAGCCGACGCGCCACTGGGGAGTGTACCCAGCCGAGGCCCCCCTCGCGCCTACCCCTCGTGCAGCTCCTCGCTCTGCAGCTCGCCGTGCACGAGCGCCTCGAGTGTGGGCTCATAGGCATCGCGCAGGTCGTCGAGCGAGACGCTCAGCCGCTCGCATATCGCGAGGCGGTCGCCGCCCACTGTGCCGATGACGCTGTACGGCACGCCGGCAGCGATGAGCGACTCGACGAGAGCGTCGGCGTCGTCCTCGGCGCACGTGACGACGATGCGGCTCTGGCTCTCGCCGAACAGCGAGGACACCGCCGGCAGCTCGTCGTGCAGGTGCACGTCGGCGCCGATGTCGCCAGCGATGCAGCTCTCGGCTAGCGCGACTGCGATGCCGCCCTCGGAGCAGTCGTGCGCACTCTTGATGAGCCCGCTGCGGATGCCGTCGCGCACGGCGGCCTGCACGGCGGCCTCGAGCTCGAGGTCGAGCGAGGGCACCGCGCCGGTTACGAGACCGTGCTCCACCTTGAGGTACTCGCTGCCGCCCAGCTCGTCGTAGGACTCGCCCACGAGCACGATCACGTCACCCTCGTCCTTGAAGTCCATCGTGCAGTGCTGGTCGACGTGGTCGAGCACGCCCACGAGGCCGACGGTCGGCGTGGGGTAGATCGGATTGCCGAAGCTCTCGTTGTAGAAGCTCACGTTGCCGCTGATCACGGGAATCGTCCACGCCTTGCACGCATCGGAGAGGCCGCGGATCGCCTCGTAAAACGTGTAGAACACCTCCGGCTTCTCCGGGTTGCCGAAGTTCAGGCAGTCGGTGATCGCCGCCGGCTCGCCGCCAGCGCACGTGACGTTGCGGGCCGCCTCGGCGAGCGCGATCTGCGCGCCGGTGTACGGGTCCAGGTAGCAGTAGCGTCCGTTGCAGTCGCTCGACACCGCGATCGCGCGGTCGGTCATCTCGCCGCGCCCGGTGTCGCCGATGCGCAACACCGCCGCGTCGCCGCCGGGCAGCACGACCGTGTTCGTCATGACCTGATGGTCGTACTGCTCCCAGATCCACCGACGCGAGCAGATGTTGGGGCTGGCGAGCAGCCCGAGCAGCGTCTCGGCGAGCGCCTCGGGCGACTCGGGGTGACTCAGCGTGTGCGGGTCGAACGCGGCGACCTCGTCGAGGTAGGCCGGGCGCTCCATCGCCGGGTCGTAGATCGGCGCGTCGTGCGCAAGCGTTGCGGCCGGCATGTCAGCGACGACCGTCTCGCCCTCGCGGACCACGAAGCGTCCCGTGTCGGTGACCTGGCCGATGACGGTCGAGCGCAGCCCCCACTTCGCGCACACCGCCATCGCGGCGTCGAGCTTATCGGGCTCGACCACGGCGAGCATGCGCTCCTGCGACTCGGAGACCATGATCTCGAACGGCTTCATGTTCGGCTCGCGCTGGGGCACCTTCGTCACGTCGATGTCGAGGCCCACGCCGCCGCGACTCGCCATCTCGCTCGCACTCGAGGTGAGCCCGGCCGCACCGAGGTCGCCGAGCGCCACGAGCAGGTCGCCGCGCAGCAGCTCGAGGCACGCCTCGATGAGCAGCTTCTCCTCGAACGGGTCGCCCACCTGGACGCTCGGGCGCTTGTCCTCGGCGCGCTCGTCGAACTCCTGGCTCGCGAGCACGCTCGCGCCGCCGATGCCGTCACGGCCGGTGGTCGAGCCGATGAGCAAGACAAGGTTGCCCGGGCCGGCGGCCACCGCACGCATGAGGTCTTCCTCCCGCATCAGGCCGATCGACATCGCGTTGATGAGACAGTTACCCTCGTACGCCTCCTCGAAGTACACCTCGCCGCCCACGGTGGGCACGCCGATGCAGTTGCCGTACCCGCCGATGCCGGCCACGGCTCCCTCGAACAGGTAACGCTGGCGCGCCTTGTCGAGCGTGCCGAAGCGCAGGGAGTCGAGGCTCGCGATGGGCCGCGCGCCCATCGTGAAGATGTCACGGATGATGCCGCCGACGCCGGTCGCAGCACCCTGGTACGGCTCGATGGCGCTCGGGTGGTTGTGGCTCTCCATCTTGAACGCGACCGCCCAACCATCGCCCACGCCGATGACGCCGGCGTTCTCGCCGGGACCCTGCAGGACGTGCGGGCCCTCAGTCGGGAACATCCGCAGCGCCTTGCGCGAGTGCTTGTAGCTGCAGTGCTCGCTCCACATGAGCGAGTACATGTACAGCTCGGTGATCGTCGGCGTGCGCCCGAGGATCTCGACCACGTGGTCGTACTCGGAAGGCTTCAGGCCGAGCTCCACGGCGAGCTTCGGCGCGAGTTCGGGCGAGAGGTCAGCGACGACGGTCACGACGGCGGCCCCTTTCGAGAGGCGAGGAAGTCTTGCGCGAACGCGCCGATTCTAGCGCACCAGCCACGGACGTGCGCTGTCGGTGTCGCCCAGTGCAAGCGTGCGGTAACCGCCAGAACTCAAGGGAGCATGGTGAAGTAGCCGCTACTCAGTCCAGCACCGCGATGCGGAACGGCAGCTCCATCTTCGGCAGCTCGATTCGACGCTCGACCCGCGCAGTCGTCGGGTCGACCACGAGAAGCGCCGAGTCCCTGAAGCTCGCCACCACAGCCTTCTCCCCCCACGGCTGCACGTCACACGCTCCGCCCTGAACCTCCAGCCGTCCCAACTCCTCAAGAGTCCCCGGGTCGAGGAAGTGTAGGGTATCGCCTGTGTCGGAAAGATCCTCTGCGGCCCAGTCGGCGACCACGAGACGACCGGCGACGAGAGCCATGTCGCCGCAGCCGCCGTCCAACGGAAGCGTTCGTGATGCTTCGACCGCTTCTCCGCCGGCCGAGAATCGAGCAACCGAGCCCCTCCCGTACTTCGGGCTGAGCCATCCGTAGAGGTGACCCCCATCGAACGCCTCGATGATCGGGAAATCGGCAGGCGCGAGCACCTCGTATGACACGAGCGTCGCCGAATCCACACGTCTCAGGCTGCGCCGATACGTCTGCGCGTTCACACCGGAGGACCACACGGCGCCTGCAGCCGCGACAAGGGGGCCGTTGTTGTCCGGAACGGCGCCTGTCGCGATCACGGAGCGTCGCTTCGTGTCGACGACGCTGACGAACGCACCTTGGTCACTGAAGATGCCGTGATTCACGATCGCGACCCCAGGGCTCACGACCTCGACGCCGGTCGGGTTCTCTCGCGGGAGTCTGACGTACGAGGGCCGCGCAGCGCCTCGGTCACCGATGATGCCCAGCCGATCATCGGTCGCCGCGCCCAGACCTCCAGCCTGAGCCGTCAGATAACAACCGACTGCGGGATCGGCCGCGATGTCGTAGGCGACGGACCTCAGCCGGAGCGTCCGCCATACCTCGCCACGCTCCAGGTCGACGATGTGCAGTCGACCGCTCGGGTCCAGCGCGCCCGCTGTAGCCCCTGCGGGAACCGGTCGCTCGCACCCGGTCGCCAAGCTGAGACACGCCATCGCCACCACCACCGCCGCCAGAACGACGACGCCCGCTCTCACCTTGCCGCGATTCCCCATGAGCCCCTCCTGATCCCAGTGATGCCGGTCATGTTCCTCACGCGTGTCCGTTCACCTGCTTGACAGGGCCGCCGACGCGCACAACGCCGGCGGCCCCAAGCAGAAACTACTGACCGTACGCGAACGTGCTCGTCTCGGAGTCATTGACGAGGTCGGCGGGCTTGACCCAGTACCCGCCGTCGGCATCCAAGTCGACCCCCGTCCTGACCTTCCAGCCGGCCCACGGCAACTTCGAGCAATACCAGTGCGAGAAATCGGTCTTGGACGAGTTGATGTCGTACGGCTCACCGGCTTGGGCCGCACACCAGCTCACGACACTGGTTCCGTAAGAAGCCTTGCTCGGCACCCAGATACCGAACGCGTAGTCGTAGTTGCGGTAGCTCGCTGGCGTCTCGCGACGGACGTCGTTGTAGGGTGTCTTGTTCGCCGACCAGACACACGGACTGAAGTCCGAGATGTGCAGCGCGTCGTTGAAGATCCCCGCATGACCCACAAGGAATCCGCCCGGGAACGCGCACACGATGTCACCGGTGTCGAACGCGGCGAAGGACAGGTTGTTGTGACCGTCACCGATACCACCGGCGTCGGTGGGCGTGGTGTCGTCGCTCGGGATGACCGGCGTGGGCAGGTCCCACTTCTTGGGAACGGAACCGTCAGGGTCGAGCCTCTTGTGGGCCTTGGGAGCCGCAACGGCGAGAACCGGTGCAGCTGACGTGATGAGCATCGCAGCGGCAAGCACCGCAGCGAAACGGGATGTCATGTGGCGCATCTGGTACGCCCCCTCTCGATCGGTTGCCGAACAGCACGGCCGCGCGTGGCCGGAGCCGACACTACGGGAAGGATGGCAACGGGGACTTACCGATTCCTTACCGCTGAGAACGGGACCGTGGGAGTCGAGTTCGGAGGAGCTATGACGATCAGCGTCGCTGTGCGTCACACCATTGAGGCGACGGCGATAGCTGCCATCGCGGCTTGGATTGCGACTTGGCCGGCGGTGGTGGCCGCAGCCCCGACTTCGTCCATGCCGCGACCAGCCAGTGAGGCAACGACGCCCGCCCCGCCGCCGGCCCAAGGAACGACACCTGCCCCGGTCCCACGCCCGACGGCCCGCTCGGTACGCGCCCCGATCGCAACGCGTCTGAACAGGAACATCACGGTCAGCTGCGTCGTGTCGTCGACCACGCCGGCGACGCTCACTCTCGAGTGCCGCCGTATCGTGCGCGGTCGCGCCAGAGACTGGCGCACGCTCGCCGAGCGCGTAGTCACTTTCCCTGCTGCGCCCCGGCGCATCTCGCTTGTGGCCCGCTTGCGCACGCGCGGCCTCTACCAGGTCAGGGTGAGCGTCGTCGCGAGCGGATACCCCGTCCCCACGCACACGCGGTCACAGCGCATCCGCGCGGTCGGCGAGCGGGTCGTCGCCCTCACCTTCGACGACGGACCGTCCGGCCACACCACGCCACGCGCGCTGGCGGCGCTGCGCCAAGCCGACGCTCCTGCGACCTTCTTCGTCACCTGACGCCTGGCAGCGGCAGCACCGGGCACCACGCGCAGGATCCGTGACGAGGGCCATCTGCTCGCGTGTCACTCGCTCGCCCACCGCATCCTGACACGTCTCGCGGACGGCGCACTCGCGTCGGACCTCGCCTCAGGCAGACGCATCATCGAGCGGATCAGTGGCCAGCGAGTCACGTGGTTGAGGCCGCCCTACGGCTCCACGTCACCTCGCGTGGCCGCCGCCATCCGCCGTGCCGGCATGCGCCAGGTGTTGTGGTCGGTCGACCCCCAGGACTGGCGGGGTGGACGGGCCGGCACCATCGCCGGTCACGTGCTCAGCCACACGCGCGACGGCTCTGTGGTGCTCCTGCACGATTCCGGCAAGCTGTCGGGCACGACGGGTCGCGCGGTGGCCGATCATCCTCGCCGGACTCAAGCGCCGTGGCTACGACTTCGTGACGCTCGACGAGATGGCCGCACTGGGGTATCCAATACGCTGACACCAGGGAACGGAGTCTGCGCATGTCACGTGTCGCTTTGGATTCGGTAGCCCCCGATTTCACGCTGCCTGATTTCCGGGGCGTGCCCGTGAGCCTCTCGGAACACCGCGGCCGTCACCACGTGCTGCTCGTCTTCAACCGCGGCCTCGCTTGACCATTCTGCCGACGGCACATGGCGCAGTTGCGCCGCGACCACGCGGGGTTCGTCAAGCGCGGCATCGAGATCATAGTGGTCGGCCCTGACGACGCGCCCGCCTTCGCCGACTACTGGAAGAGGCACGACCTGCCATTCGTCGGTCTGCCTGATCCCACCTTCAGCGTGCTGAAGCTCTACGGGCAGGAGGTGAACCTCTTCAAGCTGGGGAGGATGCCCGCGCAGGTCTTCGTGGACAAGCAGGGCATCGCGAGGTTCGTGCACTACGGACACACGATGAGCGACATCCCGGATGACCGCGAGATCTTCGCACTCGTCGACGCCGAAGGGAACCACGACGGGACGGCCGTCCACTAGCCGCGCCCCGAGCGTCATTTGTCGCGCGTCGGCATGCACTCCTGCTCGCCCGACACAGACCCCCGCGGATACACCACCTTGAGCAGGTACGCGACCCCTGCGGCCAGCGCGAAAGGCGCCAGCGCCACTGGCACGGCGCTCATGAGCGACACGCCCTCAAGCACCTGCGCAGCGAGAAGCGCGAGCAGGAAGACCCCCTCGCCGACGGCGAACACCAGAAGCGACCCACGTCCGACCGCCTCGTCGCGCCCGCGGCGCACGCGCCTCACGACGTCGAGAACCACGAACAGCGCCAACGCCACCGTGAGCAGCAGCAGTGAGGAGACGAAGGACCAGACCGGTCCACCGAGCCCTACGTCGCCGTGCACTACCCGGCCACCTCGGCGAGCTTACGCACGACCGTCGTGAGAAACGGCTGCCCGTCGGTGCCGCCCGACAACGGGTCCACGACCCGCTCGGGATGCGGCATGAGTCCGAAGACGTTGCCGCGCTCGTTGCAGATGCCGGCTATGTCGTCGAGCGCCCCGTTCGGCGCGCTGCCGTCCTCGGCGCTCGAGCCGTCCGGCTCGCAGTAGCGCAACACGACCTGGCCGTTGGCGTTCAGACGCTCGAGCGTGGCGGCATCGCACGTGTAGTTGCCTTCGTTGTGGTTGATGGGCACCTCGAGGACGGTGCCGAGCGGCAGGTCGAGCCAGTCACACGAGCCGTCCACGCGCAGCGGCACGCGTCTGCAGATGAACTTGAGGCCCCGATTGCGCAGCAGCGCGCCGGGCAGCAGGTGCGCCTCCGTCAGTATCTGGAAGCCGTTGCAGATGCCGAGCACCGGCCCGCCCCTCTCGGCGAAACGCACGACCTCGTTCATGACCGGCGAGAAGCGGGCGACCGCGCCGCAGCGGATGTAGTCACCGTAGCTGAAGCCGCCGGGCAACACGATGGCGTCGAACCCATCGAGCGACGTGTCGCCGTGCCAGACGTACTCGGCCTCGAGACCCAGATAACGGCACGCACCCACGACGTCCTGCTCGCAGTTCGAGCCCGGGAAGACGACCACGCCGAACCGCATGCGTCACTCCTCGACCGTCTCGATGCGGAAGTCCTCGATGACCGGGTTGGCGAGCAGCTTCTCGCACATCTCGGTCACGGCTTCGAAGCTGACATCGCCCGCGAGCTGGATGTACTTGCCTATCCTCACCGATTCGACGCCCTCATGGCCGAGGTTCGCAAGCGCGCGCTCGGCGGTCGCGCCCGGCGGGTCGAAGATGCCGGTCTTGTACGTCACGAAGATCTCATAGCGCGCCATTCGTGGTCGCTTCCCTTCTCGCTCACTGCGAGCGAACGCCATCAGGACTCGTCAGAACCGCCGTCCGCATCTCGCGGACCCCCACTCGGTCCCGCCGTCTTGTCGGTCTGTGAGACCTTACCTTCACCGGCGTCCGCTTTCGATTGCTTCCCGCCCGACTCCATCCACTCCTTGCGCAGCGGACGCATCTTCGTCCAGTCGATGAAGATGGCTGCGAAGATCATCGCGTACCCGGCACCCAACACCCAGTTGCCGAACGAGCGGCGCGCCTCGTCCTGCCACAGCCACCACGCGAGCGTGGAGAAGACGATGGCCGCGCCGAGGAATCCCCACCAGATCGTGCGCCAGCGCTTGTACTCCGGCGTGGGCGGATGGATTGAGACCGGCGCCTTGCGACTCGCTGCGGACGCGGGCCTTCTTCCGCCCGACGCTGAACGGGAGGTGGACGGCGTCGCACCGCCCGCGGCCCGCTTCGGCTTCGCGGAAGCCGCCGACTTGCGGGTCTTGCCGCTGGGAGCGGTGTACTTGCCGTACCGCTCGTTCAGTGGGTTCCTGCGCGCCATGCGCTACGCCGCCCCTTCCGGTTCGAAGGTACGGCCCGTGATGAGCTCGTACGCCTGGATGTACTTCGCGCTCGTCGCCTCGATCACGTCCGCGGGAAGCGAGGGCACGGGCGGCCGCTTGTCCCACCCGGTGCTCTCGAGCCAGTCCCGCACGTACTGCTTGTCGAAACTCGCCTGACTACGACCGGGCTCATAGTCGTCTGCAGGCCAGAAGCGGCTCGAGTCGGGCGTGAGCACCTCGTCTACGAGGGTCAGCTTCCCATCGACGTCGCCGAACTCGAACTTCGTGTCGGCGATGATGATGCCGCGCGACGCCGCGTGCTCGCGCGCCTTCGAGTAGACGGCGATCGAGGTGTCGCGCAGGGCGACAGCCGTCTGCTCGCCCACGATCTCGACCATCCGCTCGAAGCTGATGTTCTCGTCGTGCTCGCCGATCTCAGCCTTCGTCGACGGCGTGAACAGCGGCTCCTCGAGCTTGCTCGAGTCCACGAGGCCGGCGGGCAGCGGAATGCCGCACACCGTGCCTTCCTGCTGGTACTCCTTCAGTCCGCTGCCGGCCAGGTAACCGCGCACGATGCACTCCACCGGCCAGACCTTGGCCTTCTTCACAAGCATGAAGCGACCACGCAGGTAGCCGGCGTGAGGAGCGAACTCAGCGGGCAGGTCGGCTACGTCAGCGGAGAGCAGGTGGTTATCGACGATCCCGTCGAGCAACTCGAACCAGAAAAGTGAGAGCTTCGTGAGCACCTCGCCCTTGTAGGGGATCGGCTCCGGGAGCACGAAGTCGAACGCACTGATGCGATCGCTCGCCACGAGCAAGAGCCTGTCACCCAAGTCGAACAGGTCGCGGACCTTGCCCTGGGAGTCGGGGGTGAGGGTCGTAAGATCGGTCACGTACGGCTCCTTCGGGACACGGTCGACGGTCGCAAGACCCCCACCGCACGCACGGAGCAGGCGCACGGCCGGGTGTTGCCCCGACATTGTAGGGGAAAGAGCGCCGTTCGGGTGGTCGTTCGAGCGGTCGTGTCCCGGCATACGCCCACAGGGGCTTGGGCTTGAGGTCCGAGGATGGTCGCACTCACCCGATCTCGAGGTGGAACGCGTACACCCACCCGAGAAACCCGTGGAACACGGCGGCCGCCAACAGCGCCCAGGCTCCCCACTTGTGCACCTTGAGGTGCAGCGGGCCCTTGAGCTTGATCTTGCGCATGCCCTGCAGCACCTGCAGGAGCATGAGCAGCAGCAGGAACGTGCCGCCGAACACGAGCATCGCGGGCTTGACCACGAAGCCAAGGATCATGGCGCGTCCTTTCGCGTGCAGGGGTCCCGGTCGCCTCCTCTGATACTACCTGAAGCATTCGGGACATGCCGAGCCTCGTCCCACGGCGAACCGAAGCGCCACGCCCCTACTGCGCCAAAGGGATGCGCAGCGAGAAGCGTGTGCCACCGCCGGGACGAGGCTCGGCCATGATGCGACCGCGGTGGCGTTCGGCGATCTCCTTCGTGACCGCGAGTCCTATGCCCAGCCCGCCGGTCGAACGGGCGCGCGCGTCGTCGGCCCGCCAGAAGCGGCTGAACAGGTGGGGCATGTCCTCAGGCTTGATGCCTATGCCGGTGTCGTCCACGTTGATGACCGCACACCCGTCACGGTACTCGATCGACACGTGCACCGAACCGCCCTCGGGCGTGTAGCGCGCTGCGTTGCTCAGCAGGTTGCCCACGGCCTGCTGCAGGCGGTCGGCATCGCCGATCACGACCATGCCGCGGGGGATGGACGCCGTGAGCGAGAGCTGGGCGGCCTCGAGCAGCGCCTCGTGCGTCTCGACCGCGGCGCTCACCGGGTCGGCGATGTCGATGCGCCGCATGTCGAACGGCAGCGAGCCCCGTTCGAGGCGCGTCAGCTCGAGGATCGCGTCGGCGAGACGGCTCAGGCGCACCGTCTCGTCACGGACCGTGCCGAGTCTCTCCTCGTCGGCCGGCAGGACCCCGTCCTGCATTGCCTCGACGGTCGCCTGAATCGCCTGAAGCGGCGTCCTGAGCTCGTGCGCGACGTCGGCCGTCAGGCGCTGCTCCAGCTCGCGATCGGCTTCGATGGCGGCGGCCATCTCGTCGATGGTCCTGCCGAGTACCGCGATCTCGTCCTCGCCGGTCATGTTGGTCCGCGCCGTCCGGTCGCCCTCGCGCAGGTCACGCGCCGTCGCGGTGATGCGGTCGATGGGCCGCACGAGCCGGGTCGCGTAGCCGAGCCCGGCGACCGATGCGAGAGCGATCGCGACGAGCGCCGCCACTCCCAGTGCGCGCACGGACGCCTGGCGGAACTGGGCGTCGCGTTCGGTCAGCACGGCGCCGGGGCCGAACGCCCACACGCGCACTGAGCCCACCTGCTCGCCCGCCACCATCACCGCGGATGACACGACGGGGCCCTCGGGCTCGAGCACGGTCTGCTCGCCGGGCTGCCCGCTGGGGTCGGAGGTCGTCGCCGTCGTGTCGTCGTAGATGAGGTTGCCGGCGTCATCGAGGATCTGTACGGCGATGCCTCGCATCGGGCCGAAACGGGGGATCGTGGAAAGCGTCTGTATGGTCCAGCCGCCGTAGAGTGGGTAGGCCTGCGCCGCCACCTGGGCCACGCCGTCGGACACGCGCTGGAGGTTGTCTCTCAGGTACCGGTCGAACTCGACGTTCCACGCGACCGAGATGAGGACGGCGGCGAGTGCTGCCGTCAGAGCGGCGACAGCGGCGAACGCGATGGCGAGCCGGCGTGCGAACGTGCCGTAGCCTTGCGAGTGACCGGATGGAGCGGCGCCTTCGCTCTCCTCGACTTCGAACGGCGCGTCCTGGTCAGACCCAGCGTCGCGCCCTGAGGGCACTTCACTCATCGTCGGTCTTGGGCGCTTCGAACCGGTACCCCACCCCGTGGACGGTGTAGATGAACGTCGGGTCCTTCGGGTCGTCGTCGAGCTTGGCCCGAAGGTTCTTCACGTGCGAATCGATGGTGCGCTCGTAGCCCTCGAAGTCGTAGCCCAGCACCTTCTCGACGAGCTCCATGCGGGAGTAGACCCGCCCCGGGTACCGGGACAACGTGAGCAGCAGTTTGAACTCGCTCGCCGTGAGGTCGAGCTCGCGGCCGTCCAGGAACGCCTTGTGGCCGGCCACGTCTATCTCGAGCAGCCCGAAGACGAGGCGGTCGCGCTGCGGCTCCTCGGTCACCTTCGCGCGGCGCATGAGCGCACGGACGCGGGCCACGAGCTCACGGGGCGAGAACGGTTTGACCAGGTAGTCATCGGCTCCGAGCTCAAGTCCGCGCACGCGGTCTTCGAGCTCGCCTTTGGCCGTGAGCATGATTATGGGGACGTCTGAGGCGTCGCGGATGACACGGCAGACCTGCTCGCCGGGCACCTTGGGCAGCATCAGGTCGAGCACGATCAGGTCGAAGCGGTGCTTGGCGAACTGCTCCAACGCCTCCTGACCGTCGGCAGCCGACGTGACCCAGTAGCCCTCGCGTTCGAGGTAGGCGGAGACGGCCTCGCGGATCGTCTTCTCGTCCTCGACGAACAGGATGCGGCGGGGTTCAGTGACCATGGTCATTTCCTCCCGTGCGTTCGGTATTCAGGCAGGTGAACGTGTGCGCGTCCGCGCACAGTGTATGCCCGATGCGCACGCGTTCGGCCCCATCCACCGAATCTACACCGCGCACGCGCAGGGCGTACACGCTGCTCGTTGTGCGCCGGTCGCCCGAAGCTGGTTCGAACCGCATGACACGCGCGACGGCCCCTACGCCGGTTCCACCTCCGACGTACACGCGGGACAGCGGGTCGCAGCGCGGCTGATCTCCGTCGTGCAGTACGGGCACGCGTGCGTGGTGGGATCCGGCTCTTTGGACAGTCGGCTCACGAACTTCACCACGATGAAGAGTGCGACCGCGACCACGATGAAGTTGACGATCGCCGCGACCACCGCGCCCCAGCCGAACGTCACTTGGCCGACGGTGAACTTCCGGGCACTGAGGTCCACGCCACCGAGCAGCACACCGATGACCGGGTTGAACAGGTTCTCGACGACGGCGGTCACGATCGCGTTGAATGCCGCGCCCATGACCACGCCCACCGCAAGCGTGACGGCGTTGCCTTTGAGCGCGAACTCCTTGAACTCAGTCCACACGGTTCCCCCCTCAATCGAGCTGGCATCTGAGGGCCTTCGCCCCTGACTGATGATAGGCCCAGTGCGCCAGAGGCGCACGGAGCCTCCCCAAGAGAGTCCTGACTGCTTCTATTTTCGTGATACGTGATATCATCTGTTCTTATAGAGGAGGTCTTGTGCCCGCACGCTCCAAGAACGTGGTGGTGCTCGCCCACTGCCACCTGAACGTGATGACCAAGGTTCGCGGACTCGCGGACTACGCCGGCGTGCGGACCGAGGTGGTCATTCCGTTCATCGAGGCCGGAACCGGCATCCTGCAGCTCCCCTGCCCCGAAGCCACCTACGCCGGGATGCGTCGGTGGGGTGAGACGCGCGAACAGTACGACGTTCGCGCGTACCGCCGACACTGTAGGCGATTGCTCGAACCCGTCGTCGACGCGGTTTCCGAACTGGTCAGCGACGGCTGCCGGATCGAGCGTGTCATCGGTGTAGAAGGAAGCCCGAGCTGCGGCGTGCATCTGACCTGCGCCGGCTATACGGGTGGCGAGCTACCCGACCACTGCCCCACCTCCCCAGCCGAGATGGTGCCGGGACGCGGAGTGTTCATGGAGGAGTTCGAGGCCCTGCTGTCAGAGGCGGGCCTTGACATACCGTTCGAGGGGATCGCTGAGCGCGTCGATGATGCGCCAGCACAGCGAAAGGACGAGTGATGAGAAGGTCTGTGCGCTTCACGAGATTGTTGGGCGGCATTCTGGCGATGGTCCTGATGATGAGCCTCGCTGGTTGTGGAGCCGACGAGCAGCCCGCGACCGAGCAGCCTCCAGCCCAACCGACTGAGGCTGCCGCCGATCCCAGCCTGCAGACGGTCTTGGACCGTGGCGAACTCATCGTCGGGCTCGCGCCCTTCTACGCGCCATTCGAGTCGACGAACGAGAAGACCAAGGAGATCGAGGGCTTCGACGTCGATTTGGCGACAGCCATCGCCGAGAAGATGGGAGTCAAGGCGACCTTCAAGGGCGCCGAGTGGCAAGGCTTGCTGGGCGGACTGGAGAAGGGTGACTACGACGTCCTCGTCACCTGCATGTCCAAGAAGGAGGCTGCCGAGGCCAACGTCGAGTTCTCGGACGTCTACTACCTGTTGGATGACGTGATCATCGTCGCCAAAGGCAACCCGAAGGGCATCATGGGCAAGGCGGATCTCAAGGACAAGGTCGTAGGGGTTCAGCTCGGATCGGGTTCGGAGCAGATCGGCGACGCGCTCAAGGACGAGGTCGGCTTCAAGGACCTCAAGAAGTACAAGCTCACGCAGGACGCGATGAACGACCTGAAAGCGGGTCGAATCGATGCGGTGCTCGCGGGCGAGGCGTTCGCCGTCGAACAGAGCAAGGTCGACCCCAGCTTCGAGGTCGTGGGCGAGCCGCTCGAGAGTGCCGAGATCGTCGCCGTGTTCCCCAAAGGTGCGACCTCGCTCGTCGAGGAATTCAACAAGCACCTCGCAGCCGTCCGGGCGGACGGCACGTACGACGCGCTCGTGGCGAAGTGGCTGACCGTCCAGCAGTAGCGCTTGGCTGATCCGGGTGTCCTGAGGCGGCCCTTTCCTCCGCAAGGGCCGCCTCACTTCTACTAGCCTCGAGAGGACCAAGCCATGAACGACGTGCAGTGGCGCATCATAGCCGACTGGATGCCTGAGCTGCTCGAGGCCGCAGGAATCACGCTGCTCATCACGACGTGGTCGTTCTTCCTCGCCTTGCTGATAGGCGTCACGGTTGGCACCCTCCGGTCGCGCCCCCTGTGGATTGGTCGTCTCCTCGCGGCCTACGTCGAGTTCTTCCGGGGAACGCCGCTCTTGGTCCAGCTCTTCTTCATCTACTACGGGCTCGCACAGGTAGGTCTCGTGATGGACAGCTGGACCGCAGCCATCGTCGGCCTGGGGCTCAACGGCGGAGCGTACATCTCAGAAATCGTCCGTGGTTCGTTGTCAGGAATCGACCGGGGTCAGTACGACGCCTCACACGCGCTGGGAATGGGGTGGTTCGCGACGGTGACCTGGGTCGTCTTGCCGCAAGCACTGCGCATAGCGACCCCACCGCTCGTGAACTCATTCTCGGCGATGCTCAAAGACACCTCGCTCGTGTCCTTGCTCGCCATCACCGAGATGATGAACATCGCGAACCAGATCTACTCGCGGACATTTCGCGCGTTCGAGATCTTCGCAGTGGTGGCGCTGATGTACTTCGTCATGACCTTCGGCTTCGCCCTGCTCAGCCGTCGCCTCGAGAAGCGACTCGCCCTCGGGCGAGCATGAACGAACGCCGCGCGGCACTACTCGTACCTGAGCGCCCGGATCACGTCGAGCTTCGCCGCCTGCCGGGCAGGGATGAGCGCGGCGAGCGCGGCGAAGCTCAAGCCCACGGCCACAGCGAGTGCGATGCCCACCCCGGGGAAACGGTAGGGCATGGCGAGCCCGAGCCCCTCGACCGCCAGTATCATCACGTAGCCCAGCCACACGCCTGCGATGAGCCCCGCGCTCAGGCCCAACGCGGCGAGCAACAGCGACTCCGAGAGCACGATGCGCTTGATCTGCTTGCGCGTGCCGCCCACCGCCCGCAGCATCCCAATCTCTCGAGTCCTCGCCAGCACCCCGATCGTCAGTGTGTTCAGCAGCGCCAGCAGTGACGGGATGGCGAGGATCAACGCGAGCACGTAGTAGATGGATTCCATCTGCGCGTAGAGATCGGCCTGGACCTTGCGCCACGAGGCGGTGTCGTAGAGCGCGAAGCTGGGGAACTCGGCCACGGTCTTCGTCAGCTCCCTCAACGCGGCAGCCTTGTCAGAGCCCGGCCGCGCATCAGCGAGGATGAGCACGTCGGTCGTCACGCCCCACCAACGCTCGAGTGCCGCTTGCGACACATAGAGCGTCGGTATCTTCGCGTTGATGTAGTCGTTCCCCACCCCGACGACCCGGAACCGCTTCTCACCCGACGGCGTGGGCAACCTCAGCGTGTCACCTCGGCCCGAGCCGTACTGGGCCGTGAACACGCCGTTCGCCAGAACGGTGCCGTCGCGCTCCAGGCGCGTGAGGTCAGCTTCCGAGCTCCCTTTCGAGTATTCGAACCCGGCGATGCGCCCATACTCCTTCGGGTCGATTCCCACCACCTGCACCGCCGTGCCGTTGAGCACCGTGTTGGCGAACCGCAACGTGGCCACGTCGCCGATGCCCGGCGTGTCCTGCACGCGAGCGCGCAGCTCGGGACCAGCACCGACCGTGCCGCCGCCCAGGAGCAGGTTCTGCGGCAGGATGAGGTAGTCGGTGCCCGTGCTCTTCTCCGCGTACACGCCGAAGCCTTCGATGGTCGACGTGATCGTCCCCACGAGCGCCACGATGAGTGCGATCGAGATCATGACCGCGGACGCCGTCGCCGCCGCGCGGCCGGGGTTGCGCTGCAGGTTGGCACGAGCGACGCCGCCCTCGCTGCGGTACACGAGTTCGATCGCCCGCGAGAAGAAGTCCGATAGCGGCCTCACCGCGACAGAGGAACCCAAGGCGAGGCCGGCGAGCAGCAGCACGACGCTCAGGCCGGCGAGTCCCGTATTGCCCGACAGAAGACCGGCCACCGCTACCGCGACCAGCGCGAGCCCGGCCCAGCCGCGCTTCGTGGCCGCCGCCTCGTACACGTCGCCGATGGCGGGCCGCAGTGCCTCGAGCGGCGTAATGCGTGCCGCGGCCCGGGCGGGGACGAGCGCGGCGAGCACGGTGACCCCAACCCCGAGAATGATGGCCGTGACCCACGTCGAAGGCGTGAACCGCACGTCTGTGGGCGGGAGGTTGATGATCTGCTCGACCATCCTTCCGAGTGCGTTGTTCGCGACGATGGCGAGCCCGTAGCCGGCCAGCAGCCCGAGTCCGGTACCCAAGAGCCCCTGCATCAGACTCTCGAGCAGGAACATGCCGAGGATGGTCCGCCGCGAGGCGCCGACCGCGCGCAGCATGCCGATGTCGTGACGGCGCTCGGACACGATCGTGCGGAATGTGTTCAGGATGATGAAGCCGCCCATGGCCAGCGCGAAGACGCCGATCGTGTTCATGATGAAGCTCGCCGCTTCAAACCCCGCCGACAGCGGCGATTCGGTCTGCACAGCGCCCACGATGTAGTCGGGACCGATTGCCCGCCTCACAGCCCGCTGCACCGCCTCGCGGTCCGCGCCGGAGACGAATCCCGCGTCGATCTCGGAGATGCGGTCGCCCACGTCGAACATCCGCTGCGCCATGGGCAGCGAGACGATGACCTCTTCAGACCCGGGCAGTGCCGGGGTGTCAAGCATGCCGACGAGCTCGAGCACGGTGGTCCCGCTCGCGGACGGAAGCTTGAAGCGCTCACCCAGGCGCAACCCCAGCTTGTCGGCGAGCTCTCTCGACATCATGGCCGCCGTCCTCATACCGCTCTCATCGCTCGGTCTGAGCATCCGCCCCGCGGCCAGCGGATACGGCCGCACGTGCGGGGCGGTCACCGGGTCGATGCCGACGACGACGAGCGCCGAGGCGTCCAGGCCCGAGTCGCGCGGCAAGGCGATCGTGCGCCGCAGCGCCGGCGACACCGCGCGAACTCCCTCGACGCGGGCCACGGCTTGGGCGACCGAGGGCTCGAACGTCCCGCTCGAGGCGCTTGTGATGGAAAGGTCGACCTGTCCCACACTCGCGAGCATCACCTGTTGAATCGACTGGATCATGCCGGGCAGGATCCCGTTAAGACCGAAGATCACCATCACGCCGAGCACGATGGCGAGCGTGGTGAGCGTGGTGCGGAGCTTCCGACCGGCGAGGTAGCGAGCGGCCAATCTCAGCTGGATGCTCATAGCAGGCCGGCCCTCTCCATCGCGTCACGCGCGCTGTCCGAGTTGGCGATGCGCGTGTCGTCGACGATGCGTCCGTCACGCATGAACACGATCCGGTCGGCGTGCGCGGCGATGCGCGGGTCGTGGGTCACCATGAGGATCGCCCGGCCCCACTCGCCCGAGACCTGGCGCAGCAGACCGGCGATCTCCTCGCTGCTGCGGCTGTCGAGGTTACCGGTGGGCTCGTCAGCCAGAACCAAGGCCGGGTCGGTGATGAGTGCACGCGCTACGGCGACCCGCTGCTGCTGACCGCCCGACAGTTGGTCCGGCCGGCTGCCCGAGCGGTGCGTGAGCCCCACCTTGGCGAGCATCTCCTCGGCCCGTCCTAGCGCCTCTTTCGGGGGCACGCCGTCAAGCACGAGCGGTAGGCTCGCGTTCTCGGCCGCTGTGAGCACCGGGATCAGGTTGAAGAACTGGAAGACGAATCCGATGCGCTTGCGACGCACGCTGGTCAGCTCGTCGTCGCTCATCGCCGCGATGTCACGCCCGTCAAGGACCACAGACCCCTCGGTGGGCGTGTCGAGTCCTCCCATCAGGTTCAGCAACGTGGACTTGCCACAACCCGACGGTCCCATGACCGCGACGAACTCGCCCGGCTCGATAGCCAGGTCGACATGGTCGAGCGCGACGACCCGCGTCTCCCCGGCGCCGTAGATCTTCGTTAGTCCTCTGGTCTCAGCGATCGTCACGTGTCGTCGCCACCTTCTTCTCCGGGTCGCTTGTCGATGGATGTCACGCGGGGCCGTCCACGCCGGGGCTTCTCCCGCTCCGGCACCGGCTGCCTGCTCATCTCGTGAAGACGCGCTTCGGTCATCTCCAGCCAGCGCAGGTCGGCTTCAATGTGCATGATGGCCTTGTCCAAGAGCAGCTTGTGAGCGAGCGGCGCCTCGGTGTCCAGCTGCGAGCGTCGCGTCGTCAGCTCGTGGAGGTCGCGGTAGAGCGTCGCGCGCTGACGGCTTATGACACGTTCGGGTCGGGCCCTGTCGTCGGCGACTGCCAGCGTGATCTTCAGGAACACCTCATCACGCTGGTGCATGGACGGCGCGCCCGATTCGTACCACCGATCGAGCTCCTCACGGCCCGCTTCGGTGAGCTCGAACACGTTCTGATCGGGTCCGCCGACGCGTCGCGTCATGCTCTTGACCACGAGCCCCGCTTCTTCCAAGCGCGACAGGGTCGTGTAGATCTGCGCTGGATTGACCGGCCACACCCCACGGCCGCCAACGAGCGCCTCGAAAGCGCCATGCAGGTCGTAGCCGTGACGCGGCTCATGGGCGAGCAGGCCGAGTATGGCATGACGCACCGACATCGCGAGAGCAGACTTCTTTCAACGAGGACTCGAGCTGCGAACCGCTGGTCGGACTCAGCATACCAGAAATCTACTTACCCGTTTACTAGTCAGTCTGACGCGCCGCCAGGAGACCCTCAGCTCTAACGCCCCGCCGTCAGCAATGCGTCGCCTCGCGCGCGACCTCGGAATCGAGGCGATGTCGCTCAACCATCACTTCCCCAACAAGGACGCGATCCTCGATGCCGTGGTCGCCGCGATGATCCGGCAGATGACGCTGCCCGACCCGATGCCCTCGTCCTGGGTCGACCAGCTCGTCGAGCTGATCGACGCGTTCCGCCGCGCGCTCGTCGCCCACCCCAACGCCGTCCCCGTCACGCTGACCCGCCCCTTGGCTCCCCCGGAGGACGCCATGCTCACCCCGGTCACCGTACTCCAGTCCCAAGGTCTCGAGCCTGACCGGATGCTCGAGCTCTACCAGTCCCTGATGGCGCTCACGTTCGGACACGCGTTCGTGACGAGCAGCGCGGCGCGCCACGCCGACGCACCCGTCCTCGGCGACGATGGCTTCCGCCGCGCGGCACGCATCCTCATCGAGGGATATGCGTCGGCGTACGAAGGCCCGCCGGGTTCGTAGGCGGACAGCCCGCCACACCCGACGGCGCTGCGGCGCCGTCTTCCCCGCCGGCTACAGCGCGTCGTCCTCGCCCACTCCACCGGTCCAGTAGTAGCGGCGCACGGCGCTCGCGAACTCGTCGAACGACAGCGGGTACTCGGGATTCTGCTCGTAGAGCAGGGGCCGCTCGTGCGGAGGACGCTGGTAGTCGCGCATGGGCAGCGGACGAATCTCCTCGCTCGAGAAGAAGCGCTCCTCGTCGCCGGACAGCCGCAGAAGCCACGTGAAGAGCGGCTGCTGGCTTCGCGAGAGCTTGACCGCGATGCGCTTCGTGCGGCGCTCCCGCTGGTCGAGCTGGCGCACCGTCGGGTCGCCCGCCGCAGGCAGCAGCTGGCCGAAGGCCGGCGTGCGCGGCAGGAGCGGCCGCTTCTTCTTCGCGCCGTGGTAGAGCGGGTACTCGCGGCACTCGATCCCCGTCGTCAAGGTCGCCTCCCAGGCCGCGAAGTTCATCGCGTCGTGGTCAGGGTGACCCCCCTCGAACGCGGGGACGTACGCGACGTCCGGCCGGACCTTCTCGACGACCTCCCGGACTGCCGCGACGAGCTCCGGAAGCTGCGCCGTGAGGTGCAACGGCACGAGCGGAGGGAAGAAGAGGTTTTCCGGCGGGGCGCCGATCATCTTCATGACGCGCACGGCCTCCTCGCGACGCTGAGCCTCGACCTCGGGGCGGTCGTCACGAGCGAACCATGCGGCGAAGATCGTGTCTCCCTTGCGGGCATGCGTGCCGAGCGTCGCCGCGATGCCCACCTCATCGTTGGGGTGCGCGGCGAGCAGCAGCACCCGCTGAGGCGTCGGCTGCGTGCGTGCGTTCATGCCACGAACGTAGCACGCGTCGCGCCGAGTCGTGCGGGAGGCGTCCTGCGAGCGGCGAGCGGGTGTTCGGTCAGCGGTTGAAGATGACGGCGAGCTGCGCCAAAGCCGCCACGATCGCGACGATCGCGACGAACAGGGCGCCAGAGAGCAGTCCGCCCAAGCCAAGGCAGACGGCGGCGACCGCGCCCCCCGTGCCGCCTCGGTGCCCGCCGGAGGCCCTCCGCACCGCTTCGGCCGTGAGTGATCCCCACAGGATGCCGATGAGGATGGTGAAGAAGCCTCCGGCGAACGCTCCGGCGATGAACGCCCCGCCGGTGCCGACCGCAAGTCCCGCCAGTATCGCGAGTACGAGTTGCTTCGGCTTCACGTACGTGTACTGGCCGCGCTTGGCCCGGGCGTCCTCCGGGCACTTGTAGCCGACCGGCGTCAGCACCATCTCCTTGGGACAGATGGGTTTTCCGCACTCGGTACAGGTCAACTCGGTCTCGACGTCGGGATGATACGAGCACCGGGCCATCGGTGTGAGCTCCTTCGCTGGTCGGCACGAATCCGCCCGCGGGTGATGGTACCGCTACACTCGTGCCAGATGGACCACACGACCGACATCCCCGAACCCCGGCGACGCGTGCTGGCCTACGACGCGCTCAGAGCGTTCTCGATCCTGTCGGTCGTCGCCATCCACTGCTTCATGCCGCTCAGAGGCGTGCTGCCGGACACGTCGGTCCAGCTTCTCATCGACGACCTGCTCCACTACGCGGTCCCGGTATTCGTGTTCATCTCCGGCGCACTCGTGTGGGGCAGGCCGTGGCGAGGAGCCTTCGCGCGGTTCATCACGGGACGCATGCGTGCGGTCGGCGCGCCGTACCTGGCGTGGGCCCTCGTGTTCCTCGCCGTGCTGCTTCTCACGGCACGAGACCCCGCCGCACAGCTCGTTCGCGCGCCGTGGCTGCTCCTGACCGGACACGTCTGGTACCACCTGTACTTCGTGCCGATGCTCTTCGGCTTCTACCTGATCACGCCCATCGCGGCGCGCGTCGTGCACCGCTGGCCGGTTGCGACCCTGCTCACCGTCTACGCGGTGCGCATCGGGTTGTGGCCCGCGGTCTCGGCGTGGCTGCGCGCCAACGCCCCTGAACTGGCGTGGTCGTACGCGACACACCTCGCCACCCACCTGCCGCACATGGTGCTCGGTGCCTGCTTCGCGATAGCGCTGCCCAGAGTGCCGCGGTGGGTACTCAGCGCTTGGCCGATCCCGCTCGCGGGCGGCACAGCGATCATGCTGGCGAGAAGCCTCGGCGCGCTGCCGCCTGCGGCCGGCCCTGCTGCGTATGCGCTCGGGATGGCGGCGACGGTGGTCGGGCTCGCACTTGGCGCGTTCGCGCTCGAGTCGCTCTACGACCGCTTCGAACGGATGCTGGTCGCCGGGGCATCGCTGTCGTTCGGCGTCTACTTCGTGCATCCCCTGTGGCTGCTCGCGCTTGAACGCACCGTGACCGCCTTGGGTGCCGACGCCTTGTGGCTGATCTGGTGGACGGTGCCGGCGGCGTGGGCGGCCATCGCCGCCGCGAGCTACATGTGTGCGGCCCTGCTCGCTCGCGGCCGACACACCGCTTGGCTCGTTGGCGCGCGAGCAGGCGCGGGCGGCTGAGGCCCCATTCGGGTACGATTGCCCACACCGTCGACCAAGGAGAGGGTCATGGCCTTACCGACGACCGAAGCCCTGAAGCGACTCGCCGAGGGCAACCGCCGTTTCGCCGAGGGGCAGGGCCGCACAGGCTGGACCGCCGAACAGCGGGTCGCCTCGCTGGAAGGCCAACGGCCGTGGGCCGCCGTGGTCGCGTGCTCGGACTCCCGCGTTCCGGTCGAAGCGGTCTTCGATGCCGGCCCTGGCGAGCTCTTCGTGGTGCGCACGGCCGGTCACGTGCTCGCCCAAGCGAGCCTCGCGTCGCTGCGCTTCGCCGTCGAGGCGCTCGGTGTGCCGCTCGTGCTCGTCCTGGGCCACGAGGACTGCGGCGCGGTCAAGGCGACCCTCGCAGGCGGCGCGCCTGAGTGGCTCGAGCCGATCACCCGGCATATCCGCGTCGAGGGGATCGACCCCGGGAGGGCCCCCGCCGACGCCGACGACGCTTTGCTGGCCGCTGCCGTCGATGAGCACGTGCGTGACACCGTCGACGAGCTGGTCGCGTTCTTCGCCGAGGCGATGCTCGGGCCGAAGACGCCGCACATCACCGGCGGCGCCTACAAGCTGTCATCAGGCGTGGTGCACTGGCTGTAGCGAATCGTGCGCTTTCAGGGTGATTCGGGAGCGACCACCTCGCCGGTCAAGGCGTCCATGCGAGCCAAGACGTACTCCGCACTCGGCGTGTAGAAGAGCGAGTAGCTCCAGTACGGTCCGGTCGCGTCGATCTCGCTGTGGTTGAGCGCGATGCGCGGGTCCTTCGTCTTGGCGAGGTCGTAGCGAGAAGCAAGATAGTCCTTGCCGCGCGCCACCGCGTCGTCACTGTCAATCACGTCGTACGGGATCGGCTTCGAGTATTCGCCCACGAATGACGAAACGCCTCCGCCGGTGACCTCTTTCACTTCGGTCACCTTGCCCCAGGCGTCGATATCCATGAGCAGCACCGTGTCGGCGTCTGGCTTGTCGATGAAGGTGAGTCGCCAAGTGCTCGGTACCCCGTCGTCATTGACCATGTCGCCCACTGCGCTCGTGAGGTAGGCCCCTTCGCGCCATTCCCGCGCGGGAGGCAGCGCACGGCGCCAGATCTCGCGGAAGGTGTAGGTCGCCGGCCCACCTCCCCCTTCGGCGATCTCGCGGCCCGGCGGGATCTCGTCCCCGACGCTCGACGCCGCCTCAGCCGGAGCTGGTGGCGCAGTGGCAGACTCGGACCCACCGCCTCCCGAAGCGGAACCGCCCGAAGCAGCACACCCGAGCGGCGCCCACGCGATCACGGCCAGCACGAGAACGAGCACCGCCCAACGCCACAACGATCTCGCCGCCATGACATCCCCCCTTCATCGAGCATGACGGATATACCCGGTGCGCCGGATTCGCGTGCTGGGTGCGCCGGATTCGCGTGCTGGGACAGGTCGTGAGCAGCGTATGAATCGGTGATGGACCGAGAGCGCGAGCACTAGTCCTCGCGTTTGGTCACCTCGATGAGGTGGTAACCGAACCGCGTCTGAACGGGGCCGTGGACAACGCCCACCTCTTCGTTGAAGCAGACGTCGTTGAACTCCTTGACCATCTGCCCCGGCACGAACTCGCCCAAGTCGCCGCCACGCGCGCCCGACGGGCACTTGGAGTGCCGGCGAGCAAGGTCGGTGAAGTCAGCGCCGTCGGCGATCTGCTGCTTGAGGTCGTTCGCTTCCGCCTCGGTGGAGACGAGGATATGACGGGCCTGTGCGCGGGGCATGGGTGCTCCTCTCGGATGCGGGGACGAGGCGGACGGACGCCGCCATGGTCTGTCCTCGGTATGGTACGCGAAGTCAGCGTCCGTTCCCGATGAAGATCGGATCGTCGGATGACGTCTTGCTGGCCGGTATCGGCTTGCCAAGAGGCGTGGCCGACTACCGAGGGCGGCTGACGACTGCTACCGTTGCGAAGAACACCATTCCTCACGCCACCTTGTCTCGAGGGGGAACGACCATGAGAACCGATGTCGTCTTCACGCTGACCGGCCCCGACCGAGTCGGCATCGTCGAAGAAGTGACCGGCGCGATACTCGGCCTTGGCGCGAACATCGGCGCGAGCCGCATGGCCAGGCTGGGCGGGGCGTTCGCCATGCTGATGCAGGTCTCGCTGCCAACCGAAGCGCTTCCCGATCTGGACGCCGCCTTCGCCCCGCTCGTCGCCTCCGGGTACTCGGTCACGACGAGTGCTGACATCGCCGCGGCCACGGCTGACTCGAAGACCCCGGATACCGGAACCGCTTCGAGCTACCGTGTCGAGGTGTCCGGCGCCGACCACGAGGGCATCGTGCACGACATCGCTTCCGGACTCGCAGCCGCCGGCATCAACATCGAGTCCGCCGAGACGCGCATCGTGGAGGCCCCCGTGACCGGTGCGCCACTTTTCGAGATGACCGCGCTCGTGTCCGTGCCCGCCGAAGTCGACGGCACCGGCTGGATCGCTGCTCTCACCGAGGCCGCGGCGCGTGCGAACGTCGACGTCGAGGTCTCGGCTGGCGAGTAGCAGGCGCAGACCGAGCGGTGGCGATGACGGCTGACGCATGAGCACCGGCGCCACACGACGACCCGCAGACCCACGGACCGCACCGTGGTGGCGAGGCGCGCGCGGCGAGTACTACGTCGCGGTCCAGATGGTCCTGTTCGCGCTCATCGCATTCGGCCCTCGCTCGTGGCCGGGCGCGAGGCCGTGGGGCCCAACCGTGGCGAACGTCGCCGGCTGGATCGGGTTCGCGCTCATCCTCGCCGGCGCACCGCTCGCACTCGGCGGCCTGTTGGCACTCGGTCGGCACGCGACAGCCCTGCCCTACCCGGTCGACGGCGCTCGATTGGTGCAGACCGGTGCGTACGCCATCGTCCGCCACCCCATCTATGCAGGCGTCATCCTCATGTCGTTGGGCTGGGGCCTGTACCGGACATCATGGCTCGTGCTCCTCTACGCGGCGGCCCTCTTCGTGCTGTTCGATCTCAAATCGCGCCGCGAAGAGGCGTGGCTCGCCGAACGCTTCGCCGAGTACCCCGAATACCAGCGCCGCGTGAAGAAGCTGCTCCCCTGGGTGTACTGACGGCGCTTGTGACGCATAATCATGCGAACCAACCGCAAGTCAGGGGTATCGGGGGAGAACAGCATGCAGATCATCAGCCCGGTCGTGAACCGCTGGATCGAGGACGGACTCGGCGACCCTGAGGTCTTCTGGGGGCCTGTGGCCGCGGATCTGCCGTGGCTCAAACCCTGGAACCGCGTCTTCGAACACCACTACCCCACCTTCCGCTGGTTCAGCGGCGGCGAGACGAACCTCGCGTACAGCGCGCTTGACCACCACGTCGCGCAAGGCCGCGGCGACCATACCGCGCTCATCTACTTCAACGAACGCGGCTCCGAGAAGCGATTCACCTACTCCGAGCTGCTGGCGCTCGTCGAGTCGATCGCGGCAGCGCTCCGAGGGATGGGGGTCGAGAAGGGCGACCGCGTCACCATCTACATGCCCACCTGCCCCTGCGCGATCGCGCTGATGCTCGCCACCGTGCGCATCGGAGCCATCCACTCGGTCGTGTTCGCCGGGTTCGGCGAGAAGGCGCTCGCCGACCGCGTCGCAGCCAGCGGCTCGAAGCTCGTCTTCACCGCTGACATCACGTACCGTCGCGGCAAGGACGTGCCCTTGAAGCCCATCGTCGACGAGGCGATGGCGTCCGTCGACGAGGGCGTCGAGCACGTCATCGTCATGACGCGCGGCGAAGAGCCGGTCCCGATGACTCCAGGCCGCGACATCACGTGGGACGAGTTCCTCGCACGCGGCGAAGGGTTCAGCGGCGGCTACACGGCCATGGAGTCCAACGAGCCGGCGTTCATCCTCGCCACCTCCGGCACGACAGCGAAACCCAAGCTCGCTGTCCACACCCACGGCGGCTACCAGGTGCACATCACGGCGATGGCGCGCTGGGTCTACGGGCTGCGCGCAGACGACGTGTGGTGGTCCGGCTCTGACATCGGCTGGATCGTCGGGCACAGCTACATCGTCTATGCGCCGCTGATCATCGGTTGCACGACGCTCGCCTACGAGGGAGCGCTGGACTTCCCGTCCCCCGACGCCACGTGGAGAAGGGCGCTCGAGGGATACGGCGTCACGGGACTCTTCACCTCACCGACGGCCGTCCGGCTCCTCATGCGTTACGGGCAGGAGGCGCTCGGTGACATCGACTACTCGCGACTCGAGCGCGTCGTGTGCGCGGGCGAGGTGCTCAACCCGCCGGCTTGGGACTGGCTTCAGAACACCATCCTCAAGAACCGCGTGCCGGTGATCGACCATATGTGGCAGACCGAGACCGGCGGCCCTGTGTTCGGCAACCCGTACGGCATCGGACTGCTGCCCATCAAGCCCGGTTCCGCCGGCATCGCGCTGCCCGGCATCGAGGCCGAGGTCATCGGCCACGACGGCAACCCCGTGCCGCGCGGCGAGAAGGGCATCATGGTGCTCAAGCGCCCGTTCCCGGGACTGATCGCGTCGCTGTGGGGTGAACCCGAGCGCTACGGGCGCGACTACTGGGAGAAGGTGCACGGCGTCTACCACACGGGCGACGCGGCCATGATCGACGAGGACGGGTACGCCTGGTTCGCGGGACGGGCCGACGAGATCATCAAGATCGCCGACCACCGCATAGGCACCGTCGAGGTAGAGACCGCGTTCCTCATGCACCCGGCCGTCGCAGAGTCGGGCGTCATCGGCCGGCCGGACGAGCTCCGCGGCGAGGTCATCTCGGCGTTCGTGGTGCTCAAGCAGGGCATCGAACCGAGCGAGGAGCTCAAGGCCGAGCTACTCGCCACGGTCCGGCACGAGCTGGGACCGGTCGCCGTCGTGGGCGAGGTCAACTTCGTGTCGATGCTCCCGAAGACCCGGAGCGGCAAGATCATGAGGCGCGTGCTCAAGGCGGTCACGCTCGACGTCGAACCGGGCGACATCACGACCATCGAGGAGGAGGGCTCCGTCGAGGAGGCCCGTCACGCGTGGCACCAGATGAAGGCGGAGCTCGGGTAAAGCGACATGGCCAGACCTGCGCCGAAGGGTCGCTCGTCGCTCTGGTTGTAAGAGGGCAACTTCTCGAATATGAGCGACGCCCGACACGACGCATTCATTGAACGACCGAGGCCGCCCGGCTGCTCGGCATCACCCATCAGGCGGTGCTCAAGCGCATCCGCGCGGGCACTCTTCCGGCCGTGCGCTACGGGCGCAACCACCTCGTCCCCACCTCCGCGGTCGTTCCGGTGGTGAATGCGGATCCTGTCCTCGCCGACATCGTGCGGCGGCTCGTGGACGGCTATGACCCGGAACGCGTCTACCTCTTCGGCTCGGCAGCACGAGGCGAGGCCGGAACCGACAGCGACTACGACCTGCTGTTCTTCATGCCCGACGATGCCGAACCGGAGCGGCGTCGCGCCCGCATGGCCTACCGCGAACTGCTGAAGGGCGCCGGCGCCCGAAGACCTCCGAGCCGCGATGGTCGACCTCGCTGCCCACCCGCCGCTGTTGGCCGACGCGGGATTCCACTGCCAGCAGGCGGTCGAGAGGACGATGAAGGCGCTGCTCGCCCGCTGGGGTTCTGAGCCGACCTGTCTCAGGAGGCACCAGGGCCGCCAGATGTCGCCTCCGGCGCTGACATGTCGACGAGCGCTGGCGTGAACATCGCCCACAGGGCGGCCGCTACGGTCGCCACGCCCATCCACGTGAACGTAGCGGTCTCGCCGAACGCCTTGATGGTGAAGCCAGCGGCGGCGTACCCCACCGGATACGCCGCGTACGCGAGCGCGAACAGCGCCGAGAGCGCCCTGCCGCGCATCTCATCGGACACGCGTTCCTGGAGCACCACGTTCACGATCGGGTTGACTGCGGCGGCGAGCAGGCCGGCGACGGCCATCACCACAAGCTGCACGGGATACGTCGGCGAGAACACGTATGCGACCGGCAGAAGCGCGGTGGCCCCGAGACCCACGACGAACGCGGGGCGGCGCGGCACCCGCGAGCCCAACGCGCCGTATGCGAGCGCCCCGATCACCCCGGCGCCCGAATACGCCATGAACAGCACGCCCAGCGCCTCGGGCCGGTCCTGCCGCTCGTACACGACCGGCAACACGACACCGACCACCGAGTACGCCAGCGTGAACGCGACGGTCGAAAGCACGGCGGTAGAGCGGATCGGCGCCGAGCGCAGCAGGCACCTCCAACCCTCGATCGCGTCAGCAAGCCAGTGAGCGTCGCCCTCGCGGGCCGGCGGCGTGGGCATGCACACGGCTCCGACGAGTACCGCGGAGACGACGAAGCCGGCCGCCATCGCCAGAAACGACATCGTCGCACCGACCCAGCCTATGAGCACCCCGGCGATACCCGGCCCAACGAGCCACGCCAGACCCCAGATGGCCTCGTGCACGCCGTTGACGCGCTCGAGTTCGAGCTTCGCGCGACGCGCGACGTCCGGCAGCATCGCCTCGCGTGCCGTCACGCCCACCGGGTCGAAGACCGCGCCGATCACCGAGGCGAACATCACCAAAGGGAAGGAGAGGACGTTCAAGAAGCCGAACAGCGGAATCAGTGCCGCCGACACCGCCGAGAAGACATCCGAACCGACGCTCGTGCGCTGCCTGCCAAGCCGGTCGATGATCACGCCACTGCCAAGGGACGCGGCCAGCGCAGGCAACGCGCCGGCGGCCACGACAAGCCCCGCGGCGGCTGGGTCGTCGGTCAGCTGCAGGGTGAGCCACGGCAGAGCTATCGCGGCCACGCCGTTGCCGATGCCCGACAGGAGCGTCGCTGATTCCAACGCGAGAAACGGCACCCAGTCGCGACGCTCCATGGACTACCTTCGTCGTCGATCACATCACGGGGATGTGTACCCGAACGCACGCCGACGGATTCGGATGTCCTGAAGGCCCTTGCTCCGAGCGCCCGTCAGAACTCGCAGCGCTCCAGCCGCTCGAACAGCACACCAGTGCGCGTCAGGAACTCGCGCGGATCGAACAGCGCGTCGAGCGTCGCCGCGTCGAGTGTGACTTCCGGGTCGGCCTCGAGACGCTCGCGGTAGCTCGCACCTGAACGCGCCTGCTGGATGTCGTCCCACACCGCCATCGCGTTGCGCTGCACGATCGCATACGCGTCCTCGCGGGTGATGCCGGTGTCGACGAGAGCGAGAAGCACGCGGCTGCTGTAGATGAGCCCGCGGGTCGCGTCGAGGTTCGCCCTCATGCGCTCCGGGTAGAGCACCATCCCCTCAAGGACCCACTCGAGCTTGCCGAGCAGGTAGTCCAGCGCGATCGTCGAGTCGGCGAGCACCACGCGCTCAGCCGAGCTGTGGCTGATGTCGCGCTCGTGCCACAGCGCCACATCGTCGAAGCCGACCTGCGCGTTGGCCTTGACCACACGCGCGAGCCCGCAGATGCGCTCCGCCGTGATCGGGTTGCGCTTGTGCGGCATCGCGCTCGAGCCCTTCTGGCCCTTGGCGAACGGCTCCTCTGCCTCGAGCGTGTCCGACTTCTGCATGGCGCGGACCTCGGTCGCGATCTCTTCGGCGGTCGCCGCCACCGTAGCGAGCACCGCGAGGAACTGCGCGTGGCGGTCGCGCGGGATGACCTGGGTCGAGAGCGGCTCGGGGGTCAGGCCGAGCTTCTCACACACGTAGCTCTCGACGAAGGGGTCGATGTTGCTGTAGCTGCCCACCGCACCGGAGATCGCGCCGACCGCGACCACCTCACGGGTGCGCTCCAGACGCTCCAGCGCGCGCTTCATCGCCCACGCCCAGCGGCCGAACTTCATGCCCATCGTCATCGGCTCGGCGTGGATGCCGTGGGTGCGGCCCACGCAGAGCATGTCACGGGTCTCGAACGCGCGACGCTTACAGATCTCGCCGATACGGCGTACGTCGGATATGAGGATGTCTATCGCCTGCGTCATCTGGTAGCAGAGCGCCGTGTCGCCGAGGTCGCTCGAGGTCATCCCGTAGTGGACCCATCGGCTCGGTTTGGGCGCATCCGCCGGCAGCCCCGCGTCGATGTGCTCCGCCATATTCGTGAGGAACGCGATCACGTCGTGGTTGAGCGTGGCCTCGAGCTCGTCGATGCGCTCGACCTCGAAGGCGGCCGTCGCCCGGATGTGAGCTGCCTCCTCGCGCGTGATGCCGCACTGCCCCAGCTCGGCCTGCGCCTCACACGCGAGGACCTCGATCTCGCGCCAGATCTCGAACTTGTTCTCAAGCTCCCAGATGCGGGCCATCTCAGGACGGGAGTAGCGAAAGATCATAAGGACGGGCCTCCAAAGCGAACGGTGTGGACCTGTATGCTGCACGGAGATTGTAGCGAACAGGCGCTCAAGGTTAGGGCATACTGATTGGCAGGGGCAGTGGCGCCGAGAAGCGCTGCTGCCGTCGTGCGCTGATGGGGGGTCTGCCGTGCTCAACGACCACACGCCGACACATCGGGTCCTCATCGTCGATGACGAGTACGTCCCTCGCAGCCTCGAGTCGTTCGCGCTCGAGGGCACCGGCCGCTACTACGTCGTTGAAGCGTCCAACGCCACGGACGCGCTGACCGCCCTCTCCGGTCAGGAGTTCGACGCCGCCGTCATAGACATGTCGATGCCCGACATGACGGGCATCGAACTGATACGCATGATTCGCAGGTCCTTGGAGTACGGCGATGTCCCGATCGTCCTCGTGATGCCACGCGAGTCCGATGGCGACAGCGAGGGGGTTGAGACGTGCGGTGCCGATGAGATCATCGCCAAGCCGTTCGACCCGTGGGACCTCGCCCGCGTGCTCGACACCCTCACGGGGGCCCTGACGAATTCGGACCACGTGCTGAGCGTCGACGCGGTGTTGCGCGGATTCCCGTATCCGACGATGATCCTCGACGCCAGTCACCACGTCTTGGTGGCCAACGGCTCCTTCTATGAGGGCACGGGGACCGGTATCGACGAGTGTTACGTGACCTGCAACCATGAGATGCACGATGACGGCGAGGTCCCGTCTCACTGTCCGCTGAACGAAGCCGTGCGAACCGGCCAGTCAGCTGAGCGCCTCGTCGAGACGAGGTTCGGACGGATGCGAGTGTCCGTGTACCCGTTGTCAATCACGACCGGCTCGGGTGAACGTCTGTTCCTGCATGTCACACAACCTGCGAGCTGAACAAGGAACCCGATGAGCGAAGTGTCCGAGGCCCTCAGTCCCGATTCACCTGTTGGTCACGACCGCGACAGCCGGCTGGGGCTGGGGGATGACTCGCGTCTGGCACGCTACGACGACCTGCTCAACGCTTGCGGGGACGTGGACCACCCGACGCCCATCGTGCGTCTCAACCACGTCATGTCCAATCCGGACGTAGCCCTCTACGTGAAGTGCGAGTGGGTGAACCCATTCGGTTCGATCAAGGACCGAACCGCCAAGTGGCTCATCCATGGCCTTCTGGAGCGCGGGGAACTCGAGGGCAAGACGCTCATCGAGGCCACGTCGGGCAACACCGGCATCGCGCTGGCGGCCATCTGCCAGCTCATAGGCGTGCCGATGGTCGCAACCGCTCCCCACGTGCTCTCGCCCGAGAAGACGGCGCTTCTGCGCGCGTTCGGGGCCGACGTGCGGTTCACCTCACCGGACGATGACTCCGGGCTCCACCCCATGGACCAGGCGTTCCAGCTGGCGCTGCGCATCATGGAGGCGAACCCCGGGAAGTACGTGATGCCGAACCAGTACGACAACGCTGACAACGCCCGAGCGCACTACGAGTCGACCGGACCCGAGATCTGGCGCCAGACCGATGGCCGCATCAGGTACTTCATCGCAGGGTTTGGCACGTGCGGCACCGTCGTCGGCACGGGTCGCTACCTCAAGGAGCAGAATCCCGACATCAAGGTCATCGGCGTCGAGCCGGTGCGCGGCCACCACATCTCCGGCCTCAAGAACATGGAAGAGACCGCGGTGCCGGCGAACCTCGACCGGTCTGTGATCGACGAGGTCGTCCACGTCGACGACGAGATGACCGACGAGTGCGCTCGGCGACTCTACCGCGAAGAGGCCTTGATGGTGGGCCCGTCAGCGGCGGCGATCGCCGCCGGCGCGATCCGCTACCTGAGTGAGCCGGGTCGCAGCGGCGTCGCCGTGTGCATCGCTCCCGACAGCGGCCAGAAGGCGACGAGTTACCTCAATGGGATCCTGGGGTAGCTCGCCACGCGGTTCAGTGCGGTCACGCCTGCGAGAGCAATCTGCGCCCTGCGCAACGGAAATCGCCTGACGTCCCTCCTTTCGCGCTGGGACGAACTGACACTGGATCGCGGAGTGCCATGACACCACTGCATCGCAACCCGACGCTGGCCCGAGGCGTCCAGCCGGGCGACGGTCGTCACTCGAGATCGCGAACGGACCCGCCGCTCCGGTTGACGACGGTCAACGGCTTCGTGGCCCGACCCTCGTCACGCTGTGGCTGAGCGTGCTGGGAAGCGCCTACTTCTTCGTCCCCCTCGTCGTGGTCGACGCCATGCTCGTCGTGACAGCTGTAGCTGTGAGCGCCTACTGCTGCGACTGCCGGCCTGCCCGCGGCGTGCCCAGCGCTAGCAAGACGCGTGGGCTACTCTCGGATCAGCAGTCGCAACTCGGCTCGGTGCCCCTGATCCAACCGTTCAGGATCGCGGCGGCGCACCCCACGCCCGGTCGCAACGTGATCGCCCCGACCGCGCAGTTCTTCGCGCACGCTCCGCACTCCATGCAAGCCCCGCGGTCCACGACGGTCGCACGACCCTCCGACATCGCGAAGACCCCGTGGGGGCACACGAGCGTGCACTGGGTGCAGCCATTGCACCGCTCGACGTCAAGCTCGAGCGATACCACTTCTTCGATGTAGCGCAAGCCGCTCACGAACCGCTCCTTCTACCCGACGAAGAACGATGCGATGAACACCAGCGCACCCAAGGCCAACCCGCACGCCTGTAGAGGCATCGCGCGGCGCATCTCCCACTCCACCCCGGACGGCGATGTGAACGTCGTCGAGCCGGTGAAGTTCATCGCCACGAACGAAGCGAGCGCGACACCCGCAACGAGCAGGCCCCACGAGGAAAGCGGTAGCGGGCCATCGGCCAGGGCGACAAGCGATCCCCCGACCAGCACAGCTCCCGTGACCGCTCCTTTGAGCGAGAAGGTGCGGCCCGGCAACCAGGGCAGGAGCAACGGCACGAGCACGGCTCCGGCGACCACCGCCGACACCCCCGCGACCATCGCCGCAAGGAACGGCTTTCCACTCACCGGCAAGAAGCGGGGAGCCACGAACGCAGCCACGACGAGAGAAGCGATCGCGGCGAGCACCCTGGGGCTCCACAACACCGACGCTTCCACACCCACGAGCTTGGCGCGCTCAAGGATCCCGAACTCGACGCGTCGCATCCGCGGTCTCGCCCTCATGCCCGCGTCGAGGAACTCGGGCAGGTCGCTCGCTCGCACCGGCCCCCAGATGGGCGAGAAGCCGGTGGCGGCGCGCACCTCATGTGCCGCGACCCCGGTCGCCGCCAGCTGCGGCAAGACGATCCGGGTGTGACTCACGACCTGTTCAAGCCTTACGTCACGGATGCTGCGAACCACCTCTTCGGTCGAGAACACACCCTTGCCCGCAGAGCACCAGACGTTGACACCCTTGGAGTCCACGATGAGCAACCACAGGTCACGCCCCGTCAGTTCGCGACGAAGGGTGTCGAAGGTCAGCTTGTAGTTGCCTGTGACGAGCACCGGAGAGGTGTCGTCCGGGCCTCCCACCGCGTACAGACCGGGGCGGACTCGATAGTCATCGCGCGAGATGCCCAGACGCACACGCAGCGCCCCCAAGATGTCTGCACCCGTCAGCTCGGTCGCGATCCGCTTGACCGGACCGGCGAACGTGTCGACCGTGCCGATGACGTGTGATTCGACCCCGTATCCGTACGGGACGCTGTCCGCTCCGCAACAGGGCACCGAAGGCTTCGCGGACGCTTCTCCTCCGCAACACGCGGCCTGCGTGTCGGGCACTGGCGCTCCGCCGCCGCAACACTCGCTCATCAACCCGTCCTCCTTGCCCTACAACGTATCACCGCGCACGTACCGGTCACCACAGGCGGCTCAAGTCCGACCGGCATGCCCGGTTCTCATCGATGTTCCACGCTCTTTGCGCTCTTGCAACCATCGGTCCATCGCCACACGGTACGGTGCTGCGGAAGATGCGAGTCAAGAAAGCTGGTCAGATGCGACCGATAGTGCTGTTCGTCGGCACGGGCAACTCGTGCCGAAGCCAGATGGCCGAAGCGATACTCAGTCGGCAGGCTGCCGGAAGCGTGGACGTGTTCAGCGCCGGACTCGGTCCTCAGGCCATACATCCGCTGACGCTGCGCGTCCTCAGCGAGCGCGGGTTCGACATCTCGTCGCTTGTCAGCAAGAGCATCTACGACCTGATGGGCGCCATCAGGCCCGACTACCTCATCACCTTGTGTGAATCCTCGAGACAGGGCTGCCCGATCGTGTGGCCGGCCAATACGATCTGGCTGCACTGGCCGTTCGAAGACCCGTCACGGACTCCGGACGACATCGATGACCAACTGCAGTCCTTCTATCGAACGTACGACGATATCTCACTGAGAATCTGCGCCTGGCTCCTCACACGTCCGTTCGACCAAGCGTCACTCAGCCGTTCGACTCAGCGAACAGGTGACCCGAACCGCGCAAGCGAGGCGTTCTTGTAGCGGTGGTCTTCGCTCACGTCCTCGCCGAACCACGACGGTGGCACGAATTCGTCCGCCTCCCTGCGAGAGGCGAACTCCACCTCCACGGTCACGAGTCCTTCGAGTCCCCCCTCGTATACGTCAAGCTCGGCCACGAGCCCATCCTCGAGCGCCACCCGCATACGCCGCTTCTCTACGCGGTGCCCCTCTGTCATCGGCCACAGCTTCTCGAACTGCGTCCCCAACAGTTGGACCTCGCTCTCGGCGCGCTCGATCCCGCGGCCCGATTTGACGGTCAGCGTGTAGTCGCCATCCGAGTCCCTGATGCGGACCTCGGACTCTGAGGAGACGGCCAGGTAGCCTTGACGGATGCGCACCGATTCGACCGCACAGACCTCTGCGGGCACGCGGTCGACGAGGAACTTGCGTTCGACCTCTCGCGACGTACGGTCATCCCTCATGTGCATCGAAACGTCGGTGAGAAGCCTGCTCTCTTCCGCCAGATCCCGAAGGCCACGTCCCGCGCACTGATGTCCGGATCCGACTTGGCGAGCTCGGCGGTCATCTCTGCCAGAAGCGCCTCGGCCTCTTGAGTGTCGACTGCTCGCCCCAGTTCCGTCGAGAAGTGCTCCGCCAGCCATGACGCGCCGACGAAGTCGAACTCGGCGGCCAGCTCGAGAATGCGCGCCGCTGTGGCAGAACCGGCCCCTCTGGTCGAACGTACCGCACGCACCACCGCGTCACGGTTCTCCGGGTCACGGGCGTCACGCTTCGTCAGTATTCCCGCATCCACGAGCGAGCGACACAGCTCGACCACCACTTGCGCGCGCGACAGATCAGGGCAACCGAGGGCCTTGGCCTCGCTGGAGAACACCTTTGTCGTGAGCTGATCCACTCCGATCCCGTCGAGCGCTCGCACGAGATCCGCGGTGGTGAACTTCGTGCTGTACGGCGCCGGCTTCCACTTCGCCGAAGAGCCGAACGTCACCACTGAGCAGACCGGCCCCGTTGCCGCCAACTTGCCGCGCTGCACGAACAAGGCGTCGACCACACACAGAGCGAGGTTCGGGTAGCCCGCTTCAGGCACCGCACCCGTGACAGCCGCCACGCCTTGCGAAGAGAGCGCGGCGGACGGCTTGGCGCCGGCCTTCTTCGCGTCAGCCTTGGATTTCTTCGCCTTCTTGGCGGACCTGGCATCACGCTTCTTGTCGCCCTTCGCCGACTTGTCCTTGGGCACCTTCTTGGTGGCCGTCTTGACCGCCTTCTTGGCCGTCTCAGCTGACTTCTTCTTGCCCTTGGACTTCTTCGCCTTCGAATCCTTGCTGGTGTCAATCTCGTCTTGCTTCGACTTCGCATCTTTCTTTGCAGCCACGGGAGCACCCCCTTCACGTCCCCGTGCTCGATGTACGTCGATACTGGTGTACCACCTCGGACGCGAGAAGGCGAGCATTTCCGCAGGTCAGGTGACACGTTCGTGAACTCTTCGTGAAACCTGTCGCTTTTCGCGGTGCGCTACACTCGAACGCGAAAGCCGCGACGAGGGGAGTCGTCATGGCCAAGCGGGACATCAGCATGAAGGAAGCGGCATCCGAACTCGGCGTCTCAGCGAAGTGGATACGCGCTCGCATCGCGGAAGGTGCGATCAGGCCGCGTCGGGCCGGTGGTAAGGGCTCCGGGCGCTATCTGTTGTCCGAAGACGAGCTAGCGACACTGGGCGCCTTGGCGAACAGGACCGCGGCTGCTTCCGGCGCGTCCGCCGCGCCCGCGTCGGTTGCATCGGGTGACGAAGGCGCGGCGGTGACCGACACGTTGGCGCGCATCAGTCGCCTCGAGGCCGACCGGGCCAACCTACTCGCACAGGTCGCATGGGAGCGTGCGATAGCCCAAGAGCAACAGAAAGCCCTCGAGATCGAACGTGAACGCGTCGAGAAGCTGCTCGCAGAACTCGATGTCCAACGAGCGCGCATCGAGCGGCTCAAAGCACTCGGCGCGTGGGACCGCATCATGGGGCGCCACAAGGAGATCTGACGAAAGGACGTCTTGGCGCGAAGGACGCCCTTCGGACTCGGTGGCGCATTCCGGCCACCCGGACCGCGCGTGCCCAGAGGTCTAGAACAGCCCGTCCGGCTCGCTTGCGATTTCGAGGATGGCCTCACGGCCGAACGTGTCCTCGAACAGGTCCTTCTTCTTGTTGAACCCATACGCCTCGGCGTGCAGGTCGCCGGTGCCGTGCACCCGGAACCGCACGGTGCTGCCGTCGTCTGTGGCGTGCACGCTTCTGACCCGCTCACCACGACCACGGTCCAGCCCGTCAGCTATCCGCAACAGCGCGGCAAGCGCCTTGACCGTGGCGCGGTCCGCTGGCTCGACGGCCGCCCACGCTTCGTGTCCGCGCTTCGGCAGCGCCTTGGTGTGGTAGCGCGCGATCGCCGCGACCATGGTGAGCTCGCGCTGGGTGAACCCGGGCAGGGCCGAATGCGCTATGAGATGGTAGCTGTGCTTATGGTGCCGGTCATAGGCGACGTAGTAGCCCACGTCGTGCAGCAGCGCAGCCGACTCGAGTAGCGGGCGATTCGCACGGTCCAGGCCGAGTGACTCGGCCAGCTGGTCGAAGAGCGACAGTGCGATACGTGTCACCTGATCGGCATGGGCGCGATCGAACCGGTAGCGTGCCCCTAGATCGCGGACGGCCCTGATCAGGTCGTGGCGGGTGTCGATGGCACCGTCGCTCGCAAGCGTGTCGAGCACGATCCCCTCTCGGAAACCCTTGGCATTCACGAACACGCTCGTGGCGCCGAACAGCTTCATGACCTCCGCCAGGACCATCATTCCAGGCACGATGATGTCAACGCGGTCCGCCGGCATACCGGGCATCCTGGCCCGGTACGCGGCCGCGCTGTGGCTCATCTGGGCGAGCAACTGCATGACCTCAGGGCGCGCGATCTCGAGTCCGTGAAACGACTCGTAGCGACGCCCGCGAGCCGCCGCCACCAAGGCGGCCGTCGCCGTGACCGTGCCCCCCGAGCCAGCGAGACGCACCGCGCTCGTCGCGATCGGCCCCACGCTCGCTCGAAGCGTCTTGCGGATGTGTTTGCGCAGCGCCTTGAATGCTTCATCAGTTATCGGGTCCTCTTGCATGAAGCGTTCGGCCAGAACACGGACGCCCAACCTCATCGAGGATATCGCTGCGATCTCGCCTTTCACGGCTTGGACGACCTCGACCGACCCGCCTCCGATGTCGACGACGGCGGAAAACGGCGCTTCTGACACCAGCGGCGCAGCACTCAGCCACACGAGGCGGCCCTCGTCTTCAGGAGAGATGATCTCGACCTCTATTCCGGCCTCGTCAGCCAGGCGGCGCACGACCTCTTCTCCGTTGTCGGCTCGCCTCAAAGCCTCTGTCGCGATCGCGCGCACCTCTTCGACACCCCGTGCCCGCCCGATGTCCATCATGGCGCGCAGCGCAGAGACGGTGCGCTGCACCGCCTGCTCATCGAGAGTCCCGGTCGCCTCGAGCCCCGCGCCCAGACGGGTCATCGCCTTCTCGTCGTCGACGACCCGGTGAGACCCACCCACCGGCACCTCGACGATGATCGAGCGCACCGAGTTGGTGCCGATGTCGATGGCCTGCAGCAACCTCACGAAACGACCTCCGGACCTGTGTCACCCGGGCGCGCCCACGGCTCGGCACCTACGACCACGGGGCCGACTATCGGCGGCTCTTCAACTGATGCCACTGCCGGGACATGGCTGGCTGGCGGCGATCCAGCCGAGACGGACTGCACAACCTGTGCCTCGGCCACGATCGGTTCCGGCTGAACCGTCAATGGCAACAGGAGCTGTGGCAGCAAGCGCTCCGCTGGATGGGTCGCCACCAGTTCGCTGAAGTGCGCGAAGTGCCCACGGGCACGCGCCTCGAGCAGCTCGGTCACCTCCCGTATATCAGCCTTCTCGACGCCTGCGCGCTTGGCCGCCGCCACCCGGTCAGGGTCGCGCAGCATGTCCAGGAAGATATGGACGTCATGCAGCTCACCCAGCGTGTCCTGGAAGGCGGTCAGCGTCTCGTGCAGATCGTCGAAAGCGTCCCCGTAGCAAGGAGCGAACGCTTCTACGGCATAGCGCAATCGCTTGTAATCGATGCGCAGGGCATGCTGCTCTGAGACCCTGTCCTCGGACAGCGCCAGCGGTTGCGCGCCGAACACGACGGCCGCGCGCTGCGCCACGGCCGCGTGCGCGAAGTCCGAGAGTGGTCGCGAGGCGTCCGGGGTCCCCGCTACCGAGCGGGCGACGCGAGCCAGATCTCGACGGCTCTTGGCCAGGTCCAGACGGGCCAGCTCCTCGTTGAGGCGTATGAGTTCTTGTTCTCGCTGACCCATGCGATAGCCGACCATGAAAGCCACACAACGCCGCCCTCCCTCGGCCAGGTCCTCTGACAACCGAGAGAACTCGTCGATGAAGACGTCGGAATCGCGCACGGGACCTAGCGCACGCGTGACCCGGCGCACGCGCTTGTACCACACAGAGAACTCGCGGCCTGGGTACAGTGGTTCAAGCAGGCGCATGACCTCACGTAAACGCCTCGAGGCCACTCGCATATCGTGGACCGCGTCCATGTCGGCGCCGCCTGCCGCGGCCTCCTCCAGGTCGAACAGCGGCTTGGCCTTGGCCAAGATCATGGCGGGGGCGGCGATCCCAAGGGGTGTACGCGCCTCCACACCGGGAATGGCGAACTTCGGATTCACAGCGAATCCCCCTTCACGCACGTCAGAGATCGCGAGATCAACCTACACGCGAGCGAGCGCGTGTGCCAGAGGCAGACTCACATCCTGCTCATACCCAGCGGAAGCGGAGCCCAGCAGTTCGGAGAAGACCGAATCCCAGGAGTACGACAAGGCGTTGGACCTTGCGGCGGACGACATGCGTCTGAAGCTGGCGGGGTCGTCACGCATCAGACGGACAAGGTGCGCGATGGCCTCCGCCCACGCCTCAGGCTCCTGAGCGCCGACCACGAACCCGCTACGCCCAGGGAGGATGACCTGCTTTGGGCCGCCGAAAGCGCTCACGAGGGCGGGCAACCCGGCTGCCTGTGCCTCCAAGACGGCCATGCCAAAGGTGTCCGTCACGCTGGGGAAGACCAGGAAATCCGCAGCCGCGTACAACAACGCCAGCTGGGTCTGCTCAAGACGACCCGTGAGCACGACTCCCGGCAGCGTCATGGCGCGATCGGCGACATGGTCGTGGTCGGGCCCGTCCCCTGCCAGCACGAGTGTCGCGTCAAGAACCTCTCTGGCTACCAGACCATGTGCATCAAGAAGAAGATCGAGGTCCTTGTCTTTGGACAGACGTCCCGCGTAAAGGTAGACGGGGCCTTCGCCCAAACGGTGCTCGAGTCGCGTCATCTCCCGGACATGGGGCCGAGGCGAGAAGCGCACCGTGTCGACCCCTCTTTTGAACACTCCCAGCTTCTGTGCCGAGAGTCCGCGATCCTGCAGCAGCGTCGCATACTCGCCGGATGCGGCCAATACCTCGTCGAACTGGTTGTAGAACCACATCACGAACGCGTCAACAAGACTCACGGGGGCTTCATCACCCGCGATCCGCTCGAGCTGCGCGGCGAAATCAGTATGGTACACGGCTCGGCAGGGGACATCGAGCAACCGCGCGGCGAGCAGTCCGACCATGCCGACGGGGCCCGGCGTGGACACGAAGATCTCGTCCGGACCGTGTTCCTGGATGAGCTTGATCGCACGCAACACCGAGGGTATCCGGATCTTCTGATGCTCGTAGAAGGACAGGCCGGTCTCCTTGATCCATGGAAGCGCCAGAACGCCCGTCGGGTCATCTGCAGACGACAGGCAGCCGACCAGCCTGAAGTCATGACCGCGTCTGCTTGCCTGCTTCGACATCGCTCGCAGCGTGACCGAGACGCCGTTGAGGTCGTCCAGCGTGTCCGAGAACCATAACACCTTCGGAGGTCTGGCCCTCTCCAGCAGACCGAACCGCGAACGTATGGATTCTGACAACCCGCGACCAGTGTGCAGCACACTCATGGCCGTGAAGAACGGGGCCGCCACGAACGCTGCGGGTAAAGCGGCTGACACGTCCCGAACCAACGCCAGCACGTCGCCCTGTTCGACATGTCGTTTCGCCGAGTCCATCAGCATGACCACAAGCTCATCGGCGACCCTCGCCATTCGGTCGTACGCCGTGTCCAGCCTCGTCTCAAGTGAAGACGTGCGACCCGCACGCAATTCGTCGAGCAGGTCGGCCACCGCCCTGCCGAGCGGAGTCGCACGCATCCGCATCACCGCCACCCGGTCCCGGATGGACAGGACGCCCGCTTCGGAGCCATCGTCTGTGAACAACATGTCCGAGACCGTTGAGATGAGGGAGCGTGCGGGTTGCGTGCGTCCCTCCTGCGAGAAATCACAGGCGATCTTGTAGACGGAGAAGGCGAGCGTACGGTAATCGTTGTGGCGCCCTCCTGCCTGTGTCGCCTTCTCGCGGATGCGGCACAAGAATTCCTGGGGCGTCTTGGCCGGGGCTTCGGTCCATGTCCGGCCGATCAACAAACCGGCGTGATCGTCCGACCCTCCGGTGAACCCCTTCACCCACGAGCGCTCTCCAAAGGGCTCGATGCGATGCTCGCGCACCAGTCGAGCGAAGGACTCGGGAGTGAGCCGAGCCAACGCCTGCTGCCACAGCACGTTCTGCCGTTCGGCACGCGAGCCGTTGATCACCTCGAACGTGTCGAACAAGACGGCCAGCTTTTCCAGATGTTCGACCGAGAGCCTTTCACTGACAGCGAAGGTCGCGTGAGCCACCGAATGCGCGATACGCTGCTCGCGAACATAGTCACGGAGACGGTACACATCTTCACGGAGTTCCTGGACCCGGTCGAACTGTGCCTGGTCGATGCCCCACATCAGCAGGTGGAACTTGCAGCCGTCCTCCGGGAAGTACACGGTGGATTCCACACCGATGACCACGTCTGCAGGATGATCGCGCGCCAAGGCCACCGCGCCCTCGATGCTGTTGTGATCGGTGATGGTGACGAAATCCATGCCTCGCGCTTTCGCGGAAGCGTAGATGTGGGTCGGGTCGGTGTAGGACTCCGCCGCGCCGATACGTTTGAGAAACCACTCCGACGGGCGATCGGAGTGACGGGAGTGCACATGCAGGTCCATTCGTGCCACGGAAGTGCCCCTTCTTGGAGAACGAAGAAGAGCGCGACGCGCCCACGCCGATTAGACCTCACGCCGCGCGAAGCTTGGTTGCATGCGCGTATGTCCCAAGTAAGGAAAGCGCAAACCCCTTGTGAGCCACTTGTAAGCTACGGAGTGAGTCGCTAACCGCTTGTATCAATATGTGGTCGCATTTGTTGCTTTGTCCCGAGAGGTCTTCCGTGAGACCCCCGAAGCGCCCCAACATGCGCGGCAGGACGCCGCAGCATGAGTCCCAGCCGTACGTGAAGCGTCCCGAGAGCTGGCCCTGGCTGCCAAGGAGGACTCATGCTCGAGCAGACCATCGTGAGAACCCTCGACCGTCATTCTGAGACGCCCTCACGCTCGTGTTTCGCGCCGACCTGCACTTCCGCCGACGCCACCGCCCAACTGTCGGTGGCACTCTACAGGCACTTGACTGACCTGCATGGTCTTCCGGAGAACACGGAAGCGACCGTGGCCCGGGCAGCCGCTGGACTTCCGTGCATCAGAGCGATGAGTCTATGGGGACCGGTTTCGAGAGTGCTGTTCGAGATCTCCTTGGACGGCGAAGACCCGGACGAGGTGCTCATCGCCGAGGTGGCCGCCTGCTACGCATGCGATCTCGAGCCCAAAGCAGAGTCGATCAGCGGACTTGAGGCACTCGAGATACGCCGCGCCCTGTGGGCGGCCGCGGTCATCCGCTTGGCAGAGGCCGCGGTCTTGGACTCACGTGGCGAGGTCACCGGAGTTCACGCTGCGTGGACCGATACCCACCTTCATGTGGAGTTCGATGGCGTCAGTCCGCAACGAGACATCTCTCGCGTCGCCAACCACGCCGCAGCGATGGAGATGTTGAGCGGTCGCTCCGTCGTGGTGACATCCTCAAGACGACGACGGTGCTACGCAGCCTGAGCCGCCGAAGCGCGGCGACCGGCTCACATCATCGCTTCCCGCCTGCGCCACTGACGATCGTACCGAGCAACCCTCGCACGATCTGGCGTCCTACTTGGCTGCCCATGGCGCGCACGGCGCTCTTGCCCATCGCCTCGAGCAGGCCTTCGCGCCGGCCCCCACGCGGACCAGTGCTGCCGAACAGGATGTCGCCCAGCGGGTTTCCCGCGACCGGAGCTGGCGCGGCGCTCGGTGCTGGCGCGGCGCCCGGTGCGGCAGCGGGCTTGGCGGCGGCCTCGGCGGCAGCCGCGGCGACCACGGCAGCGGCTGCCTGTTCCGCGGCGTCCGCAGCGGCTTTCGCGCGTGCGGCCAGCACCTCGTAAGCGCTCTCACGGTCGACGACGTTCTCGTAGTGGCCCGCGACCAGAGAGGCGGCTCGAACCGCCGCCCGCTGCTCGGGTGTGATGGCGCCGATGCGCCCGTGGGGCGGCACGATGAAGGCGCGACGGACGGGCTCGGGGTTGCCGTCGGCCGTCAGCACGCTCACGAGGGCCTCGCCCACCTTGAGGTCGGTCACCGCAGACTCGACGTCGACCGCCGGATTAGGACGAAACGTCTCGGCCATGGCTTTGACCGCCTTCTGCTCACGCGGCGTGAAAGCGCGCAGCGCGTGCTGGAACTTGTTGCCGAGCTGCCCGAGCACGGTGTCGGGGATGTCGATGGGGTTCTGCGTGACGAAGTAGACACCCACGCCCTTGCTGCGGATGAGACGCACGACCTGCTCGATCTTCGTGAGCAGGGCGGGAGGTGAGTCGGTGAACAGCAGGTGCGCCTCGTCGAAGAAGAACACCAGCTTGGGTTTGGCAAGGTCACCGGCCTCGGGCAGGCGCTCGAACAGTTCCGAAAGCAGCCACAGAAGCATCGTCGAGTACGCGCGGGGCGACTGCATGAGGCGGTCCGCGGCCAGGATGTTCACGTAGCCCCGGCCGTTGGCGTCGACCTGCATGAAGTCGAACAGGTCGAGCGCCGGCTCGCCGAAGAACCGGTCGCCGCCCTCCTCCTCGAGCGCGAGCAACGCGCGCTGGATCGCTCCGATGCTCGCGGCCGACACGTTGCCGTACGTGGTGCCGATCTCGTTCGCGTTGTCCGCCACGAACTTGAGCATCGCGCGAAGGTCCTTCAAATCGAGCAGGAGCAGCCCGTTGTCGTCGGCCACGCGGAACGCGACCGTGAGGACCGCCTCCTGGATCTCGTTCAGGTTGAGCATGCGTCCGAGCAGCAGCGGACCGACCTCGGTCACCGTGGTGCGTACCGGGTGCCCCTGCTCGCCGAACACGTCCCAGAACATGACCGGCGTGCCCTCGAAGCCCCACTCGCCCAGCCCGAGCTTCTCGATACGCTCCGCGACCTTCGGATTGTCCCCGCCTGGCTGGGAGATGCCGGACAGGTCGCCTTTGATGTCTGCCGCGAAGACCGGCACCCCGACACGCGAGAACGCCTCGGCGAGCACCTGAAGCGTGACGGTCTTCCCGGTTCCGGTCGCGCCGGCCACGAGCCCGTGGCGGTTGGCCATCGCCGGCAGCAACCGGACCTCGGCATCGTCCTTGGCGACGAGCAGACCTTCGAGCGGTTCGGTCATGGTGACTCCCCTCGGTGAGCGCCCTGACGTCACGCCGGCGCGTGGGCGCACTACAGGTGATACCCGTCGAGAGGCCGATTGACCGCGCACCGCGACGCCACGTCCTATACTCGCCCCATCATGGCTGAGGTTCCCGACATCCGCGTCATCGAGAAGGGCGCGATCCGCACCCTGCGCATCGGGCGCATCGAACAATCGTCGATGTATGTGGACGCGCCGTTCGAGACCGATTTCGATTACCCGGCATACCTGCACGTGACGGTCGCGGTGGTTCCGGAGCCGCGTCGTGCACTCGTCATCGGACTCGGCGGCGGCACCGTGGTCAAACAGCTGTGGCGCGACCATGCCGAGCTCATGATCGACACCGTCGAGCTCGACCCCCGCGTCGCCGAGATCGCTCGCACGCACTTCGCGCTGCCCGATGACGAACGCCTCGCCGTCCACGTGGGTGACGGTCGCGCGTTCCTTCAGTCCACGACCGACGCCTACGACATCATCATCGTGGACGCGTTCGACGATGACGTCGTTCCCCTGCCCTTGAGGACCGAGCAGTTCATCCGCCTCGCATTCGGCCACCTGATGGAAGGCGGCGTGCTCGCCTACAACATGCACGGCTCGGTCGTCGGCGACCGCAGCAAGCCGTTCCGCTCTCTGCACCGGACACTCGCCACGACCTTCCGAACCGTCTGGACGTTCCCCGTGGGGCTTTCCGCCGGTGGCGCGGTCGGCGCGCACCGCGAGATCGTGTTGCTCGCCACCAACGCGCCTCTCGATACCGAAGAGCTCCTCTCGCGGATAGCGTCACGTATGGACGAGCGAGTGAGCGTGATGGGGTTCGACCGCGTTGGCGCCGACCTCTACCGCGACCCGGTTCGGACCGGCGACGTCGCTGTGCTCTCAGACCCGCCGCGGCGCTGAGCGCACGATCGTCCGTTTCGCGCCTCCTTGTGTCACCATGGCGCCATGTCGTTGCTGCTCACCATAGCCGGGTTCATCGCTCTGCTCGCTGGAGGCGAGCTCCTCGTGCGAGGCGCCGTGGCCGTCGCGCGTCGCATGGGGATCTCACCGCTGCTCGTGGGCCTTACCGTGGTCGCCTTCTGCACGTCGGCGCCGGAGCTCCTCGTATCGCTCAGATCGGCCTTCGCCGGCAGTCCCGGGATCGCCGTGGGCAACGTGGTCGGCTCGAACACCGCGAACATCGCCCTGATACTTGGGGCGGCCGCTCTGGTGAAGCCGTTCGCCTTCGACAAGAGCGACATACGGATCGATGCGCTCGTTGCCCTTGGGTCTTCGCTGCTGCTGTTGCCGCTCGGGTGGATTGGCCGGATCCCGACGTGGTTCGGCGCGGTGATGTTCGCTTCGCTCATCGCCTACATCGTGCTCTCGTACCGTCGTGAGGTCCGTGCTGGAACGGCCGCGTCTGACTGGCACGCCGAAGAGGTGACCGATTTCGAGACGCGCGTCTCTCTGCCGGTCTCGTTGGCGCTGCTCGCCGGAGGACTGCTCGCACTCGTGTTCGGCGCCGACTGGCTCATCACGGGAGCCCGCCAGATCGCCGCGGCGCTCGGCGTACCCGATGCGATCGTCGGCCTGAGCGTGGTCGCAGTCGGGACCTCTCTCCCCGAGCTCGCGACCTCGATGATCGCTGCGCGACGCGGTCAGCCGGATGTCGCAGTCGGCAACGTGCTCGGCTCCAACGTGTTCAACGTTCTGTCGATCCTCGGCCTGACCGCCATCACCGCACCCCTGCCGGTCCCCGCGACGATGGCTCGTGTCGATATACCCGTGATGCTGGCGTTCTCCGTCCTCGCGATCGCCGTTCTCCTGACACGAGGCCGGATCGGACGACCGTTCGGCACGGTGTTGATGGCGAGTTACCTGGCCTACATCGCGTGGCTGTATGCACCCGCCATCTGAGGCCACCTGTACGGCGTCACATTCGCCCGGTGCACGTCCGGAACCCTCCTACGCGGCCGCGAGCTTCTTGGCCACCTCATCAGTCCACGCGGCGATCGCGTCGAAGTCGCGGAAATCGCCGACCGGGGCCTTCATCACCTTGAGAATCGTGCGCTCCACGAAGCTGAAGCGTTTGGGCTCGTTCCAGCCTGAGAAGACCGCCACATCGACCGGCTCGATGCCCGTCGCGGCCAGGAGCGGATCGGTGTAGGCGCGCACCTCAGCGACCTTCTCGGGAGCGGCGGCCGTGGTGAGCCCACACGTGAACAGCGCGACCGGCATGGCCTTGAGCGCACCCGCGTTGGCCTCGACCCACGTGCGTGCGGCCTCGTGCCACGTACCGACCCTGACGCCCGAACCCACGATGACGACGTCGTAGCCGTCCGGCGAGCCCGCCTCTGCCGCTGGCCGGACGTCGACCGTCGCGCCCGCTGCGGCCAGCGTCTCGGCGATCCTCTTCGCGATCCCCTCGGTGCACCCTGACTTCGTACCGTAGACGACCAGTGCCTTCATCTCTCCATCTCCCATCGTGTAGCTCTCCATCGGCGCCTCGGGCGCATGGACCGCCGCCGTCACCAGGCCGCCTCCGACCGCAACGGTGCCGACCGCGGTCGCACCGATGGCGAGAAACCTCCGCCGTGTCATCCCGTCTTCCACCTTCACTCCCTTCGCGCAGCCGCGCCCGACCAGAAGACGTCGAACAGCTGCTCGACTCCGCTGTCGGTTGTGACATCCGTCGGTTTGTCCAGGAAACCCATGATCGTCCGGTACATCACGTACGAGGACGTGAGCGCCCCGAACGCCTCCGCGAGCACCCGCGGATCGATGTCATCACGGAGCTGCCCCGCCCGTTGGCACTCCGCCAGGTAGCTGGCAAGCGCCTCGAGATTGCCCGCTGGGCCTTCGCTGATCAGCGCCCCTACCTCGGGCACGCTCTTCGCGTCGAACGCGAGCCGCAGTGCCACTCCGCCGTTCTCGAGCGACTCGGCTATCTCATTGCGGGCGAGCGCCAAGAGGGTCGCCCGAGCGTCGTTCGGGTCTGGCCGCTCGGCCATGGCCCGCTGCGCCGACCTCTCGGCGAACCGCTCCCCCAGGGCCCTGAGGATGCCCGCCTTGTTCCCGAAGATGCGGAACAGCGTGACCTCGTTCACGCCGGCGTGCTCGGCGATGGCCTTGGTCGTGGTCGCCGCATAACCGCGTTCGGCGAACAGCTCGGCTGCTGCCGTGACGATCCGCTCGGCGGTATCGGTTGCTGCGCTCATCGGCGCCCTCTCTGGTGCTGACATACTGCGTGCAAGTGCTCGCCTGCATTCTGCGGAGTGAGCGGGCGTTTGTCAAGCAAGCACTTGCATACATGACGCCGTGGTCTGTATTCACTACTTATACGTTGTTTATTACTACTTGCGTGTTGTATACTCCCAATCTGACATGACAACGATTCTGGACATCGGAGCTGATCTTGTACGCGCGCGTCGCTCCGCAGGCCTGTCCCAGCGTGAGCTCGGCGAGCGCCTCGGAGTGCGACAGCAGCAGGTCGCCCGCTGGGAGGCGAACGCGTACCGCACCGCTGACCTAGCGCGCGTCGACGCAGTCGCTCGAGCGCTCGACTACGAGCTGCCAAGGGCGCTGCCAATGGCAGCCGAAGCGCCCGCCCTCACATCGATGACACCCACCGGGTCGTTCACAAGGTCGAAGGCGACGACCTGCGCATAGCGCAGCTCCGTTACCACGACTGACCTCCGGACTGTCCCGCTCTCCCCTACACCAGCCCGAGTCGACGCCAGACCCCGGCGGAGATCCCGAATGACGGCAGGTACCACACCAGTCCACCGATGACGTAGATGACGAGGTCCTTGCGAGCGACCTCCGCGATCTCGCCCAATCGACCCACTTCGAACACGCTGAGGTAGACGACGACGGCAGCCAGCAGCAACGCTGCGAGCATGGCGAGCACTTGGAAGACCGTTCGGACGTCCGGTGGAATGCGCAACCGCTGCCAAATCGCCATCACCAGCGGCGCCACGAGCACAGTCAGGATGACGCCGGCAATCGGCGTGGTGATCGCGCGGTATTCAGGCCCGAGGAACGTGTTTATCGGCACGAGCAGGAACGTACTCAGGAACATCACCGTGACGCCGCTCATGAGGATCAGCGGCGTGAGGATCGCGATGCGCTTGAACACCGTGGGCAGCGGGTCGCGGCTGTCTGTCAGAAACGTGAGCGCAAGCCCAAGGACGAACGGCACCGTGACGAGCGAGACGTAGGCGAACGTGTACGTGCGGAACGGCAGCTTGGCGATCGACAGCACCCCGGGCACGAGGAACAGCAGCATGAACGCGTACGACACCGCGTAGGTGTCGGATATCCTCGGCGAGTGGCGCTCGCTCACATGAACCGTCGAAGTGCCAAGCACAGGGGACGTCTTCAGTGCAGTCGCGCTCATCGAACCGCCTTTCGCCATGGCGTATCGCCGTCTCTCGACTGCGAATGTGCACGAGGCGAGCGTCGCAAGACATGATTTCGGTCAAGTGGCACTGAACTGACCCACCGCCGTCCGCCGAAGCCCAGGTCATAGTTGTTACATTCAGTTACATTGGCCAACGGCTTGCGTACACTCGTCGGTGAGACTCGCCGCCCCTCACGCGGGGCGCCGGCACGCAGGAGGCGTTCTATGGCACACGTCCGCTCATTGTTCTTCGACGGACCGCTCGCCGAGGTCGAGGACAAGGCCCTGAAGGCCGTCGAGCTCGGCCGGCCGTCCGAGGTCATCTGGAACATCACCAATCGCTGCAACCTCCTGTGCGAACACTGCTACATGGCAGCCGACGGCCACGCCAAGCCGGAACAGCTCACGGACGAAGAGGCCATCGCCATCGTCGACCAGATGGTCGAGTCCGGGGTGCCGGTGCTCTTCATGAGCGGCGGCGAGCCCATGATGCGCAAGAACTTCTGGGACATCCTCGAGCGCGCACGCGCGGGCGGCATGCACGTGGTCATCTCCACGAACGCCACGATGATCGACCGCGAGGCGGCCAGGCGCCTGAAGACACTCGGCGTCGACTGGATCGCCACCTCGCTCTACGGCCCGCCGCACTTCCACGATGCGATGGTCAGAGTCCCAGGGACCCACGCGAAGGTCGTCGAGGCGATCAAGGTCCTGCGCGAGGAGGGCGTCGGCGTGGCGCTCAAGAGCGCCGTCTCCAAGGAGACGTTGCCGTACATCCCCCACATCATCGCCAAGGCCAAGGAGCTGGACTGCGGACTCATCTACCTCTGCGACCTCATCACGAGCGGGCGCAGCGCGGGCGAGGAGGACTCGCGCATCAGCGTCGCGCAGTGGAAGGAGCTCGCCGAGGTGATCGTGGACGACATGCTCGACCCCGACGTGAAGCTCGAGTACGACATCGGCGCACTGCCCTCGATGATCCCCTACCTCGCCAAGCGTTTCGAGGAGCGTGGCGTGGACGTGAGCAAGGGGCTTGAGCGCCTCAAGATCATGTCGGCCTGCCCGGTGGGCAAGGGCCACATGAACATCAACTCCGAGGGCGGCATCATGCCCTGCCAGTTCGCCCAGGACTGGGTCATCGGTAACATCCGCGAGATGTCGCTGGCAGACGCCGTGCGAGAGCTGTATGTGTTCGACCAGACTGACGCCAAGGGCTGGTGCTCCGACGCCGAGTGCGAGTACTCGCGAATCTGCCGCGGTTGCCGCACCAAGGCGTTCCACGAGTTCGGTGACCCGCTGGGCGTCGACACGACGTGCATCCTCAAGAGCCGCGACTCGGCGACGAGCGAGCCTGTGCACACGCTCGACCCGAGTCTCTCGCCAGCGTCGCCGTGCTGCGCGCCCGGCGCCTGCGGGTAGGCTGCTCGAAGATTCCCAGCACGTACCCACGCGAAGAGGGCCGCCGGAGTTGCTCGGCGACCCTCTTCTCCATCGCTGCACTTCGAGCGACGCTCTATCTTCACGTACGTGGTGGATGGACCGTTGCGGTGCGGGGAATCCCCCGCCCATGCGTCGCCGGCCTAGGCGGTTCCGGCCTTCGCACGACTCGTGGTGGACCGGACCAGCGCAGCGATGTTCGTACTACTCAACGCTGGATCACCTCCTCGGTCGGCGGTGCGCCCTATCGCGCCCTCGGGCATGCGCCCGTGACGGTCGGGCTAGCGACTCGCGTGCCGACCCGCGCTCGAGGGGTAGGATGTGTGTCGACGGATTCTCGCCAGCATGGAAGGACGCTCCCGTGCCTCTCGTCCGCATCGACGTCACCGGTCCCCAGACACTTGACCACGTACGGGCCGTGCTACGTGGCACCCGTGAAGCGATCACCGAAGCGCTCGGGGTGCCGGACGACCGCGTCCACCTGCGTCTTGTCGAGACGCCGGCCACTCACATCGACGCGCCACCGTGCCGCACACCACACTTCACGCTCGTCGACATCATGCTGTACGAGGGCCGCTCAGCCGAGCTGAAAGCAGCCTGCATCTCCGCGATCCGGCGCAATCTGGGCGACGACCCGGGCATCCCTGCATCCGAGGTCGCGGTCGCCTTCCGCGACATGGGCACAGACGACCTCGACGTCCAGCCGGGACAGGCCGACTCATGAGACCGGCCGAAGCAGTGCGGCTCGCCCGGGACACTTGGTACGTTCCAGGTCTCACGAACTCAGGCTACATAGACGGCGGACGAAGAGCTGACGCCCTCGGTGCGCAAACCCGCGTCTTCGCTCCTACTCGCGGAACCCGGTCTTCACATGACCACCATCGCAGAACGGCTTGTTCGTCGAGTGGCCACAGCGGCACAGCGTCACCCGGTTGCGGACCTCGTACGGCTCGCCTGCGGCGTCGAATATCGGGATGCCGCCGCGCACCCACAGCGGCCCCGCGACGCCTAAGGCGGGGTCGTCCACGATCGCGATAGACGCCTCGAGCTCGGGTTCGTGCGCCTCGTCGGAGCCTTCGTCGCAGAAGACGTAGCGCCCCGACGGGCACAGCATCGCCTCCTCGCGGGCGAGTGCACGCTTCTCCTCGTCGTCGCACGCCTCCACGAGGTTCCACAGGCCCCCCGCGCGGTCACAGAACCGCGCCTCGGCGCACAGGTGGCGAGCGTCGTGGAGCCGGACCCCAGGGCCATCGATGTTGACGGCCGCCTCGAAGTACGTCGCGTGCCCGGCGGTCTCCGTGCCCTCGAAGCCGCACACCTCGTGCGAACCGTCGCAGAACGGCTTGGTCGCCGAGTGGCCACAGCGGCACAGCATGTAGCGATACGGCGCGTCGAGTCGCTCGACCTCGCGCCACCCCACGGATTCACCCGCGTCGTTCGTGACGATCTCGACCCGCCACAGCGGCACGCCACCGGAGACCATGTACGGCCCGTTCTCGGCGACCGTGATCCGCATGTGCTTCGCCCGCTCGTCCACTCAGACCTCCCTCGCCTGTCGTCCGACCCCAGTGTAGCGAACGGGACCTGAGCCGGACGTGCTGGCGCTGGTCGTCCGAAAAAATGCGCACCTACATGAGCTTCCGAGGGAACCGGTACTCCCGCGCCTCATCGAAGACCGGCTCCTCGCCCTCGAACGCGCGCACCCTGTCGGTCACGACGAACTCGGTGGCCGTGGACGTCATCTCAGCGTCGCATTCGACGCGGACCGCCCACCCCGGGCGCTCGAGCCTGGCGACGCGCCGCGTGACCACGCGAGCCGACAGCGGATCGTCACTGGCTATCTCGAGCACGTCGTCGACTTCGGTCCCGAATCGCGTGCCGGTCGCCTCGTGCAGCTCGACCGAGGCCTCGCGGTCCTCGATGCGATCACGTCGCGCCACCGCGTCGTGCGTGCGCTCCCGCGTGCGCTCATCTCGCTCGTGCGTCCACATGTCCTGCGCCTGCTCCGGCGCCTCGAAGGGATCGGAGAGCGTCGGCCCCGGCTCTGCGAGCACCGGCAGCTCCAGCGCCGACGGCCCGTCCGCGAACACGGTGACCGTGGCGGCCTCCGGTGACGGCCACGCGTGCGGCCAGTGCGTCGTCGACAGCGCCACGCGCAGGTGCTGCCCGGCCGCGATCCGCTGGCCGATGGCGTTGAGCTGCAGCGTCACGCGGTAGCGGCGTCCCGGCTCAAGCGGCTCCGGCGTCTCGTCGCTCTCGCAGTGCGTCAGGTTGAGTTGCCCCCACGACAGAAGCGTCGCCTCACCGTCCGGCGCGACCTCGGACAGGCGCGCGGCGAGCAGCGCGACCGGCTTGTCGCTCGCCACCTCCAAGTGGAGTAGTGGGAAGCCGAGCAGCTCGAGCGACTCTGCGAGAGGCGGCGAGTCGAACACGACCGAGTCGGCGTCGTCCTCGCGCTGGTCACTCGCCAGTTCGTGTTCGCGTCCGTTCGCGCACCAGACGCCCGCCATGCGGCCCACGTGCTGCGGGGTCGAGACCGCGACGGGCACGCCGTCTGCGGCGGTCGGCGGGTCGGCCACCCCACGCGCCAGCGTTCCGTCCGAACCCAGCACCCAACGCTCCGGCCACACGCCACGCGGCGGCCACGCGTCCTCGGCCACCCAACGCCCGGGTCGCTCGTAGTAGGTGTCGGCCGGCAGCACCGACTCCTGCATCCAAACGCGCAGGAACGGATCGTTCTCAACGCCGGTGTCGATGCCCTTGAGCCACCGGTCGAACCAGCGCAGGCACTCCTGCAAGAACCCGATGAGCGGCCCTGGCTTGCCTCGGTACGGCGCGACGTGAGCCCACGGCCCGATGATGCCGCGCCGCTCGCACGTCAACCCTTCAAGCAGACGCGGCACCGCATTCGTATACGCATCAGCCCAGCCTCCGACCACGAGCGTCGCGGCTTCGATGGCCGCATAGTCCTCGCGCACCGAACCCTGCCGCCAGTAGTCGCCATACGTCTGGTGGCTCATCCACGGCTCGATGAACGCGGGGGTCTTCGCCAGCCGCTCGAGCCATACCTCGCGCCAATCCTCGCGGTGGCGCGGGTCCGGCGGCAGCGCGTTGTACATCCGCATCCACGAGGCCCACTTGAGCATGTCGCTCGCGAGCAGGCACCCGCCCGCGTAGTGGCAGTCGTCGCGGTAGCGGTCGTCGGTCGAGTACATCGTCACGACGGCCTTCAGGGCCGGCGGGCGTCGGGCGGCCACCTGCAGACCGTTGAAGCCGCCCCACGAGTAGCCGATCATCCCGACCTCGCCCGTGCACCACGGCTGCGCGGCGAGCCACGCGATCACCTCGACGGCATCGTCCTGCTCCTGCAGGAGGTACTCGTCGCAGATGATGCCATCGGAGTCGCCGGTGCCACGCAGGTCGACACGCACCCCGGCGTAGCCGAACCCGGCGAAGTACGCGTGGCGCGTCGAGTCCTGGCTCGCGTTCACGTCGCTCTTGCGGTACGGCAGGTACTCCAGGATCGCAGGGACCGGTCGCATCTCGGCGTCGACCGGCAGCCAGATGCGTGCCGCGAGGCGCGTGCCATCGGACAGCGGGACCCACGTGTGCTCGATCTCACGTACGGCGCAGGGGAACTCGGTGCGGATGGTCATGCGACGAATCTTCCCCCAAAGCCCGCAGCGATGTCGCGGGACGAGCGGTGAGCCTGCCGCATGCCGCATACTTGGCGCACACCGAACCACCGCCCCGGCGAGGAGCCCGTGTGTCCGCCGATACGAACACGACAGCGCAGAGGAGGACGGGCCGCACGGCACTTCACCTCGCCACCATCAGCATCTCGGCATTCCTGCTGTTCGCGTTGGAGCTGTACGCGGGCCGCGTGGTACTGCCCGCGTTCGGCGGGACGCCCTCCGTCTGGACCACGGCGCTGTGCTTCTTCTCGGCGACGGTGTTCGTTGGATACGCGTACGCCCACGTGTTGACGAGCCGGGCGAGCGGGACCGCCGCCAGTCTCACCCAGATCACCCTCGCGGCGGTCGCGGTCGTAGCAGCCCTCTTCGCCCCGACCCAGGACCGCATCACCATGCACACCGGCGTGCCGCCGGTCCTTGACGTGCTCACGGCACTCGCGATTGTCGCCGGCGCACCCGTGTTGCTGATGGCCACCACGACACCGTTGCTCTCGGCCTGGTATGCCGAGGACGGTTCGGACCCGTGGTGGCTCTACGCCGTCTCGAACGCGGCAAGCCTGACCGGTCTGTTCGCCTACCCGCTTCTCATCGAGCCTTTCCTCGGGCTCGCCGCCCAGCGGCTGGCGGCCACGGTCGGCTTGGTGGCGCTGGCCGGGCTGCTCGCCGTGGTCGCACTGGGGCGGCTGCGCCGCGCGGCCCTCGCGACCGAGGTGGCAGAGGTGTCGTGTGAGGCCCCGCCGCCGGTCCGGCTCAAGCTGTGGTGGATGCTCGCCGCCGCGGTCCCGTCCGGCCTGCTGTCGGCGACCACGACGCATCTGGCCACCGACCACGTCTCCGCTCCTCTGCTATGGATCGGCCCGCTCTCTCTGTACCTGGGCAGCTTCGCGATCGCCTTCTCGCGTTTCGGGCCGCGCGTGACAGCCTTCTCGATGCGCCTGGTGCCCGCCGCGGCGACGATGCTCTGGCTCCTGTTCCTCGCGCGCATCGGTTGGCCGCCGCTCCTGTTGATCCCGCTCATGCTCCTGGCCTACGGGGTACTCGCCCTCGCCCTGCACGGGCGCCTCGCCTCCGCGCGACCGCCGGCGGCACAGCTCACCCGCTTCTACCTGCTCGTCTCCGCGGGGGGGCTGATGGCCACGGCCTTCGTCGCACTGGCGGCGCCGCTGCTCTTCAACGGCGTCTTCGAGTTCCCGATGCTCATCGTCGCGAGTCTCGCGGTACTGGCATGGGCACCGGAGCACACCGCACGGGTCGGACGAGCGCGCCCCAAGGACGTCCTACGGTATACAGCTTCGCGGCTCGCGCCCTACGCGCTCGTGGCGTCGGTGCTGCTGCTCTTCGCCTCGCGCGCGTCCGCCGACGCGTTCGCGCTCGTCGCCATGCTCGCGGCCATCGGATTCCAGGTCATCGGGCTGAGCCCCGGCATGCGTTCGCTCGCAGTCGCGACGGCCATCGCGATCGCCGTGCTCATGCTCGCGATCACACCCCCGCACGAGCTGCGTGTGCGCACGTTCTTCGGCGTAACCGAGGTCCGGCAGGCCCGAGACGGCGCCGCACGCGAAGAGATCCACGGCACGACGCTCCACGGCCTGCAGTTCACCGATGTACGCCGGAAGGAGCCGACCTCGTACTTCGTGCGCTCAGGACCGCTCGGCGACGTGTTCGCCGTGTACGATCGTCGCGTGCCACGAGGCGGCTCGATCGGTGTCGTGGGACTCGGTATCGGGACGATGGCGGCGTACGCCCGCGACGTCGACCAGCTCACCTTCTTCGAAGTCGACCCGGCGATCGTCCGCATCGCCGAGGACCCGCGCTACTTCACCTACCTGCGCGACGCACCCACCGAGCCACGCATCGTGATCGGTGATGGACGCCTGTCGCTCACCGCGCGACCGCCGGGAAGCTTCGACATCCTCGTACTCGACGCGTTCACCTCCGACGCCGTCCCTGCGCACCTGCTCACCCGCGAGGCGATGCTCACGTATGCGAAGACACTGCGGCCGCACGGGCTGATGGCGTTCCAGCTGACCAACCGTCACTTCGACCTGGCACCCGCCGTGGCCGCCACCGCCCGTTCAGCCGGCCTCGATGCGCTCACTCGCTCGTACGACCCACCCACAGCCGAACGGGAGCGCTACGCGGCGCAGCGTTCACGCTGGCTCGTCGTTGCGAGGCCCGGCGATCTGGACGAGTTCGAAGCACGCGGCTGGACGCGGCCGCCGGACGGCGTGGTGCTGACCGACGACTACTCCGACGTGCTGCGGCTCCTGCGCCGGTAGACGACGAGCCCGGACATGCTCGCCTGCGTCACGGGATATTGATCACCGCCGGCTCGACGCCGCCCTCGACGAAGGGCTCGAAGGTCCACTGGAGCCCGGCCGTACCTGAGGGCACCGCGTACACGACCTTGATCTCGCGCTTCTCACCGGCCTTGATGGGTTGTGGTGTGTTGAAGATGTACTCCGGCTCACTGGTGGGTGTGGCTTGGACCTCGGTGCCGTCGGACGTCGTCAGTTTGAACGACGTCGGTCCGATACCCTGGTCGGCTGCACCGTTGTTGGTCAGTTCGAACGTGATCACAAGGAGCTCCTGCCCCGCATCGGCCTTCGCTCCGCCGGCGGAGTCGTCACGCTCGACCTCCTTGGCCGTGAGCGTCCAGTCGCCCACGGTGACCGCGGTTCCCACCTCGACCGGCGCGACCTTGGCTTCGCCTTCAGCGGGTTGCTCCGCAGCCGGTGGCTCCGCGGGCGGCGTGGCCGTCGGCGCCTGCGCGCCCCCACCACAGCCAGCGAGCATCGACGTCACCCCTAGACCAGCGACAAGCACCATCCATCTGTTCACGCGCACTGTCCCCAACCCCCTTCAGGCGAGGTGCCCGAGGATGATCTCCATCCCCCTCAACCGGATTCTAGTGCGTGAGCCGCACTATCCCAAATGGTGCATGCGCAGCACTATCCCAAACCGATGTCGCGCAGAAGCGCCCGCGTCGTCGCGCGCAGCGCGGAGATCGCACGCCTGCTGCGGCGCCGCGCCAACCGGGTCCTCGCTCGCACGTAGCGCTCGAACTGCTTCAATTCCCGCGCGGGCAACTCCCCCAACAGGCGGTCGAACGACTCGCGGTCCAGCTCGCTGGCCCCCAAGGCGCGCAGCTTCTCCTCCGCGTCGCCGGGCAGCGCGGCGATGTCCTCGGCGAACGAGCGCATCCGGTCCCTGAGCTCGGAAAATGCCCCCGCGAGCCGAGGCCTCTCGCTGGGAGCGAACGCTCCGAACTCGTAGTCGAACGGCACCTCGCGAATCGGAATGCCGGCGACGACGTGGATCTCGCAGTAGAGGTACATGAACGCGAGACGGAGCAGCCCCTCCTTCTCGATGCGCCGCATGGACGCGACGACCGGACAGCAGCGCAGAACCCGGAACTTCCCGTGCTCCGATGCCCGCGACACGTAGTCGTGGTCCTCGGCAAGCGCAAGCGACTCGTCGAATCCCCCGATACGCTCGTGCACGTCCCTGCGCACGAGGATGAAGAAGCCGGGTGCGTGCGGCACCACATACTGCATCACGTCCAGGTACAGGTTGGCCACGTCGCAGGCGAACAGGTTGCGGGGTTCGCGCTCGAGCGGCTCGATGTGTGCGGTCGCGACAGCGAGCGAACGTTTTTCATACTCCGCCAGCACTCGTTCGAGCTGCTCCGGCACGAGTGCGACGTCCGCGTCGAGGAACAGGAGGACGTCCCCGGTGGCCACCCTCGCGCCGGCGTTTCGTCCGGCGGCGGGCCTGCCGCCTTCGACGACGCGCGCACCTCCGGCCTGAGCCAGCTCACGAGTCCCGTCGAATGACCCGGCGTCCGCCACGATGACCTCGAACGGCGGGGCCGTCTGGGCGGCAAGGCAGTCGAGCAGCTGCGGCAGGCGCTCTGCTTCATTCAGCGTCGGGACGACGACGCTGACGCGCGCGCTCACCTCTACCCCGCGTTCCGCTGACGCTTGCGGTCCTTCTCGTTCAGGAGTCGCTTGCGCAATCTGATCGACTTCGGTGTCACCTCGACCAGCTCGTCGTCCTCGATGTACTCGAGGGCCTCCTCTAGTGTGAACCTGATCGGCGGGGCCAAGATGATGCCCTTGTCGGCGCTCGCGGCGCGCATGTTCGTGAGCTGCTTGGCTTTGGCCACGTTGACCACGAGGTCACCGCTCTTCGCGTGCTCGCCGACGATCATGCCCTCGTAGCACATCTCGCCCGGACCGATGAAGAGCTTACCCCGCTGCTGGAGCGAGTCGAGTGCGAAGGCCACGGACTTAGCGGTCTCCATCGCGATGAGCGAGCCATTCTGGCGACCGCCGAACTCGCCACGGTACGGACCGTACTCGTGGAAGTGGTGGAAGAGGGTGGCCTCGCCACGTGTCGCGTTCAGGATGCGCGTGCGCAGGCCCATCACGCCGCGCGACGGGATGCGGAACTCGAGGTGCACGTGCTCGTCGCGCTGGACCATGTCGGTCATCTCGCCGCCGGCGGTGCCGAACACCTCGATGACCTTTCCTGCATACTCGGCAGGGACGTCGACGACTGCCTGCTCGATGGGTTCGAGCTTGTTGCCATGCTCGTCGGTCTTGATGATCACGCGCGGTCGGCCCACTTGGAACTCGTAGCCCTCGCGACGCATCGTCTCCATGAGCACCGACAGGTGCAGCACTCCGCGACCGGCCACTTCCATGCCGGTCTTGTCCTCGGTCTCGGTGATGCGCATCGAGATGTTGGACTCCGCCTCGCGGAACAGGCGCTCCTTGAGTTGACGTCCCCCTACGATCTCGCCCTCCTGACCCACGAGCGGGCTGGTGGACGCCTCGAAGACGACCGACATCGTCGGCTCCTCGACGTGGATGGGCGCGAGCGTGATCGGGTCGATGCGACAGGTGAACATGTCACCGATGTCGGCGTCCTCGACCCCCACGACCGCCACGATGTCGCCCGCATGGGCCGACTCGACCTCACGTCTCGTCATGCCCTCGAAGGTCATCAGCTGCTTCACATTGGCCTGGTAACGCGTACCGTCGTTCTTGATGACGAGGATGCGCTCGCCGCTTCTCAACGTGCCGGAGAAGATGCGGCCGATGCCGATGCGGCCGACGAAGCTCGAGTGGTCGATGGTGCACACCTGGAGCGCCACGGGACCGTCCGCGTCGACATCGGGTGCCGGGATGTGCTCGATGATCGCATCGAGCAACGGCAGCATGTCAGCGTTGCCATCGTCAGGGTCGAGCCGGGCGTAGCCGTTCACGGCGCTCGTGTAGATGACGGGGAAGTCGAGCTGCTCGTCGTCCGCGCCCAGTTCAAGCATGAGCTCGAAGACCTCGTCGATGACCTCGTGGGGCCTGGCGCCGTCGCGGTCGATCTTGTTCACGACCACCAGCGGCTTCAGGCCATGCTCGAGCGCATGGCGCAGGACGAAGCGCGTCTGCGGCATCGCGCCTTCGAACGCGTCCACGATGAGCAGACAGCCGTCGGCCATCTTGAGCACGCGCTCGACCTCACCGCCAAAGTCCGCGTGGCCGGGCGTGTCGATGACGTTGATCTTGACGCCCTTGTACCGTATGGAGATGTTCTTCGCGAGTATCGTGATGCCGCGCTCTCGTTCCTGATCGTTCGAGTCGAGCACACGTTCCGCCACCTGCTGGTTCTCACGGAAGACGTGGGTGGTGTGAAGCAACCGGTCAACGAGCGTGGTCTTGCCGTGGTCGACGTGGGCGATGATGGCGATGTTGCGTATGTCGTTCGCGCGCATGCGCTCGTTCAGCTCCGAAGGGTGAGAGGGACGCGTTTTCGGGCACGGGCGAACGCCCGCGGGTGTGAAGGGTAGCACGCACACGCCGTTCGTGCTCGCCAGACGACCCCGGTTCGACCCGAGTGACCGGATCGCACCCCCTGCGCGAAGCCTAGACCGAGGGCTCAGGCTGAAGCGGCTCGTTCACCCCGCGTCCCCCGCCGCCGTGCGACGAGTCACCATGCTCGCCGTGGTCATCCCCGTGTGCGTGCGCGTTGGGATTGATCTCGAGCTCCTTGATCCCGAAGAAGTCGAGCGCACACGGGACGTCCACGCTGAACGCCAGATACAGGTGGACGGTGGTCATGATGATGAATCCCCAGTTGAGCACGTAGTGCACCATCCGGATCATCCACACGCCGGTGGCTCCCACGAGTGCGGCGGTCGCGTTGTAGATGCTCGCATCGATGAGCGGGAACTGGTAGCGCCAGATGAGCAGACCGGTGATCGCCTGGACGACCATCATCACGAGGAACAGGTTGTACGACATCTTCTGCAAGACGTTGTACTTGGCCACGTGCGGCTTCTCATCGCTCAGGTAACCGTAGTACTTGAGGACACCGAGCACCGTGGCGAGGTCCTTCTTGCCTATGGCGAACTCACGCCAGTCCGCATTGGTCTTGGAGAAGAAGGCGTACCAGACGCGCCAGATGAGCACCGCGATGACGATGATCATGAAGACGTAGTGCGTACGGGTCATGAACTCGCGGCCTCCGTAGAAGAACGGGAAGCGAATGTACATCCCCGTGAAGCCCAGGATGATCATCGAGAACATGTGCGCCGCATGCAGCACCTTCGGAGTCGCAGGAGGGCGCGAGTCGTGCTCGGGCCACTTCCCTTCGATGAACGCCCTGCGGAAACGCCCCTTGATCACGAACATCGCGAAGTGCCAGACGAGGAACAACAGCACGCACACATAGATCGTGCTGAACGCGACATCGAGCCAGACGTTGAACTGAGTGAGGTTCATGTAGTGCCCCCTTCTCTCCCGGGCGTGCCGACGCGCCCGGGCGGACCCGCATCCACCCGCACGGGTTCAGTTCAACGCTTGAGGGCGATTTCCCTTCACTGGAGCATCGCGGCGTCACGCTTCGAGCATGCTCGAGGCGAGGTCCTTGAGTGAGTCCGTCGTGGTCTTCGCTTCGGCGATGAGAGTCGCTGCCTTGTCCGCTGAGCCCTCCTTGGCCGCGACCTCGGCCGCGGAAAGCGTCCCGGCCGTGCTCTCGGTCAACACGAGCACGACGCCTGCCAGCTCCCGGATGTTGTCCAGTCGCTGCACCACCGCATCACGCATATTCTCCACGGAATGGGTGAGCGCACCTATCTCGTCACCGCTGCGGTGGACTATCGATGCGTCCAATTCGCCAGAAGCGACGGCATCCGAGAAACGCTTGGCTTGCGAGAGAGGCGTCGCGATCGAACGGTACAGCCACACGCTCATCGCGACCGCGACGAGGAGCGCCAAGCCGATCGAGGTGAGGACGGCGCGCTGCGCCAACTCACCAGCATCACGCGACGCCGCTTCAGCCGCACGAGCATCTGCCTCGGCGGCGCGGGCGAGTCGGCGCAACAGCCCGTCGCGCAATCCCTCTTCCTTCACGTAGACAGCGCGACGCACTTCAGACGGTGACGTCCCTGTCGGCGCATAGAGATCCGTCTCCACGCTCGCTCGAAACGACCCGTCCTCCATGCGCCGCAGACGCATCGGGGTGCCACCGGACAACGCCTCGGTGTTGATCCAACGAGCCACGTCAGTCCGGACCTCATCCCATGCGGCGCCGACCGCGACCTTCTGCTCTCCGGGGAGCACTCCTGACAGTCGCTCGAGTGCATGCGAGACGGTCCGGTCCGCGCCGATGAGGTCACCGTACTCGGTGGAGATCTCCTCTGAGCGAGTCGACGCCTTCATGCCCAGTGCGAGCTCACTGGCCTCGGAGAAGAACTCGGTGAGCCGCTGGCTCGCTTGAGCGACCAGCCCGGAGCGCTGCTGAGCTTTGGCGGCCACTGCCGCGAACTGCGCTGCGCGCGCGTACTGGAACGATGCGAATCCGCCGACTACCAGGTTCGCTACGACCACCACGGACATGGCCAGCACGATGCGCGCCCGGACGGTGGTGCGAACGCGTTTCTCGGGCGATGTCACAGCTGGATTCCCATCTCCATGGCGGCGCGCACGAGGCGCTCGCGCTTCTCCTGGTCGTCGACGTCGTTCGGTGTCACCAGCGTCACAAGGAAGCCGGCCTTCGCAGCCAGCTCGCCCTTGGCGCGCACCAGACCGATCGGGTCGTTGCCATAACGGGATTCGAGTTCCTTTCCCGCGCGAACGCACAGGTCGTACAGAGTGCCCACTTCGACAGTCCTTCCGAATCAACCGCAGCAGATGATGTGACCTTGCCTCAGACGCCGAAACAGGCGGGCTCGCTGATTGATACACACACCCGGATCGCTCGGGTTACACCTTGGTAAGCACCGTGTGAGCTTTACGTATACTGGTGACCGTGATCACGTTTGCGGCGTACCTGATCGGCGCTGTGTGCGTGCTCGTCGTCGTCGAGTGCGCCGTCTTCTGGCGCAACCTCTCCCACCTGCGCCCCTTGGCCAACGAGCGCTCCCCCGACCCTGCGCGCTGGCCGCGTGTCAGCATCATCGTGGCGGCTCGCGATGAGGCCGACTCCGTAGGGGCCGCCATCGCGTCGCGTCTCGCTGACGACTACCCGGACCTCGAGCTCATCTTCGTCGACGACCGCTCCACGGACGGCACCGGTGCGACGGTGCGCGATGCGGCGGCCGGCGACGCCCGGTTGCGGCTCATACGCATCGACGAACTGCCGCAAGGTTGGCTCGGGAAGGTCAACGCGCTCCACCGCGGTGTTCAGCTGGCGACTGGTGAGTGGCTCCTGTTCTCCGACGCCGACGTGTTCGTGGTCCGCGGAGCGCTGCGCCGTGCGATCGCGTACGCCATCGCCGAAGACCTCGACATGATCGCGCTCGTGCCCGAGTTCCGCACCGGCAGCGTGCTCGTCGACGCGGCGTGGGCCCACTTCATGCGTGCGCTCGCCCTGCTCGTCGACCCGAAGGCCGTGACCGACCCGACACGGCGGACCGTGATCGGTTCGGGCTCGTTCAACCTGGTGCGCCGAAGCGCATTCGAACGAACCCCCGGCTTTGAACACCTGCGGCTGGAGACCGGCGACGACGTGGCCTTGGGCAAGATGGTCAAGGACGCAGGCGGGACGGTGGCGATGCTCAATGGGCGCGGGCTTGCGCGCGTGGCGATGTACCGGTCGGTCGGCGAGTACCTGCGAGGCGTCGAGAAGAACGGCTCGTCGCTGGCCGACCGCCCATTCGCACTCGTGCTGGCCGCATTCGCAGCGTTGCTCGCAATCGAGTATGCGCCCCTCGCCGCCACGATCGCGGGGGCCCTCGGCGGACCCATTTGGCTACTCGCGCTTGGGGCCGTATCGCTGATGCTGACGACTGCCGTGTTCTGCTCCGCGCTGTGGGTCAACACCCATACGTGGGCCGCCGGTCTGTTGTGGCCGGTCGGCGTCGCGCTCATGGTGTTCGGCGTCGCTCGCTCCGCCTACCTCGCACATCGACGCGGCGGGGTCGTGTGGCGCGGCACGTTCTACCCGCTCGAAGAACTCCACGAGGGGCGCCGCTTCACGTTGTGAGTGATGCGGAACCGGATGGTTTCGTGTTCGTTCGCGAGGCTACACTTGACCGCATGAAGACCGCCTCGACAGACCCGATCGTCCGCGTGATCGCGCTCATCGATGACGCGATCAGCTCCGGCGAACCGGTTCCTGCGCTCGCCGAGCTCGCTTCGGCCGTCAGACTCACACCTTCGACCCTCAAGACACGTTTCGTGAAACGGGTCGGCCTGACACCCAAGCGCTACGCGGACGCGGCTCGAGCGGCGAACCTGCGCAAGGGCCTCGCCGCCGGTTCGACGGTAGCCGACGCGGTGTATGCGGCAGGTTACGGCTCAGGCAGCCGCGTGTACGAACGTCATGGCGAACTGTTGGGCATGACCCCCGCGGCCTATCGCCGCGGCGCGCCCGGCGAGGTCGTGCGCTACGCCTTCGCCGATTCGTCCCTCGGGCGCATCATCGTGGGCCTGACCGACCGTGGTGTCTGCTTCATCGCGTTCGGCGAGTCGGACGACGCACTTCTGGCCGACCTTCGCGCCCGTTTCGAGCGTGCGGACATCCGGCCCAGCGGACCCGATGATGCCGCACTCGTGACCGCAGTCGTCGCGCTGGTCGACGACCCCGCAGACGTGGCCGACCTGCCGCTTGATGTCCGCGGCACCGCATTCCAGCAGCGCGTCTGGACCGCGCTCACGCGAATCGCCCCCGGCCAGACCGTCACCTACAAAGAGCTCGCGCGACGCATCGGAAGCCCGACCGCGGTGCGCGCCGTCGCACGGGCCTGCGGCGCGAACCCGCTCGCGGTCGTGGTGCCGTGCCATCGCGTCATCGGCGCTGACGGCTCGCTTGCCGGCTACCGCTGGGGCATCGACCGCAAGCGAGCGCTCCTGGATCGCGAACAGCGCTGACGGCCACGCCGCGTCGCGGCCCTGAGCCAAACGGCGCGTAGCCGGCCTCGGCTTCGGGTATCACCTACTCACTGTCCCCGATGCACCGAAAGGAGCCTCCATGCCCAGCATCAAGGGAACCCGCACCGAGCAGAACCTGCTCAAGGCGTTCGCCGGCGAGAGCCAGGCGCGCATGCGTTACAACTACTTCGCGAGCCAGGCGAAGAAGGAGGGCTTCGAACAGATCAGCGCTCTGTTCACCGAGACCGCCGACAACGAGAAGGAGCACGCGAAGGTCTTCTTCAAGTACCTCGAGGGCGGCCCGGTCGAGATCACGGCGATGTACCCGGCCGGCAGGATAGGCACGACCGCCGAGAACCTCCTGGCCGCAGCCGAGGGCGAGAAGGAAGAGTGGAGCGAGCTTTACCCGAACTTCGCCGACGTCGCCGACGAGGAAGGCTTTCCGGCGGTGGCCACCTCATTCCGCGAGATCGCCGAGGTCGAGAGCTGGCATGAGAAGCGGTACCGCAAGCTGCTCGAGAACGTCGAGAACCGGCGCGTGTTCGCACGCGAGACTCTCGTGCGCTGGAAGTGCCGCAACTGCGGGTACGTCCACGAGGGCCCGTCGGCGCCTGAGCTGTGCCCGGCGTGCAAACATCCGCAGGCGTACTACGAGCTGTGGTGCGAGAACTACTGAGTCACCACCACAAGACGCACTGCCAAGGGGCGCCCGCTGTGGCGCCCCTTCTCGTGTCACTCCCAGGCGTAAAGGTCCGGATCGGGGCCCAAGCGCTGTCCACGGTCGGCCTGCCCGATCATGAGCATGTCCTCGTCATCGAGCTCGAAGCCGAACACGTCGAAGTTCTCTCGGATGCGCTCCTCGTGCACCGACTTCGGGATCGTCATGTAGCCCTGTTGGAGAATCCAACGGATGGCGACCTGGGCCGGCGTGACCCCGTGGCGAGCGGCCACAGCGGCCAGTGACGGCTCCTCGCCGACGCGGCCCTTCATGAGGGGCGCCCATGCCTCGAGCGAGATGTCATGCTCTGCCAGATACATCTGGAGCTGCGGTTGTTGGAGCCACGGGTGGAACTCGACCTGGTCGAGCGCGGGCGGGACCTCGGCGATCCTCAGCAGCGCGTCGAGTTGGTGCGGCAGGAAGTTGCACACACCGATCGCGCGCGTCAGACCCTCTGCAAGCAGCGACTCCATCGCACGCCAGGTGCCCTCGAGGTGCGCGCGCACCGGCCAGTGCACAAGGTAGAGGTCCACGTACTCAAGCCCCAGACGCTCAAGCGAGCGAGCGAGCGCGGCCCGCGTGCCCTCGAAGCCCTGCTCGTCGTTCCAGACCTTCGTCGTGACGAACACCTCGCTGCGAGGAACGCCGCTCGCACGCAACCCCGCCCCGACCCCCTCCTCGTTGCCGTAGAGAGAAGCGGTGTCAATGCTGCGGTACCCCACTCGCAGTGCGTACTCGACCGCCCCCTCGACCTCGCCCGGCAGCGACTTGTACGTGCCGAAGCCCAGCCGAGGCATCTGGACTCCGTGTGCGATGGTGAGGGCGTCGCTCGCCTGCATGGGCCCGGGCATCCTAGGCCGTCTGGTCGAGCACATCGTCGTCGGCTTCACCGCGACGCATGCGGCCCGCCAGCCACACGGCGAACGCGACTTCGGCGACCGTCCACACAGCGGCAGCCATGATCTCGGTGGGAGTCACGCCGAGCTGCTCTCGCACAGCCACGGCGTTCGGGTCGCCGGTGAGCAGGAACGCGAGACCAAGCACGGACAACACCGTGAGCGTCGCTCCTGCCACGAGCCAGCGCACCTGCTTGGCCATGAACGTCGACACCGAGAAGCGCGGGCGTGCATCGGGCACGAGGGCCAGACGCATCTGTTCGCGCTTCCACAGCCAGCGATACGCGTTCATCCCAACCCACAGGTGGATCGCGATCTGGACGACCGACGACGCCGACGAAACGGCCGCGAGAGCAGCCGGCTGCGTGACGCCGGCAGCCAGAGAGACGATGACGAACGTGGCGAGCAGACTCAAGAGCCACCAGCCGAGCACCGCGTTCGAGCCGTACACGACGCCCCAGATGGGCATGAGGAAGTATGCGCCCCAGCCGAACCTCTCGAACGACGCGGGCATCTCGCCGACACCCACGCCCTGCGAGGCGGTCGAACCCGGTTCAGACGAATGCACGGCGTCGATACACTCCGCGCCGTGTCCCTTCGGGCACGTCCCGTCGCCTTCGGTCCGGACCCACTCGCCGCACTCGCGGCACCACCCCGTCTTGGCCATCATCACGCTCCTTCTCGACCACCCAGTCTAGCGCGTGAGACGCTCCGAAGTGTGAGGGAGCCGTGGGTTTCAGCGGACGATCTTGCTGATGGGCAGCTCGAGGATGTCCTCTGCGCCCGCCGATTTCAGCCGCGGGATGAGCACGTTCACGTCGCACTTGTCGGCCACCGTCGTGATCTCGTAGTCCTCAGAACCGTAGAGTTTGTTGACGGTCGGGCGCTTCATCGCCGGGAGCACGGCGATGACATCGTCAAGCTTGTCGTGAGCCACGTTGAGCGAGAGCAGCACACGACCTCGCGCCTCGATGACACCCAGGAGCAGTGTGCGGATCTCCTCGATCTCGCGATGCTTGACCGGGTCAGCCCAGGCATCATGGCTCGCCACCAGACGAGTCGTCGAGGTGAGGATCACGTCGACGATCTTCAAGCCATTACGACGCAGCGTCGAACCGGTCTCGGTCAGGTCGACGAGCGCGTCCATCATCTCGGGGACCTTCGCCTCGGTCGCGCCGTAGCTGAAGTGCACCTCGACGTCGATGCCGAGCTCGTCGAAGAACGCCTTGGTCACCTTGGGGAACTCAGTGGTGATGCGACTCTTCGGCGGGATGTCGCGCGCGCTTTCGATCGGGGATTCCTGCGGCACGGCGAGCACCATCTTCACGACGCCCGTCCCGGTCTTGGCGTACGGCAGTTCGGCGACCTCGACGACATCAGCCCCGCTCTCACGGACCCAGTCGTGCCCTGTGATCCCAAGGTCGAAGTAGCCCTGCTCGACGTACAGGGGGATCTCCTGGGGCCGCAGGATCTTCACGCGTTCGATGCGAGGGTCCTCACAGGTGGGGTTGTACTCGCGACTCGACCTCTTTATGGCGATGTCGGCCTGGCTGAACAGCAGCAACGTCTGTTCTTCGAGCGAGCCTTTGGGCAGAGCGAGCGAAAGCATGGCGTGAGTCTCCTCCATCACTTCAGACGGTCCGTTGCGGCGCTGGTGCGCCACGAAGACCCCATCACTCTACTGTGCTGAAGTGAGGAAGTGAACCGTCTTCAGCGCAAGAAGATGGCCTCGGTCCCGGAGAATCCTGAGGCGAACAGCACGAACGCGGCGAGTAGATACAGCAGAGGAGGAATGAACAGCAGACCGAGCCAGTAGCGCTTGGAAGCCCATGCGAACACGGCGAACACGAGGGCGTCGAGTATCGCGAGCACGAGGACGATACCCAGGGGTCCGAGCGCGTCGGCCACACCGAGCAGCCACGGCAGTTCGAGTCCCGCCTCCCGGTAGGCGAACAGCATCACCGGCACGAAGGCGACCGCGAACGCGATCTGGGCCGCGACGAACAGGGTGGACACAGCGAACGCGATCCAGAAGACCGGGTCGACCGTCGCGCCGCGCCTGAGCAGAGCAGGGCGCGGCATCCCCACACGTGTACGCTCGTCCATCCCATGCCTCCTCGCTACCGGGCGACCGCGCTCGCTAGTCATAGTTCGCGCCCGACGGCCCGCTTGTCAACGACGATTCCCACAACGAACGACGCCCCGTGATTCTCACGGAGCGTCGGGTAGGGACGACGGCCGTCGGAGACCGAGGAGGACCCTGGCCGCCGCCGGGGGATGCCAGCGGCGGCCCAAGGGAGCGGACCAGGACTACAGCGCAGTGGCGATGAGCGCGAGCGCGATGGCGCCGGCGACGAGCAGGAAGGTTCGACCGTAGTAGACGGACCCTTCGCTGAAGCTGTCGAACATCGTGGCCTCCTTCTCACGGCCGGTGCGGGACACTCATGGATCATCCGGCCTCATGTGTAGTATCGGACCCGATATCATGTAGTTCAATTGCTGTGTTCTTACATATAGAGTAAGTTGTGCTTATCTATGCTCAACGTGAATCGACTGCTCGTCCTGAGAGAAGTGGCGGCCCGCGGCACGTTGGCCGCAGCCGCTGAAGCGCTGTTCATGACGCCTTCTGCGGTCTCCCAGCAGATGGCGGTTCTTGAACGAGAGGCTGGTGTACCACTGCTCGAACGCCGGGGGCGCGGCGTACAGCTGACCGACGCGGGAGCACGGCTCGTCCGCAACACCGAACACATCCTCGCCGCGATCGAGAAGGCCGAAGCCGACCTCGCGAACGCGTCCAAGGGCATCGTCGGTCACGTGCGGGTGTCGGCGTTCCCCAGCGCCGCCCGCACCGTGCTCGTTCCCGCACTCCTCGAACTGAACCAAACCCACCCGAACCTGCGCATCTCCATGGTCGACCTCGAGCCCGAGGAGGCGATCCCCGCACTGAAGGCCCGCGAAGTCGATGTCGCCCTGACCTACGAATGGGACACGCTGCCCAGACTCGAGGACGAGGGCGTCGAGCGCGAGCAGCTGTTCTCCGAACCGGTCTACCTGGCCCTGCCCGTCGCACACCCTGCCGCGGCCAGCAAGAAGCCGGTCGCGCTGACGTCGCTCGCCGAGTCCCAGTGGATCGTGGGCCGGGACTCGACGTCCATGCTCGAGTTCGTGCGTTCCGCAGCGAGGCGCGCCGGCTTCGAGCCGCGCACCGACTTCCACTCCATGGACATCGACGTCATCCTCGCAGCCGTCGACGCGGGTCTGGGGGTGGCGCTCGTGCCACCGCTCGCACTCGTCTACGAGACCCCGGGGGTGGCGATCAGGCGTGTCGCCGACCTTGAGCTCAACCGGATGGTGTGGGCCGCCATACGACGAGGCTCGGGCGGTGCGCCTGGGACAAGCGCGGTACTGGCGGCGCTCCGGTCGAATGCCGAAAAGGCGGTGAAGCGGCTTCCCGGCCCTCGCAATTGAGATCCGGTCAGCTCACTCGGCGATCACGAGCGTCGACCGCGAGTAAGCGCGGGTCTCGACGGCCTTGAGCACGAGTGCGGCGACGTCTGCCCGCGAGACCCGCACGGCCTTGGGCAGCAAAGACCCGTCGAGCGACACACGGTAGGCGCCTGTCAGTGGGCCATCGGTCAGCCCCACTGGGCGGATGATGGTCCAGTCCACCCCTGAAGCGGCGATGCGCTGCTCCATGCGCTCCATATCGTCGTAGACCGGTTTCAGGACCGTCGACATCATCAGCCGGAACCCGAGCGAGATGCGCGGGTCCTTGCGGGCGAACGCGCCCGCCGCGCTGATCGCGACGAGCTTGTCCACCCGGTGCGTGGCCATCGCGTGCAGCACGTTCGCGATGCCCTGCGAGTATACGGTCACCTCTCGCCCGCCACCCGACCCGACGGCGAACACCACCGCATCGACACCCCGTACGGCGGGTTCGACATCCTCGAACTCGAGCACGTCACCGGTGACGACCTCGAGACGATCGTGATCGAGGTCGAGTGCGGTCGCCCGGATGAAGGCCCGCACGTCATGTCCGTGCCCCAGTGCCTGCTCAACCACCTGCTTGCCGGTGCGGCCGGCAGCCCCGATCACGAGAATCCGCATCGATCGTCCTCCGACGTCTCCTGGCTATGAGGTTGTTCATGCCCGAAACGGACGAGGATCCGCCCGCGTCGGACTAGCGCACTCTGACGGGTGAAGCGACCTCGACCCCATCGACGAAGTACGGCTGGTCGGGACTGTTGACCTTGTCCATCATGTCGAATTCGAAGACACCCGGCTTTCCTCGGTCCGCATGTATCGCCACGAACAGGCGATCGGTGAGCGGAAGTGGGTACAGCTCGACCGCGACGTCTGAATGGTCGCCGGCCCCGATGCGCTCAAGGCCCACTCGGGCGCCGGGTGCCCCGTCATCGTCGAGGTGCACGACGACCCAGGCGTCCGCTGGGGCGAGAGCTCGCTTCACCACCAGCGAGTCCACCGCGCCGGGCTGGTCCTCAAGCTCGATGGCGGCCGATCCTCTCGCCGTCTTCACGCCGAACTCCCGTACGGTGACCACACGCGCGAGCTCCTTCTCGTCGACGAAGTACGGACGGTCCGGGCTCATGGTGGGCGCCATCATGTCGAAGTCGAACTCGCCCTTCGTCGCGCGGTCCGCATGCAGAGCGACGATCACCTTCTCCGTGCCGATCCTGTCGAGCTTGACCTTCACGTCGCTGCTCTCGCCCTTCGTGACCCGCGCGAGGCCCACGCGCATGCCCGGCTTGCCGTTGTCGTCGACGTGCACGACCAGCCATGCGTCACCCGGGGCGAGCACGCGGTCAACGACGAGCTCCGTCACGCCCTGCTGCACGTCGGTCACTTCGAGCCGGGCGGTCTCAGCCGAGGCCACGTAGCCCCAGACCTTGGGGTCGTCGCTGGTCTCCTTTTCAGCGGGGCTCGGTACGCACCCCGAGGCTGACAGGAGCGAAGCTGCCAAGGACGCCGCGAGAACGGCGATTCGAAAGCGGTTCATGGGAGGTCCTTTCGTGTGGGTCTACGCTGGGCGCTTGGCCAGACTGGGCCTGAAGCGGCGGAGGAGCAGCGAGCTCGTCACGACGCTGACGCTCGAGAGCGCCATCGCCGCGCCGGCGAGCTCGGGCCGCAGGAGGCCGAGCGCCGCCACCGGGATACCCAAGGTGTTGTAGCCCAACGCCCAGATGAAGTTCTGCTTGATCTTGCGCATCGTGGCGCGCGACAGCTCGATGGCGGTCACGACGTCACGCAGGTCGTTCTTGATGAGGACGATGCCACCGGTCTCCATGGCCACATCGGTGCCTGCACCCATCGCGATGCCGACATCGGCAGCCGCCAGTGCCGGAGTGTCGTTGATGCCGTCGCCCACCATCGCCACCGTCTTGCCGGCAGCTTGGAGCTTCTGCACCTCTTCAGCCTTGTGCTCGGGCAGCACCTCAGCGAGCACGTGGTCGGGAGCGATACCGGCCTGGGCGGCGATCGCCTCGGCCGTGCGACGGTTGTCGCCCGTGATCATGTAGACGTCGACACCTATGCTCTGCAGCCGGGCGACCGCTTCGGCCGAGTTCTCCTTGAGGGTGTCCGCCACGGCGATCATGCCGACGAGCTTCGCGCCCTCGATCCCGACGAGCATCACGGTCTTGCCTTCGCCCTCGAGCGCATGGACACGCGCCTCGTATGCGGCCATGTCGATGCCCTCACGGGTCATGAGCTTGCGGTTGCCGAACGCGACGCGTTCGCCGTCCACCGTGCCCACGACCCCGTGGCCCGGGATGGCCTCGAAACCGTCGACGGACGGCAGCTCCAAGCCGTCGGCCTTCGCGCGCGTCACCACCGCCTCGGCGAGCGGATGCTCGGAGTTGCGCTCGAGCGCTGCCGCGAGTCTGAACATGTGGGCGGCGTCATGACCGTCCACGGCTTCGATGTCGGTCACCTCAGGCTTACCGTGGGTGAGCGTGCCGGTCTTGTCGAAGACGATGGCATCGATCCGGTAGGCGGTCTCAAGCGCCTCGCCGCTCTTGATGAGGATGCCGTTCTCCGCTCCCTTGCCGGTGCCGACCATGATCGCCGTCGGCGTGGCCAGCCCCAACGCGCAGGGACACGCGATCACGACCACCGACGTACCGGCGAGCAACGCGCGGACGAAGGGGGTCATCATCAGGTAGAAGTCCGGGTCGACGAAACGCGGGACGACGAACAGCCACACGAGGAACGTCACGAACGCGGCTGCGAGCACGGCCGGGACGAACACGGCACTGATGCGATCGGCGAATCGCTGGACCGGCGCCTTCGAACCCTGCGCCTCCTCCACGAGTCGCACGATCTGCGCCAGCGCCGTGTCGGCGCCGACCTTCGTCGCACGGAAGCGAAGGCTTCCGAGCTTGTTCATCGTCGCGCCGATCACGGTGTCGCCCACCGTCTTCTCGACCGGTATCGACTCGCCCGTGAGCATGGACTCATCTACCGCCGACGACCCCTCGACCACGACGCCGTCGACGGGGATCTTCTCGCCTGGGCGCACGACCACCAGATCGCCCACGACGACCTGCTCCACGGGGATGTCGACCTCCTCGCCGCCGCGCACGACACGCGCGGTCTTGGCGGCCAGGCCCATGAGCTTCTTGATGGCGTCACCCGTGCGCCCCTTGGCGCGGGACTCGAGCAGCTTGCCCAAGAGCACGAAGGTGATGAGCAACGCGCTCGTCTCGTAGAAGACGGGCTCCATGAGCAGCGTCGGGACGAATGTGGCCGCGAGCGAGTAGAAGTACGCCGCAGAGGTGCCCACCGCGATCAGGGTGTCCATGTTGCCGGTGCGCTGCTTGAGCGCGCCCCACATGCCGCGGTAGAAGCGCGCGCCCACCCAGAACTGGACCGGGGTCGCCAGCACGAACCCGATGTACTTGAGCACCATCATCGGGTCCCACGCGCCACCGAAGGTCCGCGCGAGCCATTCCGCCACCGCGAGAGGAATCGCGTCCATCAGCGCAGGCACCATCAGCAGCAGCAACGGGAACGAGAGCGCCAGCGAGACAGCGAACATGCGCTTCTCGGCAGCGTAGGCGTCTTTGTGCGCCTGAGCAGCGACGTCCTCGCCTGCGGTCCCGGGAGCCGCGTCGACCTTGACGGTCGCGTCGTAGCCAGCGAGCCGCACGGTTGCGATGAGGTCATCGATGCCGACCACGGTCGGATCGAACTCGACCGTCCCGGTCTCGAGCGCGAGGTTGACGGTGGCGCTTTGGACGCCGGGCATGCGCGTGAGCGCCTTCTCGATGAGCGCAGAGCAGCTCGCGCAGTGCATGCCCGTGATCGAGAGCGTCACCTTGCCCGACGGCGCCGCGGTCGCAGGTCCCGTCTTCTCGAGCGGCGTTGCGGTGTATCCGAGCTTCGCGACGGCCTCGGCGATCGCAGCTGCGTCGACCTTCGTGGGGTCGAACCGAGCGACGAGCTTCTCGGTGGCCAGGTTCACGCTCGCGCTCTCGACGCCGTCCGTCTTGGGCAGCGCCTTCTCGATGAGCGCCGAGCAGCTCGCACAGGTCATGCCTCCCACGGCGAAGGTCATCTCCTGCAGCGCGGTCTCGGTCCGCGTTGTGGATTCGGTATCAACAGGCACGGGTGCCTCCAAGTACGCGAGTGTACGTATGGTCTATTCCACGACGACCTTGCCGAAGACCATCTCCATGCCGCATGAGAACGTGTACTCACCCGGATCGAGGGCAGGCAGCTTCACGGTAACGGGGCCGGTGGTCAGGTCCTCGGAGAAGTCCAGGTCCTTGCTCATGACCTGAGCGGTGCAACCCGACGACTGACCGAACGTGATCTCCGCCGGGACGCCGGCCTTCAGCACTATCACGTTCGGGTCGTAGTACCCCTTGGACAGGTCGACGGCGATACGCTGCACATCGCCCTCCAGCGCCGCGGCACCCTCGACGGGGTCACCGGTGATCCCGTCCTCAGTCGGCGCCGTCGATCCACAGCAGGCGCATCCGGGCGTGGCTGACGCACCACCGCCAACGTTGAGGGCCGGACGGAGTCCTCCGGGCGCAGCTGCGAAGACAGTACTGGCCGGTTGCGCGGAGCGCGCGGCAGCGAATCGGTAGGCCCCGAAAAAGGCGCCGACGACCAAGACGGCGACGATCAGGTAGCGGGTCAAAGTGGCTGAAGTGGTTCGCGTTGTCATGTCAGTGATCTCCTCGATGAGTACCGTGATGTCAGTTGAAGTAGCCGCCGAGCGTGATGCCGGCGATGAGCGCGGCGCCGATGGCGACCGCGACGATGATGAGCTCAGCTGGACTGAAACCGAACAGACCGGAAGTGTCCCCGGACGACGCGGCCGCGACGGCCGGTGCCGCCTTACGCTCGGACGGCGCTGCCGACTGCGGAGCCAGCCGGTCATCACGGCGTTTGGCGATCCAGAGTGCGCCGCCAGCGGCAGCGGCCGCGATGAGCAGCCACAGCCCAGCTGACGAGCCGCCCGCGGCACCGCCACCACCCACCACGAGCTGACCGGACATCATGCCCATGCCACACGTGAGCGTGTAGGTACCGGCGTTGGTCGCAGGCAGCTCTATCGGGGTCACCGCGAACGGCGCCACGTCCTTGAGGATGCCCAGCTGCGGCAGTGCGACCTGGTCAGAGCACGCATTGTCCTCACGACGGTCCACGAGGATGCGTACCGGCGTATCGGCCGGTATCCGCACCGTGGACGGCACGAACTGGGTGTTCTCGATGACGAGCGGGACTTCGACGACGCCGTCGGCCCCCTTCCGGTACTGAGTCGTGTCCACTGACGGACCGCCCAGCACCGCTGAGCGCAACGTACCGAAATTCACCGGAGCTCCGGTGAGCATGAGGCCACGGTTGATGAACACCAAGCCGAAGACGATGACGCCCACGGCCAGAACGAGCATCATGCGCTCTTTCCAGACACGCGGGATGAGTGACCCGGCTGTCCCGAATGCCACCATCAACGGTGCCGTGCCGACGGCGAACGCAGCCATCCCGAGCGCACCGAGGACGGCACTGCCCGACGCGGCTGCTGAGACCTGGGCCGCCATGAGCGGACCACAGGGCAGCAAGCCCGTCATAAGGCCGAACAGGATTGGAGTGCCGAGCGAGCTTTCGCCGGCTTCGGCGTCCGCAGAAGCTTTCCGACGAAGCTTGCTGAGGCCGGCCATGAGGAAGCGGGGCGGCTTCGGAGTGAAGCGTGCCGCCCACTTGACCTTGCCCGTCATGCCCAGGCCCAGGACGATCATGAACGCACCAGCCAGGTACATGACGTACGGACGCAATGCATCGAAATCGATGAGCGAACCGATGGCGCCAAGCAACAGGCCCACGAGCATGTAGCTCGCGACCTTGGCGCCTTGGTACGCGATGTTCGGCATCAGCTTGCGGTACCACGGACCCGAGTCCTCGCACTTGACCGCATAGGTCAGGACGAGCGGGCCGCACATGGACACGCAGTGCAAGCTGGTGCCCAGCCCAAGCGCGAACATCGATGCGATGAACGTGAATGACACGAGATGTCTCCTCGGTAGACTGCTTGCGAATGCGGCACACCCATAGGGTATGCCCAATCGAGCCGTCAGCGGGCCTTACCGGTGCAGACGGCAGCCGAGGAGGTATCAGAGCCTGAGGCGAACTCCCAGTGGGGACTCGGGGCGCGAAGGTGGCGGCGACTCGGCGATGAACGCGGGGCGTGCATTCATGGACGGCACCATGAGTGCCAGAGCGGCGATCACGGCCGAGACGAGGGCAAGGGTCAGCGCATCAGCACCGGAAGGAACCACCGCGTACGGCGCGGATCCGTACACATACTCGCCGCCGCAGTCAGAGAAGAGGCCCGCGACCTTCTGGACGCCCCAAGGCGCCACGCCTCCCGGTTCCATGGAACAGCCGACCATGCGACACGTCGGAAGGACGATCGCGACGAGCGCTATCACGACGGCGATGGCGAGAATGGTTCCCCGATATGTCCGCACACGCTCCATGGGAGCCCATCATGCAACTGCTGTGCCGTCGTCGCGTACCTGTTGGTCTCGTGGAAGCGGAGGGGCTCCTCGTGCGCCGGCGCGCAGACCGGGTCAGGTCCCTCGTCCTCGGGCAGAGGCGCAGACTCGGGGCCGGAGTCCCGGCTTCGGACCTTTCGGGACCGGCACAGGCTCGGACTCAGGATCGACTGGAGGGTCGATCGGTGGCTGGACCTCCCTAGAGAACTTGTAGGCTCGATTTTTGCGAACTCCTCTTGTCAGTATCGCCCGATTTCATTCTTTCGCATTCGATTCCCGGAACTCCAATGCCGCCGAGTTGATGCAGTACCGAAGGCCCGTGGGCGGCGGCCCGTCGGTGAACACGTGACCAAGGTGGCCTTCACAGACAGCGCAGCGCACTTCGATGCGCTCCATGCCGAAGCTCTGGTCTCTATGTTCTGTGACGGCCGCCCGCTCCACAGGCGCATAGAAGCTCGGCCAGCCACAGCCGGAGTGGAACTTCGTCTCGCTGGTGAACAGCACAGACCCACACCCGGCGCAGAGGTACTCACCGGGAGAGAACACGTCAGTCAGAGCGCCTGAGAAGGCGGGCTCGGTGCCTGCGCGGCGCAATACTCTGAACACCTCCGGGTCGAGCAGCTCTCGCCACTCTTCTTCCGACCTGATCACTCTCTCCCGTGGCACCGGCCTTCCTCTCCCCTTCTACGGCCGACATGAACGCCGCAGGGCCTGAAGCGCCGCTTCGCTCAGCCCCAACCCGGAAGCGTCCTGCTCCAGCCCGACACACGTTCCCGCCCCGGCGACGTACGCGTTCGCCTTCATCGCTGCGGTACTCTCACGAAATGCCGCCGCATCCCCGCCGAACATCACTCGGAACTCCGCCATGAGCACCCGGTCCTGTCGCAGGTAGTACTTCTGATGGTAGTCCTCCGCGAGCCAGAACCGCGTCAACGGCTCGATGCGCGTGGCGAGCCGTTGACCGATCGCCGCCTGCAGCCGCTCGGCGCTCGCGCGTGCGGTGGCGAGCTGCGCGTCGTCGTGAGCGAGCACCAGTGACGCGTACTGCGTCTTGAAGGCCGCCCGCGTCGGGTCGTGACTCTGCCACACCAGTTGCAGCAACTCTTCGTACGGCAGCACCGCGGGGTCGAAGTCGACCTGGAAGACCTCAGTGTGGTCACCCAACGCGCGGTACGTGGGGTTCTCACGCGTTCCGCCCGCGTAACCGACGCGCGTGCGCCACACGCCCTCGACAAGCCCGAACCGGGCGTCAGGAGTCCAGAATCAACCCACGCCGAACGTCGCGGTTGAGAGCTCGTTGGGCACTGCGAGGTCGATTGGCGGTACGGCCGAGTGCGCCGGGATTGAGTACCGAGCCGACGAATCACTTTCGCGCCGGTGGAAGAGCATCTGTGCCTCCTTGCTCGCGTATGCGCATCCATGTGCAAGGGGCGTGCCGCTGCCCGAGGGCGTGCAGCAAGCCACGGAGGCATGCCGCCGCCCAAAGGCGTGCAACAACCCAAGGGACGTGCCGCTATCCGTCGAGCTCAGCGGCCAACTGCTCCAGGAACAGCCCCACGTCCGTGACCACCCCTATCGTCTGCCACGACCCGCGGTCAGCAAGCTTGGTCACGACGGCCGGATTGATGTCAACGCACACCGTGGTCACGCTCGCCGGGAGCATGTTGCCAGTCGCGATCGAGTGCAGCATCGTCGACAGCATGAGGCACGCACCCGCACACTGCGCGTACTCGCGCATCGCCCGCTGCGCCTCCATCGCATCGGTGATGACGTCAGGCAGCGGCCCGTCGTCGCGGATCGAGCCGGCCAGCACGAACGGCGTGCCCGTCTTGACGAGCGTGTGCATGAGTCCGCGCGTGATGTCGCCAGCCGCCACCGCTGCGGCGATGGAACCGTGCCCGCGAACGGCGTTTATGGCGCGCAAGTGGTGCTGATGTCCGCCGTGTATAGGTGTCCCCTCTGAGAGTGAGACGCCGAGCGACGTGCCGAACATCGCAGCCTCGATGTCGTGAACGGCTACGGCGTTGCCGCCGAACAGGACGCTCACGTATCCCAGCTCGACGAGCCGTGCCAGATGCTCCGCGGCCCCCGTGTGCACGACCGCAGGTCCGACCACTGCGATGATCTGGTGACCAGCGTCCCGGGTCTCACGCAGCATGCGTGCAACCTCGGCCACAACCTGCGCCTTCGGCTTCTCCGAGGAGACAGCGCTCGCCATGAACTCGAACGCCTGGCTCGTGCGCGGACGCTCCTGCGGATGCACCCGAATGCCATCATGACCGACGACATAGAGCTCGCCCTCACGCACATCAGCCATCGGGATCGCATCAGCGGTCCGGGCCAGGGGGTCGACGCGCACACCCAGGTCCATCTCCGGGTTGGCCACGCGCACCCAAGAGCCACCGATGCGCACGTCGGTCTCAAGGTTCGTGGTCGAGTAGAAGTCCTGAGGGAACACCCCGTCGCGCGGAGCCGGTGCGAACCGGGCGTCGCGTGGCTCACACACGACCGCTCCATGCTCCGAGATGGCGACGAGGATCTCATCGAGCAGTTCGCGTGTTTCGGCACGCACGCGAAGGGTGGCGACCGACACATCCTCGTTCGTCCGCCCTACATCAAAGGAGAGGGTCTCGAACTCGCCACCCATGGCGACGATGTGGTCCATCACCTCTGAGACGATGCCTGAGTCAATGAGGTGCCCCTCGACCCGTACGTCCTCGAACGGGTGATGCTGCATGAAATCCTCCCGGGATTCGATGGTTTGAGCACGAGTCGTGCCCAACGACTGTATCACCGAGGAGGAACCACGTCATGTGGTCCGAAGACGCTAATCCATGAAACTGCCGTGGGGGCCAAGGCGGCCCAGCGTACAACCTTGAAGCGTGCCGTTCGCATCGAACCGATACGCACCTTCCGCGGCGGTCGGATTGCCGCTGTCGGCAGGCGCCTCGCCGGCTGGACAACGCGGAGTGGCGCCCACGATGTGCTGGGCGCGGACCGGATGTGCGTCGTTGACGATGCCCTCCAGGTCCGAGGCCTTCGCCGTCTTGTTGAGCGACAGGTACACCTCAGCGGCGCGCTGAAGCGTGTTCTGGTTCATGAAGCACGTCTTCTTCTCGGCGTTGTCACGCGCCGAGACGTAGACCGGGATGGCCAGAAGCACGAGAACCGCGAGCAGCGCGACCACGACCGTGATCTCGATGAGAGTGAAGCCGCCCTCCGTGTCGACCGCGCGACGACGAAAACGCATTCGTGAACTCCTGCCTGCGGACGCTTCCTGTTGGCAGGATAGAGTCCTTAAGGTCCGATGTCCACGGTGCTCGCGCCCGCGCACGTTGGGCTCACACACGACTCAGCTCTCGGCCATCGCCCGCTTCAGCGCCACGATGCGTTCCCGGTACTCCGGCATCGATGTGCCGAGCATCTGGCACGCGAGGATCGCAGCATTCTCAGCACCGTTGATGGCGACACACGCGACCGGGACGCCTGTGGGCATCTGCACCATCGACAGCAGCGAGTCCAAACCTCCCAGGTCGCTCGTCTTCATGGGAACGGTGATGACCGGGAGCGGCGTGAACGCGGCGACGACACCGCCCAGGTGAGCGGACTTGCCGGCGGCGGCGATGATGACCTTGATGCCGCGGTCGGCGGCGCCGGAGGCCCAGTCATGCACGCGGTCAGGGTTGCGATGCGCGCTGGCCACCTGCATCTCGTAGGGCACACCGAGTTCGGCAAGCCGGTCGGCGCACTTCTGCATGACATCGAGGTCGGACTTCGAGCCCATTACGATTCCGACGAGCGGCGCGTCTGACATGGCTACCTCCCGGGTGGTCGCGATGAACAGGCCACTGGTTTCGGGAAGGGTACCAGACGCGAGCTACAGCGGCGAGGATTCGGCTGTTTCGGTCGCCATGGTGGCTTCGGCGAGTGGATGCTTGACATGATCAGCCGCACACGGCCGCTCGCCATCGCCGAACAGAAGGGTGCGCTCCTCGCCCGTGAGTGCGGCACGCGCCTGGTCGCGGACACTGTTCACACCGATGAAGAACTCCCGCATCATCACGACGAGCAGGTAGCGTCCGACATCGGTGAGCTCGAGGCGCTCGGGTGTATCGACGCTGAACGCACCGGCGCCGCGCAGGAAGGCGATCTCGAGCGGCAGACCGAGCTCGATGTCGATGCCGAAGTCACGTGCGAACGCGCCTCGGTCGAGGGCGAGCCCGAACAGGCCCATCAGCATCCGATAGCGCATGAGGTCCGTGCGCGCGAACGTGCGCTTGCGGACCGCACCGGTAAGACCAGCGCCGATTCTCTCGGCGTACTCCTTGAGCGAGAACGTGTTCACGTACAGCGTACCGTCGAGGAAGCTGAAGGCGCCCGAGCCGATACCGACGTAATCCTCGTAGTCGACGATGTATTCGTCGATCATGCCGCCCCCGGTGCGTGAGAACGTCCACGCGCTCGCCGGCGAGAAGCGGTCCGCAAGCCCCTCCGAGATCATCGTGTAGTAGCGTCCCTCGCGCGCGTAGTCCACTCTCCCGACCGTGCGCCGCAGGGACTCCTCGACCACCGGCGAAGCCATGAGCGGGTAGAACGTGGTCTGGTTGCAGCCGGTCTCCTTGAGGATCGCGATGTCGGCGGAAAGCTTCTCGGGGGTCTGGCTGGGGAAGTTGAAGATCATGTCCACGTTCAGAGAGTGGAACACGCCTTCGATCGACCGCAGCCTTTCCAAGATCTCGTAGGCGGAGCCGTACTTCTCGTAGCGGTCCATCTGCCGTAAGAGCTCGTCGTCGAACGACTGGACCCCGACACTGAACCGGTCCACCCGGTCGACGAGCGGGTCTATCCAGCGCGGATGAAGATGGTTCGGATTGGTCTCGCTCGAGACCTCGCGGATGGTGAACAGCTCGCGCGCAAGGTCGATCGTCCTGGTGAGCTCGTCGATATCGACGGTGGGGGTGCCGCCCCCCACGTAGAGCGCGCCGAAGTCGTAGCCCAGGTCGGCCACCATGCGCATCTCGTCACGCAGGTGCTCGAAGTACGCCCGGGCCCTCTCGGGCTGGTACGGGAAGCGGTTGAACGAACAGTACGGGCACAGGCGCTCACAGAACGGCACGTGCACGTAGAGCAGACACTCGCGCCCCGCGACCGGAGCGGGCAACGACGATATCTCGGCGGGCTCGAGCGTGAGGTAGCGGCCGCTCGCGCGCCGCATGACGGTGGTGAGGATGCGCTCTGAGATCACGGCGGCCTAGTCCCGCTCACGCAGGGCGCGAAGCCCGATATCGCTGCGGCAGAACGCGCCCTCGAAGTGGATCCGGCGTGCGGCCTCATAGGCCCGCTCGCGCGCGAGGGAGAAGTCCGAGGCAAGGGCCGTCACGTTGAGCACACGCCCGCCGGCGGTACGCAGCGTCCCGTCCACGTCGAGCGTCGTTCCCGCATGGTACACGGACACACCCTGTACCTGCTCCGCCTCCTCGATGCCGGTGATGACCTTGCCTGTCTCGTAGAAGCCGGGGTACCCCTCGCTCGCGAGCACCACCGAGACGGCCACATCATCGCGCCACTCGAGCTTCGTGCCCTCGAGCCGCCCCTCCGCGCAAGCTAGAAGCACCTCGGCGAGATCCGTCTTCAGGCGCGGCAGCACGACCTGGGTCTCCGGGTCGCCGAAGCGCGCGTTGAACTCGAGCAGCTTCGGACCGGCCTCCGTGAGGATGAACCCGCCGTAGAGGACGCCGCGGTACTCGATCCCTTCATCGGCGAGCGCGTGCGCCGCTTCCTGCATGATCTCGACCATCGTCGCGTGCTCCGCAGGCGTCACGAGCGGGACCGGCGAGTAGACGCCCATGCCACCGGTGTTCGGACCGGTGTCGCCGTCGCCGACCCGCTTATGGTCCTGCACAGGCTCCATGGGCAGCATGGTGCGTCCGCACACGAACGCGAGCATCGAACACTCCGGACCTTGTAGGTACTCCTCCACGAGCACGTGGGTGCCCGCTTCGCCGAAGCGGCCCTCTAGGCACTCCTCGACCGCAGCGATCGCGGTGTCGACATCCATGGCCACTGTGACGCCCTTGCCTGCGGCGAGCCCGTCGGCCTTGATGACGATGGGCGCACCCCACGCGCGGACGGTGGCGATGGCTGCCTCGCGGTCGAGCGCGTCGAAGGTCAACGCGCGGCCGGTGGGCAGCCCATGACGCTCCATGAGCTCCTTCGCGAACGACTTGCTGCCCTCGACACGTGCACCCGAGGCCCCGGGGCCGAACACGGGCACGCCCAGGTCTCGGACCGCATCGGCGACGCCGGCGACGAGCGGCGCCTCCGGCCCGACGACGACGAGGTCGACCTCGTTGTCGCTCGCGAATGAGGCGACCGCGTTCGGGTCTTCGGTCGCGAGTGGTGTGTTCACGGCGTTCGGCTCGAGTGCGGTGCCACCGTTCCCCGGCGCGACAAGCACGATTTCGACAAGCGGGGACGCCGCGAGTGAGCGCACGATCGCGTGCTCACGCCCGCCTGAGCCGATGACGAGGATGCGCATGCCCATGAGGTGTTGCCCCCCTGTGAAGGCGAACGTCGTTGAGAACCACTCGGGTGATTGTAGCGAAGTGGGAGCGGAAGGGCTGTCGCAGCCGGGCGTCTTGGCGCGCTCGCGCGCGTCGGCGGGGTACCATCGCCTCATGGTCCACTCCGTCGATATCGCGCTCTCGCCCGACGCTGCCTCGCTGCTCGACGCACTCGCGAGCGATGGCCGCTTCGCCGCGATAGTGGGCGGTGCCGTGCGCGATGCTCTGCTCGGCCGTCCGGTGCGTGACTTGGACGCCGTCACCGCGGCGACACCCGACGAGGTCCGGGCCGCATGCGAGGAGACGCCGTGGTGCGCACGCGTCTACGCGGTCGGCGAGCGCTTCGGGACGCTCGGCGTCGTGCTCGCCGATGGAAGCGTCGTCGAGGTGTCACAGCTCCGCGGAGCCGCTTTCGCGGTCGATGCCGGACACCGCGACTTCACGGTCAACGCCATGGCTGCGTCGTGGCCCGGCCTCAAGCTGCTCGACCCCGTCGCAGGCATGAACGACTTGGACGCCCGGCTCCTCCGAGCCCCCGGTGACCCCAAGGAGCGCTTCGCCGAAGACCCGCTCCGCGTGCTGCGCGCCGCCCGATTCGTATCTGAGCTCGGATTCGCCCTCGACGCCGCTACCCAAGCAGCCGCAACCGCGACGGCCCCTGCACTCGCGGGAGTCGCCGCGGAACGCGTTCGCGACGAGCTGACCGCGTTGCTCCTGGGCGAGCACGTGAGCGAAGGACTGCGGGTGGCGCTGCGCACGGGCGCACTCGCCACGGTGCTCCCCGAGGTCGCCGCGCTCGACGGCGTCACGCAGCCGACCTTTCATGACCTCGACGTCTTCGCGCACACGGTCCAGACGGTCGAGAATGCGCCACCAACACCCGAACTGCGTTGGGCAGCGCTTCTGCACGACATCGGCAAGGCCCCCTGTCGCACCGTGGAGCCCGACGGGCGCATCCGCTTCTTCCGCCACGCGAAGGTCGGTGCACGGATGACGGGCGCCATCTGCGAGCGGCTTCGCTTCTCCAAGGCGATGACCCGCTCGGTCGTCCACCTCGTGGGCGAACACATGCGCTTGGGAGACCTCGCGGTCGACAACCCGCGCGCGGTCGACCGCGCCGTGCGGAGGCTCGACCTGTGGGCATCAGGCGCCCCTGACGCGGTCCGACTCGTCACCGCCGAGGACGTGGTGGAACTGACGCTGGCCGACTTCGCGGCGACCGCCCACCGCGCCGAGGCCGCCGCGGTCCGTTCCCGGCTCGAGTCCGCCATCCGCTCCTCGCGCGAGCGTGGGACGAGGACGCGCCCGGGATCGGTGCTCGGCGGCTCGGAGCTGATGCGGGAGCTGGGGCTGCCGGAGGGACCGCTCGTGGGACGCGCGCAACGCGCGATCGAGGACGCTGTCAGACGCGGTGAGCTGCGCGCCGACGACCGGGCCGGCGCGCTGCGCGTGGCGCGTGCGGCCGTGCACCGGAAGGTTCGCGGAGACTTCACACGATTCGATACGCACCGCGACGAGCGACATGGAACTCCTCCAGATCGAACCTGAGTCGCTTGCCTACGCGATGGGGGGTTGTCCACCAGGGACCAGTCATGAACTCAACGATGGCGGCATCGGCGAATTCCGGAAGGCGCGCGAGCGACCGTTCGGCAGCCGCCGAGACGCGCAGCTCGTATCGCGACACGAGTCACTCCTTGCCCAGGTACTTGGCTCGCAGTTCCGCCGCCGTGAAGTACTGGCCTGCCCGCACCTCCGCATCCGCAGCCCGAATCTCCTCGAGCGCACCGGGGGTCGCCAGGATATCCCGCGTCTCCTCGATACTCTGAGGGTCATCCGGGCTGATGATGACGGCTGCGGGCCTCCCGCGCCGCGTGATGACGACGCGCTCGTGCTGGCTTTCCACCAGATCGACGATCTCGGAGAGGTGAGCCTTGACATCCGCAAGTGAGCGCGTATCAGACATGACCAGGATCCTAGTCATTCTTCCGGATGCGATCATCCGGGCCCGCACGGCGCGACACGCCGTTCGGGCTCCCTTCGCTACGCCCTGCGCTCCCAGCGGCGCATGATGGTCTGCTCGCGACTCGGGCCCACCGCGATCATCGACACCGGCACGTCGGCAAGGTCCTCGAGGTACGTGATGTAGTCGCGCGCCTCCTTCGGCAGCTCCTCGAAGGTCCGACAGTGCGTGATGTCGGTCTTCCACCCGGGCAGCTCCTCGTAGATGGGCTTGGCGTGGTGGAAGATCGTCTGGTGGCACGGGAGATTGTTGTAGCGGTGCCCCTCGTACTCGTAGGCGACGCACACCTTGATCGTGTCGAGCTGCGAGAGCACATCGAGCTTCGTGATGATGAGGTCGGTCAGGCCGCTGATCTGGACCGTGTACCGAACGATGACTGCGTCGTACCAACCGGCCCGGCGCTCGCGGCCCGTCGTGGTGCCGTACTCGTGGCCGACCTCGATGAGGTGGCGGCCGATCTCGTCGTCGAGCTCCGTGGGGAATGGCCCGCTGCCGACCCGGGTGATGTAGGCCTTCGCGATACCCAGGACGCGATCGATACGCCGCGGGCCCACGCCCACGCCCGTGCACGCACCGCCAGCCGTCGGCGAGGACGAGGTGACGAACGGGTACGTGCCGTGGTCGAGGTCGAGCAGCGTCCCCTGCGCCCCCTCGAACAGCACCCACTGGTCGGCGTCGAGCGCCTTGTTGACGACGAGCGAGGTGTCCGCGATGTGCGGTTTGATTCGCTCGGCGTAGGGCAGGTACTCCTCGGCGATCTGGTCCACCGTGTACGTGGGAAGCCCGTAGACCTTCTCGAGGATGTCGTTCTTCTCGTGGAGCGCGGCTTCGATCTTCTTGCGGAAGATGTGCTCGTCGGTGAGGTCCTGGACGCGGATGCCCATGCGTGAGGCCTTGTCCATGTAGGCGGGCCCGATGCCACGCCGAGTCGTACCGATCTCCAGCGACCCCAGCCTACGTTCCGACGCTCCGTCAAGGTCGCGATGGTACGGCATGATGAGGTGCGCATTGCAACTGATGAGGAGACGGTGCGTGGACAGACCGTCCTCCTCGAGCCGGTCCATCTCCTCGAGAAGCACCTTCGGGTCGATCACACACCCGTTGCCGATGACCGGCGTGATGTGCGGGTACATGATGCCGCTCGGGATGAGGTGGAGCTTCAGCGTCCGCCCACCGTGGATGACGGTGTGACCCGCGTTGTTCCCACCCTGGAAACGGACGACGTAGTCGAAGTCGTCGGCGATCAGGTCGGTGATCTTGCCCTTGCCTTCGTCGCCCCATTGGGCGCCGACGAGGACGATTCCGGCCATGTGATGTGACTCCCGTGCGATCTGATCGGCCCCGCGGACACCTTAGCCGCTCCCGGACCGTGCGCCACCTGCTCCCGAAGGCCGCGCTCAGCGCCCCTGCGCGCAAGGACGCGCGGACGCGGGCGTAGTATGCCCTACGCGAGCGGATGACGCCAGAGCCGACGGTTGTTCCTCACGCCGCCGCGCCTGCACCCTCCACGACCGGCGCGGGCCCGAAGACCCGCCCCGTGAGCTTCACGTACCACGCAGCCGCCTGCACCTGGACGATGTAGGCGCCCGCGAGCACGAGCGCTGCCTCCGGACCGAAGCTCGCGATGGCTATTCCGAGAGCTATGGAGAGGTTCCGCATCACGGTGCCGTAGACGAGCGCGATCGCGTCAGCACGCGGCAGCAGCGCGCGTCCGACCACGGTGGAAAGCGCGAAGTTCGCCGCATAGAACAGCAAGAGCGGCACCGCGATGACGAACAGAAGCTCCGGCCGCCCCACGATCATCTTGGCCTTGAGCCCGATGGCGAGAAAGACGATGGCGAGCACCCCGAGCGTCGAGATCCCAGGGAGCACCGGCACGACGCGCGACTTGAACGCGTCAGCGCCCATGGTACGCACGAGCACAAGGCGGGTGATCTGACCGGCGACCATGGGCACGCCCACCACGAGAAGCACGGTCTTGAGGACCTCGATGATGTCGACGGGAACGACCGCGCCCGCGAGCACCTTGAGGTACAGCGGGGCGAGCAACGACGCCGCGACAAGGCCGATCACCGTCATCTTCACCGCTGCGGCGACGTTGCCTTTCGCAAAGCCGGTCCAGCTGATGGTCATGCCGCTCGTCGGGAAGAGCCCGGCCAGAACCATGCCGATGAACAGCGCCGGCTCCTCGCCGAAGAACAGGTGCGCCAGCCCCCAGGCCAGAAGGGGAAGGACGAGGAAGTCGAGTCCCATCGCGAGCCCGACGGCCTTCGAGTCCTTCCCCGCCACGATGTCGCCGAGCTGGAAGTTCACGAGCATCGGGAAGACCATGAGCATCGTCATGGGGAGCACGAGCGCCGACAGGCGAGTGAGGTCAGTCGCGATCCCAGTGACGAGTCCAATGGCCATCGCAGCGGGGATGAGCACGACGAGGTGTTTGGACAACCGGGCGAGAGCTCCGGCGAGTCCTGTAGGGCTGGCTGACTGGGACATGGATGCCGCTCCTCGGTGAATCGGAAGATATACCCGTGGGGGTATATTACGCGCCTTGGGTGCCCACGGCAACCCTTGACGTCACACCGGCTTCGGCACAAAGTTAGTGAGCGATAACTCACCGTGCGACATCGGGCCGCTGAGGAGCGCCTTTGCATCGGCACGCGAAGCTGATAGCCCTCGTCGTGGGTGTCTGCATGACAGTGGGCGGCATGGGATGCGCGCCTCGGATCGAAGCACTGTCCGGCCGTGTCGAGGAACGCAGCATCGCCGTACAGGTCCCACTCGTGCCTTGGCCTGTGCCCGACCTCGACGCCGGCTTCGGCGAGGACGCGCCACCGACGGGCACCGGTGCCTCCGCGGATGCTGCGCCAGCCAGTCGTACCAGCGCTCTTGCCGCGATCACCGCCATCGGAACCTGGTCCCGCTTGGCTTCCGTCTGCGTCGATGTCGGCGACGTCGTCAAAGAAGGTGACGTGGTCGCCACACTCGACACCGCTGCGCTCGACGCTGACATCGTCGCGGCGCGCATGAACGCACGCGTCGCAGCTGCACAGGTCAGGGTGCTCGGAGACCGGCTCTCGGAATTGGCTGACGCCCGGGCGGACCTCGACGACGCCCGTGCGAGCGCCAAGGAGGCGAAGGCCCAGCTGCTTGCAACCCGCGACGATCTCATCTCGCAGCGCACGAATCTCGTACGCCTGCTCGAAACGCTCGAGAAGATGCCGCCGGGCACGCTGCCGCCCGGGGGCCCGCCGTCCGGCACGAACCCTCCGACTGGGGTCACGCCGACGGGCGCACCCGTACCGGGCACCCCGCCGGGTCCCGGACCCGGCGCGCCGCCAAGCATCGCCGAACTCCGTGCGGGTATCGCGAAGATCGACGCTGCACTGGCCCGGATCGATGAGGGTCTCGCGCGGGCACGCCGCGGACTCGCCCGACTCGCTCGTGCACGCTTTACCGTCGCGGACGCACGCGCGTCACTCACCGAACTGCGCGAGCTCGCACGGATCGCCGCGGACGCCGCGAAGGTCTTTGTCCGCGTCGCGGCACTTCATCGCTCCGTGGCGGTGGTGCGCGCACCTGCGTCCGGCGTGGTCGTGGATGCAGCGCGCTCGGGCGACGTGCTGGCCGCCGGGGCCACGCTCGCCTTGATAGAGCCGACAGGGCCCCCGCGAGTCTCTGTGTGGGTCACGCCCGCCGTTGCTGACGGCCTCGCGGCGCGCCTGCGCAGGGACGCAATCACCGCGGATGCGCGAACCGACTGGTCAGGGGCAAGGACCGCGGGCGGCCGCGTCGTACACATCGGCACCCGGGCCCAGTTCCCGCCGACGTCCTTCGCGACCCGCGAGGTCCACCTCTCCCGCGCGGTTGAGGTCACGCTTGAGTTCCCCGATCCCCCGTTCGCGCTGCCCGCAGGCGCACCGGTGGACGTGACGATCAGGTGAAGGCCGCGGACCGCTGGGCCCGTGCAGACGCAAGACGGGAGTGACGAGCATGACGAGCGACGATCGCAAGAGACCGCCTCTACCCGCCATCGTGGCGTTGGCACTGCTTATCGCAGCCGGCGCTTGGTGGTGGTGGAACACCCGAGCAGGCGACGCCCAGACGACCAACGCGTTGGCCGGCACCGTTGAGAGCACCGAGTACCGCGTCGCCGGCGCCATCGCGGGGCGAATCACCACGATCACCGTCGAAGAAGGGGACGTCGTCGAAGCGGGTGATGTGCTCGCCTTGCTCGATGCGCGTGCCTTCGACCTGCAGATAGAGCAGTCCGAACAGGGAGTGAGAGCGGCCCGGGCGCAGTTGCGCCAAGCGAAAGACGACGGCTCTGACGCCGACATCGAACTAGCGCAGGCCCGGCTCGAGCAGGCCAAGGCGGCCGTCGCTCTTGCGAAGATCCAGAAGGGCTACGCTTCGATCAAGGCGCCTGCGGCCGGCGTGGTCACGGCCTTGTCGGCCAACGTCGGCGAGAACGCGAGCCCCGGCAATGCGCTGATGACGCTCGCAGACCCCAACGACCTGTGGGTGCGCGTGTACGTCCCCGAGCCGCGGTTGGGCGAGGTCCGCGTGGGACAGTCGGTCACCGTCCTCGACGGCGAGGACTCCTATCCCGGCACCGTGTCGTTCGTGTCGACGGAAGCCGAATTCACACCGAACACGGTCCAGACCGAGGAGAATCGGGCCAATCTCGTCTATGAGGTCCGCGTCCGCGTGAACGCCCCTGGCGAAGGCCTGAGACCAGGGCTTCCCGTGGACGTGGAGCTCGGGTCCTCGGGGCGCCCGTGACACTGCGGGCGAACATGGTGGCCGCCATCGAGACGGCCGGTCTTTGGCGCTCCTTCGGAAGCGTCGAGGCGGTACGCGGCGTGGACCTCTCCGTGGGAGCCGGTGAGGTCTTCGGTCTACTCGGCCCGGACGGCGCGGGCAAGTCCACGCTCATCCGCATGCTCGCCACCGTGCTCGCCCCCGATGCCGGTTCGGCCCGCGTCTTCGGCGAGTCCGTGACGCGCGCTGCGCACCGCGTCATCCCTCGCATCGGCTACATGTCGCAACGCTTCTCGATGTATCCGGACCTCACCGTCGCAGAGAACCTCGACTTCTTCGGCACGTTACGAGGCGTCGGTGCAAGCGACCGAGCGGCCCGGTCTTCAGCACTCCTCGAGAGCATGGGCATGAGCGCGTTCGCGTCGCGCCAGGCCCAGTTCCTCTCGGGCGGCATGAAGCAGAAGCTGATGCTCGCCGCCACGTTGATGCACGAGCCCGACCTGTTGCTGCTCGACGAGCCCACGACGGGCGTGGACCCGGTGAGCCGCCGCGAGTTCTGGCGGATCATCGCCGACCTGCATACGCGCGGGAAGACGGTACTCGTCGCGACGCCTTACATGGACGAGGCCGAACGGTGCACCCGCGTGGCGTTCATGGACGAAGGCGCGATCCGTGAGACAGGCACGCCCGAGCAGGTGAAAGCCCGCGTGCCCGGGACGCTCTTCGAGATTGCGACCAGCGATCCGCGGCGCGCGCTCATGGAGCTTGGCGGGTTGCCGGGCATCGCGTCGGCCCACCTGCAGGGGGAGCTCGTGCGGGTACTCGCTCAGCTGGACGGGCCCGATGCTGCAGCGCTCGAAGCGGCACTTCAAGGCTCGAACCTTGCGGGGTCGTCCGTGCGCACCGCAGTGATCGACATGGAGGCCGCGTTCGCCTTCCTCGCGGAGACCGGCACCCGCGAACATGGCCACCGCACCCCTCCGACGCCTGAAGCGAACCCCGAGGGCGAACGGCGATGAACGCAGCGATCACGCGCATCCTCGCCATCGCGAGAAAGGAGTTCATCCACCTCGCGCGCGACTGGCGCACGCTCGTCGCCGTGCTGGTGTTGCCGGCGGTCCAGCTTCTGCTGTTCGCCTATGCCATCAGCTACGACGTCCGCAACGTGCCCACCCTCATAGTCGACCAGGACCTCACGCCGGCAAGCCGCGCATACATCGCGAAATACGAAGCGTCCGACCTCTACGACGTGCGCGGACGCGTCGCGAACATCGAAGCCGTCCGCGAGAGCTTCGAAAGAGGAGCGGCGCGCATCGCGGTCGTGGTGCCGCCAGGCTTCGCCCGCAGCCTCGCACGCGGCGACAAGGCGCAGGTCGCGGTGCTCGTGGATGGCAGCGAGCCGAATTCAGCACTCGTCGGATCCACATTCTCACGCGCTCTGAACGAGGGCTACGGCCAGCGCATCCAAGCCCAATGGGCCGATGCTCGCGGAATCGACCTGGAGAGGTTCGGGCGCATCGAGCCACGCATCCGCACGTGGTACAACCCGGAGCGCCGCTCCGCGGATTTCCTGATTCCCGGGCTGCTCGTGGTCATCATCATGATCGTCACGACCCAGCAGTCCGCGGTCACGCTCGTCAGAGAGCGCGACCAAGGCACCGAGGAGCAGATGCGCGTGAGTCCGCTGCGCCGCACCGAACTCATGGTGGGCAAGTTGCTCCCGTGGACGTTGCTCGCGTTCGCCGACATGGTGGCCATCGTCGCTCTTTCGACCGCTGTGTTCGACGTGCCGCTGCGCGGTGACGTCAGCTTCCTGGCGGCCTCGATCCTCGTGTTCGTGTTCTGCTCGCTCGGAATCGGGCTCATCATCTCCGCGATCGCTCCCAGCATGGAGTCGGCCAACATCGCCGCGCTCATGATCTCGTTCCTGCCCGGCTTCATGCTGTCAGGCTTCGCGTTCCCGCTCGACTCGATCCCGACGGTCCTCCAGTGGGCGAGCTACCTGTTCCCGGGGCGCTACATGATGGCGATATCGCGCGGCGTCTTCCTCAAGGGCGCGGGATTCGCCGAACTCTCGGACCAGCTGGGCTACCTGGTGGTCTACGCGGTGGCCGCGATAACCCTGTCTTCGGTCATCTCGGCGAGGAGGCAGCGATGAACCCACGGCACATCAGGCTGCTCATCTGGAAGGAGTTCACCCAGCTTCGGCGCGACCCCCTCCTGTTGAGGTTGCTGTTCCTGATGCCGGTCCTCATGCTCGTGATGCTCGGCTACGTCGTGGGCGCCGATGTCAAGAACCTCAAGACCGCCGTGGTCGACCTTGATCACAGCGCCACGTCCCGTGCACTCGTCGCGTCGTTCGAGGCGTCCGGCTACTTCCGCATAGTCAGGCACCCCAACGACGAACGCGCGTTGCGCGGACTGCTCGACCACGGCGATGTGGTCGTCGCGCTCGTGGTGCCGGAGGGGACCGAGAGGCGGCTGCGCGCCGGCCGCTCCACAGAGCTCGGCGTCGTGGTGGACGGCTCCGACTCACGCACTGCATCCACAGCGAGCGGCTACTCGGCGCAGATCGTCTCAGCGTTCAACCGCAGACGGATAGAGGCCACCGGTGTGAAGCTCCAGGCGCCGGGGATAGACGCGCGGGTACGGGTCCTCTACAACCCCGGCCTGCGCATGGTGGACACGATGATCCCCTCGCTCATCGCCTACATCCTGCTCATCTCGACGATGTCGATCATGTCGCAGTCGGTGGTGCGAGAGCGCGAGCGCGGCACCCTCGAGCAGATGTTCGTGACGCCCATCTCGCGCGGCGAGTACCTGATCGGCAAGACAGTCCCCTACATGCTGACGTCGATCGTCCAGATGGTGACCGTCGCCATCGTCGGGCGGCTCTGGTTCGGCGTGCCATTCAACGGCTCACCGGCCGTGGTGTTGTCCGGGCTGTTCCTGTTCATGATCACGGCGGTCGGGCTGGGGCTGCTGATATCGCTCGTCTCCCGCACACGCACCCAGGCCCAGCAGACGGTCATGTTCATCATGATCCCGTCGATGGTGCTGTCCGGCTTCATCTTCCCCATCGAGTCCATGCCAGCCGAGATCGTGCCCCTCACCTACCTGATCCCGTTGCGATACGCGGTCGTCGTGATGCGCTCAACGTTCGCCAAAGGCAGCGGCTTCGATGACCTGGCGTTCCAACTCGTTGCCATGGCTCTGTTCGCGGTTGCGATCTTCGGTGTGGCGGTGGCGCGGTTCAGCAAGCGACTGGCTGACTAGGAGAGGGGCGAGCGTGGGACAGGCAGCAACCGTGGGAGATGCGGCGACCCCGAGAGAACGCGTCTCAAGCGCGCCCTCGTCCGATATGGCGATCTCGGTGCGCGGCCTCACGAAACGGTTCGGCACGTTCACCGCCGTCGACGCGATCGACTTCGATGTGCGACGAGGCGAGGTGTTCGGTTTCCTTGGACCGAACGGCGCTGGCAAGACCACTGCGATCCGGATGCTCACAGGGACCATCGCACCCACGGCCGGGAGCGCACTCGTACTGGGAGATGACGTGATCGCGAAGCCGGAGAAGGTGAAACGGCGTATCGGGTACATGTCGCAGAAGTTCGCCCTGTTCGAGGACATGACCGTGGACGAGAACCTGCGCTTCTACGCGGGCGTCTACGACGTCTCGGGGGCCGAGTTCGCCGCGCGCCGGCGCTACATCCTGCGAATGGCCGACCTCGAGGGCCGCGAGGACGAGCTGACCGCCAACCTCTCTGTGGGCTGGAAACAGCGGCTGGCGCTGGGCGCGGCTACGATCCATGAGCCTGAGCTGCTCTTCCTCGACGAGCCGACGAGTGGGGTCGACCCGGTAGCGCGTCGCCACTTCTGGGACCTGCTCTACGACCTCGCGGACGACGGCGTGACGCTGTTCGTGACCACCCACTACATGGACGAGGCGAACCACTGTCACCGTCTGGGCTTCATGTACGCCGGCCGCCTCATCGCACAGGGCTCCCCCACGGAAGTGCGCGCCGCGTATGCCCCGGACGGCGCGACGGCGGGCACGCTTCCCTCGATCGAAGACGTGTTCGTGCACCTCGTGACGGCACACAGAGACCGACAGGAGGACGGAGCATGACCCGCAGCGATGAACAGCCGGACGCGGTCGTGGCCGGAGGTCTCCTTGCTGGCGAAGCAGACGGTCGCAGGGGAGAGATTCTCGAAGCGGCCTTCGCTGTGTTCGCCGAGCGGGGCTACGACGCCGGCTCGATGCGCGACATCGCCGCGCGCGTAGGAGTGAGCGAACCGGCGCTGTACCGTCACTTCCCCGGAAAGGAAGCCATCTTTCTCGCTCTGATGAGAACCGGTATCGGCCGCCTACGTCGTGAGGGACTCGCGCTCATCGACTCGATGAGCGCTCACGGTCTACGAACGCGGCTTCTAGCAGCGGTGTCGGACCGTCGGCGCGCGGTACGGTTCTACCGGCCGTTCCTCCAGACCATGCTTCCCGTCGCCACACGGAACGCGGATTTCGTGCACGAATACCGCGAGACGGTCATCCGCCCCGTCTTCGAGCACCTTAGAGCCAAGGCGGCCGAACTCGATGCGGAACTCGGAGCGCCCACCGGGGCCGATACGAGTCGCGATGCGCGAATCCGTGCGCTCGTCGCGCTTCTCGTGGGCTACATGCTCACGTCGATCATCCTCGACGACGAGCCCGATGAGGCGATCGTCGACGCGGCCCTGAGGGTGATGGGCTGGCATGAGGTCGCATGAAGTCGCATCCTACGACCCGCTGACGACCACGACCTCCTCATACGGCTGCACGACCACGAATCCGGTGCCGTCGTAGCGCATCTGCCATGTCTCGCCTGACGCGCGTCCGATGAACGTCTTCCACGAGACGTCGGTGTGAACGCTGGTCTGAAGCCCGTCCGACCACGCCACGGTCGCATTCGGGTCAGTGAACAGCGGAGCCTGCGGAGACACGCCCAGCACGAGCGGCTTGCCGTGCGACGTGATCGCTACGAAACCGGTGCCCCAGAGCTTCAGCGAGAACAGACCGCCGGTCACCACGCCCGCGCCCTTGGTCACGACGACGTCCCAGCCGATGCCCTCCGAGTACGCGAGGCAGTCGTTCGCGTTGACGAAGATGGTCTCGTTGTTCAGGTGCAGGATCGAGATGTGCTTGTTCTGGTCGGCACAGTACAGCACTCCGCTCCCGGTGCAGCGCATCATCCGCAGCTGCTCACCGGTGAAGGCCTGTTTGAGGAACTTCGCAGCACCCCCGGCTCCCGCGTGCTCGAAGTGGATGTCACCGTACCTGGCCACCATCGCACCGATCTTCGCGAAGACCGTGGAGCTGTTGAGGTGGACCTCCAGGCAGCGCTCACCCGCCTCCAGCTGCCATGTGCCCTCTGAGTTCTCCTGCGAGTGTGCGGCGACGAAGTCCGCAAGTGAACGGGCGGCCCCCGGCTCGATCGATGGCTGATCGCTCATGTCGTCTCCCTCCCCTGTACACGATTCTCCAACACAGGAAACCTTTCCCCGGGAGAGCTTGATCCTGACGCATCGCCGGCGTGTCGGTCCCGGCGCATCGGTCAGCGAAGAACGCGCCGTCCAGGAGCGGCCAGCGGCTCTGCCTGATGCCTCGCGTTCGAACGCGGCGTCAGCGATGCCGGATGATCGCGCGCGCCGCGATGACACCGCTCGCGCCTGCCTGCACCAGTCCACGCGTGATGCCTGCGCCGTCGCCGATCGCGAACAGACCCTCGACTGATGTCTGCAGGTCCGCATCGACCTCGAGCCGGGAGGAGTAGAACTTGACCTCGACGCCGTACATGAGCGTGCTCGGTCCCGCGATTCCAGGCACGAGCGCGTCGAGAGCCTCCACGAACTCGATGATGTCGGTCAGATGACGATACGGCAGCACGGCCGCGAGGTCGCCGGGCGTCGCGCCAGCCAGCGTGGGCACGGTGAGTCCTTGGGTGATGCGCTCCGGCGTGGAGCGTCTGCCGGCCTTGAGGTCGCTGTACCGCTGGACGAGGATCCCGTCGCCCAACAGGTTCGCCAGGCGCGCGATGGAGCGCCCATAGGCGAGCGGGTCATCGAACGGCTCGGTGAAGCGCTGACTCACGAGCACCGCGAAGTTGGTGTAGTCGGTCTTGGATTCGGCGAAACTGTGTCCGTTGACGGTCACCACGTCTCCGTAGCTCTCAGTGGTGACCTCGCCGTACGGATTCATGCAGAAGGTCCGGACCGGGTCGCCGAACGACTTGGTGTGGTAGACGAGCTTCGCTTCGTACAGAGGCGTCGTGAGCCGTTCCATCACAGGGGCCGGACACTCGACGCGCACACCGATGTCGACTGCGTTGTTCGTGAGCGGGATCTTCAGGGTACGGGCCTGTCCGGCAAGCCAGTCCGCACCTTCTCGCCCGGGCGCCGCGATCACAGTCGAGGTTCTCACCGTGGCGCCGTCCGAGAGCTCGACTCCCGACACGCGGTTCTCTTCGGCGAGGATCCGCACAGCAGCGACCTCGGTGCGGATACGAACGCCGACGGCTTCCAGGTGCTGACGCATCGCGTCAAGGACCTGTGGCGAACGATCGGTGCCCAGATGCCTGATGCGCATCGGTACCAGCCTCATACCGGCGAGCGTCGCCTCGCGTTGCAGGTCCGCGGCGGTCTGCGGGTCAGGACCGTGGACCTCGTCAGTGGCGCCGAACTCCAGCCACAGCCCGTCTGAGTACGCGAGGAGTTCCTCAAGTGCCGCCCTCTCGACGTAGTCGGGCAGCCATCCGCCCACCTCAGTGGTGAGCGTGAGCTTGCCATCGGAGAACGCGCCTGCGCCGCCCCAGCCCGTCATGATGTCGCACGTGCGGCATCCGACACACGACGTCTCGCGCGCCGGACAGCGGCGCTTCGAGATGGCATGTCCCTTCTCGACCATCAGGACATCCGTCATGCCGTTTCGCGCAAGCTCCAGAGCGGCGAAGATGCCGGCGGGACCTGCGCCGATGATCACGACGTGTGCACTATCGGACACACGGACTCCTGCTCGCTGGCGCGCTGGCCTCAGGGCTCGCGCGCGGGGTTGGTGAACTTGGTGTAGTTCTCTAGGAACACGAGGTCGATGGTACCCAAAGGACCATTCCGGTGCTTCGCGACGATGACCTCCGCGGTGCCTATGGGCGGCCGGCCCTCTTCCGGCTCAGCACCATGCTGTGTGACGCGGTCGATGAACATGACCACGTCCGCATCCTGCTCGATGGCGCCTGACTCGCGCAGATCGGAGAGCTGCGGGCGCTTGCCGGCACGCTTCTCGACCTCGCGAGAGAGCTGGGAGAGAGCCAAGACGGGCACCTTGAGCTCCTTGGCGAGGATCTTCAGCCCTCGCGAGATCTCAGCGATCTCGACCTGCCGATTCTCGGCGCGCCTGTTCTGCGGCTGCATGAGCTGCAGGTAGTCGACGATGATGAACCCATTCGGCTTGTCCCGGAGCTGCCTGCGAGCCTTCGCGCGGACTTCCAGGATCGAGATGGCCGGCGTGTCATCCACCCAGATGTTCAACGTGTGCAGCCGCGACATGGCGTCGTGGATCTTGCGCCAATCCTCGTCGCGGATCCGCCCGGTGCGAATGTCCTGCAGATTGATACGGGCCTCCGAGCCTACGACGCGTTGTATCAACTGTTCCGCGGACATCTCGAGAGAGAAGATCGCGACCGAAGCCCCAGAGCGCGCCGCTTCCACCGCGATGTTGAGCGCGAACGCGGTCTTGCCAACAGAGGGCCGCGCCGCAAGGATGATGAGGTCGCCGGGGTGGAAGCCGGAAAGCAGTTCATCGAGGCGGGTGAACCCCGACCGCACTCCAGTGATGTGCACGTCCTTGCGGGCGAGCTCCTCGATCCGTTCAAGCGAGCTCTTGAGCAGCGGCTTGATGTCTTGGAAGTTGCTTGAGACACGCTTGTTGGTGACATCGAAGATCAGCCGCTCGGCCTCCTCGACGACACTGGCCTCCTCGTCGGGTGCGTCATAACCGAGTGCAACCACACGCGTTCCCGCGTCGATGAGTTGCCTGAGCATCGAAGTGCGTCTGACGATCTCCGCATAACGGCTCCAATTGGCGGTCGTCGGCACAGAGCTTGAGAGCTCGAGAAGGTAGGGCTTTCCTCCTGATGCCTCAAGCTCGCCTTTGACATCGAGCCTATCAGCGACAGACAGGTGGTCCACGGGTACCGCTCGGCTGTTCAAGTCGAGCATCGCCTCGAATATCCGCCCGTGAGCGGGTCTGTGGAAATCCTCTCGTTTGAGCATGCCGAGTGCGCCTTCCAGCGCCTCAGTGGAAAGCAGCATCGATCCCAGGACCGCTTGCTCGGCCTCCAGGTTATGTGGCGGAATCCGATCCATCGCGCTCGTGCGCGCACCACGACCATCACCGTCCGCCATCCATGCACCCCCTTCTCCGTCTATGGAGCGGTAGCGATGATAGCGCGGACGGCTGACACGCGATGCAGCCGAATGAGGCATCCACAGGGGCGAGTGGAAACGTCATCGCTCTCACCTGTGGAAACCCGGGTTATCCACCGAGTCCACAGAAGCTCGCCGAAGTGCGCGGAGCAACAAGAGAGGCCGCCCCGCGACGCGGCGACGGCCTCTCCGACGACAAGGGAACGACCCTACTCAGCCTCGGGGGCCTCAGTCGGCTCCTCGTCAGCTTCGTCGACGGCTTCGACAGGCTCGGTCTCGACCTCGGACTCCGAGGAGTCCGCAGACTGCGCGGATTCGACGGCCTGAACTTCCTCGACCGCGACGACCGGCTCGGCGACGATGGTGCCTTCAGCCACCACGTCCACCGTGATCTGCGCCTTGACCTCGCGGTAGATCGAGATGTCGACGACATGAGGACCCACGTCCTTGATGTGTCCGTGCGTCTCGATCTTGCGTCGATCGACGTCGACCCCGAGCTGCTCGAGGATGGCCTCGTGGACCATCGGCGCCGTGACCGAACCGAACAGGCGACCCTCCTCGCCGACTTTGGCTGCGATCGTCACGACCTTGCCCTCAAGTACCGCGGCGAGTGAATTCGCATCATCGAGACGTGCGTCTTCACGCTTCTTGATGTTGTGCATACGCTGCTGGAGCTGCTTCAAGTTGCCCGGCGTCGCCTCGATGGCGATCTTGCGGGGCAGCAGGTAGTTGACCGCGAAACCGCGGGCAACGTCGATGACGTCGCCTTCGCCTCCACGGCCCTTCAGCTCCTGCATCAGGATGACCTTCATGGCTTCTCCTCCAGGCGACCGCTACGAGCGGCCCTTGCCGATGCGACCGCTGACGACGGGGACGGTGTAGGGCAACAGAGCCATCTCGCGGGCACGCTTGATGGCCGTCGACAACTGGTGCTGGTGTTGGGCACAGTTCCCCGACACGCGGCGAGGCTTGATCTTGCCGCGGTCGGTCATGAACTTGCGCAACAGCTGCGAGTCCTTGTAGTCGATGTACTCGGCGTGGTCCTTGCAGAACTGGCAGTACTTGCGCCGAGGCTTGCGACCGTAATCGGACATGTTCACTGACCTCCTTTCCGCGATTCTCATTCGCGGGACTGGTGATGGCGCCCTTGCGGGCGGGGTGGTTCGTCTAGAACGGGATGTCGTCCTCGAATGTCTCCGGGCCACCGGCAGAAGACGGCGCCTCTTTGGGGGCGCCATCGTATCCTCCGCCCGAACCACCGAAGCCGCCACCACTCTCGCTGCGACCACCCAGCAGTTCGATGTTGTCCGCGGAGATGTCGATCGCCGAACGCTTGGTCCCGTCCTGGGACTCCCACTCACGCCAGCGAAGCTTCCCGTCAACTCCGATGAGTCGGCCCTTCTCAAGGAGCCTGGACAGCGAATCGGCACGGTTGCCGATGAGAGAGACGTCGACGAAGTTGGAGACGTCGCCCCATTGGCCCTGTGCGTCACGCTTGCGAGTACTGAACGCCAGACGCATCGACAGTACCGGCGTACCGTCGGGAAGCGCCTTGAGCTCGGGATCCTTGGTGAGACGACCGGTGAGGACGACTCTGTTGATATCGCTCATTACTGAAACCACCTTCATACGAGACACGGTTACGGACACCCGTCCGGTCCGTGCCAGTGGGCCCGCGGGACTACTCTCTGTCCTCGCGACGCACGAGCATGTAACGGACCACGGGATCGGTGATGTGCAGCACGCGGTCCAGCTCGGCGATGGCGGCCGGCGTGGTGTGGAAGTCCACCAAGGTGTAGTCACCTTCGGTGAGCTTGCCGATCTCGAATGCAAGCTTGCGCTTGCCCCACGAGTCGACCGAATCGACCACGCCCCCGTCTGCTGTGATCACGCCCTGGACCTTGTCCAGAACGGCAGCACGGGTCTCCTCGTCGAGGGAGGGATTGAGCAGAAGCAACAGTTCGTAAGCCTTCACGTTGTCACCTCCTCTGGGCTAAGCGGCCCCGGGACTGTGAAGGCAGAAGCCCGGAGCAGGATGTGAGCCCGCAGAGTGTATCACCGGTCCGCAGGTGCTGCAACATACTCCCAAACCGGTCTGACACGGGCGTTTGACCGCGGATTCCACGCTCGACCACTCGTCGTGACATGATGTAGAGGACTCCGAAGATTGCCGCCATCAGGGCCACGGCTCCGCCCGGTCGAACAACGCTGCGAAACCGCGCTCGCGCATCCTCAAGATCGACGCTGATTCCTGGAGCCTGTGCCCGATGCGGAGCGACTCCCCCAGCTCCAACCGCACTCGGCACGTCGTCCAATCGACCGGCCGAAGTGGCTCGCTCTCCGTCGCGCGATCCGGTACCTCCCGCGAGCCAGCTTGTCAGACTGCGGCGCAGCGACTCGGTCGGTCCGTTTCGCAGGGTCTGCGGCCCTGCCGCATCGGCACCGTTAGAACCCCGAGCGACCAGATGAACCGATGGTCGCGGAAGCCCCGGTGCGCACTGCTCGTGCTCATGGGCATCATCAGACCCCCATTGCGGGCTGGCCGCCTGCTCCGGTTGACCTGCGGTCACCTGCCCGTCCGCACCGAGCCCCGGCGAGATGTTCGTCTCCGGCTCCAGAACACCCCCGACGATCACCACCGCCGGCTGAGCCTGTGTGACAGTCGGCGCAGGCACCGGTTCGACAGCACTGGCCGGCGGGAGCTCGGGAGCGCCGAAAGCCTCGTCGGGCTCGACGGGCGCTGGTTCGACTCGTGCCGCTGCAGGGGATGCGAATGACAGAAGCGATGAGGGGTCCACGTACACGCCATCGCGTCTGAGACTCACGTGGACGTGTGGTTCTTCGAGCGAGGGGTCGCCACTCGCCGCGAGAGTGCCCAAGGCGAGCCCTGCCTCGACCCGTTGACCCTTCTTGACTCGTATCTGCTCGAGCGGCGATACCGTGAGCGCGTCATCACCCGAACGAATGGTGACGCACGTGATCGAGCCGCCTGAACTCGACGGGACGCGGCCCGCGAACGTCACGTCGCCCTCGATCAGGGCAGGGACGACCTCACCGGCTGCGAGCGCCACATCGACGCCACGGTGTACCGATGAGCCCTCGGCATGGTGGTACGTCTCGCCGTAGCCGAGCACGACGGCCCCGTCGAGACACACCGCTGCCATGCAATCCGGACTGGTACCAAGAACGATGGCTGCGATCAGCCCGGCCACGAGCGTCGTACGTCGCATTCTGGACATGCGCCCCACCTCATCGGGCGGGAGCGGGAAGAGCGAGGGTCTATGCGAACACATGTTCTACATATGGCGGCGGATTCCTGCTGCACGCGTGAAAAAAGGCCGGCCCGTTCCCCGGGACGACCTTGATCAGGGCTTTGGAGCGGGTGACCGGACTCGAACCGGCAACTTTCAGCTTGGGAAGCTGACGCTCTACCATTGAACTACACCCGCATGCCGCTGAAGTGTAAACCAGGGCTCGCCAAGCGGGCAACGCACGGACTTCATCCGACCGGCGTCAGCTTCGACCGCGTGGTATCGCTGCTTGACGCTGGTCCGCCACCGACTCCCTCACCGCACGCAACCGCGCCACGGCTTTTCGCACGTCCGGTCGCTCGCCTGACGCATGCATGAGCCATTCGACGATCGCCGCCGCCTCCTTCAGTGCCGCCAGTGCCACGACATCGATGTCATAAGCGAGCCGGAGCCGGAACACCCCGCGACCATCGCGGGCGAAGTCCCAGCTCGTCCGCCCGCGTAGGTCGCGAGGCGAACCGGAGAGCGCCATCAGTTCGACCGCGACGTGTTCGAGCAGGTGCGGCGTCTCAGTGTCGGCGAATTCCCGGACCGCATCGAACCCGGCGCCGTTCTCACATGTGTGACGAGCGAGTCCCGGCAAGAGCGAGAGTGCCGCATCAGTGAGCCCGGGGTTCGCCGAGGTACGCATGAGCCGCTCATCAGCGACTCGCACGAGAGCTTCCATCTCACCCTCGCCCACCTCGATGCTCTCGATGGCGAACAGGCCGCCGGACATCGCTCAGGTGACGACGCGCCGGCGCGCGCCGGCGCGGGTCCCCGCCAGGTAGGCGATCGAGACCGCGGCGACGATGAGCCCTGCCGCCACGAGCAACCCTTTGGTTGAGTCCTGACTCAACACCCGCCTCACCGCGCCCCTGGTCTCCGCCACGGCGAGGTCCCTCACCGCTTCCGCACGATGCTTGAGGTCGTCGAGTGTGATCCGATCGGCCGGACCCATCGTCTGGGAAGTGGGTGTGCCCGTCACTGCATTCTCCTCGTCTTGGCATACGTCAGTCCGCCAGCGCCGAGGATGAGCGCACCGCCCACCGCGAGCAACGCGCCGGGCCAGCCGAGGAGACCGGCGAGCAACAGGAGCGCCGCGGTCGCCACGAACCCGATGCCCAGCACCAGCACCGTCGCGGCGGCGAGCGCGAAGGCCACGACCTGGCCGGCCTTCTGCGTGGGGAGCACGACCTTGTCGTGCACCACGTCGCCCGTCTCCTGCCGGACGTATTCCACGAGAAGCCGGACGAGGTCCGCCACCGCGTCCATGACGCCGGCGCGCTCCGGTGCGTCGGACCCGGGCGTGGCCTCAGCCGTCGACGCGGTCTGTTCGGGTCCGGACATGGTCCGCTTGCCTCCCAGGGAGCAGATCTCAGCGCTGACGTCACTAAAGGTACCCCAACAAAGGACCGATGCGTTGCGAGCCGTTCGAAGAAGGCGAAAGCGGCGCCCGCCACACGTGCAGACGCCGCTGATGACCAACGAATCCCCCGAAGCGCCTCAGCGCCTGTTGATGATCCTGTACGAGACGGTATCGACCCCGTCGAAACCCAGTGCCCGGGCGGTGCCGGGCCCTAGGTCGAACTCGCGACCCCGCACGAACGGGCCGCGGTCGTTGACCACGGCGATCACGAGCCGGTTGCGGTACTTGAACTGGACGCGGGTCCCGAACGGGAGCGTCTTATGGGCGACGTTGACACTGGATCGCGTGAGCGTGGTGCCGTTCGCGGTGTGACGGCCGTAGAATCCGGGACCGTACCAGGACACCGTGGCACGCCTCCATGGTCCCGCCCACGGCTTCTCTGTCCGGTCGCGGCGGCGAGGTGCGACCTTCTTGACCACGGCACGTTTCTTGGCGGGTATGAGCAGCGTGGTCCGCGTCTCCACGGGGGCTGACGCGACGACCGCTCCCAGCCGACGAGCGGCGGACAGCGGCTCTCCGAGGGCCACGACCGATGTCGCTTCGACTCCCAGCACTGACGGTGCTACCGGCTCTTCGACGATCGTCGACGCGAACGCCTTGGCAGGTGTCCCGCCGCCCGACATCGAGACGGCGAGCGCGATGCAGATGAGGCCGATGGCCACCGCGTACAACGACATGGTCTTGACGAACAGTGTGCTTGAACTCAAGGGTTCCTCCGAGTCCGGGGACATGACGGACGACGGCCCGGAGGCGAGAATGGACACGGACGTGTCCTGGACAGCGGGGAGAGAGGGGGCTTAGCTGCCTCGCATCCGGCACACGCAGCCCCCGCAGGGGACCGTCGTCTGTGCCGAAGAAGCGCTATGCTCTTGGCGACGGACCTGTGGTCTTCACGCAGCTCGGTCGAACTGCGCTCGCCGTGGTGGTGCCTGCAGTGCTCGGCGAGCTTCGTCTGGCCGATCCGATCGGGCTTGCTTGCTCCTTCGACTCCCGCTTCGCAGGTCCCTCGGCCGTCCCGATCTCGACCGGCCGAACGAAGACGAGGTCGCGTACTGACGCACGACGCTCGCGTACCCTACCACGAACATCACCGTACCCGCAACTCCTTATGCGAACGCTCGTTCGTATACGAGGCGTGGGCTACGGAGCCGCGGAAGCGTCTGGCGCCATGGTGGCACCCACTCCGGCGAGTCGTTCGAGCACCGCGCCCAGCTCGGCGATCCTCTCGCCATAGGTCGCCCAGTCGCCCGCTCGCTGGGCCGCCACCGCCTCGCGATAGAGCCTGGCCGCCGTCGCCGCATCCGCGGCGGGGACCTCCACTTCAGATCCGGGCGTCTTGGTGCCCTCGACGCTTCCGGTGACCGGCGCTTCACCGAAGATCTTGAGCAACGCGGCCTCGAGCGTCCGCTCCATCACCACCTTGTCGGAGTAGACGACCACGACTCGAGTGAGCTCGGGGATCGCGGTCTGCTCCGCTTGAAGGAAAAGCGGTTGGACGTAGACGACCGAGTCCTTGATGGGGATCACGACCATGTTGCCGAAGAGCACGCTGCTGCCGCGCTGGTTCCACAGCGAGAGTTGGGGCGAGATGACCGGGTCCTGGTTGATCCTCGCGCTCACCTGCTGGGGCCCGAGGATCACGCGCTCCTTCGGGAAGGTGAAGACCGTGCGCTCTCCGTAGTTGGCAGGGTCCGATGAGGCCGCCATCCAGCCGATCATGTTGTCACGGTTCCTCGGCGTGTACGGCTGCATGAGGTAGAAGTGCTCTTCGTTGGCGCCCGGCAGCTGGAGCAGCACGAAGAACGGTTCCATCGGCTGCCCCTGGCGCTCGCCCGGTATCTCCCACTGGTCCTCTTTGTTGTAGAAGACCCCGGGGTCTCGCATGTGATAGGTCCGATAGACCTCGGCCTGAGCGCTGAAGAGCCCCTGCGGATAGCGGAAATGCTCCCTGATCACCGCGGGCACTTCATCTCCGGACACGATGAGCGTCGGGAAGATCGAGCGCCATGCCGCGATGATCGGGTCCTTCTCATCGACCGCGTAAAACGTCGTCTCACCCGTGTAGGCATCGACGGTCACCTTCACCGAGTTGCGCAGGTAGGACGCAGCCCCCACCCGGGCTGAGTACGGGAATCGGTCCGAGTACGTGTAGGCATCGACCACCCAGACGATGCGACCATCGGCCAGCACGGGGTACGGGTCGTCTTCGTACGTCAGCCACGGCGCGAGCGCCTCGAGTCGTGAGCCGAGGTCTCGACGGAGCAGCACCCTGCTCGTGGGCGTGAGGTACTCGGAGAACAGGACCTGTGCCGACCCGAGGCGCAGGGCCCAGGCGACTCGACGCAGGAGCGACCCGACGGCGACACCGGCATCCCCGTCGTAACGGTTCGTGGCGTTCTTCTCGCCCTGGGGATAGTCGAACTCGTCGATGCCCGTGTTGACCACGACATAATCGCGGGTGTCCTCGCCGAAATAGATGCGCGGCTGCTTCTGGGCGAGCCCGGGCGAGCCGCTCGCCACCGAGCTGGCGAGCCTCGGGGGGATGTCGCCGGCGATGAACCGCGGCAGACCCCGGCTGTCGGCCTCGCTCGAGGGGCTCATCACGAGTCCGAACCCGTGTGTGTAGACGAGGTGCCGATTGACCCACGTCTGCGCCGTGTCGGCCAAGAGTGACGAGTTCATCTCCCGTGCCGAGACGAGCACCTGGCGACGTTCGCCGTTCACGACATAGCGGTCGACGTCGACGTCAGCGAACTCATAGTAGGGGCGTATGGTCTGGAGCTGCCGGTAGCCCTCTTTGACGACATCGGGGTCCCATAGCCTGACGTTCGAGAGCGTACGCGTCTCCTCGCGCACGTCCTGCGCGGTGAGCCCTTCAGTCGCGGGAAAGTTCTTGGCCTCGACCTCGGCGAGGCCGAACCCCTCCCGGGTCATGGCGATGTTGCGCTCGATGTAGGGCGCCTCAAGCCGGGCCTCGTTCGGCGACACGACGAGCGCCTGAACGACGGCCGGCCACACGCCCCCCAGAAGCACTGACGCCCCGAGCCACACTCCCAGCGCGATGGCCGGCAGCCGCCAGCCCCGGTAGCGGATGTTGATGAGGAGGAGGACCGCCATGAGCACCGACACGACGATGAGGACGCGGTACGCGGGCAACTGCGCTTTCACGTCGGTGTACGACGCCCCGATCACCTGTCCGCGCGGCGAGAAGTTCAGGTTGTAGATGTCGAGCCAGTAGGAGAACCCGCGCGACGCGACGATTCCGGCCAGCAGGACCGAGAGATGGGCCTTCACGTGCGGCGCGAAGCCCTTGAGCCGCGCCCACGGCTGTATCGCCCCGCCAAGCACGTGGACGATGAGGGTCAGCAGTGTGGTGAGGATCAGCACGTCGCTCAACCAGGACTGCGTCATCTCGAGCGCGGGCAACGTGAACACGAAGAACCCCACGTCACGCCCGAACTGGGGGTCGGTCATGCCGAAGTCGACGCCTGAAAGAGCCAGCCTGAAGACCTCCCAGCGCTCGGACATCGCCGCCCCGATGATGAACGCGAGAGCCACCGACCCCCAGAGGACGACCTTGTCGAGCACCGGCCCCAGACCGCCCCGGATACGTTCGAAGAACAGGTCGAGCTGCGGAGGGACGCCTTCCGGCAGGCCGACCGGCGCCACGCGAGGGGCGAGCATACGCGCGATGCGCATGGAGGCGAACAAGACGACGAAGCTCGCGACGCCGAAGGAGAGACCGAGCGCGGCCTGTGACCAGATCCGGGTCCAGAAGACCTGCGCCTGTCCAAGGTCCCTGTACCACAGGTAGTCCGTCCACACCCTCGCAGCCCACGTCGCCAGCGGGAGCCCAACGAACACGAGCAGCGCCAGGACCACCACGGCCATGCCGGTCACACGAGAGCGCATCGTGGCCATGAGGCCCCTTTCCGAGACGGTCTTCACAGGTAGGCGTCGACGTCGATGTTGAGCAGACGCGGATCGATGCATCCCCGCACACTCATCTCCGGAGACGCCGTCAGGTCGACGTCCACCGGTTCGATGAATTCGCCCGTCTCGGATGCGATGACCCGGACCACCGGCCGGATCGGGTCATACGGGCTGGGGGCCACGACGATCCCGATCTGTCCCTGCGAGAGACGCACGACAGAGCGGACCGGATAGACACCCATCAGCTTCACGAACAGCCGCACCAGAACCGGGTCGAGGGCGCTTCCCGCGCTCTTTGCGAGCAACGCCATCGCCTCGTCCTGGACACGCGCGGCCGAGTAGCTGCGTCGCGACGTCATGGCGTCGTAGCTGTCGGCCACCGCGACGATGCGGCTGGAGAGGTGCTGCGGCCGCTGCGGGTTCCTCTGCGGGTACCCGCTGCCGTCATAGCGCATGTGGTGCTCGAGGATGACGACGAGCGCCGCCTTGTCCACGCCGGGCAGCATAGAGACCATCTGGGCCCCTCTGGTCGGGTGCTCGCGCACGCTCGCCCATTCCTCGGGTGTCAACACCCCGGGCTTGTTCAGGATCTCGAGGTCGACCGTCAATTTCCCGATATCGTGGAGCAGGGCTCCCGCGCCCAACGAGGACATGAACCGGAAGTCCTGCGTGATCGTCGACCCTAAGGCGAGCGAGAGTATCGCGACGTTGGCGGAGTGGTAGAACGTGTACTCGTCGTAGTTCCTCAGCCCGGTGAGCTGCAACATGGCGTAGCGATTGGAGATGACATTGTCGACCAGGCTACGGACCACGCCTTTGACCTTGCTGGCCGAGATGTGACGGTTCACGCGCATGAGCCGGTCGATCTCACGCAGAAGCGAGACGGCTCCGGAATACGCGGCTTTGGCGTCCTCCTCGGTCGCGGCCCCTGTGCGGTCGACACGCTCGACCGTCTTGACCGTCCCGATCATGACGCGCGAGGACCCGAGCGTCCTGATCGCGGACTCGATCCCGCCCGCGGCGTCGATCTCGACCTGGTCGGCACTCACGACCGACATCGCTCTCGTCAGTTCCTCGAGCGAGAAACCTCGACGGAAGACGATCGATCCTATGCCGATGGACGTGAGGTCCCGGACGAGTTGGTCGAAGGCGATGCTCTCCTCGGTCAGGAGCTGCTCCCCCAGCAGGATCTCGCCTTCGAAGAACGAGAGCTGCACGTCGACGCCTTCTTCGTGGTATGCGACCAACGCGCTCGCAAGCGCCTCGATGCCCTCCGTGACCGCCGGATGATCGAGCGGGTAGAAACGCTTCGCCCTACGGATGGCATACAGCCTCGCGAGTGTCTCACGTGCCCGACCGACCTGCTTTGCCGAGTATCGCGCCACCGGGCCCGCGTCGCCGGTGCCCCGTGGTGTCTCCTCCACAGCCCCCCCGACGAAACGCTCGACCTCGTCGGCCGCGACGGGCCCGACCTCGGGACCCGCTTCCGGACGCATGTCCCCGAAGCCGAGGTCCGCGCCGCCACCTTCGATCGCCTCCTCGCTCGAAAGGAATCCCGCGTCCGCGCCCTCTTCGGTCTCGAATTCGAACTCGTCGCTCACGCGGCACCTCCCTTCGACCGTATCGCGGCGATCGCCGACTCGGCCGCGGCCCGTATCTCGCGAGCCTTGCCGGAACCCAGCAGTGAACGCTTCCCTGCTAGGGATTCGAGCGTCGGCAATGCCTCGGCCGCCCCGAGGCGACCGAGCGCCTCGATCGCCTCGACACGTGGCCCGATGTCTCGATTGCCGCGGCCTTCTCCCCGAGCGACCTGCTCAAGGGCGGGAACAGCGGTCGCGACACGTGACGATCCCAGGTAGCGCGCAGCGAGCTGCACGTTCTGCGCGTCCGGGTCCTGGAGCACTGCGATCAACATCTCCTGTGCGATGCGGTCGTTGATGCCAGACAGGGCCCGCAGGACCTCTCGACGCACCCGCGGCTCAGGGTGGCGAACGGTGCGCTCAAGGTACGGCAAGACCGCCGACGACTTCGTAGAACCCAGGATGCTCACCACGTTTCGCACCACGTACCAGCGCGGGTCCGCCACATGGCTCCCGAGCTCCTGGATGTACTGCATGGCCCGGGCGGACAACAGGTCGACTATTGACTTGCGGATTCCCATGTCCTGCTCTTCGGCCAGCTGCTCGAGCAATGGCTCGACCGCAAGGACGCCCAGCGTATCAAGCAGTCTGCGAGCCGCGTCATGCTCTGGCGTGCCGGGCGCGTAGAGTCTGATCGCGTGCGCGATCATGCGGACGTCACTTGGCTTGGTGAAGCGGCCGATCGCCTTCCTCAGTCGCATCCGCTGCCCCGGGTCGAGCCTCTCGTTCTCGGCCGCCAGACGGAGCGCGTCGGCCGCATCCGCCGCGACATCGACCTCGCCCCGTTCGACGATCAGGTCGAGTGAGTCCTCAAGGATCGACATGGTGGAGGCGAAGGGCACCTCGCGCTCGTCCAAGGTCACGAGGGTCACGAGGGTCATGATGACGTCGCCGTCCGTGATGCCCCGACGCGCTTCGTTCCTCAGCTCCGTCACTCCGGGGTCGTCCTCCTCCGCCGCGACCCTCGACGGAGTTGGCGCCATGTCCATGAGCTTGAAGATGGCATCGGCGGGCCGCTCAGCGCGCCCTGAGGTCGTCGCGGCTTCGCGCACCATCAGGCGGCTGGGTTGGGCGAGCTCGAGCACTTCTGAGATGACCGCATCACTGAACCCGGCGCCACGCATCGCCGCAGCAGCGGAAGATGCGACCTCCTGACGATCAGCGAGCGAGATGAGAGAGAGGTTGCGTATGGCGCGCGCGATGCCCTCTCGGGACGCCTCGTTCTCGTCCAGTTCCTCGACCAACGCCCGGCACACGGCGTCGACGTCCATCTGGCGTATGACCGCTGCAAGCGCTTCGTTCGTCCGTGCCTCGGGAAGCAGTTCGTCCACGAGCAGCGCCCGTCTGAGCACGGGGTCGAGCTCCTGAAGCGCCTCTCCCAGCGAACGCAGCATGGATGCCCTGCTCGTCCCGGTGCCGACCTCGTATGCGATCTCGGCCAGCTCCGCGAAGCGCTCGGCGGCCCCCATGAGGTCCGGTGAGGTTCCCGAGCCACGATACGTCTCGGTGAGGTACCTGCTCACCTCAGACTTCTCGGCGAGGAACCGCGCGACCGTCAACTGGTCGCGAGTCCGCCCCCCATACGCGGCGGCGAGCAGCTCATCTATCTCGGAGCGCGCGAGCGAAGGGGCCTCGGTGGGCGTCACGGTTTCGTCGGCGTCGACTATGGCCACGTGCGCCTCGGTCACGGTGATCGTGCTGACGCCCGCCTCCCACAACCGAGCCTCGAACCCGCCGGCGTCACGGATCTCCTCCGGTGACAGCGCGAGGACCGACAGGAAGGCCAGGATGTCACGAGCCGTGGCTCCCGAGTGGAAGCGGACATCAGCCAGGTGGCGGTTGTAAAGGGCCAACGCGAACGTCTCGTAGGCGGGCTGATCGGGGAACAGCAGCGCGTCGCCGTAGTACAGCCCCTGTTTGGTGACCACCAAGCGCACGTCCGGACGTTCAGCGAGCGCCTCGGACAACACGGCCTCGGCGGCGGCGGCGGTCTGGAGTGGGATGTCGCTGGCTTCGGGGTACAGCGCGTGCGCCTTCTCGGCGACGACGATCGACTTGAGCAGCCTCTCGATGATCGGTGGGGCCTGAGGCCCACCGCGCCGTGCCGCCACCGTCGTCCCTCCCTAGCCTCGCCATCGATGCCGCGCATCAGGCCGTCTCCGCCATTATAGGTGAGTGCCTACGAGGCGGAACGCTCACTTCGCAGAGGCGACGCTATGATGCACTCATGCACCCGGACCCGTCGACACGCCTCGTCCTGGCCTCACAGTCGCCACGCCGCCGCAGGCTGCTCGCGTGGCTGGGGCTGCCATTCGACGCCCAGGCGGTCGACACGCCTGAGGACCTCGACTCCCCACTCGCCGCCGACCCCGCCGCTCTGGCCAAGCACCTGGCCGCGGAGAAGGCGTCCGCGGCGCGTGCCGAGGGCCTGGGCGACGACGCGCTGCTCTTGTGCTTCGACACCATCGTGGTGGCCGACGGGCGGGTGCTGGGCAAGCCGCTCGACGAACCGGACGCATGGCGCATGCTGCGTTCGCTCTCAGGCCGCACACACGAAGTGGTGACCGGGTGCGCCATCCTGTGTCCCGGCGAGGATGAACCGGTCGACTTCTCGGTGACCACCCGCGTGCGGATGCATGACCTCACGGACTGCGCCATCGAAGCGTGGATGGCGATGGGCACGTACATGGGGTGCGCGGGTGCGTACAACATCGAGGCGCAGGTGGCATCGGTCGGGACTGATGAGTGCTACCAGAACGTGGCCGGTCTGCCCCTGTGTCACCTGTACGCGGCCTTGTGCGGCCTTTCGCGCGAGAAGTGCCCCGACATCGTGCCCGCCTCGCCGGTCAGCGCGTGTGACGCGGCGCTTGGGCGAACGTGTGAGCTGGGGCCCCGCGTCACCACCGGCGCGCGACGATGACGACGCTCTCGTCCGCCTCGCCCACAGGATGACGGTCGTGACCGCCGTACGCCTCGATCCGGCCGAAGCCGGCGCACGCTAGTTCTGACTCGAGCAGCTCCAAGGGAAGCGCTGTGTGAAGTGAGCGCCGGCTCGACACCGACCACGCTCCCCCACTGTCGCGCTCGAGCGTCACGAAGTCGAAGTCGAGGTACTCATCTCCTTCGGGGTAGTCGATGACGCGGACGAACACCTTGGTCGAACCGCGCGCCGTGTCGACGATCTTGGGCGGGACCACCCGCGAGCGGCTCGCCAGCAACCGCGCGTGGTTGAGCAGGTGCAAGACGAGCACGCCGCCCGGGACGAGCACACCGGCGAAGTCAGCGAGCGCCTCGGTCAGACCGTCCCGACCGGCCACATGAGGCAGGGCATTGCCGGTGCAGGTGATCGCATCGGCGGGCTTGACCCCAAGCCGGTGCAGCTCGCCGAATCCCCCGCACACGATACGCAATGAACCGCCCGCCCGTTCGATGTCCACCGCGCTTCGCGCGGCGTTCTCTCGAGCGGCCGCGAGCATCGACTCATCGGGGTCGACAGCGATGACCTCGAGCCCCCACGTTGCGAACATGATCGCGTGTCGCGCGCTCCCGGCGCCGACGTCGACGACTCGTCCGATGCCCTCACGCTCGAACAGCTCGCGGAAGAACGGGCCCTCATTGGCAAGCCGCTTCTCCCAGTTCACGAACTCGTCGTAGTCGCTCACCGGGGCCTTCGTGTCGTCCGGGTTCATCGCACGTCCTCCTTGGCCGCCTGAAGCGGCTCGTCAAGACGGAAGATCCGCACCGCGTTGCGGCGCATCACAAGGTCAAGGTCGTGCGGCGACAGTCCCATCTCCTCAAGAGTCCGCTGCTGCATCCGCCTGATCCACGTACGGTACGGGGCGGTCGTGTTGCTGTCAGTCCCGAACAACACGCGCTCAGGCCCCAACGCGGTGAGACAGCGTTCGAACACCTCGGCGAGTGTCATCTTCGGCACGTGGTGGTCCAGCCAGTTGTTGGTACCGCTCGAGTCGACGCAGACGTTCGGGCACTGGTAGGCGACCCTCAGCACGCTGTCGAGCCACCCGGCCCCGAAGTGCGCGATGACGAAGGTGACGTCGGGGTGGTCTCGCGCCACAGGCGATAGGTCGATGGGGTCCGCGTAACGTAGGTCGGCCCCCGGGTCCACCGAGACTCCGTAGTGCACCGTGATCGCGGCCTTGAGCTCAGCGGCGGCCTCGAAGAAGGGACGGCACGCGGGGTCGGAGAGACGGAAGCACCGGTTCACCGGAAGAAGCTTGGCCCCGCGAAAGCCGACCGCCATCTCGCGGGCGAGCAGATCGGGGGCGCCCGGGTCGCGCGGGTCGAGGTTGCACAGCGCATGCACGTGCCCGCGCGCGGCGACGAGGAAATCCCGTGTCCACTGATTGTCAGGCGCCACCGAGACCACGACGGCCTTGGCGACGTCAGCGGCCCTCAGCCGCTCGACGTAGAAGCGTGCGGTCTGCACCGGGTCCATGTCGGGCAGCACCTGGTCGCCGCGCCGACCGAAGCGCCGCTCCTTCAACGCGATTCTGAAGCGCTGCATCGAATCCGGCGGCAACGAGCCCAGCCACTCCTCGAGCAGACCGACGGTGAACAGGTGCACGTGGGCATCGACCACGTCGCCCGGCGCCGTCGGTACCGCATCAGCGAGCGGCTGCTCTGAGGCTCGGGCATCCGAGACGGGCCCGACGTCCCGGGGGCTGGTCACGCTCTCACCCCACCGGCGGGGCGGGCGGCGCAGGTGGTGCGGGCGGGGGCGGTGGGGTCTCGACCGTCTCGGTCGCACCGGGTTGCGGCTGGGCCCAGCCGGGAACCTGCGACTGGCCCGATTCGGGCCAGGTCGGCTGCTGTGGAGCGGGCCTGGGCTCCTCGGGCACGAGCACCATCGCGATCAGATAGAGGACCACAGCCAGGCCGAACCCCGTGATGACGGCGAAGACGACGTAGATGATGCGCACCAGCGTGGGGTCGACACCCAGGTACGAAGCGATACCGCCGAGCACACCGCCGATCATGCGCTCAGAGCGCGAACGCATGAGCCGCTTGCCGCTGCCGTCGCCCAGAGTGATGCCGCCTTGCTTCGCTGAGAAGAGCAGCAGCACGCCGACGGCGATCAACACAAGCGGCCAGCCCACATCTCCCGCGAAACGGAAAGCCGACCTCACGGCCTGCCACCACGGTCCACCCACACGGTTCAGGAACAGCATCACGCCAAGGGCGATGAGCGCCACCGCGCCGAACACCTGCCACTCGCTGCCGCGATCCTCACGCTGCATGGCCACGCCTCCTAGTACGTGTCGATGTCGATCGACCCGATGCCCGATCTCACCGAGATGACCCACACTCCGGCTCCGGACTGACGCGCCGCGGCGAAACCGGGGGTTTCCCACACGCCCCCGCCCATGTCCTCGAAGTCCTCCCCGACGGTCTGTCCGGACAGCCCGCTCTCGATCTCGATCCGTGCCTCCGTGCCCTGCGGGACCTCGACGCGTACCGACGATATCCCGGCCTTGACCGTCGCACGCGCCATCTCGACGCCTGCAGGTACGTCGCCCAAGCGCACCTCGCAACTCGCCACGCCGGGACGAAGATCCAGTGTCGAGACCGGCACCGAGGACAGGTCCGCGGTGAGCTCAGAGACCCCCGTGCTGAGCCGCAGGTCCCACGTCACCGCATCGGAGATCCACACATCGAAGGACGGCGAGTCTCCGGGCCACATGACGGCACCGTCCGGACCGCCCAGGTCCACCGCCACATCGGCGACCTTCCCGTCACCGCTGACCGCGACACTGGGCCGACGCCCATCGGTGCGGCCCTCCACGGCCACCAGGTTACGGCCCGGCCTCAGGGCGACCCGCGCGACTCCGGCGTCAAGCGCCAACTTCGCCTCTTCGACCGAACCGACCGGAGCCGAGTACGAGAACGGTTCGCCCGCGGTCATCGGCCGCATCCAGCCGCCACCCCGGCCGACCCCTCCCGCATACGTGACCACCGAGAACGCCAGCGCACCTATCACGACGAGTGAACCGAGCACCTTCGGCCAGCTCGCATGAAGCGATTTCCCGAGCAGCTCCAAGCCGAGCGAGATGAGCAGGACCGGCCAGAACTCGATGATCCGCGCCCAGACCCCCCATCCCACAGCTCCACTCGTGATGGCCAGAAAGACCGCTCCGAAGGCCACCGTCACGAACCCGTCGAACATGCGCGCGACACTCCAGCCGTCGCGCCCTGGCGAGAACGCCTGTACCAGGCCCGCGACGATGATGATGAGCGGCCACAGGCCCCACCACTGGAAACCCGGGAAGAACCTCCCGGCAAGGAAGAGAACGCCCAACACGATGAGGACGACACCCGCTGTCAGTCGCCCGGAACGACCGTCTCCCGGCGCCGGCGCCTGGGTGGTCGGACCGGGAGGCGATGCGGGTGGCGTCGGAGGCGCATACGTGGTCTGCTCGTCCATCACTGCCCCCTGTCCTCGGCCGGCTTGCGGTCGGCACGCACGCGGATCCGCGCGATTCGCCGCCGCCTCATCGCTTGTACCCTGAACTCGAAGCCATTCACCGAGTATCTCTCGCCGGGAGCGGGGATGTGCCCCAGCTGGGCGAGCAGCCAGCCTGCGATGGTGTCGTACTCGTCGGACTCCTCGACCGGCAGCCTGATGCCGATCGCGTCCTCCAGAGGCAACCGGCCGTCGATGACCCACTCCGTCTCGCTGATCTCGGTGATGTAGCGCCTGTCGCGGTCGAATTCGTCCGCGATCTCGCCCACCACCTCCTCGACGATGTCCTCGACCGTCACGAGCCCGGCGGTACCGCCGTACTCGTCGACGACGATGGCCATCTGGTTCCTGCGAGTCTGCATCTCGCGCAGCAGTGGCAGGATTCCTTTGGTCTCCGGCACGTAGACGGGCTCCCGCACGTGCTCGAGGACCGGATCATCGGCCGCGCCCTCGGCCAGCGGCACGACGAGGTCCTTGAGAAACGCTATCCCTACGATGTGGTCTCGGTTGCCGTGGAACACCGGCACTCTGGAGAAGCCTGTGCCGCGCATCGTGTGCACGACCTCGCCCACGGTCGCTGTGTCCTCGACGAGCACCATGTCGACCCGGGGCACCATGATCTCGCGTGCGACGGTGTCCCCAAGCTCGAATATCTCGTGGATCATCCGCTTCTCCTCTTCGAGCAGACTGCCCTGCTCGGTCACGAGAAGCTTGATCTCCTCCTCGGACACCCCAGGACGACCGCCGTCGCCACCGACCCCCAGGACCCGTGCCACAGCGGAAGTGGACACGGTCAGGAACCAGACCAAGGGTGCGAAGAGGCGTGCGAGCCAGGTGATGGGTGCGGCGACCGCCAAGGCGACCTTCTCGGCGTGCTGGAGCCCGAGGCGCTTGGGCACGAGTTCGCCGAAGATGAGAGTCACGTAGCTCACGACAAGCGTCACCAACAGCACCGAGGACCCGGCAGCAACCGATGCCAGCCAGCGTATCCCGAATGAACGAAGCCACGCTTCGACGGGGCGCGCGAGCGAGACGGCGGCGGCGGCGGAGGCGAGGAAGCCGACGAAGGTGATGCCCACTTGGATCGTGGCGAGCAGCCGGGTCGGGTCCTCCGTCAACGCCAACGCCGCCTTGGCTTTGCGGGAGCCCTCCTCGACGCGCTTCTTGAGCGTCGCCCTGCGCGCCGAGATGAGCGAGATCTCAGCGGCCGCGAAGTAGCCGTTCAAGACGACGAGCACGACGACCAGTGCGATTTCCGAAGCTATCGAGTCCATGGCACTAGAGTACCAGCGTAGGAGCAGAACGGCTGAAGGCGCACCGCTTCAGTTAAACCTCGCTGAAGACGAACCCGATACTACAATGGCATGGCATACGCTCAGAACGTGACTGACGAAGGGGGCCCTGTGTTCGAAGGCGATGACGCGCAACGGCTTGAGGCGGCGCTCCGTGCGCTGGCCACCGCCGGTAAGTCTCTGCGCCTGTATCCGCCGACGAGCCCCATCCCCCGGCAGGCCGTCGATGCGGCGGCCTCCTCCCTCGCGGAGTTCTTCGCCGACGGGCACCCGCTCCTCAGCCTCACGGTCACACGGGACGGCTTCACATGGCGTGGCACAGCTGTAGGTGGCGCCGCTCTCAGCGCCTCGGAGCTCGTGAGCGACCTCAGAGACCACGGGGTGGCCGAGCTCACCCTCATGCCGGGCTGTCCCGCCGAGTCCTTGGCCAGGTTCCTGGACGTGCTGGCCCGTGATCCGGAGACCGTGCGCGAAGGAGGTGGGATCGGGGCGGTCCTCGCCGCCGATGGCGTCACAGGACTGACCGTCACCGAGATCCAGCTCACCGTCGTCGAGCAGGTCGGTCCCGATGCCGGCGAGAACGTGGAGGACTTCCTGCGCGAACTCGCTTCTGACCCCGACAAGCTGGCCGCTTGGTTCGCAGCTGCCGCCTCCGGGGACCCGCGTGCCTTCGAAGAGAGCCTCATGGAGCTGGTGAGGGTCTCCGGGCCCAGCGGATTCCCCAGGATGCTCGATTCTCTGGCACAGGCGTTCCTGCGCCAGACCCCAGAGGCCAAGGACGCGCTACTCGGCCTGTCGATGGACCCAGGGCCCACACGTGATCTCACCGGCGGCATGTTCGCCTTGCTCCCGAGCGGGGAGATCGCAGGGTCGATCCTGGGCGGCAACTTCGGCCGCAACATGCTGTCGTTGTCGAGTGCGCTCACGCGCCTGCCGCTCGAACAGGTGACCGCCCAGGTACGCGCTGAAGTGCAGGCCATGCTCCCTGGCACGGGCCACACCAACAAAGAGGCGGACTTCCTCGACCACATGATCGAGGTCCGCGAGCGTACGGAGCCCGAGACCGCGCTCGTCGACGCGGACCGCACCTACCGTGCCGTGCTTGAAGCCGCAGCCCTGTCCGACGACCTCATCGAACGGGCGCGCGATGCCGTCGCGGCCTCAGACGGAGCACTGACCGCCGCGAGTGTTCGGACGATGCTCTCGTTGCTCGAGCAGCAGACCGATTTCGAACTCATGTGCTCGAGTGTCGACGCCATCGCTGCCATCGTCCCTCGCTTGGTCGAACAGGGGGCGCTGGACCTCGCCGACACGGCCCTCACCACGCTCGCGGCCCGCGAGCTCGCGCCCGGCCCGTGGAGCGAACTGCCGCTGCGCATCCGCGAGGCGCTGAACGCTGCTGCGGGCCCACGCACGATGGCCGCGCTCATCAGGACGCTCGCTGCCGACCGCACGCTCATCGCCCGTGCCCGCGGCATAGTCCGCCACGCAGGCGAGGACGGCGTGACCGCGCTGGTCAACGAAGCGCTCGCCCACAAGACGACCGGTATCGACCTCGCCGAAGAGCTCATCGGCCGTCGCATCATCGACGAGCTCGCCCGGCTGGCGCCGACGACTCCGTGGTTCCAGCTCTCCGCGCTCACCGCCCGACTCGCCCGCGAATCCGATCCCCGCTCGCAGTCGGTCATCGAGTCCCTGATGCGACGCGAGGACTCCGCGCGCAAGGAGGTCGTGGCGGGTCTCGCCGACACGCCTGGCCCGGTTGCGACCCGCGCGCTCGGTCTGGCACTGGCAGACCCCGTCGTCGACGTCGCCGCAGCGGCGGCCCGAGCGCTCGGTCGCAGCGGTGACCCGACGGCAGCGGCCCTTCTCTCGGACCGTCTGTCGCATCTCGATGTCGACAACGCCGACTACCTCCTCGCGCGCGAGCTCATCGCCGCACTGGCACGCGTCCCAGGCCCTGACGCCGATTCGGCGCTCGACCGGCTCGCGACCCGCAACCCACTCATCAAGCGAGGACACTTCGCGGAGGTCCAGGAGCTCGTCCGTCAGGCCAAGCGCCTGCGCGAACAAGGTGGTGCCTCGTGATGAGCGCCGCGGGAGACGTCATCGGTGCGCTCTCGTCAGCGCGCAAGGCGATCCAGCTGTACCCCCCCACGCACCCCGCGCATGCCGAGGCCCTCGACGCCCTGGTAGCAGCCGTAGAGCGCGCGACCGGTGGCGTGAACTTCGTGCTGAACCTCCATGACGGGCGGCTCTACAACGAGAGCGTGGTCATACCCGACGATGTCCACGGCGCCCGCAGTATCGCTGAGGCGTTCGAAGACCGCTCCATCGAGTCGCTCACGTTCGCTCCGTCGTTCTCACGTCAGGACGCCAGTGGCCTGACCGAGGTCCTTTCGCTGCGGCCTTCGCCGTCGCTTGATGTCGAAGCCGAACTGGCCGCACGCGGCGTGACCGGTGTGACCGTGTCGTTCCTTCAGGACGAAACCGACCCTGAACGCGAAGAGCGAGAGCGACAACGCCAAGCCGACCGCGCCATGTATCAGAGGCTTCTTGTCGTCCTCAAACGCCTGCACGATCAGTTCGCCTCGGCCGGCACGGGTGACATGAGCGAGACGGTGACCGTCGTCGCCGGCGTCATCGACCGCCTACTCGCCGATCCGGCCGCCGTGGTGGGTCTCGCCACCATCCACGGGAAGGACGACCGAGCGATGTTCCATTCGCTCAACGTCATGGTCTACGCCTTGGCCCTCGGTCAGCGCCTGGGTCTCCCGGAGGAAGGCCTTCAATCGCTGGGGCTGTCGGCGCTGATGCACGACATCGGCAAGACCGCGTTCGACAGCGACGACCCCGCCCAGGCTGAGCCGATGCGCGCCCTGCACCCGAAGGTCGGTGCTGAGATCCTGCAGCGCGTCGCACTCGAGGACCCTGGACCGATGCTCGTCGCGTACGAGCATCACATGTCCGTGGACGGAGGCGGCTGGCCGGAGCACGAAGAGGGGTACATCGCGCACCCGTACAGCCGGATGGTGGCGATCGCCAACCGCTACGAGAACCTCGTGGCGGGCGCGTCGGACCGCGAGCCTCTCACGCCGGACCGGGCCGTGGTGCAGGTACTTCGCGAGGCGGGCACGGTGCTCGACCCCTTCTTCGCCCGGCTGCTGGCCAATGCGCTGGGTGTCTTTCCCGTGGGCTGCCTCGTGCGACTGACGGACCACAGGGTCGGTGTCGTCGCACGGCCGGGTGACGATCCCATCGCACCGGTGGTGAGAATCGCCTACGACGAGCGGGGGATCGAGCTCGAGGACCCTGTCGAGATCGATCTGGCCGAAGGCGACGTGCGCATCGTCGAGGTCATAGAGCCCGACGCACTGGGCGTCGACGTGGCCGACAAGCTCTGACCGTGCGCCCGTGGGGCCCGCTGCCTCGGACGCGTGCCTCAGACGTCCGTCGCGTTCTTGCCGATCCGATGCAGGACGAGCGCGATCAACGCGAGGCGACGGCCTCGGTCCTGGCATGCCTCGACGAACTCGGTCACCTGTTTCCTGAGCTCGGCGTTGGGGCGGTAGCGGATCAGGCCACCGGCGCGCTGGAGGATCCTGCCTTCGTCAAGCGCGTCGATCTCAGGCTCGACCTCCTCGACCCTGCGCCCGAGACGGGAAGCGAGTCCCTCGACATCGAGCACGGCATCGGGATTGCGGTGGAAGAACACCAAGATGTCCCACGCGAGCAGAGAGCCCACGTGGCGCTCGACGAAACGTATGACGTCGGGTCCTAGAACCCCCTCAAGGTCGTACAACTCCTCGCGACCATCCTCGTCTGTCGAAGTACTCCTACCGCTCGCACAACGAGTCACGCCCCCCGTACGTCGCTTATCGGCAGCTGAAGCGCGTTAAGTTTACACGACGATTGGAAATCGCACGTTAATGGAGACAGAAGTGCGGATAATCACGCTGAGCGTATACATAGGATGACGAGCGGTCCGACGAACGGCTATCGCTGTCCGACGACACCAAGGGTGCGTGTCCGAAGAGAAGACCCGCCCATCCCAGTGTCACATCGTACAGATCTTCTGCATCCGCGCAGCCAGGAAGTACAGCGCCCCGGCGATCAGCAGCGGCAGCACGAAGAAGACGAACATCACCGCCCAGACGCCCACCTCCCAGCCACCTATGAAGCCCAGGACTATGACCGCGACCGAGGCGATGATGGCAAGCAGTGCGGCGAGGTTCTCGTAGAACAGGCCGATGACGAAGAGGACGAGGATGGAACCGGCGTACAGAAGGGCGAACCCGAGCGCCTCGGAGAACGGTGCACCCTGGTAGGCCCACCTTGCTCCCCACGCCGCGAATCCCCAGAACGCCGCGCCGATGAACACGAAGATGCGCGCGAAGATGCGCTGGAAGTTCATCTGCTCGAGGTTGCAGGTGCGCGCCAGCAGCTCCATGGAGTACTCCCTCCTCGTGAGGCGGCGACAACGCCGCCGTCCGTCACCATCTGTATTCGTGCGAGACTCATATACCCCTTCCCCGCATCACGCGAGCGCGCCGAATCTCTCCACGGTCCGCGACTCCTCATCGATTCCGAGTTCATCGAGCAGAAGCTCCATGGCCCGGACCATCGCCGGGGGCCCGGTCACGACGGCCGGATGTGCAGCCGCATCGCCGACGTACCGGCTGACCAGCTCCGGCGTGATCAGGCCCCGCTCCCCGCTCCACGCCTCTCCAGGATGCTCGCAGACGATGATGACGCGCAGACCGATCTGGGACAGGTCCTCCAACTCACGCTGAAACGGGATGCACGCGTCATCGCGCACTCCGTAAAACATCACCGCGTCCTCGAAACGTCTGCCTTCGAAACGCGCCTGCCGGAGCAACGAACGTACGGGCGCCACGCCCACGCCTCCGGTGAGGATGAGCGGCCCGGCAGTCGAATCCGGCAGGGACAGACGCCCACCGGGTGCGGATATCTCGACCGCTTCGCCGACGGCCGCCGTCGCCAAAGCCCTCTTGAATGCGGAATCGGACAAGCGGGTGGCGATGAGCAGGTCCCGGTCGCCGGGCCCTGCGGCGTGCGACAAGGTCCTGACCTGCTCTCCTTGGTCGGTCGACAGGTACAGACGGAACCACTGCCCCGCCCTGAACGAGTAGCCCTTCGGCTTCGCGATCGACACGATGAGCACGTCGTCCCCGCACCACTCGATGTGCTCCATCCGGGTCTTGAAACGCGTAGGCAAGACGGTCTCCTCTTCGTGGCCTGATGCGCCTGATTCACCTGATGCGCCCAGTTCTCGCCAATGCGCACCGCCGGGGAACATACCCTCACGGAGGTGTCCCATGTCGCTGGGCATCGCAGCCGTCACCAAGCATGCAAGGCCCGGGTGCGCAAGGGGCGTCGGTCCAGTGACGTCCGCGCTGCTTTCGGCCGCCGTGGCATTCGCGGTGGCCGGCTGTGCTCCCGCATCCACAACGGCGACCGACGCGATGACGGGGCGACCTGTGGAGCTGGAATCCGTCGAGGTGCGTGAGTATCGGGGCGAGAAACTCGGATCGGCCGCTGACTTCCGGGAGAACTCGATCGCTGGACCCCAGAGCGTGGATGCCGCGACCTACCGGCTGAGGATCGACGGCGAGGTCGAGACGCCGCTCGAACTCACGTACGGCGAGGTCCTCGCGATGCCGTCGTTCACCAAAGTCGTCACCCTGTACTGCGTCGAGGGCTGGAACGTCTCAGTCCTGTGGAAAGGGGTCCGAATCAAAGACCTGCTCGCCAAGGCGGGCTACGACGAAGCGGCGCCGACGGTCATCTTCCACTGCGCCGACGGCTACACGACGTCGTTGCCGCTCGACGTGATAGAAGACAGGGACCTGCTGCTCGCCTACGAGATGAACGGCATCACCTTGCCCAGGGAGCGTGGTTTCCCGTTCCAAGTGGTCGCCGAAGACCGCTGGGGCTACAAGTGGGCCAGATGGGTGACCCGCATCGAGGTGAGCGCTGATGCCGACTACGAGGGCTACTGGGAGAGTCGCGGCTACGACAACGGAGGCGAGCTTCCGGAGAAGGACCGCTCGCGCTAAGCCCTGCCAGGCCCTAGCGCATCACGAACAGCAGCACGGCGAGGAAATGACAGACGCTGCCGGCGACCACCCAGACGTGCCAGATGGCGTGCATGTATTTGATCTTCTTCAGCACATAGAACACGGTGCCGGCCGTGTAGCACAGGCCTCCGGCGACAAGCAGCCAGACGCCCGCCGGATCGAGGTTGGCCATGAGCGGCTTGATGGACACGATCACCAACCATCCCATGCCCAGGTACACGAGCGCAGACAGCCACCGCGGCCGGTACGTCCAGAACGCCTCGAGCGCGATGCCGACGATGGCCAGGCCCCATACGACGGCGAAGAGCAGCCAACCTCCGTCCTCGCGGATGGTGACAAGACAGAACGGCGTGTACGTGCCGGCGATCAGAACGTAGATGCCGCAATGGTCGATGATCTTGAAGAGGTGCTTGACCTTCGGTTGCGGGAAGCTGTGGTACAGGGTGGACGCCGTGTACTCGAGCACGAGCGCGATGCCGAACGTGATCGCTCCGGCAAGCCGATAACCACCACCTGACAACACGGCGAAGGCGACGAGCAGTACGAGTGCGGCGACCGCCAGCCCGATGCCAAGCCCGTGGATGATGCTGTTGGCGATCTCTTCACCCAACGTGTATTCGCGACGACCATTCGTCGATTCGCTGACGGCTGCCACCTCGACGCTCATCCGCTGCTGCCTCCTGCACTCCTGATACGGGTACAAAGCGTATCACCGTGCCGCGTCCGCAGAGGTGACCGGCACGTAACGACCTCGTGATGCCGACTGGAGGTAGCGGTGACCGATGTCGTCAGTGTCCGCGTTCTCGTCGAGGGCCGCGTCCAAGGAGTGTGGTTCCGTGAGTCCATTCGCCGCGAGGCCGAACGGTTGGGCGTGGCGGGCTGGGTGCGCAACCTGCCCGACGGGCGTGTCGAAGCGGTTTTCGAGGGCGACCCCGCTGCCGTCGAATCCGCGATCGCTTGGGCCGGACACGGACCGGAACGGGCCGTCGTGACGCGACTCGAACGCACCGACGAGACGCCACAGGGACTCACGACGTTTCGGGTCTTGTAGTCGCAAGCGCAGTCGCAAGCGAACTGTGGGCGGGGCCCCTATTCAATCAGAGAGTCGAGCAGCGCGAAGAGTAGCTTGCGGCACTCGTCCACCCGCTCGGGTGCCCGAGCGACAATCTCCTCGCCGGGCATCGCGTACGGTCCCGGGACCGCTGTGTCCGCCCCGCACTCAGCCACAAGCTCCAACAGCGACTCCGTCGTCCACTCAAGATGGAACTGCAGACCGACGGCGCGCCCTCCAGCGACCGAGAACGCTTGGTTCGCCGTCGCATCACTGCTCAGCAGCGGTTCGACCCCAGGCGGCAGGTCGAAGGTGTCGCCGTGCCAGTGACCGACGACCGCTCCATCGAAGCAGGCGAACCGGGCATCGGAACGGCCGACCGGAGTAGCCCGGACGGGAAACCAGCCTATCTCTCGGACCGGATTGCGCTTGACGCGTCCGCCAGCCACTTCGGCCAGTATCTGCGCGCCCAAGCACACACCCAGCACACGGCCGCCTGCCTCAAGCACCCGCCCGACGAACTCCTTCTCGGCGACAAGCCACGGACTGGCATCGTGGTCGTCGGCGTCCATCGGCCCGCCCATGACGGCGAGGAGGTCCACCTCTCCGGCGTCCGGATACTCCCCGGTGGGAGCGGCGGTCTCGGTGAGCGAGTGTCCGCGAGCGTCCGCCCACTCGCCGATCAGCGCGGGTCCCTCGAACGGAGCGTTACGGATGACGTGGACGCGCACGAACACGAACCCCCTGCGGCACGAGTGAAAGCCGAGCTACCGGACGCTAACCGCAGTGGCAGGAGACGTCGCCGTCGCGAGAACGGAGTCCCCCGGCGAGAGCCAGCGATAGCGGAACCGCCCGGCTTTTGTCAGGCGGACGGTGTGACTCGCCGCACCCGTGGCCGAGGTCACGCGCGTCGCGACGGTCTTCCACCTGACACCATCGGTACTGCTCTGCAGCAGCACCGTCTTGCCGGCCAACGGCACGAATCCGGTGAAAGGTGAGGTGTCCGGGGTGGCTTTGACGGTCACCGTGGCACGATATGTCGCCACACCGCGCACCCGCTTGAGGGTGAGCGCCGCCTTGGCGGGCGCTCGCGTGAGCGACTGAGCACGCTTGACGGTGAAACTGACCGCGCCTGTCGCATCGTTGCCGGCAACATCGACCGCGACCCACGACAGGGTGTGCACGCCGGGCGCGGAGACGGTGGTGGATCCGCTGGCCGCGGGCACCTGCAACCGGACGCCGTCAAGACGCCACTCGGCGAATGCGACCCCCGAGTGCGCGTCGGTCACCGAGAACGCGACCCGGGCGGGCGTCGCGTATTCGGCGAGAGGGGCGGCGGCCAGCGTCGGCGCCCCCCGGTCGATGCGCACGTAGCGGACCTGCTCGGCCTCCACGTTCGGCGGCACCGCGCTGTCCTTCGACCAGTAGCGGACGGTCGTGGTGCCTTCCGCGCTGATCTCGAAAGGTGCGGTGTAGGTCGTCACCGGACCTGTGCCGACCCGGTAGTAGGTGATGGCCGGGGGACTGGAGGCCTCGGATGCGGCCAGAGAGAGCCTCACCGGGGCCGCATCCGTGTGCCAGCCGAACGGCAGCCCGTCAATCGACGTGTGCGGCGGGAGAAGGTCGACCGCTCCGGACCCACAGTCCGGCACGACGGGGCCTCAAGCGCCTCCGGCGGACGGCGACGCCGCCATCACGAGCGCGACCGTCAACGCGATCACAGCGATCTCGAGTCCCGCTCGCCGCATCCGGGCGCTTCCTTTCGCGATCAAGGGCGGGTGCGGCTCGCCGACCCGCCCCGAAGTCGTCTGGTGGAGACGAAGGGGCTCGAACCCTCGACCTCAGGCTTGCAAAGCCCGCGCTCTCCCAACTGAGCTACGTCCCCGTGCGCGGGTGAGTATAGCAGGTGGATTCCGACCATGTTCTGAAAGACGTTCGCCATGCGCATGTCTCACGGAGTTCACCGATTCGAAACGTCGTCTGGCGCGGCGCGAAACACAGCACTGGTTCCATGAAGCGGCAGGTCGTGAGCCTGCGCTGAATCGACCTCGTGAACGTTCCGCTCGAGAAGGAGGTGTCGTCAGGGATGTGGTCGTCAGTCAGAAACAGTCTCGTCGCCTCAAAGGAGGTCTTGTCAATGCGCACACGTAAGGTACTCACGCTCTTCCTCGTAGCAGTGGCACTGTTCGCTCTGCCGGCGGTGGCGTTCGCGGCGGACCCGAACGGTGCCGATACGCTCAAGGAGGCGCCGAACGCCCCGGTCACATTCATATGGATGCTCGTAGCCGGGTTCCTCGTCTACTTCATGCAAGCGGGCTTCGCCATGGTCGAGGCCGGATTCTGCCGCGCGAAGAACGCGAACAACCTCATGATGAAGAACCTGCTCGACTTCGTCATGGGGTCGCTGGCGTACTTCGCGGTGGGCTTCGCCTTCATGTACGGCACGGACATGGGTGGGATCATCGGCACGAGCGGGTGGTTCCTGTCCGGTGACTTCTACGATGTCACGAAGTACCGCGACTTCATGTTCCAGGTCGTCTTCGCTGCGACCGCGGCGACCATCGTATCGGGCGCCGTCGCCGAACGGCTCAAGTTCAACGCCTACCTGATCTACTCTCTCGTCATCTCCGCGTTCATCTACCCCGTATACGGACACTGGGTCTGGGGTGGCGGCTGGCTGTCGCAGCTGGGCTTCCACGACTTCGCCGGCTCCGGTGTGGTCCACGCGCTGGGAGGCTTCATCGGCTTGGCGGGGGCCATGGTCCTGGGCCCCCGGTTCGGGAAGTACGACAAGGACGGCAAGCCGCGGGCCATCCCCGGTCACAACATCCCCATGGCCGCCATCGGCGTCTTCATCCTGTGGTTCGGCTGGTTCGGCTTCAACCCGGGTTCCACGCTCAACGGCGAGGACCTGCGCATCGCGGTCATCGCAGTGAACACCAACATGGCCGCAGCAGCCGGTGCGGCGGCGGCGCTCCTGTTCATCTACGCGAAGACGAAGGTCTGGGACATCGGCATGGCCCTGAACGGAGCGCTGGCCGGGCTCGTCGCGGTGACCGCTCCGTGTGCCGTGATCAGTGCGCCGTCAGCGATCATCATCGGCGCGATCGGCGGCATCCTCGTCGTCCTGTCCATCTTCGCCGTGGAGAACCTTGGTGTGGACGACCCCGTCGGCGCGTTCTCCGTGCACGGCGTGAACGGCATCTGGGGCCTCATCGCCGTCGGCCTGTTCGCTGACGGCACGTATGCGGACATCACCGGCCTGTTCTTCGGCGGGGGCGTGGGGCAGCTCGTGAGCCAGCTGATCGGAGCAGGCGTCGTGATAGCGTGGGCGTTCGTGCTCGGCTTCGGGACGTTCAAGGTCATGGACCTCATCTTCGGCATCCGCATCTCGCCGCAAGAAGAGATAGAGGGTCTCGACATCCAAGAGCACGGCGGCCCGGCGTATGCGAACTTCCTCACGGTGGAAGACTAGAGGCGAGATTGCGCCAGGAGGTGAATGCAGTGAAGAAGATTGAAGCGGTGATCCGCCCTGAACGGCTGGACGATGTCAAGGCGGCGCTGGAGACCGCCGGATACCCCGGCCTGATGCTCACTCGCATCGAGGGCCATGGTAAGCAGAAGGGGGTCCTGCAGCAGTTCCGCGGCCGACAGTACAAGGTCGAGCTGCTCCCCAAGTACAAGATCGAAGTCGTATGCGCTGACGGCGAGTGCGCGAAGCTCATCGAGGCCATCGTGACCGCGGGCCGCACCGGCGAGGTCGGCGATGGCAAGATCTTCGTCAGCGAGATCACAGACGTGGTACGCATCCGGACCGGAGAGAGCGGCGAGGCGGCCGTCTAGGCCGGCTTCCAGGCCAGGAGCGCAGGTACCCACGATGAAGAGGATCGAGGCGACGATACGACCTGAGCGGCTCCATGAGGTCAAGGAGGCCTTGGTCGCACTTGGCGTGCGCGGCATGACGGTCTACGAGGCGCGAGGCCACGGCATCCAAGGCGGGGTGACACAGCAGTGGCGCGGCGAGGAGTACGTGGTCGACCTACTGCCCAAAGTCACCATCGTCGTGGTGCTCAACGAGCACGAGGTCGCCGATTGCCTCGATGTGATCGTCCGGACCGCGCGCACCGGACGCATCGGAGATGGGAAGGTCTTCGTCTCCGACGTCGAGCAGGCGGTACGGGTCCGTACCGGGGAGACCGGCAGCGAAGCGCTCTGACCTGCAGGCATCGAGCTGAGCGCTCGCTCGCGATATCGCGAAGCACACGCAAGGGGGCGGGCCCCGTCCTTCGGGTCCGCCCCCTTTGCTCACGTCCGGCGCCCGTCGCGCCGGGCTGGTGTGAACAGGTGACCGGGATGGCCTTCGCTTCGCCCGTGCTGCCCCTCCAAAGGGCTATCCTCAGAGGCTTTGGGACGCATCGTCCTCGCGTCCGCACCCTGTCTGGCTATCGGGCTTATGCCAGGCACGCACGTCGGCGTCCGATCAAGGGACTTCCGACACCTTCCTCGCGCCCTACCCGCGGGCGCGACCACACACGAAGCTACTGAAGACCAACGAACGAACCAGATTCCTGCTTCGCCGGCGCGCGGCTTGAATCTGCCATCCCGGTCGTGTGTTCGGCTTTCAAAGTCGACTCCAACTCGCGCGCGTCTCCTTCCCAAAGCCGAGTTCCTTCGAGCGGGTCCGTCCCGCTCTGACTACAGTATTCCCCACCGTCACGCGTGTTCCTCGTCCGAAGACTGCGAACGTACTCCTATATACGACGTTCGGAACTCAGAAGGCGACGAACGGACTTATTGATGGGATGCACGGTTATTGGAGCTTGTCGAGAACCTCCACCAACCGCGCCTCGGAGGTCGACCCGACGATCTGACCGGCTTGGACGCCATCGCTGTTCACGAAGATGAACGTGGGTACGCCGGTGACTCCGAGTGAATTAGCCAGCTGGTTCGCGTTGGCATCGGTCTCGACGTTCAACAGACGGAACTCGACCTTGCCTTCGTACCGCGGCTTGAGCCCGTCGACCACGGGCTTCATCTCAGCGCAGGCCGGTCAAGTGTCCGTGTAGAACTCCACCATCACCGGCGTCCCATTGGTCGCGATCCTCGGCCCGCCTGAGCTGCCGGCATCTCCGGTCTCAAGCGGGTCCGGCCATGCGACGATTCCCGCCGCCAGATGCCGGATGCTGGTGAACCCCAACCCTTTCATGATCTCGACCGCGGTCGTCGAACGAGCGCCTGTCGCGCAGTACACGACGTACGTCGCGTTCCGGTCCCAAGTGCTCGCTTTGGCTTCAAGTTGGTCGAGCGGGACGTTTATGGCGCCGGCGATGCGACCGAGCTGGTATTCACCGGGGGTCCGAACGTCGATGACCTGGGCGCCTTGCGCTATCGCGTCCTTCGCTCCCTGCGCATCCACGTTCACGATGCCGCCGCCGGCCGGGCGGAAGAGATTCCAGCCGACGACCACGGCTGCGAGCACTCCTATGACAACCCACACAACCGTCTTCGGCTTCATGGATCACTCCTCGTTTCGATACGGTCGGTTCACTATACCCCATGGGGTATCTCGGCGACAAGAACGCACGCGTTTGGCCACGTCGGGGATAATCCCCCCGATGCGTCGCTATATACTGCAACGCGCGCGCCACCCGTGCCGACCGACAACACCGGGGGAACCCCTTGTCCCACGCTGACGAAGTCTCCACAGCGCCACATACCTGGACCTCGAACGAGGAATCGCCGCTGCGCTCGGAGCTGCTCTCGACGGAGCGCTTGGCCGACGAGGCCCGCGGCGTGGCCGCCACCCAGCGCTGGACCGTGGAGGCTCCGCCGCGCACCACCCCGCTGACGGCACTGATGGCCCGCGCCGCGGCGTCGATGGCCGCCGACAACGCTGAGCTGGCTCGCGCGGTGCGCGAGGGACTTGCCGCCCCGCCCGCAGGCGAATGGTTGCTCGACAACTACTACCTCATCGAAGAGCAGGTGCTCTTGGTACGAGAGGACCTGCCTGCCCGCTACGGGGTCGAGCTTCCCCGATTGGCATCCGGTCCAAACCAAGGCTTCCCTCGGCTGTATGACGCCTTGCTGGCCCTGATCGCACATACCGATTCCCGTGTGGACGAGGAACGGTTGCTGGCGTTCATCAACGGCTACCAGGACGTCGCCCCCCTGACCATCGGTGAGGTCTGGGCGGTTCCCATCATGCTGCGCATCGGCATCGTGGAGAACCTCCGCCGGCTGTCGAAGGCCGTCGTGAGCGCCGAGCGCGAGGAGCGAGAAGCCGACCGCTGGGCTGAACGGCTGCTCCTGTCCGGCCAGGACACTCCCTCCGCCCTGCCATCACTCCTCGCCGAACTCGATGAGGTGGCCGGTGGCCGGACGGCGCCCTTCTACCTGCGCCTCGCGCAACGGCTCGCCGACGTGGGGCCCGGTAGCGAGCTGGTCAACGCCTGGCTCGAACGCCGTCTCGCGTCAGAGGGCATCTCGCTGGAGTCGGTCGCGACGCAGCAGCAACAACTACAAGCGGCCAACCAGGTCTCGATAGCCAATGCGATCACCACCATCCGTTTCCTGGATGCGTACGACTGGCGCGAGTTCTTCGAAAGAGTCTCCTTGGTCGAGGCCGCACTGCGCCACGACCCGAGCCACACCTACGGGTCGATGGACTTCGAGAGCCGCGACCGTTACCGCCACGCACTCGAAGCCATGGCACGGCGCTGCTCGCTGGACGAGATCGCGCTCGCGGAAGAGGTGGTCTCGCTCGCGCGGGCGGCCTTGATGGCTGACCCGACAGACGAGGTCAGAGGGCATGTGGGCTGGTGGCTCATAGCCGGAGGACGCTACGAGCTCGAACGCCGGGTGGGATACCGCACGCTGCGACGCGAACGGCTCTACCGAGGCCCACTTCGCAACAGAGGGCTCTTCTTCGGAGGGACGATTCTTGCGGGCGAAGCGGTTCTGCTCGCTTTGACGGCCCTCTTCGCCTACGGCTCAGGTGCCGGTCCATGGCGCACGCTCGCCGTCATGGTCCTTGCGGTGATACCGCTTTCCGAGATCGCGATCACACTGGCCAACCGCATCTCATCGCTCGTCTTCCCCGCGCGCGTCCTGCCCAAGCTTGACCACCGCGAACCGATCTCGGACGACGCACGTACCCTGGTCGTCGTTCCGGCGCTGCTCTCATCGGAGGAGACCACGCGACGCGTGATCGCCTCGCTCGAGATCGCGTACCTGGCGAATCGTGATACGAACATCGCGTTCGCACTGCTGGGAGACCTGAAAGCGGCGTCGCAGCCAGCCGTGCCGGCGGACGGGCCGGTCATCGAGACGGCTGTTCGCGCGATCTCGGAGTTGAACGACCACTACGAATCGGAGCACGGACGTCGTCCGTTCCACCTGCTCGTGCGCGAACGGGTCTTCAACGATTCCGAAGGCACCTGGATGGGCTGGGAGCGCAAGCGCGGGGCTCTCGTCGAACTCGTGAGGGAGATGCGTGGTGACGGTCATGTCTCGTTCAGGGTCCGGATCGGCGATGCCGCCTTCCGCACTTCGACCGTCTTCGTCATCACCTTGGATGCCGACACGCTGTTGCCACGCGACGACGCGCGTCGACTCATCTGCACCATCGCGCACCCGTTGAACCGTGCCAGGCTTGAACCCGGCGAGCGCAGGGTCAAGCGCGGTTACGGTCTGATACAGCCCCGTGTGGGCATGACCATCTCGGGGGCCGAGCGTAGCCTGTACGCGGCCCTTCATTCCGGGGTCCCCGGAATAGACCCGTACGCGAACGCGGTCTCCGACACCTACCAGGACGTGTTCGGCGAGGGCTCGTTCACCGGCAAGGGCATCTTCGAGGTCGACGTGTTCCACGCGGTGCTCGAAGGGTTGTTCGCAGACAACACGCTTCTGAGCCACGACCTGATAGAGGGGTCATTCGTCCGCACCGGATTGGCGAGCGACGTCGAGGTCCTGGACGAACATCCCCCGAACTACCTCGCCGCCGCATCGCGTCTGCACCGCTGGATCCGAGGCGACTGGCAGACCCTCCCGTTCCTCGGCCGGAGGCTGAGGATCGCCGACGGCTCGCTCATGCCCAACCCTCTGACCGGCCTTCATCGCTTCAAGATCGTGGACAACCTGAGGCGCTCTCTCGTGCCTGCCGCGACACTCCTCCTCGTCGTCGGCGGCTGGGCGCTCGTGCCTGCACCCGCTCTCTGGTGGCCGCTGGCGGGCCTTCTCGCCGTGCTGTTCCCGGCCCTCTTCTCGTTCGTCGATGCCTTGACCACGAGACCGAGGAGTCTACCGCTGTCGGCTACGCTGCCCGGCATGCTCGCCGATCTGCGGAGCAACACGGTCCGACAACTGTTCACGTTCACCGCCATGCCGCACCAGGCCCACGTCGCGCTCGACGCGGCCGTGCGAGCGGTCTGGCGCCGCTTCGTGTCCCACCGGCGCCTGCTCGAATGGGAGACCGCTGCCGACGCGCAGGCGCGTGCCGGAACGACCAAGACCGCGTTCCTCACGGCCATGGGACCGGCCTCCCTCGCGCTGGCCGTGGCCTTGGTGACCGTCGCCGCTCTCGTCCCGACCCGCCTCACCGTCGCGATTCCCGTGGCGTTGAGCTGGTTGGCGTCACCGCTCTTCGCGTGGTGGCTGTCCCAACCGTTACCCGAACGCGGCCCGAAGCCTCTTGCGGAAGGAGCACAAGCGTCGCTCAGACGGCTGGCACGCAAGACCTGGCGCTTCTTCGATGCGTTCGTGGTTCCCGGAGGACACCATCTTGCGCCGGACAACTTCCAGGAATCACCCGGCGGAGTGGTCGCATGGCGAACCTCCCCCACCAACATGGGACTGCAACTGCTCTCATACCTCGGTGCGTACGACCTGGGCTACCTGACCGTGGACCGCTTCGTCGAGAGGTGCTCCGACACCTTGACGAGCATGGCCGGACTGGACCGTTTCAGGGGCCACTTCTACAACTGGTACGACATCCGCACCCTTGAGCCCCTGCACCCCGCGTACGTCTCAACGGTCGATTCGGGCAATCTCGCGGGACACCTGCTCGTGCTGCGCAGCGGCCTGATCGAAGCGAGCGAGTCGCCGTTGCTCGGGCCGCAGTTGCTCACAGGAACACGGGACGCCGTCCGGCTCGCGTTTGAAGACCTCGTGGCCGCTCAGGACCACATGGGACCGGCCGAATGCGTCCACGCGTGCCGCGAGACGCTCGATGCGCTCGACAGGGCGCTTGCGCTCGCGGAACCCCCTGACAACCTGGGGTCGTGGGTCTCGCTGCTCGACCGGCTGTCCGCTCTGGGCGACGAGCTCATCGCCGGCGTCCGCGAGCTCACCGAACCGGGGCCCGACGCCGAATCGGGACCCGAACGCCAGGGCCCGGTGAAGGCCCCGGCCGATGTCGACCCGGCGGCTCCGCCCGTGCCGACCACTCCGCTCGAGCGTCTGCGGGCGTCGGCGGGCGATGTGCACCACGCGATAGAGCGTCAAGTCGCGCTGGTACACGGACTGGCGCCGTGGGCCTGGCGTCTCGCGAAGACCCCCGAGGCCGCGAGGAGCGATGCGGCCTTGGAGCCGATCCTCGAGCACGTCCCCAGCTTGGTGGGGCTCGCAGAGGGGCTCGACGACGTGCTGCGGGCCCTCGACGACCACGCCGCGGGCGGGAACGGTGACCTCGCGGAGTGGGCTCGCGACCTCGCGGAGCAGCTGCGCGGTTCACGACCCGCGGCGGTGGAGTTGCTCGCCCGACTCCGTCTGGACGCAGGGATCGCCAGGGAGATGTGGGAGCACACCGATTTCTCGATGCTCTATGACCCGCACCGGCAGCTCTTCTCCATCGGGTACAACCTCGCCGAGGGCCGCTTGGACAACAGCTACTACGACCTGTTGGCAAGCGAGTGCCGCCTTGCGAGCTTCCTGGCGGTGGCCAAGGGCGACGTACCCCAATCGCACTGGTTCCGGCTGGGGCGGTCACTCACGCGGACGCCCCAGGGCCGCGCGCTCGTGAGCTGGTCGGCGTCGATGTTCGAGTACCTGATGCCGCTGCTCGTCATGCGCGACTGGCCCGGCACACTGCTGTCGGAGACCTACCGGGTCGTGGTCGACCGGCAGATCGCCTACGGCGCTGAGCGCGGAGTGCCGTGGGGCGTATCCGAAAGCGCGTTCAACGCCAAAGACGCTCAGCTCACCTACCAGTACCAGGCGTTCGGGGTGCCCGGTCTCGGGCTCAAGCGCGGTCTTTCCGACGACATCGTCGTCGCGCCGTACGCCTCGGTGCTCGCGCTCTCCGTGGACCCGGGAGCTGTGGTCGACAACCTGACCGCGTTGCGCGAGGCCGGCGCTGAAGGCCGTTATGGACTCTACGAGGCCCTCGATTACACGCCCGGCCGGGTGCCTGCCGGCGAGACCCGCGCCGTGGTGCGCGCGTACTTCGCTCACCACCAGGGCATGAGCTTCGTCTCGCTGGTGAACACCCTGGCCGACTCACGGATGCGCTCGCGCTTCCACGCCGATCCGCTCGTCGCCTCCGCTGAGCTGCTGCTGCAGGAGCGGGTCCCGAGAAACGTCCTCGTCGTCGAGCCCCACGTCGAGGAGGTCCGCGAGGTTCGCAGCGTGCGCGAGCTGCCACCGCCGGTCACACGCACATATCCCACCGCGGCGACACCCGTTCCGGCCACCCACTTCCTGTCGAACGGCCGTTACTCGGTCATGGTCACGAACGGAGGGGGCGGCTACTCGCGCTACCTCGGGCTCGCCATCAGCAGGTACCGTGAGGACGTGTGCCGGGACTGCTGGGGGACGTTCTTCTACGTCCGCGACACACAGACCGGCGAGTTCTTCTCCGCCCCGCACAATCCCGCCCCCGGGCGTCCCGACCACTACAGCGTGACGTTCGCGCCCGACAAGGCCGAATACCACCGGACCGACGGAGAGCTCGAGACGCACGTCGAGATCGCGGTCTCACCCGAGGACGACGTGGAGGTGCGCCGCCTCGCCCTGACGAACCGCGGACGCAGGGTGCGCTCGTTCGAGGTCACCTCGTACTTCGAGATCGCGTTCGCGTCGCAAGCGGCCGACCAGGCCCACAAGTCGTTCTCGAACCTGTTCGTCGAGACGGAGGCCCTCGAAGCGACGCACGCCGTCCTGTTCTCGCGGCGTCCCAGGTCGGCCGGCGAGGAGCGCCTGTGGGGCATGAACCTGATCGCCTGCGACGCGCCGGACTGTGACTGGAGCTACGAGACCGATCGTGCGGCCTTCCTCGGGCGCCTCCAGAGCCCCGCTCGCCCGCGAGCGGTCGTCGACGGCGGACGGCTTTCCTGCACCGCAGGCGCGGTGCTCGACCCATGCTCCGCGCTTCGAAGAACCGTGCGTGTGCCCCCGGGAGAGACGGTGCGCCTGGTCTTCGCCACAGGAGTGGCCCCCACCCGCGAGGCGGCGATCCGACTGTCGGAGAAGTACCACGACACCCATTCGTGCCAGCGCGCGATAGACCTCGCGTGGACAGCGAGCCAACTCGAGTTGCGCGACCTGGGTATCTCGCCCCGCGAGGCCGTGACCCTTGAACGCCTCGCATCACGACTGCTGTTGACCGACCCCTACTCGCCGCTCAAGGTCAAGACACCGGTCGAGAACGGTCTTCGCATGGACGGGCTTTGGTCCATCGGTATCTCAGGCGACCACCCCATACTGCTCGTCCGTGTCGAGGAGATCGAGCACGCCCCACTGGTGCGCCAGGCCTTGCTCGCACACCAGTACTGGCGTCACAAGGGGCTCGTATCAGACCTCGTCGTGCTCAACACGCGTCCGACGGGCTATGCCGACGAGCTCGAGGACCGCCTTCGCCTGCTGGCCCGGACCGGCCATGCGCTCCAGATGCTGGACAGGCCCGGCGGGGTGTTCTTGCGCAGAAGCGACCAGATGCACCCTGACGTGCTGAACCTGCTGCTCTCCGTCGCACGCGCCACGCTCGACGGCGCCGGAGGCACCATCGAGCTCCAACTCAACCGCCGGGGCAGCTATCCCGAGCTCCCCGAGCCTTTCATCCGGTCGGCGACGCCGATAGACGACCCGCCGCCGCCCTTCGTCCGACCGACTCTTGTGCACGACAACGGGCGGGGCGGTTTCGACCCGGAGACGGGCGAGTACGTGATCGTGCTCGAAGGGGACCAGACCACACCCGCGCCCTGGATCAACGCTCTGGCGAACCCGACCTTCGGCGCCATCGTCTCGGAAGCGGGAGTCGGCTGTACGTGGGCGCTCAACAGCCACGAGAACCGCATCACCACGTGGAACAACGACCCCGTCACCGACGGCAGCGGTGAGGCCCTGTACGTCCGCGACGAAGAGACCGGGGAGTTCTGGAGCCCGACTCCACTTCCGGTACGCACCCCTGAGCCCTACGTGGTGCGACACGGCAGGGGTCACACCCGGTTCGAGCACCACACGCACGGCATCGCGCACACGCTTGACTGGTTCGTGCCGGCCGACGAGCCGGTGCGTGTCTGCCGCCTGACGCTTCGCAACGACAGCGGCCGGAGACGGCGCCTGAGCGTCACACAGCTCGTCGAATGGGTGCTCGGCGATTCGCGGTCAAGGTCACAGCAACTCGTGGTCACGTGGTATGACGCGGAACACGACATCCTGACTGCGCACAACCACTTCAACTTCGACTTCCCCGGCCGCTGTGCTTTCCTGGCATGCGACCGGAAGCTGTACTCGTGGACGGCGAGCCGGATCGAGTTCATCGGCCGCAACGGTCACGCGCAAGACCCGGCGGCGCTCCACCGCGCACGACTGGGCGGCATCTCGGGACGCTACCACGACAACTGCGGCGCACTCATGACGATTCTCGAGCTGGAGGACGGCGAATCGACGACCGTCTCGTTCCTGCTCGGCCAGACGGCGACGCTCGACGAGTGCCGCGATGTGGTCTCACGCTTGCGCGCACCCGGAGAGATCGACAGAGCGTACGACCGGACGCGTTCGGCGTGGGACGACATCCTCAGCGTTGTGCAGGTCCAGACCCCGGATGACCGCCTCGACCGTCTTGTGAACAGCCAGCTCCTGTACCAGGTGACGGCGTGTCGCCTGTGGGGGCGCACCGCCATGTACCAATCGAGCGGCGCGTTCGGCTTCCGCGACCAACTCCAGGACGTGATGGCGCTGCTCGTCGCGCGTCCCGACCTGGTGCGCGCGCAGATCGTCGAGGCGAGTCGTCACCAGTTCCCTGAAGGCGACGTGCTGCACTGGTGGCAACCGTATTCGGGCCGGGGAGTTCGCACGCGGATCACCGACGACCGGCACTGGCTTCCGCTCGTCGTGGCCGAGTACCTCGACGTCACCGGCGACGACTCGGTGCTCGACGAACGCACGACGTTCCTCGAAGCGCCCGCTCTCGCTGACGGCGCCGAGGACACGTACGTGCTGCCTGCGACCAGTGAGACGGCGGCCACGGTCTATGAGCACTGCGTGCGGGCCCTTGAGTCGGGCCGCCCGACGGGCAGGCACGGGTTGCCCCTCATGGGAGGCGGCGATTGGAACGACGGCATGAACCGAGTCGGCCACGGCGGGCAAGGAGAGAGTGTCTGGCTGGCGTGGTTCCTGGGACATGTGTTGCGGCGCTTCGCCCCGATATGCGAATCGCGCGGCGAGGCGGAGCGCGCCGAAGACTACCGCGCGTGGGCCGCCGAGCTCGGACGGGCCGTGGAGACGACCTCGTGGGACGGCGCTTGGTACCGGCGCGCGTACTTCGACGACGGGACCCCGTTGGGCAGCAGGGACAGCGAGGAGTGCCGCATCGACGCGATCGCGCAGGCGTGGGCGGTCATCTCCGGTCTCGGCGACGAGGAGAGGGCAAGGACGGCGCTCGAATCGGTCGAGGAGAAGCTTGTCAGGCGAGAGGACGGGCTCATCGCCCTGCTCGCGCCCCCATTCGACCGGATGGCCCACGACCCTGGCTACATCAAGGGCTACGTGCCGGGTGTTCGCGAGAACGGCGGGCAGTACACACACGCTGCGGTCTGGGTCGCTCTTGCACACCTCTTGCGCGGGGACGGCGACGAGGGGGCCGCCCTGCTCGACCTGATAAACCCGATACGCCACGCTTCGACCGTCGAGGGCATGGCGCGCTACAAGGTCGAGCCCTACGTCATCGCGGCCGACGTGTACGCCGTACCGCCCCACACCGGCCGCGGCGGCTGGACCTGGTACACAGGCTCAGCGTCCTGGTACTACCGCGTCGCACTCGAGACGCTGCTCGGCTTCAAGCTCCGCCACGCCTACGGAAGACCGCATCTCGTCGTGGAGCCCTGCATCCCCAAGCGCTGGTCGACGTACTCGATGCGGTACCGGCATGGCTCCTCGGTCTACCAGATCACGGTGAACAACCCCCGTGGAGTCAACGGGGGGGTCGCACGAGTCGAAGTGGACGGCGAGTCACTGCCAGATGCGATGGTCCCGTTGGTCGACGATGGTCGCGTGCACGAGGTCGTGGTCACCTTACTGGGCGGCTGAACCGCGCGGATCGAGGGCGCTATTCTGCGACAATCGCTGAGCACGGACGCTGTCGAGGCGAAGCGATGCCCCCACCGCGACCATCACGTGCCCGGCGATGTGGACGAAGTCCCCGAGCGAGCCGGGCAGCCAACTCGTGTCAGTGACGTCGCCGAGCCAAGCGAGATCCCCCGCCACGACGAGCACTGCTGCTGCGAAGAGCGCCATCCAGGAACCGATGGACGTCTCGGTCCGCAGGTTCACAGCGCTCACGAACGTGAAGACGGCGGTTGCGCTGAACAGCGCCAGGAATGCGAGGAAAGAGATGGCCTGACCGGGCTCGATACCGCCGTACGTCTTCGCCGATTCGAGTATCGAGACCCCGGCCGTGAACCAGACGAGTGCCACGACGGCGAGCGTGGCGACCGCCGACTCCAGCATCACAGCGGGCGTCCGCATCGCCTCCCGGTACCGCAGCGGCCACGCGACCAACACCCCACCCATGACCACCATCCCGGTCATGTAGGTCAGCTCGGGCCCGCCGGGCAGCGTGAAGGTCCCTCCGGCGAGCATCTGACCCGCGCGCAGCCCGGAAGCCACCGCGGTGAGCACCAGCGAGAGTCCGGCGGCGACCCACGGTGCGGCATCAGCTCGGCTTCCCATCCGAAACGCGAGCAGCAACGTCGTGAGGGCCGACAGGCCGAGCAGTGCGGTCCCACCAACCACCGCCACAGCGACCGCGGTCGAATCGGAGTGCACGTTGAGTGCCGACACGCTCGTCACGAGCGCCGCGGAGCCGAGCCCGGCCACGGCGAAGAATATGGTCCGGGTCCCGGGTCGGCCCGCATCACGCGCGCGAGAATCGCTCATGGTATTCGGCGGTCCCCCGTCCACCTTCCATGGAAGAAGCGCATGAACGCGCGGTCCCCCAACGCCCTGCGCGCTGCCAGCATCGGCTTCGCATACGCTGCCACAGGGTATCGCAACCGGTCTGTATCGTCGGTCACGGCCTTGAACACCTGGTCCGCACACTCCTCGGGCGTGGTGCGGGACGTGATCGACGCTTCGAAGCCGCGCATCGCCTTCACGAAAGGCCGGTACTCCTTCCGCCCGGGCAATCCATCATCCGAGTCAGGCAGGACCTTGCCCCAGATGGCCGTCTCCACGAAACCAGGCTCGATCGCCTTGACGCGGACGCCGAAGGGCTTGAGTTCATGCCACAGGCCCTCGGACAGGCCCTCCAAGGCCCACTTGGTCGAGTTGTAGCCCGCGAAGAAGGGGAACACCACGCGGCCGCCAAGGGAGGTGACGTTGGCGATGACCCCGCTTCTGCGCTCGCGCATCGCGGGCAGCAGCGCGCGCACGAGCTCCATCTGCCCGAAGACGTTGACCTGGTACAGGCGGACCAGCTCCTCGCCGGTCAGGTCCTCGAGGGGCCCGAACTGCAGCATCCCGGCGTTGTTGAGCAGCACGTCCGGACACCCGTGGCCCGCGAGCACGCGTGCCGCGAGCGCCTCGGCCGACCCGGGGACTTCGAGATCGAGTGGCTCAAGTGACTCGCAGCCCGGTATCCCTGCGGGATGACGCCCTGGGTCGCGAACAGTGCCTATCACGCGCCAGCCGGCCGAACCGAATCGCGCAGCGCACGCCCGACCGATGCCGGTTGAAACGCCGGTGACGAGAATCGTGGCCACGAATCCCCCTGCCCCCAAGAAATGGGAAGAATGGAGAGGTCACCACTACTATATGTCCAATGGGGCCTCTTCGCCCCTCGGAAGGCTGGGGAATCGCATGCGCATAGCCGTGATCGGCTCCGGGATAGGCGGCGTCTCGAGCGCGTGGCTGCTCTCTCCCGGCAACGACGTCGACATCTACGAGTCCGCCCCCGAGCTTGGCGGACACACTCACACGATCGATGTGAGCGCCAACGGGCTCACCTTCCCGGTCGACACCGGGTTCATGGTCTTCAACCGGCGCACCTACCCGAACCTGACCCGCTTCTTCGAGCATCTGGGTGTCGAGGCGGCCGACGCCGACATGAGCTTCTCGGTCTCTGTGGCCGACGAGGACATCGAGTGGAGCGGCACCAACCTCGACACCGTCTTCGCGCAACGCAAGAACATCGCGAACCCGCGTTTCCTCCAGATGCTCACAGATGTGTTGCGTCTCTCGCGTGACGCCGACCGGCTGCTCGCCGACCCGAGTGTCGCCGAGTTGACGCTGGGCCAGCTGATGGCGCGCGAAGGCTACAGCAAAGCGTTCACGGACTGGTACCTCATCCCGATGGGAGATGCGATCTGGTCCACTCCTCCGGGCGACATGATGGACTACCCGGCCCTCACCTTCCTGCGCTTCTGCGACAACCACGGCCTGCTCCACATCCTGGGCAAGCCGGCGTGGCTGTCGGTCAGAGGCGGTGCGCGCCGCTACATCGAAGCGGCCGGGCGCGATTTCTCCGGAGAGGTGTTCACCGCCGAAGGGGTCGAGCACGTCGAGCGAACCGCCACCGGCGTACGCGTGCACACCGCGCGCCGCGCCGAGGACTACGACGCCGTGATCATGGCGTGCCATCCGCCTCAGACGCGCCAGGTGCTGGGTGACACCATGACCCCGGCGGAGCGCGACGTGCTCTCGGCGTTCGAGTACTGGCCCAACGACGTCGTCCTCCACACCGACGAGACGTTCCTGCCGCGCTCGAAGCGCGCGTGGGCCTCGTGGAACTGGTACTCCGAAGGCGGGGAGATCGAGAAGGCGATGCTTCGCCTGACCTACCGCATCAACACGCTGCAGGACCTGCCCGACGGAGCGCCTTCGGTGTTGGAGACACTCAACCGCGACCGTGAACCCGCAGAGGGCACGCTGCTCGCGCGTCTGTCCTTCGAGCACCCCATGTATTCGCAAGAAGCGATCGCCGCGCAGGCCAAGCTGCCGTCCATCCAGGGGGCCGACCGCATCTGGTTCACGGGCGCGTGGACGCGGTACGGTTTCCACGAGGACGGCATCCTGTCCGGGGTGCGCGTCGCCGAAGCGCTCGGTGCGGTCCTGCCGTGGGGCGACCAGCTCGACCCGACCCGCACGATGACGGTGCCGGGTGCTCCCGTGACTCGGCTGGGTCAGACGAGGCCCATCCCCCGGACGGAGCTGCCGCCGGAGGCGCCTGCGGGACGGGCGGGGTCCGGTGACCCGGACTCGCCCGCCGGGACACCCAGCCCGACCGTCCGTCCGGGAGGAGCCACGGGGTGAACAGCCGACTCTACGAAGGCACCGTCACCCACGCCCGGACCTCCCCGGCGAAGAACCGGTTCTCCTATGGGCTCTACTACGTCTACGTCGACCTCGCTGAGCTCGACGAGCTCGACGCGGGCCTTGCCCGCTTCGGCCACAACCGCCGTGCCACGTTCAGCCTCTGGGACGTCGACCACGGCCCCCGTGACGGAACCCCGCTGCGCCCGTGGATCGAGGCCATTCTCGCGAAGGCCGGAATCGACCTCGAGGGCGGGAGCGTGTGTCTGCTCACGTTCCCACGCGTGATGGGCTTCCGGTTCTACCCGGTGTCCTTCTGGTACTGCTTCGGGGCCGACGACAAGGTGCGCGCCATCCTCGCCGAGGTGCAGAACACGTACCGCGACCACCACAACTACCTTGTGCACAACGGCGGCGAGCCGTTCGACTTCCACGCGCGTCCGGAACACGTGAAGGCGTTCTTCGTGTCGCCGTTCATCAAGCTCGACGACGTCCGCTACGAATTCCACTTCTCAGAGCCCGGCGAGAAGTTGGCGGTCTCGATCACCGACCACGTCGGTGGTGAGCGGCTGCTCACCGCATCGATCGCCTTGCACGCACGCCCCTTGACCGACGCCAACATCGCGCGAGCGGTGCGCCGGATGGGCCCGATGAGTGCCCGGGCGCTCGTGCTCATCCATTGGCAGGCGCTCAAACTGCTGGCGAAGCGGGTACCCTTCTACCCGCACACGCCTCCCACCGCCGAGGAGACATCGCTGTGAGTGCCAGTCTTGCAGAGCTCGTCCTCAGGTACGTGTTGCGTCTCGGCCTGAACGCCGGTGAGCTCACCCTCATCGACCGCGATGGCCGGGAGCGCACAATCCGTGGGCGCGAACCGGGACCGTCGGCCACCGTGCGACTGCTTACCCCGGCCGCCGCGCGGCGCACGCTGGCGGGCACTGCGCTCGGCATGGCTGAGTCATACATGGACGGCGAGTGGGACACGCCCGACCTGCAAGCGGTACTCGACCTCGGCGTGGCCAACATGCCGGCGCACAAGCCCACGCGACCTTCCCTCATGACCCGTGCGACCCGTGCATGGCACGCGATGCGCGACAACGACCCCGAGCGCGCGAAAGAGAACATCGAGTACCACTACGACCTGGGCAACGACTTCTACCGGCTGTGGCTCGACGAGTCCATGGCGTACTCGTCAGCGCTGTTCGAGCGGCCCGGCGAGGAGGACCTCACCGGCGCCCAGGTACGCAAGTGGAACCGCCTGCTCGAACTGCTCCAGCCCGGCTCGCGGGACCACCTGCTCGAGATCGGATGCGGATGGGGCGGGTTCGCGATACACGCGGCCAAGGAGGCCGGCTGCCGGGTGACCGGCGTGACGATCTCGCCCTCGCAGCACGACTGGGCCAGAAGGGCGGTCGAGGAGGCCGGCGTCGATGACCGGGTCGAGATCAGGATGCAGGACTACCGCCACGTTCCGGGAGTCTATGACGGCATCGTCTCCATCGAGATGTTCGAAGCGGTCGGCGAAAGATGGTGGCCCACCTTCTTCCGCCGCCTGCGCGAATCGCTCGCGCCCAAAGGCGCCGCGGCGATCCAGACGATCACGATCGAGGACGCCCGCTTCGATGACTACCGGGACAACCCCGACTTCATCCAGCGCCACATCTTCCCGGGCGGCATGTTGCCGAGCCCTGAGCGATTCGTCTCCGTGGCCACCGCCGCCGGTCTGCGCGTCGGTGACCCGCTCTTCTTCGGCAGCTGCTACGCTCAGACGCTCGCCGAGTGGAGGCGCCGCTTCGAGGCGGCGCTGCCAGACGTTCGCGCACTGGGATTCGATGACCGCTTCATCCGCATGTGGCGCTACTACCTCGCGTACTGCCAAGCGGGCTTCAAAGCGGGCACCATCGACGTCATGCAGGTTCGCCTCGAGGGCGATTTCGGGTAGCCTTACCCGTGCACGCCGTCTGACCCCGCTTGATCCGCGCTCTGTGAAGTCCGGAAAGCGGCAGGAGGGAACGCTGATGACGAACGATGCCCGTGAGCCGGTGGCCCCCGCTCCCCTCGGGGCCGCCAACAGCCACGACGCGGCACTCGACAAGTGGACCGCCATCGCACAACGCCAGTGCCCGGTCGATCCGGCACTCTACGTCGAATATGACGTGAAGCGCGGCCTGCGCGACCAGACCGGCAAGGGCGTGTTGGCTGGCCTCACGCGTATCGGCGACGTGGTCGGCACGGCCCGCGAGGGCGACCACCTCGTCCCAGCGCCCGGCCAGTTGCTCTACCGTGGCATCGAGGTGACCGACCTCGTCAACGGTTTCGTCCAAGACAAGCAGAACGGGTTCGAAGAGACATCCTACCTGCTGCTCTTCGGAGAACTGCCCACGCGCGAACAGCTCGACGAGTTCAGCGAGTACCTCGCCGGCATGCGGAAGCTCCCGCGATCGTTCGTCCACGACGGCATCCTGCGCATGCCGAGTCGCGACATGATGAACGCGCTCATGCGAGCGGTCCTGGGCCTGTACACGCTCGACCCCAAGGCCGACGACACCTCGACGCGCAACGTCCTTCGCCAGAGTATGCACCTGATCGCCAAGTTCCCCATGCTCGCGGTCTACGCCTACCAGGCCTACCTCGACGAGTTCCATGGGAAGAGCCTCGTCATCCACCGTCCGGAGCCCCAGTACTCGACGGCCGAGAACTTCCTGCATATGCTCAGACCGACGAGCGAGTTCACCGAGCTCGAGGCGCTTGTGCTTGACATGATGCTCGTGCTCCACGCCGAGCACGGAGGCGGCAACAACTCGTCGTTCACCACCCACGTGGTGTCATCGACCGGCACCGACACGTACTCGGCCGTCGCCGCATCGCTCGGCTCGCTCAAGGGTCCCCGCCACGGCGGAGCCAACCAAAAGGTCGTCGAGATGTTCGAGGACCTGCAAGCCCGGGTGAGCGACCTCTCTGACGACGAGCAGATCGCCGACTACATCCACCGCCTGCTCGACAAAGAGGCCTTCGACCGCTCCGGCTTGGTCTATGGGATGGGGCACCCGGTCTACTCGGTCTCGGACCCGCGCACCGTGGTGATCCGTGGCTACGCCAGGCAGCTCGCCCAGCAGAAGGGCCACTTGGAAGAATTCGAGCTGCACGAGCGGTTCGAGCGCATCGCGCCACTGATCATCTCGGCGAAGCGCCGGGTCTACAAAGGAGTCAGCGCGAACATCGACTTCTACTCCGGCTTCGTCTACAAGATGCTCGACATCCCGCGTGAGCTCTACACCCCGCTCTTTGCGATCTCGCGCGTCGTGGGCTGGAGCGCACATCGTCTCGAGGAGCTTGCCAACGGCGGCAAGATCATCCGCCCAGCTTACAAGAGCGTGTCCAAGCCACAGGACTACGTGCCCATCTCCAAGCGCTGAGACGGTCAGCCTGACTCGATCTCGCGCATCACGAGCCTCGCGAGTCTGCGCGTGCCGGACAAGGCATGGTCGACCCCGAATCGCTCGGTGAACAGCCACTCGTTGCGCGGGTCGTTCACGCGCGCAGACGTCGTCTGGACCCGGTAGTGGCGACGGGCCAGCAGACACACCACCAGGTTGTCCTCGTCATCGCCCGTGACCGCCGCGACGGAGTCCGCGCGCTCGATGCCCGCGAGTTCGAGCACCACCGGCTCGCACCCGTCCCCCGTCACCACGCGAACGCCCTCGACGGACTCCGCGAGCACTTCGGCGCGGCTGTGGTCCGCCTCGACGATCGTGACCTCGTGACCCCGCTCGAGCACCAGCGCTGCGAGTGCGGCGCCGATCTTGCCCCCTCCGACCACGATGACGCGAAGCTGCTCGGCGTTCACGGCGCGACCACCTCCTCGAAGTGTGCGAAGGCCGAAGAGGCCACGGCGACGTGGATCTCGTCGTCGAGCATGAGCTCCTCCCCGCCCGTGGGCACCCATGCGGCACCGGACCGCACCACAGCGGCGACGACGACCTCACCGGGACGCTCCAGCTCCCGCACGGTCCGCCCGGCGAGTCGCGGCGGCACGACCGCGCTCACGAGCCGGACCTCCGCGTCACCGAACGTCTTCTCCTCGGCAAGCCCCGGATGCCCCAACAGCGCGCGTATCTCGTTGGCCGCCCACATCACCGACGACACAGCCGATATCCCGAGACGCCGATAGATCTCCGCGCGCCTCGGGTCGTAGATCCGGGCGATGACCTTCGGTACGCCGAACTCGTCCTTGGCCACGATCGACGAGACGATGTTGGAGTTGTCCCCGCTCGTGACCGCCACGAACGCATCGGCGCGCTCGATTCCCGCTGCGACGAGCGTCGCCCGGTCGAAGACCTTGCCCACATGGGTCGTGCCGCCAAACCCCGCCCCCAGAAGGCGGAAGGCGTCCGGGTCCTGGTCGATCACGGCGACCTCGTGGGCGTCAAGAGCGAGGCGCGAGGCGACGAGCACCCCCACCCGCCCGCATCCGCCTACGATGATCCTCACTGCCCGCTCCCTTCACTCGCTTCATCGAGGACTGTTCCCAAGCTTTCCCGGCAGCCTGCGTCCCGTCGGCGCACCACCCACTTCCGGACCTCGTCTGCGACGAGCAGGGTAGGCGCCACCGCAGCGAGAAGTGCCCAGTCGACCGGGCGCAGGGGGACGAAGCCGAACACGTCGGCAAGAGGCTTCACGTACACGAGCGCCGCCAGAAGCGCCACCTCGGTGGCGATACCCGCGAGCAGCAGCCGGTTGGAGGTCAGGCCGACCGTGCGGATAGACTCGCGGGTCGTCCTCTGCGCCAGGCCGTTACCGATCTGCGTGGCCACGACAGCGGCGAACGTCATCGTCGTGGCGAGCGCATAGACCGGGCCCGAATCAGGCAAGGGCGCCCCCGGTCGCCATCCGCTGCTCAGGTACGCGTAGAAGTAGGCCCCGAGGCACACCGCGGCCTGGACCGGACCCAGATATAGGTAGGCTCTCGCGAGCACCGCCCGCGACAGCAGCCGCTCGCTCCTTGAACGAGGCTTGCGTCGCATGACCCCCGGCTCAGCCGCTTCGACCCCGAGCGCGAGCGCAGGCACGAGGTCGGTGCCCAGATCGATGGCGAGGATCTGTATCACCGTGAGCGGCAACGGTATGCCGACAAGCACGAACAGGATGAACGGGACGATCTCGGGCACGTTGCTCGTGAAGATGTAGGTGACGAACCGCCGGATGTTGTCGTAGACCGCGCGGCCCTCTTCGATCGCCGCCACGATCGAGGCGAAGTTGTCGTCCGCGAGCACCATGTCGGCCGCCTCACGCGCGACGTCGGTACCCGATCGACCCATCGCCACGCCGATGTCAGCGGCTTTCAGGGCCGGTGCGTCGTTGACGCCATCGCCAGTCATCGCGACCACGTTGCCGAGTGCCGAGAGCACCTTCGCGACCCGCATCTTGTGCTCCGGCGAGACCCGCGCGAAGAGCACGTCCCCTTCGGCAGCGAGCGCCTGTGACAGTTCGCTATCGGACATGGCGTCGAGTCGGGCCCCTTCGATGATCCGGACCCCCCGCTCGCCAACGATGCCGATGCGTCGCGCGATGGACTCGGCCGTCAGACCGTAGTCGCCCGTGATCATCACGATGCGCACGCCCGCTTGGCGGCACAGCGCAACCGCATGCTCGACCTCGGGACGCGGTGGGTCCATCATCGCGACCAGTCCGAGCAGCGTCAGTTCGCGTTCGATCGCGTCGGCCTCGGGCCGAGTGGGCGCCGCGCTCATCCGCCGGCTGGCGATCGCCAGCACACGCAGCCCTTCGCGCGCGTAGCTGTCGTTCGCCTCCATCGCCGCAGCAGCGAACTCGGGTGTCATCGGCACCTCGCCCGCTTCGGTCAGGACGTTCGTGCACAATGCGAGCAGCTCGCGGGGGGCGCCTTTGACCGCGACGAGGACATCGTCCGTACCCGCCACACGGTGCAGTGTGGACATGCGTTTGCGCACCGCGTCGAACGCGACCTCGGCGATCCGCGGGGCCGCGGCGGCTTCCGTCGCAGCGTCGAGACCGGCCTTCAAGGCGGCCACGACGAGCGCGCCTTCTGTGGGGTCTCCCACGATGCGCCAGGACGGATGCTCGTCATCGGGCGCGATGACCCGCGCGTTGGAGCAGAGCATGCCGGTCCGCAGAAGCGATTCGCACCGCCCCGCCACATCGCCCGCGACCGGCCGACCCGCGTCAAGGACCCCGCCCTCCGGGCTGTAGCCGACGCCGGTCACCTCGAGGCGACGGTCGGGCACCCACACCGAGCGGACCGTCATCTCGTTGGCTGTGAGCGTACCGGTCTTGTCGGTGCAGATGACGGTGGTGGCTCCGAGCGTCTCGACGGCCGAAAGGCGTTTGACGAGCGCGTTGCGCTTGGCCATACGCTGCACGCCCATGGACAGCGACAACGTGAGGGTCGGCAGCAGCCCCTCCGGGACGTTGGCCACTATGATGCCTACCGCGAACAGGAACCCCTCGACCAGCGGCAGCCCCGCGACTCCATAGCCCAGCCCGAAGAAGACGACACCCAGGAGCGTCGCGAGGCCCGCGACGACCCGGGTCACACGTTCCATCTCTCGCTGGAGAGGCGACATCCCCTCGCCGATGGACTGGGTCAGGCCTGCGATGGCCCCGAACCGCGTGGACATGCCGGTGGCGAGAACCACCGCCCGTCCCCTCCCTGAAGCGACCGATGTGCCCGCGAAGACGAGGTTCATGGCTTCAGTGACGGACTGCAGGTCCTCGACCGGCACCGGCGTGGACCTGCGCGGAGAAGGCGTCGATTCACCGTTGAGGACCGAGAGGTTGACCCTGAGGTCGACCGATTCGATGAGGCGGGCGTCAGCGCATACGTAGTCGCCTTCCTCGAGCACGATGATGTCGCCGGGCACGACCTCCTCGGCGGCGATCTCGAGGATCTCGGAGTCGCGCACCACGCGGGCCCGTTTCGGGATGAGTTGGGCCAGGGCCTCGGTCGCGCGCTCGGCCCGGTACTCCTGCCAGAACGAGAACACCGCGTTGATGACGATGACGGCGATGATCGCCCACCCGAGCTCGGGCATGCCCCCCACGAACGCGAGCACGCTGCCCGCCCAGAGCATGATCGCGAACAGGCCGCTGAAGTTCGCGAGGAACGCTCGGAGCTTGGAGCGACGCCGGACCTCCTCTATCCGATTCGCTCCATAGCGCGTCCGCCGCTCAGAGACGCTTCGCGGATCCAGCCCGGAGGGTGCGCTGCCGACGCGCTCGAAGACGTCTTCGACCGACAGCCGGGCGAAGCCGAGGAGGTCGACATTGTTCGTGGCCCCGTCTCCCACGCACCCACCGATTCCGGCGACGACTGGAAGTTTTCGTACGCACCGTGCATACTATGCCCGCAACCGGGCTGCTCAACGCCGCCCGTCCACCCAAGACTCGGTTCATCCTCACGCGCCATCACCACGTCGTGCGTGCCTTCAAGGATCGACTGCGTCTGCCACGCAGTGCCGCCTTTGAGAGTGCGCGCACAGACAGGAGAAATACGCGTGAGTTTCAATCACCTGGGTCTCGACCCGCGGCTGATGAAGGCCGTGGGCGCGATGGGCTACACCACGCCCACCCCCATCCAGAACCAAGCCATCCCGCTCGTGCTCGAAGGTCGCGATGTCGTCGGCATCGCACAGACCGGCACGGGCAAGACCGCAGCGTTCGTGCTTCCGGTCATGCAGCGCATCCCTGCCAAGCCCGGCGGCGTTCGCGCGCTCGTCCTGACGCCGACACGCGAGCTCGCGGTGCAGATCGAAGGCGTCGCTCGCGACGTCGCCAAACACACCCGCCACCGCGTCGCCGTCGTCTACGGCGGCGTCGGCTACGAGCCGCAGAGGCAGACTCTCACGCGCGGCGTCGACCTGCTCGTCGCGTGCCCGGGCCGCCTGCTCGACCTCATCGCCCGAGGTGACTGTGACCTGAGCTCGGTCGAGGTGCTCGTGCTCGACGAAGCTGACCGGATGCTCGACATGGGCTTCTGGCCTGACGTACGCCGCATCATCGCCAAGCTGCCGGCATCTCGCCAGAACCTGCTGTTCTCAGCGACCATGTCGCCCGAGGTGCTGAAGATCATCGCGGCCACCCTCGACGACCCCGCGCGCGTCGAAGTGACGCCGGCAACCACACCCGTCGAGGCCATCGCGCAGTCGGTCTATCCGGTCGGCAACAAGGACAAGGCCGCCCTGCTGCTGTCGATCGTGCGCGAACACGGCCTGAAGAAGGTGCTCGTCTTCACGCGCACCAAGCACCGCGCAGACCGCGTGGCTCGCGTGTTCGACCGCGCCGGCATTCGCGGCGCCGCCATCCACGGCAACCGCAGTCAGGCACAGCGCCAGAAGGCCCTCGAGAGCTTCCGCGCAGGCCACGTCCACGTGCTCGTGGCCACCGACGTCGTGAGCCGCGGCATCGACATCGACGACATCACGCACGTCGTGAACTTCGACCTGCCGGATGTGCCCGCCGACTACGTGCACCGCATCGGCCGCACCGCGCGCGCGGGCCGCAGCGGCACTGCGATCTCACTGCTCGCCCCCGAGGAGCACGGTCAGCTGCGCGACATCGAGAAGGCGATCGGCGCCATCCTGCCGTGCGAGGACCACCCCGGGTTCACGTATCGTGAGGAGCGCATCGTGCCAGACCCGGAGCGAGTCGCAGTAAGCGACGCACGGCCCGCGCGCGAGGGCCATGCCGGCGCAGCGGCCGCGAACTTGGGCGGCAGCAAGCCGAAGCCCAAGCGGCGTCGCAGCGATGGTCGCAGCGCATCGGGCCGCAACGGTGTGAGCGGTGCGAGCGGTGCGAATGCGGCGCCCCTCGTCGCCGATACCGACGTGCGTGCGGCCAGCAAGCGTACGCCTTCCGACCTTCAGCCTCGCCAGCGCGCGCGGCGCCGCCGCCCGCCGCAGGGCTAGTCCAAGGCCGCCTGCAACCGCACCCCCGGGTGAAACAATAAGCGCCCCAGCGGCAACTCGGCATCGCTGGGGCGCCTATTCGCGAAGATGATGGTGGGCCCGAGTGGATTCGAACCACTGACCTCACGGTTATCAGCCGTGCGCTCTAACCAACTGAGCTACGGGCCCGTATGGGCATGAACGCCCGCATACCATACCCAAGACGTAGCTGTCGCGCAACCATAGGGCACTCTCGTCTTGTTCCACGGTTCATGGGCAATCCTCCGGCGCTCAGAAGCCGGTGATAGACATATGCGTACCGCTGGAGACTCAGCCCAGACCCGGCAGTACCCTGACCTCCACCCGTCGCGTCCGCGGGCCATCGAATTCCGCCAGGTAGATTCCCTGCCAAGTGCCCAGCACCATCCGCCCTGACTCAAGAGGAACCAGCACACTCGGCCCAACGAGCGATGTCTTCAGGTGTCCGTCGCTGTTACCCTCGCAGTGCCGCCAACGGGCTTCGCACGGCGCGATACGTGCGAGCCCGTCGACCAGATCGCGACAGACGTCCGGGTCGACGTTCTCGTTGATCGTGATGCCGGCCGTCGTGTGATGACTGAACACGAGCACGGCCCCGTTCGCTTCGGCGCCCGATGAGGTCCTCGCCAGCCCCGACAACGCTTCTGCCACCGCATCCGCCACGGCCCGCGTGATGTCGACGAACTCCTCGCGCCGAGTGGTGCGCACCTCAAACCGCATCAGCGTCCCTCCTCACACGCGGCTACAATGCCTCAGACAGGGTAGACACTACCCAGAAGGTGATCTCGGAGTGAAGGGAGGCGCGACATGAGACAGGTACGCATCGCGAGTCTCGCTGTCGACCCGCGCTCCGACCAACCGGTGATCATCCTGAAGCCGCTCGATGAGGAGCCCGGCCAGGGTCTGCTGCTCCCCATCTGGATCGGGCAGGCTGAAGCCACCGCCATCCTCTTGGCGGTCGAGGGCGTGCCTCTCAAGCGCCCCATGACGCATGACCTGCTGAAAGATGTTCTTGAGACGCTCGATACATACGTCGAACGCGTCGAGATCACGCGCGTCGAGGAGGGCACGTTCTACGCGGCGATCATCCTGCGCGGCGAGGAGCGGACGCGGATCGTGGACGCCCGCCCGAGCGACTCCATCGCACTCGCTGTGCGCACCGGAGCCCCGATCTACGTGTCTGAAGAGGTGCTGGCAGACGCTGCCGTCTCCGACGAGTCGATCGTCGAGTCCGGCTCCGAGGATGACGCTGAGGCCGAGATCGCGCGGTTCCGCGAGTTCCTCGACCACGTGGACCCCGAGGACTTCACTTCGTAGCCACGTCTTCCAACGCCCGTCCACAACGCCCTTGAGCATCGGCATGGACGCTGTGTGCGATGACCTTCTCGCGGTCCTTCTGTCTACCCGTGCTGCCTACTCGTACCTGAGCGCCACGATCGGATCGAGGCGCGACGCCTTCCACGCCGGGTACACGCCGAAGAAGACACCGACGGCCGCGCTGAAGAAGAAGGCGAGCGCGACCGCCCACCATGTGACCTGCGTGGGCACCCACCGCGCCAGTACGGCGGAGCCCGCCCAGCCCAAGCCGACCCCCACCATGCCGCCCACCACCGACAGCGCGACCGCCTCGATGACGAACTGGCTCATGATGTCATGCGTGCGAGCCCCGACCGCCTTGCGGATTCCGATCTCGCGCGTGCGCTCCGAGACGCTCACCAGCATGATGTTCATGATCCCGATGCCTCCCACGAGCAGCGAGATGCCTGCGATTCCCGCGAGCATCACCGTGAGGGTGCCGAGGAGTGACGACAGGATCCCAAGCGTCTGCTCCTGCGTGAACACGGTGAACTCGTCTTCGAAGCGTGGGCGCAGCGTCTGCTCGATCCGGGCCTTCACCAGGTCGATCCGGTCGGCGTCGTTGGCCTTGGCGATGATCGATGAGATGGCGCGGGTCCCGAGCAGGCGTTGAGCGGTCGTCGCCGGCATGTAGACCTGGTTGTCCTGGTCACCCGACAACGAACCGCCTCGCTCCGAGAGCACCCCTATCACCACGAAACGCTCCCCGTTGACCGTGACGTCACGCCCCACGGGGTTCTGACCCGGGAACAGCTCCCTTGCCGGAGTCGCTCCCAGCATGAGGACCCTCGCTCCGGTCGCGTACTCGCTTCTGTTGTAGTGCCGCCCGTAGACGTACGTGGCGTTGAAGACCTCGTCGCCTTGCTCATTGGCCGCCGCGATGGTCGAACGGACGGTGCGGTTTCCCGCTTTGAGGACCCCCGCCGCCTGTACGACCGGCACGACGATCGCCTCGGAGCCCAGACGCCGCTGCACGAGCTGTGCGTCATCCAGCGTGAACTGCTTGCGGATGGCGACACCCGGCCCGCCGCCGCTGCCCCCGCCACCGGGACCGCCTCTGAAGTTCCCCGGGAACGCGAACAGCAGGTTCGATCCCAGTCCCTCGATGGAGCCGGTGATCTCCTGTTGCACACCGGTGCCGATGGCCACGAGCAGGATGACCGCGGCCACACCGATGATGACGCCGAGCATGGTGAGCGCACTACGCACCTTGTTCGCCCCGAGGGCCTTCAGTGCTATGCGCAGACTCTCGACGAAGTTCACCGGCCCTCGCCACCTTGAGGGCCCGAAGCGGCCGATGCGCCTTCGAGTGCCGCCAGCTCGGCTTCGGCGTCGATGCGGTCCTCGACCCGGAAGTCGTTGACGATACGTCCGTCCTTGATCTCGACCACCCGCTGAGCATGCCGGGCGACGTTCGCGTCATGGGTCACGATGACGATGGTGACGCCCTCTTCGCGGTTGAGCTGCTGTAGGAAGGCCATGACCTCGATGCCGCTTCTGGAGTCCAGATTGCCCGTGGGCTCGTCGGCGAGCACGATGCTTGGCTCGGTCACGAGCGCCCGAGCGATGGCCACTCGCTGCTGCTGGCCGCCCGAGAGCTGGTTGGGCATGTGCAGCAACCGTTCCCCCAGCCCCACGCGCTCCAAAGCTTCACGCGCCCTCCTCGCGCGCTCTGCGGCGGGCACGCCGGCGTACACCAGGGGTAGCTCGACGTTCGCCGTAGCGGTAGTCCTTGCCAAGAGGTTGAACGACTGGAACACGAAGCCGATGCGCTTGTTGCGCACGGCGGCGAGCTCGTTGGGCTCCATCCGCGACACGTCGACTCCGTCGATCGTCACGGTCCCCTCCGTCGGACGGTCGAGCAGCCCGACGATGTGCATGAGCGTGGACTTGCCGGACCCCGAAGGCCCCATGATGGCGAGCATCTCGCCACCGCACACCTGCAGGTCGACGCCGCACAGCGCGCGCACCTCTACGCCGTCGAGCTCGTAGGTCTTGGTGACGCCCTTCGCCTCGAGAACGACGTCCGCCCGGCAAGGTCCGGCGGACGCGCCGTCCTCCCCCGGGCGGGTCGTGTCGTTTTCCATGGGTCCTTCCGCTACTGTGCCACCCGCACGGGCATGCCGTCGGTGTACTGGGTCGAACCCGACAGAGCAACAACCGCGCCCTCTTCGAGCCCTTCGAGGACTTCGACCTCGGTATCGGTCGTCGCGCCCACGGTGATCTCGGTCTTCTTGAGCTTGCCGTCGACCACCGCATACACGTAGTCGGTGCCGCCTTCGCTGAAAAGCGCCTCGACCGGGATGGTCAGGGCCGAGCCACGCGATGAGACCTCGATGTCGGCGTCGCCCTTCATGCCCAGCAGGATGTCGGCGCCGGTATCCTCGAGGAGGATCTCGACCTCGAAGACCGTGCCACCGGTCGCGGTGGGCTGCGCCGCGGGGTTGATGCGCGTGACGGTGCTCGCGAACTTCTCGCCCGGGAAGGCGTCAAGGGTCACCACGACCTGCATGCCGGGCTTCACCCGGTCAATGTCCGCCTCGTCGACCTCCGCTGTGAACTTGAGCGCCGCGAGGTCGACCACGGTGAACGGCGCCGCCTGTGGCGAGACCGACGACCCTTCTGTAGGAGGAGCGCCAGCGCCGAGAGGCGAGCTGGGCGCGTTGAAGATGACCACGCCGTCGATCGGCGCGGTGAGTGTGGCCTTGTCGAGCGCGTCCTGGGCGGCCTCGAGTCCCGCCGCCGCCTGCCTCACGGCCGCCTCGGCCGCCGCCCGCTGCGAGGCGGGGTTCGCGCCTTGCGCCCGTGCGAGCTGCGCACGCGCACCATCAAGCCCCGCCTGTGCCTGCGAGACGCCGGCGTTCGCCTGCGCGACACCCGCCGTCGCCTGGCGATACCCGGCCTCTGCCTGGGCCTCGGCGGCCGCGAGCGCTGTGAGCGTGGGGCTGCCCGATGGGTAGATGAGCTTGGCCGCGTCGTACGCGTCGCTCGCGTTCTCCCACGCCAGCTTGGCGGCTGTCTGGGCGGAGCGCGCCGCGGTCTGTTGCTGCCTGACCGCACTCAGGGCGGCCTCGGCGGCGGTCACCGCTGAACGCGCGGCCTTGACGTCCGCTGCGCCGCCACCGGTCGCAGAGACATTCCTCAGCTGGGCCTGCGCGGCCGCAAGCCCCGCTCTGGCCTGCTGGACCTGCAACTCGAGCGCCTGCGTGTCCATGATGGCCAGCTTGGTGCCCGCCGTCACCGTCTCGCCGTCGCTCACGTAGATCTCATCAAGCGTCCCGGCGGTCGGCGGGAACACGTCAGCGCTGACACCGGCCTCCACCTTGCCTGACGCCGTGACCGTGACCGCGAGGTCCTTCGCTTGAACGGTCGCCGTCTCGACTTCAGGCCCTGCGCCTTGGGAGCCGATCACCGCGAATGCGACCCCGCCGATGACGACGACCAGCGCGACGATGCCAAGCACTATCTTCGTACGCTTCGACACTGCGACTCCCTCTTCCGGACTGCGTCACCTTGCTGAGCGCCCTCTCGCATTGTTCCACAACCAGGGCCGTGAATCCCGCAGAAGCGCCTAACGGCCGGCGAACAGGGCTGTGACTTCTGCCATCGAGCGTGCTTCGTGTTGGGCCCCGGCCTCGCGTAGGCGCTCAACGGTCGATACGCCCCACGTCGCCGCCACCGCGACCATGCCTGCCGCACGCGCCGCTGTCATGTCATGTGGGCTGTCCCCGACGTAGGCACAACAGGAGGGCTCCACGCCCATGACCTGCGCGGCATGGAGGAGCGGGAACGGGTCCGGCTTGTGGATCTCCACATCGTCCGAGCCCACGAGCAGCTCGAAGAAGCGTCCCAACGAGAACCGGTCGAGCCCTCGCTGCGCGACGCGGTGGAGCTTGGACGTGACCACGCCCAGCCGCAAGCCCACAGCGAGCAACGCTTCCAGCGCTTCTTCCACGCCGGGGTACTCCTTCACGAGCAGGTCATGGACCCGGTCGTTGTGTTCGCGATAGACGGCGAGCAGTTCCTCGGCGTGTTCGGGTGAGAACTCGCGCATCTGGACCGCAAGGGGCACGCCGACGTTGCGCATCAGCACATCGTCAGGGAGCGGGGCCCCCAGCACCGTAGCTGTGGCGTGGCGCATCGATTCACGGATGAGGCCCAGTGTGTCGATGAGCGTGCCGTCGAGGTCGAACAGGACGACCTCGATCCGCTCGATGCGACCGCTCCCCTCTTCAACACACGCAGGTTCAGTGATCATGCATCGGAGCGTAGCAGAAGGGCGCCCCTGCAAGGGCGCCCTTCTCGATCACGTACTCGGTATCGTAGCCGGCTTCGGCCGCAGGGCGCCCTGGTGCCCTACCGCACCACCATGCGACTCGAATAGGCGCTGCGTGTGAGCGCGTTGCGTGCCGTGGCCGTGTTAGCGCCGTAGACCGCCCGCATCCGGTACGTTCCCGCCTTGAGCTTGACAGCCTTGCGATATGCCCCTGTCGTCGCTGTCGTGAACGAGATACTCGCTTGGTTGACCCAGCGACCTCGCACCAGCTTCTGCACCTCAAGTCGACCAGAGAGGCGTCCCCTCGGAGCGACGGAACCCGACACGTAAAACACTCGGTTCGCGCGAGGCCGCGTCGTCGACGCCTTGGGAGTCGACAGCTTGGCCTGCGGAATCACTGCGAACGGCTTGTCTGCCGCCGTGTACAGGGCGTTCGCCACGAGCGTCGCTCTGAACAGTGTACGAACACCGCCGACCGGAGCGGCCGCGGCGCGATAGGCCCCCGGAACGCCGACGACAGGGGCCATGGTGGCCACCGTCGTCCACTGGCCGCCAGCGAAGCGCTGGAGCTGCACGGTGAAGCCGTCAAGGCTCTCGTTGGTCGCGTCGGCTAGTCGGACCGTGACGTTCGACGCGCGGCCATACGCCGGGAAGTAGGTCGAGAGCGACGTCAGGGTCGCCACGGTGTTCGTGGTCGCAGGCTCAGTGACAGACAGGGGCGAGAGCGAGGTCAGCGTGAAGGTGATCACGTGGTTGGTCGCGTCCACGGTCACCGGGACGCTCTCCCACGCTGACCCGGTCCAGTGCTGCACGCCTAGGGCCCCGGCCCTGCCGGCAGGGATGCGCGGATCGTACGGCAGGCGAACCTGAATGGTGCCGGTGAACGTGCCCGTGAAGGACAGGTCGTAGTGGTCGCCCAAGAAACGCAGGCCCGTGGGCGCCGACGCCGGAGGTGCTGCGATCCGCACGAGCTTGACCATCCCTGCTGCGGTGACATTGCTGAACACCACTGACGCGCTGCCGGACCCGCTCAGGCCGCCTGCGGGGACAGGGAGGGTTGCGAGCACACTCGTCCCGACCGGCACCGGCACCTCCACACCAGCTCCCGGCACCGTGACAACGAGCGCGGCTCCAGCCGAGCTGAGTCCGACCCTGTCCACGGCCTTCACGGTGAAGGTCCTCTCGGCGCCCGGTGTCAGGCTCGTGACGGTCGCGGACAGCGCGGTGGTCGTCGCGATCAGAGTCGTGCCGTCGTACACCTCGTAGTACGCGACGCCCGACCTCGCGTCGCTGGCCGCGGACCACACAAGGTGCACCGCCGTGTCAGTCAGAGATGAGTAGTTCAGGGTGCTCGGACCCACAGGCGGCGTCTTGTCGATGAGGACGATCGCGGTTCTCGTCGCCTCCACGTTGCCCGAGGCATCGACGGCGCGGTAGAGGATCGTGTTGGTGCCGTCGGCGGACACCACGAAGGTGAACGGCTGCGTCGTCAGGGTCGCATCCGGCGCGCCGTTCAGGCTGTAGCGCAGTGCCGCCACGCCCGAACCTCCCGGGTTGTCCGTCGCCGTCACCGAGACCGTCACATCCGTGCTCACCCACGTCGCCGCCAGCGTACCCATCGTCGAGACCGGGGGCGTGAGGTCCTTGACGACGAACGTCGTTGTGGCGGGTGTCCCCTGATTCCCCGCACGGTCAACCGCCCAGAACAGCACCGTGTGGGTTCCGAGCTGAGAGACCGGGCCGATGGTCGCGACAGCGGAGGAGACCGTCTGCGTCGCCCCGTTGTCGATGCGATAGCAGATAGAGGCGATGCCGGATGAAACGCCGGCCGAGGTCGGGTCGCTTGCGGTGATGGTCGCGACAGCGGCCGCTCCGTACGTGGCAGTTGCGTCGATTGTGGCCGTCGGCACGGTCTTGTCGATGCGCACCATCGCGGTCTTCGTGGCTTCCTTGTTGCCGACCGCGTCCGCCGCGCTGAACTCCAGCGCGGTCGCGCCCTCGGTTGCGATCGCGCTGAGTGTCACTGTGGTCGTGGTGGTGGTGGTTTCCCAAACGCCGCCGTTCACGCGGTACGCGAGGCTGGCTACGCCGGACTCCCCATTGTCAGTCGTGGTGATCGAGGGCGTGACGGTGACCGACGTGTATCCGCTCGCAGGAACGGGCGGGTTCGCGGTCCACGTGGTGACCGGTGCTGCGGCATCGCGACGCAAGACGACCGTCTGAGTCTCAGACCGTCCGCCGGCCACATCCACCACCGAATACGAGAAGGTCGTCACGGTTGAGACCGGAACGGTGACGTCAACGCTTACCGTGGCGCCGGAGGCTGGGCGAGTCGAACTCGTTCCGTTGATGTCCAAATCGACGTGCGCCAGGTCGTCGCCATCCACGCCCTCCGTCGCCGCGATGGTCGCGATGGACTCCGACGTCGCAATCCAGCCTCCTGCCGTCGGTGCCGGGTCAAACGTGTGCGACGCGCTCGGCGGGTTCGCAACGCTGGCCCATGCGATGATCTGCATCGCGAACAGTGTCGCCACGATGGCGGCCGCAACGAGTGCGGCCTTCGTCTTCGGTCGCATTGAGATCTCCCTCTCCGTCGCCGGAGCCCCTGAGGGCCGATACACGTCAGACGAGTCTACCATGCGTCGCCTTACGAAAATCCGACCCGTCTCCGAGCCTCCCTTTCCGGCAACAACGAAGAGGCGGGGCCCGATCGGGCCCCGCCTCCGCGGTGACTCAGTGTCGCCAGTCAGTGACTAGCGGACCACGCGGCTCCCGCTCACCCGCGAAGACGCCGGGTGCGCAAGGTCCTTGTGGGACACGACCGCACGATACGTGCCGGCCGAGCTCACGCGAACGCTCGCGGCGTAGTTGCCGGTCGTCGCGTTGGCGCGAACAGTCTTGGTGGTGACGGTCGTCCAGCGGCCGTTCACAAGGCGCTGGATGGCCACGCGAACCGCGAACGCCTTGGAGCCGTTCCACTCAGCAGCGCCGGTGACCTTGCCGGAGGCACGGACGGTGCGACCGCTCGCGGACATCGCCACCGGGCCGAACTTCAGCGGACCCTGGACGTACACGTCGCGCTTAACGACGGTGGTGTAGCCGCGGCCGTAGTAGTCCGAGGCGGCGCTCAACGTCGGCCACATGACCTTGGCGGTCACGGTGTACTTGCCCGGGCTGAACTTCCCGGCCGGGATGACGAAGTTGCCAGTCGCGGAGGAGTTCGCGAGCTTGACACCGCCCATCCAGACCTCGGTGTTCAGTGCGCCGTAGGCGTCGACCTGAACGGTGTTGTTCTTCGCACCGTTGATGTAGATCTGGTCGCCGCTGCGGGCCGCGATGTCACGGAAGCGGATCTCGGCCTGGTTGAAGAGGTTCTTGATGACAAGACCCTTCTTGAAGACGAGACCGTCGACCGTGATGTCGTACTCGCCCGGAGCGATCTGGCCAACACCGTTGAAGACGGCCGTCGGCATGAGCGAGCCGTCGGCGCCCACGTAAGCGTAGCCGACCCAGTTGTCCTGGCCACGACCGTGCGTGGTGATGTCGCCGAGCCAGATCTCAACGCGATCGCTCACGTGAGCAGGGGTGAAGCCGGAGCCGACCAGGTTCAGGGCGTCATCGAGCTGGGTGCCCTCTGCGCTGAGGGTCGCTTCCTTTACGAAGTTCACTTGCGTCACGGGACGGGCCGGCGCAACAACGAACTCCTGGTTGTCATAGAACACGTTGTTGAACCACGTGTCCGCTGACACTTCGCCGTGCGGCAGCATATAGCGCATGCCGGCCGACTCGAGCGGGCGATCATCGTTCTCATCGTATGCCGGAATGGCATAGCGGATGGCGTCCATCTTGCCGTTGTTGTCGGTGTCAACCTCGTACTCGCCACACTCGTCGCGCGCGTACTCCGCGTCGTTGGTGTGGGTCACAGCACAGGTGTCCTCGCAGTTGTTCGGCAGCGACGGGCCGTACACGCAGCTATTCAGATAGTCGTAGAGCGAGTCCGCGGACCACTGGACGCGCTGGCCGGTCTTGATGTTCTCGAAGTACACGAGGGTCTCGATGGCCGCGCGGTCACCCGCACGAGCGGTGCTGTTGGCGATCGTCTGCTTCGCCACATAGTCCGTGAAGTCGACTCCAGTGGTGAAGGCGTTGCGCCAGCGGTCGAACACGCGCAGGTACGCGGTGCCGGCGGTCGAGGACTTGACCGGCGCAGATGCCTTGCCGTTGGCGTCGGTCTTGACCTCAACGGCCTGTGCGCCGTTGGCAAAGCTACCAAGGGACGTCGTGAACTTGAGGTCCCAGTTGGCGATCGGGGTGTTGAACGCGGAGTCCAGGACCTCGACTTCCCAACCGGTGGTGTCAGTGCCGTCGGCGAGAACGATGTCCTTGTCCTCGCACTCGGGGGTCTGGGCCAAGCCGGCGCTGACCTTCGCACCGTGGAAGTACGTGAAGCCGTAGCCCTCGAAGGACGCGCTGGTACCGCACGGGTTGGCCCAGTCCGCACCACCGAAGCTGACCGTCGTCGTCACGCGAACCGGTGTGAACCAGCTCAGCGTGCCGATCGGAGACGGCGCCCAACGACGATTGAGCGTCGGCTCGAACGACTTGACCTCGACGGTGGCGACGCCGTTCGCGTCGGTGGTGGTCTCGTAGACGTGCCCGGTGGGCATGATCGCGTTCACGCGGTCGAACTTCGGAATCTCGAAGCGGACCGGGATGTTCGCGGTGCCGTTCGTGATCGTGTTGCCATAGGCGTCGACCACGCGGGCCGTGAGGACGACCTTGTCCTCGCCGCCAGCGGCGGCGTAACCGAAGGCGTCGTCCTGATAGCCATCGGCCTTGTTGTTGTAGAACCCGTCACCATCAGCGTATTCGGCCGGAGCCTGCTTCGAGGCCGTGACCTTGAAGCCGACCGGCACGCCCGCGATCGCAGGATCCTCCGCGGTGATGTCGACCGTGGCGAAGGCGGCGGGCATGACGCTGCCGGAGCGGTGCTTCGCCGTGATCGTCCACGTATCGGGACCGTTCGCGCTCATCCCGAAGGTGAACGTCGTCGGCCAAGCGTTCAGGTCGGTCGTGTCAGGGCCGAAGAGCGAGCCACCGCTACCGCTGAAGCCGGACGACTTCGACCAGCCGCGCCAGATGTAGCGGTTGCGAACAGCCAGACCGGCCGGGAACGGATTGTTCTGCGAGTGGGCGTTGAGCTGGAACCAGTCGGTCGAGATCGAGTGCTTGTCCAGCCACGACGTCGGGTTGCCGTTGGCGTCCTGCAGCTGGATCTGGAAGCTCGGGGTCGAGCCGTCGGCCCAAGTGTTCTGCGTCGGCAGGATGACGACCTTGGCGGGCTCGCCGATGCCGCTCGTGTTGTTCGACACGGAGGCGGTCAGGTTCTCGTTGGCCGTCGTGCGGGTGTCATCAACGACAACCGACGCGGTGTTCACGCCCGGCGTCTTGGCGTACTGCCACACCCACATGCCGGTGCTGTAGTTCGCCCAGTTGGCCCCGTCGCTCGTGCCCGTGATGGTCGGGTTCGAGTAGGAGGCGAAGGCGCTGACATCGTTGCCGTACTGGTCCTTCGCGGACGCGACCAGCGCGGTGTAGCCCTGGGCGCGGTTCACGTCAGCGGCGAGCGTCACGGTCTTGATGACGTCAGGAGCGACTGACATCTCGACGTTTCCGCAGCGGCAGAACAGCGGGAACCAGTCCGTGTCCGGGATACCGTCGCTGTTCGAGTCCGGATAGGCCGGATCGATGAGCTGGGTGACCATCGGGTTCGCGGTCCACGGCGTGCCGACCGCGTGCGTCCAGATCTTCGCGCCCACACCCACGGGACCGGCGGTCGTCGGGGCCTTCAGCGCGAGCTGGAAGGTCATCCCGTCGTCGGTATCGCCGCCGATGATGAGGTCGTCAACGAAGTTGGACAGCGTGACGAGGGTGCCTTCCGAGGTGACCGTGGTCTCAACGGTCGGGGTGGAGCCGAGCGAGGCGACCAAGGCCGGGAGGAAGGCCGGGTGGTCAGGAGCGCTGACGAGCTCGAACCCGTTCGGGATCAGGATCGAGACGCCGTTGTAGGAGTTCTCACGCCAGTTCCAGTAGCCGCGGGTGCCATCGGGGTCGTCGATGTCGACGGTCCACGTGGCGACCGCACCGACTGTCGGAACAACCGAGGGGAAGACCTCAGGCGCGTCCGAGCCCTCGCAGTCCTCTTCGTACGACGGATCGGCGACACCGGTGCCGAACACGAGCTGCGAAACGCCCGGAACGATCGGAGTCGAGCGACCCGCGGTCCACGCAAGAGCGTAGGAGCCGTCACCGCGGTTGGCCATGACGGCAGTGAACAAGCCGGTCGCGGTGTCGGGTGCCGACACAAAGTTGTCGTAGTCGACGACACCGTTGTCGAACGAACCGAACTGGAAGGCGCCGGCCGGGACCGGGATGTTGAGCGCCACCGGCGACAGCGGGGACCACGTGGCCACTGCGCTGTAACCGAGGTTGCCGGTACCGACACGGTAGCTGTCGGCCGGACCGGAACCACGACCCCACGGGTTGTTCCCGCCGAAGACGGCCTCGGCCAACGACAGACCCACCGGGTCGGTGACCTCGGTGAACGCGGCGCGATCACCGGGAACGAGGGCGGGGCCGCTGTGGACCCAGATCTCGGCCTCGTTCTGTGCCTTGCTCATCAACACCCGGATGCGGCCGGAAGGCGTGATGAACGCCGTGCCGCGCAGGTCGGCCGGAAGCCCACTGATGGCGGCGTTGATGGCGGCGACGACACCCGTGATCGTGGTCGAGACGGAGATGCCCGGGACCGGGATGTCCGTCGTCGGGAACGACGTCGTCGGGTTCTGGCCGTTGAAGATGGCCACGCGCAGCGCGAAGTCGCCGGCGGTGTTGGTCACTCCCAGCGAGGCCATGGTGGCGCCCTGAGCGACCTCGGACTGGTACGTGGCCGTGCTCTCCTGGGAAGCCTGGAGCGCCGGCGTACCGGTCGTCTCGAGCGTGAGCGTGCCGCGGATTCCGTCGTTGTTCACGCCTTCGGCGGCCGTGAGGTTGCCGTTGAGCGTGTACGACGTGACGCTGCCGGGAACGGTCGCGTACGCGGGCACCACGACGAGTGAGGCAAGCAGCGCCACAGAGCACATCGCGGACACGACGCGCTTGAGACGACTGTTGCGCACGAACTTCGTCATCGACTTACTCCTTTCTACAAACTCGGGTGAAAGTACGGATGGACTGATGTGTGTGACACCTGTCCCGGGTTGCTTCGATTAAGTGATCGCGTCGCCGGGACCTCTCAGGTGGAGCGCCTGTAACACGTGGCGTTCACTGTCCCGAGGCGCTGCGTGCCCCAATCCATCCCCCCTCACGGGCTTCTGGCGGTGCCGTGCGGGCACCTTTCTCCCTCTATTGCATGACGCAAAGCGGCAGCGAGCAGCGCGTCGCCGCTGCCACCGATGGCATTGAAGCACAAAACTTCTTCGTGCAACAAGCCTATCGGAATGGTGAATACCCTTCTTTCCGCTGCTCTGTCACCCTGCATAACGATTCGGGCGGGCTTTCCTTACAGCAGAACTTGTAAGCGATTCGTGAATCGGTCCTACGCCCGCCTTCACTCCCCGTCCTCGAACTCCTCGGCCGCCAACTCCTCGGCTTCCATCTCGCGCTCATCGTGGCCCAGCGAGTCGGCGCTTCCCTGGCCCTGCGCCTCGCCCTCGATCGGCAGCGCCTCCTGGCCCTCGCCGAGTCCGCGCGGACGGGCCTTCTTCTTGCTCGCGCTCACGCGCGCGATGGCCGAGACGCGGTCGGTCTCCGACACGTTCATGACCTTCACGCCCTGGGTCGAGCGGCCGAGCTGGCTGATGTCTCCCGCCTTCACACGGATGACGACACCTTCTTCGGAGATGAGCATGAGCTCGTGGCCCGGCCCCACGATCTTCATCCCGGCGAGCGGCCCCTTCTTGGGCGTGATGGCGATCGTGCGCACGCCTTGGCCGCCGCGGTGGTGCTCCGGGTACTCGCTCACGGCCGTGCGCTTGCCGTAGCCGCGCTCGGTGACGACGAACAGCTCACTGCCTTCGGGCGCGATCTCCATGCCTAGGCAGCGTTCGCCTTCCTTGATGGTCATGCCGCGCACACCCATCGTGTCTCGGCCCATCGGCCGGGCCTCCGACTCGTCCCACTTGATGGCCTTGCCGGCGGTCGAGACCATCATCACCTTCTCGCCGGGCTTCACGCGCCGCACGGCTATGAGCTCGTCGCCTTCGCGCAGGTTGATGGCGATGATGCCGTCGCGGCGGCTGCGGTCGTAGGCCTGGATGGCCGTCTTCTTCACCATGCCCAGGCTCGTCGCGAACATGAGGTACTCGTCGGGACTGAACTCCTTCGTGTTGATGACAGCCGCGATCCTCTCGTCGGTCTCGAAGGGCAGGAGGTTGACCACCGCGGTGCCTTTCGCGTGGCGGCTGCCGAGCGGCAGCTCGTGCACCTTCATGCGGTAGACCTTGCCCTTGGTCGAGAAGAAGAGCACGTAGTCGTGGGTGCTGGCGATGAACAGGTGCTCGACGAAGTCCTGGTCCTTGAGGTTCACGCCCTGCAGGCCCTTGCCGCCGCGCTTCTGTTGGCGGTAGGTGGCCACCGGCAGACGCTTGACGTAGCCGGCTTTGGTGATGGTCACGACCATGTCCTCTTCCGCGATGAGGTCCTCGACGTCGAGGTCCTTGGCGGCGTTCGTGATCTCGGTGCGACGCTTGTCGGCGTACTTGGCTTTGATCTCGCCGAGCTCCTCTTTGATGATGTCGAGTACGAGCTGCGGCTCGGCCAGCACGCGCTTGAACCACGCGATCCTCTCTCGGAGCTCGGCGAGCTCGTCTTCGATCTTGTGGCGCTCCAGCCCCGTGAGCCGACGCAGGCGCATCTCGAGGATGGCGTCGGTCTGGACCTCTGACAGTCCGAACCGCTCGATCAGGCGTTCCTTGGCTTCGACGTCGGTCTGCGACCCGCGGATGATCCGGATGACCTCGTCGATGTTGTCCAGCGCGATGATGTAGCCCTCGAGGATGTGGGCGCGCTCCTCGGCCTTGCGCAGGTCGTAGCGCGTCCTGCGGACGATGACCTCCTTCTGGTGCTCCAGGTAGTAGTGGAGCATCTCCTTCAGGTTCAGTGTGCGGGGCACGCCGTCGACGAGCGAGAGCATGATCACACCGAAGCCCTGCTGCAGCTGGGTGTGCTTGAAGAGCTTGTTCATCACGACCTGCGGGATGCAGTTCTGCTTGAGCTCGATGACCACCCTCATGCCCTTGCGGTCCGACTCGTCGCGCAGGTCCGAGATCTCGGTGAGCTTCTTCTCGCGCACGAGGTCCGCGATCTTCGTCACAAGCTTGCTCTTGTTCACCTGGTACGGGATCTCGGTGATGATGATCCGCATGCGACCGGTGGAGGTCTGCTCGATGTGCGCCTTGCCTCGCACCGCGATCGAACCGCGGCCGGTCTCGTAGGCGCTGCGGATACCCTCACGGCCCATGATCACGCCGCCCGTGGGGAAGTCTGGGCCGGGTATCGCCGTCATCAGCTCCTCGACAGTCACATCCGGATTGTCGATGAGCATGGTGACGCCATCGATCACCTCGCCCAGGTTGTGCGGAGGGATGTTCGTGGCCATGCCCACAGCGATACCGGCGCTGCCGTTGACGAGCAGGTTGGGGAATCGGCTGGGCAGGACCGTGGGCTCTGTCAGCGACTCGTCGTAGTTGGGACCGAAGTCCACGGTCTCCTTGTCCAGGTCGCGCAGGAGCTCCATGGACATGCGGTGCAGGCGCGCCTCCGTGTAGCGCATCGCCGCAGCGGCGTCTCCGTCCACCGAGCCGAAGTTGCCGTGCCCGTCGACGAGCGGCACCCGCATCGCGAAGGGCTGCGCCATGCGGACCATCGTGTCGTAGACGGCGGAGTCTCCGTGAGGGTGATACTTGCCGATGACCTCTCCGACGGTCCACGCGCTCTTCTTGTACGGGCGCGTGGGAGTGAGACCTGATTCGTTCATCGCATAGAGGATGCGGCGGTGTACCGGTTTGAGACCGTCGCGGACGTCCGGCAGCGCCCTTGCGACGATGACGCTCATGGAGTACTCAAGAAATGAGCTCTTCAGCTCCTGCTGTATCTCGATGGGCAGCAGGGTGGTACCGCTCATGTCGACCGTCGTGTTCTCGTCTGTCACCTCAGAGCACTCCTCGCTGCTTCATCAGCCGGTAGATCAACCAGAACGCCGCCGCGATGAACCCCGCCCCGAACACGAGCAACGTCACCGCGCCAGTCCGGGCGATACCCGCCCCTGCTTGCGCCGAGGCCGCCCGCGCGAGCGCGGCCATGCCCCAGAACATCATCATCACGCCTATCGGCAGAAGCACGATCGACGCCCCTACCGTCACCTGTGTCGCCGGCGCGTGCGCGTCCGGCTCTTCGGCCGCCAGCCCCGCCAGGAGCTCGAGCACCTCGGCCTCGCTCAGGTTCTTCTTCGCATCGGACCCTGTACCCGCCGTCCGTACGTCGGACCCTGCCGGCTCTCCGGCCGCCTGCTCGGCCCGCTCCGTGACGGACTGCTCTGCGGACGCCTCCGGCTCGCGCCTGCGCTCGAGCTGCTCGAACGCGTCCCGCTCCCACGGCGGCGGCTCGAACGGTTTCCGCTCCCGCCGTTCAGGCGCTCTTCGGAAGTCGAAGCCCTGGTCGTCCACGACCGCGTACCGCTCTCCCCTCGCCTTGACTCCACCGCTCAGATGTCCAGGAATCGGACATCTTTCGCGTGCCGTTGTATGAACTCTTTTCGGGGCTCCACCTGATCGCCCATGAGCTCGGTGAACGCCTTCTCGGCCGCGAGAGCGTCATCGACCGTGACCTGCAGCAAGGTCCGCCGCGATGGGTCCATCGTCGTCTCCCACAGCTGCTCTGGGTTCATCTCGCCCAAGCCCTTGTAGCGCTGGATGGAGTACTTGGTTCCTTCCGGCAGCCGGGCTATCGCCTGCTGGAGCTGGGTGTCGCTGTAGGCGTACTCATGCTTCTTGCCGACCGTCAGCTTGTAGAGCGGCGGCTGGGCGATGTAGACGTAGCCCTCCTCGACCATCTGTCGCATGAAACGGTAGAAGAACGTGAGGATGAGACACCTGATGTGGGCACCGTCCACGTCGGCGTCGGTCATGATGATGGCCTTGTGGTACCGGGCGCTCCCGAGGTCGAACTCCTCACCGATGTTGGTGCCCATGGCGGTGATGATGGCTTGGATCTCCTCGGACGACAGCGCCCGGTTCAGCCCCGCCCGCTCGACGTTGAGGATCTTGCCTCTGAGAGGGAGTATCGCTTGGAACGACCTGTCGCGCGCCTGTTTCGCGCTGCCACCAGCCGAATCGCCCTCCACGAGGTAGATCTCGGCGAGCGCGGCGTCCTTGATCGAGCAGTCAGCGAGCTTCCCGGGAAGCGTGCTCGATTCGAGCAGACCCTTGCGCCTGGTGAGTTCACGGGCCTTGCGGGCCGCGGCCCGCGCTTTGGCGGCCTGGGCTGACTTGGTGACGATCGCGCGGGCGGGCTTGGGGTGCTCCTCGAGGAACTCACCGAGCCCCTGGGTCACGACTGACTGAACGAAGCCGCGCATCTCGGTGTTGCCCAGCTTGGTCTTCGTCTGGCCCTCGAACTGCGGCTCGCGCAGCTTGACCGAGATGATCGCCGCAAGGCCTTCGCGGATGTCCTCGCCGGTGAGGTTCTCGTCCTTCTCCTTGAGGATGCCTTGGCGCCTCGCATACTCGTTGATGGTTCGCGTCAGGGCGTTCTTGAAGCCCTCGAGGTGGGTGCCGCCCTCATGGGTGTTGATGTTGTTGGCGAATGCCAGCACGGAGTCCGAGTAGCCGGTGTTCCACTGCAGGGCGACCTCGACGGTCCCCTCCGGCCCTTCTGACTCGAAGTAGATGGGGCGGGAGTGTATCGTCTCCTTGTTCTCGTTCAGGTACTTGACGAAGTCGACGATGCCCCCGGCGTAGCGGAACTCCTCCCTGCGCGGCTCGAGCTCGCGCTCGTCGGTGAGCGTGATCTTGAGGTTCTTGTTCAGGAATGCAGTCTCGCGGAAGCGGGTGGCCAGGGTGTCGTAGTCGTAGACGGTCGTCTCGAATATCTCGGGGTCGGCCCAGAAGCTGATCTTGGTGCCGGTGGCTTTCGAAGACCCGAGGACCGCCAGTGGCGCCACCGCCTTGCCGTGGTCGAACTCCATGAACCAGATCTTGCCGTCGCGCTTGACCTCGGCGCACAGTCTCGATGAAAGGGCGTTCACCACCGAGACGCCGACGCCGTGGAGCCCGCCCGAGACCTTGTAGCCCTCGCCACCGAACTTGCCGCCAGCGTGAAGGACGGTGAGCACGACTTCGAGCGCGGTCTTCTTCAGTTTCGGCTGCTTGTCGACCGGTATGCCACGTCCGTTGTCGGTGACGCTTATGCCGTTGTCCGCGTGGATCACCACATCGATGGTGGTGCAGAAGCCCGCGAGCGCTTCGTCAACGGAGTTGTCGACCACCTCATACACCAGGTGATGGAGCCCCTTGGGGCCGGTCGAGCCGATGTACATGCCGGGGCGCTTGCGAACGGCTTCGAGGCCTTCGAGGACCTGGATGTCCTTGCCTGAATACGAGTTCGCTTTCGTGGACACGCGCGCTCCTTGTTCTTTAGGCCGGTTCGACGAGGTCGGCTGCGGTCGGCTCGGACGTCCGACCTGGCAGACAGCCTGACTTGGCGGACACCACGACATCTTGTGGTGTCATGGTCGAGTCTACCACAAGTGGTGGGGTGCAACGCGCCAGAATGCCCCTCTGGGGCCGTCTCAGGACCTCTGCGACGATCTGGGGCGGTTCTGACCCTTTCGCCACTCCATCGACGCTATCGTCGCCTTTATGGCGGCCTCGCGGAGTTCCTCGTCATCTATGACAGACGCTGAGGCCTCGACTTGGGCCCGTTCGATCGGTGTGAGCGGAAAGGCCTTTGACGGATCGGACCGATAGAACTCGGCTATCTCCTGTCGGGCTGTCTCTTCTCTGCGGGACTGGGCGACCCTACGGGAGACGGTGAAGCGTATGGTTCGCACCGTTTCCTCACCGAGATAGGTGTTGAGAGCGTCGATGTACGGCCCCGCCAGAGCGGCGAGCTCGGCGGCCCAAACACTCGAGTCGACCTGCACATTGAGCTCACCACTTCTCAAGAAGACCCCGGTGGTGTGTTCGGACACCGTCGGGCCCGCTGTCGCCTCCCACGCGCGAGCCACTCGGACCTGAAGATAGCGACCTCGGCTTGCTCGGTTGAATCTTCTCTCGAGCGACATGAGGGCCGACGCAAGGTCGGTCTGCTTCCCTTTCCGCCTCAAGCGAGTGTCACCACCTTGGCTCTGTCGATGACGTTCTTGGTGAAATAGCCGAGGTTCGTGGTGGTCACGATGGTCTGTGTGGTGCTCCCGACCAACTCGGTGAAGGCTGTCCTGCGGCTCTCGTCCAGCTCAGACATCACATCGTCAAGAAGAAGTACCGGCCGGGACCCGGAGATATCCGCCACCACCTTCACTTCTGCCAGTTTCAACGCGAGGGCCACCGTGCGTTGCTGCCCCTGTGAGGCGTACGTTCGAGCGTCCCGTCCATCCAGCTTGAAGACGATCTCGTCTCGGTGTGGCCCGGCGAGCGTCATCTTCCTCGCTCTTTCGTCCGTCTTGGTCTCCAGCAGAAGCCCCTCCAGTGCTTCCGCCGGCTCTTTGCCGGAGACTTCTCTGGACTCCCTCTCCCACGAAGGCACGTAGCGAGCTGTCAGCGGTCCGTCCTTCGCGATTTGACCATAGAGGACCGAGGCGGCTTGCATCAGCCGGTCAAAAAGCCCAAGTCTGTGTTTGACCAGACGCGAACCCAGCGCCACCAACCTCTCGTCCCAAGGTGCCAGTCGGTCCTCAGACACCGATTCGTTTCGCAAGAGTGCGTTTCTCTGTTTCACCACCCGGTCGTACTCCGTCTTGAGTTGCGCGTACGTCTTCGAGAGTTGTGTTCCGATACCGTCCAGGAGGTTTCTTCTTGTCTCCGCAGAGTTCTTGATGAGCCCCAGGTCCTCCGGGGTGAACAGGACACAAGGGATGATGCCCGAGACCTCTGACACCGTTCTTCTTGGCTTTCCGTTGACCCTATAGATCCTTCTCCCATCTGCAGTGATATCCAGTTCCACCGTGTGGACCCGTTCACCATCGACCGCATCGAGTCTCACTGAAGCGTCCTGTGATTCCCAGCGGATCATCTCGCTCCACGAGCCACCTCTGAAAGAACGGGCTTCTGTCACCAGTTGCACCGCTTCGATGAGGTTCGTCTTCCCCACTGCATTCGGGCCGACGAGAACAGTGAGTGAAGGGTCTGGCTCGAGATCGAAGTTCTCGTAATTCCTGAACCCTACGATGTGAAGTCTTTTGATCGTGTACGACACACCGTCAGCCGAGGCGCACCGGCATCAGGAGATAGCGGAAATCTTCCCCGTTCCCAGACCTCAGGAGTCCGGGCTTCATGGAGCCTTGGATGAGAAGGGACAGCATCTCGGTTCCGATCGATGCGAGTCCATCTGACATGAACGAGTGATTGAAGGCGATCTCCACGTCTTTTCCTTCAATCTTGGCCATCAGGTCCTCTGATGCATCTCCCACATCCTGGGTGGTGGCGGAAAGAGACAGTGTCTGGTCCTCGACACTCACCGACAGTCTGAGAGGTGAGTTGTGAAGCGCCAGCAGAGACACCCTCTTGACCGCAGAGGCCAACTCCTCTGTCGCAATCTCGATGAAGGTGTCGTCTTCACTTCGCTCAGGGATCAGTTGTCGGTAGTTCGGGAAGGTCCCCTCAATACGACGGGCGACGAATGTCGTCGACCCTGAGTCGAAGACGACCTGGTTGTCCGACACCCCCACCTCCACCTTGCCGGTTCCTGTAGCGATCTTCGTGGCTTCATCCAGGGCCCGGCCAGGGATCACCACTTCCACTTCCTCGCCGGCGGGTTCATCGAGGATGACCTCGTCTATCGCCAGACGATAGCTGTCCGTGGCGACCATCTTGACCATCGCCCCGTCTATCACCATGAGCACCCCGGTGAGAACGGCCCTTGTCTCGTCCCGAGACACCGCTTTCGAGACCTTGCGCACCATGGACGCCATGACGTCAGACGGTATGGCGACCTTCTTGTCCACGGACACCTCCGGGAACTTCGGAAAATCCGCTGCGTTCAGGGTCTTCATGGTGAAGGAGGACTGTTGGCATCTGACCAACACGTTGTCTCCCTCTGTCTCAATCGACACAGCCGCTTCCGGCAGCGAGCGCACGATGTCACTCAGAAGCCGACCCGGGATCACCACTTGGCCGTCTTCGTCGATGAGCGCCGGGACGGAGTGTCTGACGGAGACCTCAAGGTCGGTGGCCTGAAGTGTGAGGAGTCCTTCTGAGGAGGAGAACAACACCCCGGAGAGGATTGGTAGGGTCGACCTTGCCGACATACCCTTGGAAGTGACCGACAGAGCTTCAGCGAGTTCGCTTCGGGCGATACTGAACTTCATATGGTTATCCTCTCTTGGATATCAAGACGACAATAACGGTAATAAAGCCCGTGGATATGTGGACTCTCCACGTTTTCGCACGTCGTTCCATGTGTGTCCATGTATAGAGCCCTGTGGATTCGCCGGGTGGGTGTTCCACATCATCCACACGGGAGGATTTCAATCCACAATTCGGAAAGGATACCCCCGAGTCATCCCCGGGTTGTCCACAGACATCTCAACATGAGGTCACGTCTCACCCCTTCTGTCTGATGAGGTTGGTCAGCTGTTGTACTTGGTTGTAGACCTCTCGTTGCTCACTCATGAGCTTTCGTATCTTGTCGTTGGCGTGCATCACCGTCGTGTGGTCTCTACCGCCGAACTCTTCGCCGATCTTCGGAAGAGATAGGTCTGTGAGTTCCCTGGCCAGGTACATGGCGACTTGGCGAGGAAAGACGATGGGCTGTGATCTCTTGCTTCCTATGAGCTCAGAGTCCGAGATCCCATAGAAGCGACACGTCTCCCGTTTGATGGTGCCTATCGATATGGGCCGGAGTGAACGGTCTGGGAACAGGCCGCGGGTGACCTGTTCGGCGGTCTTCAGGTCAACCACATCACGCCTCGACAGTTCACAGAACGCCATGATGCGGTACACGGCACCTTCCATCTCCCGGATGTTGGGGGTTGAGCGGTCAGCAACCAAAGCGAGCGCTGCGTCCTCGAAGACGATTCGCTGTGACTCGACGAACTGGCGCAGGATGGCCAAGCGAGTCTCGTAGTTCGGCGGTTGGATATCGGCTTGTAGACCCATGGCGAACCGGCTCTGATACCTCTCATCCATGTCGATCTCGCGAGGGGGTCTGTCAGAAGCCAGGACGATGGCCTTGCCGCGCTGGCGCAACTCGTTGAACGTGTGGAAGAACTGGTCCTGTGTACCGAACTTCCTCTCGAGGAATTGGATGTCATCGATCAACAGGACATCGACGGTCCGGTATTTCTGCCGGAAGGAGTTGGTCGTCTCGGCGCGGATCGACTCGATGAAGTCGTTCATGAACTGCTCGGAGGTCACGAACATGACCTTCTTGTGAGGGAAGTTCGAAGTGACATAGTTCCCGATGGCTTGAAGAAGGTGGGTTTTACCGAGCCCGGGCCCACCCCACAAGAACAAAGGGTTGTACTTGAGACCCGGTTGTTCGGCCACGGCGAGCGCTGCGTTGCGAGCAAAGGCGTTGGAATCGCCCACCACGAACGAGTCGAAGGTGAACTTGGGGTCGAAGGGGTGGTCCGCATCGCCGGAAGCGCCCTGTGCGGAGCCAGTATCGGTTGACCGGAGATCCTCTTCCACGGTGTGTATAGACACGGGATTCGCGGCTGGAACATCAGCGGTGGCCACGTCAGACATCGACGAGGAGGAAGGGTCGACAACGATACGGACGTCGACCTCGGCCCCAATGACCTGTCTCAGCGCAGCGCTCAGACGTTGTGCATAACGCTCCTCAAGCCACGAGCGGGCGAACTCGTTCTGCACTCCGACCACGAACACCCCATCGTCAGTGAGGTCCAAGGGAACCGTGTGTTCGAACCATGTGGTGAAACTCGGCGTGTTGAGCTCCTCACGAATGATTGAGAGAACGTCTTCCCATATGGTGTTCAGGTCCGCCATCGAAATCCTCACAGTAGAGTGGAATCAGCGGGTCTGACCTGCGCCCTTGCGCCCGAAAAGCCGGTCGTCAGGTCGTCCAAGTAAGACAATCCTCGCTCAGTGAGAGAGCGCTTGCCGCCTTCGGCCGTGATGAGCCCCATATCCTCGAGCGAAGCCAGATCGCGGTATGCGGTCGAGATACCGACACCCAGCTCCTTCGAGACGAGACTCGGCCCTGCCGAGCCACTCTCCATGACGAGTGCGAGCACCTGCTTCTGTCGGGTGGTGAGATTGCGAGGGATGGTGCGGGCCACAGGCGCTTCGGGAGCATCAAGCGGAAGACCTGGACCGTCCAAAGAGGGACTGGGGCTTGAGGCGGTCCGGCTCAGGTCACGATAGTCCTGGTGCGAGCTCGTTCGAGAAGAACTCATCGAAGGGGTGCGTCCGGTCGAGACCGTGACGACTGCTCCCCTACCCAGGTTGTCTTCGATGTTGAGGCTGCCGCCCGTGAATCCGAGGAAGTCCTTCACGAGTGGAAGACCTGAACCGACACCTCGGATGTGCTCTTTCATCTCGGCCGTGGCGGTCGTGAAGCCAGGCAGGACCGCCCGCTCTTTGTCGGATATGCCCGGACCCTGATCGGCGAACCGCACGGTGCGACCAGAGTCCATCACTGAGACAACGGGCTCGGCGAATCCGGCATGGATGAAGTTCTCCGTGACCTCCCGAAGCACCGTGTAGGGTATCGAACCGCCTTGTTCTGACACGAATCGGTGCACGGTGGACGTGAGAGCCTCGACGTATTCATCGACGGGCAAGGGATCGATGGTCACAACACGAGGTGGTGCGCCGGGGGTTTCGTATACAGCTACTCGCGCGCGCGTGGGGGTGACTGATGAGGCCGATGCGCCGAACGAGTTCGGCCGAAACACAGGACCCCTCTTTTCCGCGACTCCTTCGAAGAAAGCTTTCACCGTCCCCCCTTCTTTCCACAATGGCCGAGCAATCCACAAACGAATCCACAGGCTCCCCCGCGCCCTTCAACGGCGCCGACAATTCTGAACAAGCAGTCTGACCTGCAACTTTTCAGGTCACGAACACACATTCGATGCGCAAGACGTGCGACTTTCCGTTTTCTCCACAGGACTTTCCACACTGTGGAGAATGTGGGTTTCCCTCCACCCCTCGGCCCGGGCCGTCGCACCTGCTCACCGCGGGTGTGTCTATCGCACAGGAGTCGCGGTCTTTCCTCAAAGCTTGTGGAAAGCGGCTGCGTCACCTTTCCCGGTTGTGGAAACGACTTCGGTGAAGCTCGAGGCGTCACCAGCAATCCCGAGGCGAGATCGAGAGACGCTGCGCCACGGGATTCGTTGTGTGACAAACGGGTGAAAAGAGCTGATAGACGGCTTGTGTCAAGTTCCGCAGGCTGCACGGAAGAGCTTCCGGAGCACGGCGGACTATAGCAATGCGGCCCGGGCGGCTCAATCGCGGAGAAAAGGTTGTCCACAGGTTCCACAAGAGTGAGTCCTGCCTTTTCCACAGTGTCCACAGATTCCGCCTCGACTTCGGGCGGCCTGCTCGCGCGGTGGCGTCGGTGAGCTGAGCGATTCTCACGTTGACTGTGGTATCGAGGCGCACATATAATCGTCGGGCTTTGCCCCGGAACGGCGGGGCCAGCCATAGGAGGAACAGTGAAGAGGACGTATCAGCCCAACGTTCGGAAGCGTGCGAAGACGCACGGTTTTCGGGCACGCATGGCCACCCGCGGCGGGAGGGCCGTGCTTGCTGCTCGTCGGCGGAAGGGTCGCAAGGTCCTGAGCGCCTAGAGCCACTGGCGGCTCTGCCAGAGATGGTGGCGCAGTGAGCACGATCAAGTCAGCGCGCGAGATCCAGGCGATCTTTGAGGGGTCCCGGCGCATATCACATCCGCTCATGGTGGCACTCATAGCCCCCACCCCGGAAGGACGCGGCCCAGAGGGCCGCGTCGTATTCGTCGCGGGCAGAAAGATCGGGCCTGCGGTCAAGAGGAACCGGGCGAAGCGCGTCATGCGCGAAGCGTACCGTCGGCTCGCGGGAGACTGGGCCGGGTACGATGTGGCACTGGTGGCACGCCCAGGTGTGGGCGAGGCGTCGCCGGAGCAGCTCGATAGAGCGCTAGCGGATATCGCCAAGCGGGGCGGTCTGGCGAGGTGATCGTCTTTCGGTGGATCGGCCGTCTCCCCCGCCTGCTTGCCATGGCGGCGGTTCGTCTGTACCAGGTGGCCGTGTCGCCGTTGACGCCCCCCTCGTGTCGATTCACCCCGACCTGCTCCGCATATGCGATAACATCATTCGAGCGATACGGGCTTTTCAAAGGTGGTTGGCTTGCGCTTCGCCGGGTGGCGAGATGTCATCCATGGAACCCCGGCGGACATGATCCCGTGCCCTGACCCTTCCGGCCTGAAGAGGAGACGACCCCTGTGGGTGCACTCTGGATCGAGTTCAAAGAACTGATCTTCGCGCTTCTGCTCTATATCGAGCGCTACGTGGGCGATTGGGGCTTGGCGATCATAGCCCTCACGGTGCTCGTGCGCCTCGCGCTGATGCCGTTGACCGTCAAGCAGACGAAGTCCATGTATGAGCTCCAGAGGATCCAGCCCAAGATCAAGGAGCTTCAGGCGAAGTACGCCGACGACAAGGAGAAGCTGCAAGAGGAGACGCTGAAGTTCTATCAGGCGAACAAGGTGAACCCGTTCGGCGGGTGTCTGCCGATGCTGCTTCAGATGCCATTGCTCTTCGCGCTGTACCAGGTTCTGGGGGGCACCGCCAAGAGTCCCGGGATGATGATGGAGTACCTCGCGGAGAAGGGGGAAGTGGGCAGGTTCTTCTTCCTGATTCCAGATATTGCCAAGACACCATCCATGATTTTCCAGTCTGAGGGGCTTGCTCCCGCTATTCCGTATCTGCTCTTAGTCGCGCTGTTCGGTCTCAGCGTGTGGCTCCCTCAGGCGCTGATGCCGGGCGAGAGGCAGCAGAAGATGATCGGCGCCTACATGGGCGTCATGATGCTGTTCTTCGGGTGGAGCGCGCCAGCGGGCGTACTTCTCTATTGGGACGTCTCCTCGCTGTGGGGAATCGCCCAGCAGCAGATCATGATGGCATCACTCAAGCGGGGGCATGATGAGTCTTCCGAGCACGGCAGTGCCGAAGAGGCTGTCGCAGTGAAGAAGACCTCCAAGGCTCGACCCCGGTCGGCTAAGAACAAGAAGCGGTAGCCGATTCGATTGACACCGACGAGAACCCATCGGTTCCCAGAAGGAGCGACAGACATGGAACGTGAGTGCATCAAGGAAGCGGCGACCGTCGAAGATGCGGTGGACGCTGCGCTTGAGGAGCTCGGCGTACAGCAAGATGCGGTTGAGTACGAAGTGCTGGAAGAGCCTGGACGAGGGTTGTTCGGGATGAGGCCTGACAAGCCTGCTCGAGTGCGCGTCTGGATTCGTCCCTCGTATCTTGCGGACCTGGAGGCTGCCAGACAGGCCGTCGCGGAAATCATCGAGTCTGAGCCAGTCGCATCTTCCACCTCCACTGGGCCTCTCGACGGGGACCATGCACCCGAGTTGAGCGACGAGGACCTCGATCGTGTCGCGGACACGGCAGTTCAGGCGTTGCGCGAGATAGCCAGCCATTTCGGAATCATGGACCCGACCATCGAAGAGTATGAAGGCGACGAGGGAGAGATAATCCTGGACGTAGTCGGCGGTGAGCTGGGGATTCTGATTGGACGGCACGGCAGAACTCTCGATGCGCTACAGACCGCGGTAGGGGCTATCACCACTCGGCGTTTGGGCTTCCGATACCCGGTTGTTGTTGACGTCGAAGGCTATCGGCATCGCCGACGGCAGAAAATCGAGGAGATAGCAAGGCGGGGCGCGGACCGTGCGGTACGGCATCGACAGGAAGTGAGGCTGCGTCCCATGACATCGTTCGAGCGCCGCATCGTACACATGGCCCTTCGCGGTGATGCGCGGGTGATCACGGCAAGCGAGGGAACGGAGCCCTATCGCCAGGTCGTCATCTCGCCTAAGTGAGATGAAGCCGGAATGAGTTTTCGAATGGGCTGACTTTCGGGTCAGCCCATTTGCTTTCGGGGTGGCAGCGGAGTCTCGCTCGCGATGTTTAACGTGAAACAACGCGAGCGACGGAACCGGAAACCTCCAACACCCGGCGGGGGGTTCACGGGAAACAACGATTTGAAAACGAGGCGATACAGGCGCACTGGCTT
>JAJUJM010000008.1 GCA_029265315.1 Actinomycetota bacterium | reverse complement strand
CGCCGCGAACGGCCGTTCTGAAACACGGCAGCGTGATCGATGAGCGCCTGCGCGTCGGAGAGGGTCTCCTCGAAGGCATCGATGGCGCTCAGCTTGGCCCGTCCGGTTCGCCTCACCACAGCGCCCCCTGCCTTCCGTCGTCCAGCAGCGATGCCGGTGGCTCCTCCGAGCGCACCGGCTCCCCGCCGCGCTCGCGGGCCGCGATCTCGTCGAGGAGCTCGCAGTAGCCCTGCTCGCCGAGCAGGTTGCGCGCGTGCAGGTGGCACTCGCGCCACGACTCCTCCGCGCTCTGCGAAAGCTGCCAGTCGTAGAAGCGCGGGCCGAGGCGGCTCGCGACCGGCTGCGGGTGCTTCGCGCGCTCGTCGTGGCCGAGGCCGTAGTCGGCGAGCCGGAGCGTCTCCGGCAGCATCCAGCCCTCGCCGTGGTTCTGGGAGAGGAACGCCTCGATGCCGGCGTCGCGGTCGCCGCCGCACGCGCGGATCTTCTCCTCGAGGTCGTGGAAGGCGACGAGCGTGAGCACCGTGTGCCGCAGCTCGGGGTCTTTGTCCTTGTCGACGCGCCAAAAGCCCTTGGGGTCGGACTCGTCGAGCACGGACGCACCGAGCAGGAGATAGGCTGCCGATTCCGAGTCCATGCCAAGCACAGCGGCGATGGCTGCATCGATCGCAGCAACTCCAGCAACACGAGACTGCTGGGCAAGGCGGGCCTGTCCGTTCACACCAGCTGCAAGACGACTTGGCGAGAAGAGACGGTCTGGTTCTAGGAGTTGGGTCGCATGCCGCTCAACTGATGCAATCCTCTCGGGGCGCGGCAATGCGAGTTCCTCGACGATGAAGTAGTTCATTGAGAGACCCGTTAGGCGTCTGCGCGCAACGAAGTCGAAAGCGAACGAGGACATCGTTGCGGCAAGCGCTACTGGCAGCGGGCTGTGTAACACGGGGACCTTGTTGCCACACGGGAGCAGAGGGATGCAAGCGGCGATCGTTGTCCGTGAATTCGTCGCCGAAGTAACATCCATGAACACGGCACGAATCCATCGGGCGAGTCCCCTGAGTTCGATATCGCCCGTGCTGTCGAGATGCGTCGATCTCGCCATCAAGTACTGCGGCTCGATGACCTTGTGCTCCCACGGAATCTCGCGCCAGACCGCCGAGCGTCCCTTGCCGCTGACCCAGCCTTTCTGGCTGAAGTCGAACTGGCCGATCATGCGCCCCTCATACAGCGGCAGCGCCACATCCTCGATTTCGTCCTCCCGCATCCACGCATCCCCCTCGCGCGAGAGCACGATGCCCGCGGGAATCTCCGCCCGCGGGATCGGCAGCGCGTCGTAGGGCGGCTGGGCGCAGCGCGCTCGCCACGGCGTGCGCGCCACGTCGCCGGGCTTCAGGAGGTGGCCGTGCACGAAGCGCGCCTCGGCCTCGCGGCGCTCGGGCCCGGCTGTCGTGTCGAAGAGCCACTCCTCGAGCTCGACGTCCGCCGGCACGACGCGCGCGGGGTCGACGCCGAGCTCGGCCCAGAGCTCCTCGATGGGCCGCCAGCGGCCCAAGAGCCATCGGCTGTACTCGTCGGGTCGGTAGCCCTTGGCCTCCCACACCGGGCGCGGCGGGAAGAGCTTCGAGTCGTTCGTCATGTGGAACTCGGTCGCGTATTTCACGCCCCATCCGTCGGGGCCGTCGTCGCCCAGGAGCACCGAGTTCGCGTAGATCTTCTCGAGGATCTCCAAGTCGCGCGCGGACTGGATCTCGAGGATGGCGCGGCTCTTCGGGCTGAAGCGCTCGACCTGCTCACGCGTGTACGGCACCGCGAGCTCTTCTGCGCGCTCCCAGTCTTCAAGGCTTCGGCGCATGAACGCGGTCTGGATGGCGTCGGTGCGCCCGCCCTTCTCGACGATGACGGGGTTGAACTTGAAGCGGCTGTCGATGTCGAAGACCTTGTCCCTGTTCTCGAAGCCGAAGAGCCACTCCCACCGGCAGCGGTCCAAGAACAGCTCGCGCAAGCTCCCGGTGCCGTGGTCGGAGTACAGCCCCGAGGGCACGATGAAGCCCAGGCGGCCGCCGCGCTTGAGCAGCGCGTGCGCGGCTTCCAGGAAGAGCTTGTAGAGGTTGATGTCGGCCGAGCCCTGGTGACGGAACGGGTGGGCGGCGTCGGCGTACCCGCGCGAGGCGCGCCGCACCTCGCGCCAGCGGGCGTGCAGCGCGTCGTTCTCGCGACCGCGCGAGATGGAGAACCTGTCGCCGCTCGCCTCGGCCTCGGCCGGGTCGCCGAAGGGGTGCGCCGCGTACTTCATGAAGTTCGACTGCGCGCGGAAGTCCGCGTTGTAGTCGAGCCACGCGCGCTCGATGGCCTCGTCGGCGAAGTACTCGGTCTGCTTGCGCAGGGCCTCCTGCTTGCCGTAGGAGCGGTAGAGCGGGTCGATGTTTGAGAAGTACTCCTTGGAGTTGGGCTTGGCGATGTCCCATGGCGGATTGCCGAGGATCGCGTCGAAGCCGGAGGCCTGCGCGCTGAACACGTCCGGGAACTCGAGCTCCCAGTGGAAGAAGCGCTTGGTCGCCGCGATGCGCTCGGCGATGCGGCGAGTCTCCTCTGGCGGCGCCGCGAAGGTGGTGGGCAGCGGCGCGTGCTCGAGCTCGTCGGCCGGCCAGAACCAGCACGCGCACCACAGGTCCATCGCGGCCCTGAGCTGCCGGTAGGCAGGCGAGCCCACGAGCTCCTCGCGGTAGACGCGCGCGCGTTCGGCAGCGTCGTGGACGGGCAGCTCGTGCAGGCGCGCGAGGGTCGCGAGCGCGTCGTCGTGGACGGTGGTCGCTTCGGCGGCCAAGTCGCGCGCGTCGAAGAGCGTCGGCCCGGACAGGAAGCGCGTAAGGTCGCTCTTGAGCGGCCCTGACGCGAACTCCTTCAGCCCCTTCGTGCGCGCGTCCTTGGCGAAGTGCACGCCGTTTGCGTGCCCCTTGTCGCCGCCCTCGCGGTTCTTGAACGCCATCACGGGGTAGTGACGGAACGTGTCGAACCACGCGCCGACAAGCGAGTTGCCGCACTTCACCTTGTGGTCGAGGAACGAGAACGGCAGCGAGCGGTCCATCGTCTCGATCCAGAGCGACAGCCGCGCAAGCTCGACGGCGAGCGGGTCGAGGTCCACGCCGTAGATGCAGCGCTCCACGACGTGGCGGCGAAGCAGCGCTTTCAGACGCGGCTCGAACTCGGCATCGGTCGTGCGGCACGGCACGAGCTCGTGCGCGAGGCGCTCCTCAGGGAGCTCCTCGCCTTCCGGCGGCTCGATCAGGCGCACGATGGCGCGCTCGTGCGTGGTGTCGTCGCTCACGCGCTCGTGGTGGATGAGCGACTCGTAGAGCGCGTCGGTGAGGTAGCGCAGCGCCGCGACCGGGAAGGTGCCCGAGCCGCACGCCGGGTCGCAGACCTTGAGCGCCAGGATGTCTTCGGGGCGCTTGGGCGTCCAGGCGCTTTGCGGCGCGCTCGTGTCCGGCGAGCCGTCTTCGCGCGTCGGCGGGTCGTAGGCGAGCGGACGGAGCGTACGCTGCACGGTAGGCACCGCGAGGCCGGGGCGCGTATAGAACGTGCCAGCGCCCTTTCGCGTGCCGCCCCAGCGCACCACGTACCACTCACCAGGCAGCACGACACCGCGCTTATCGAGCAGCTGGCGCGCCTTGGCGTCGAGCGCAGCCTCGTGCGCGAGCTGCTTCTCGGGCGTGAGCGTACCGCGCGGCGCTCGCACGAGCTTGGCGGCGAGCACGGCGCGCCGCGCCCACTCCTCGGCGCGCAGGCGCGCCGTCTGGCGGGCGTCGAGGGCCTTGTCGCGCTCGGCGGGCGCGTCCTCGGCGGCAAGCAGGTCCGCGTCGAGCTCGTCTTCGGCGACGACCTCCTCGGGAAGCTCCTCGTCGCCGGGCTCCGGCGCGGCGTCGGGCGCCTCGTCGGCGGGCTCGGCCTCGTCCTCGCCGGCGTCTTCTGAGCTCGTTTCGGCCTTCATCGACTCGAGCAGCGAGCGGATCGCTGCATCATCCATCGCCTCAAGGCGCGAGAGCGGCAGCGCGGGCGCGTTGCCAACGCTGAGGAAGACCACCGGGTCGTCTGCGGGCGCCTGCTTGAGCTCGTAGTCGAGCAGGCCCTCGTACAGGATGCCGATGTACTCGCTGGACAGGTCGGAGAAGTCCACGGGCGCGGTCACCCAGGTGGCGCTGCGGCCCTGGCGGATCTTCACGCGCGTGCGCGTGATGAGCTCGAGCATGTCGTGGACGTCGCGGTCAGATACCGCCTCGCGCTCGTAGCAGCCACGCTCGAAGATGGCGAGCGCGCGGGAGAGCGGGTCCGGGCCGTCCGGATCGCCGGGCGCGAACAGCTCGCCGCCGTAGGCGGGCACGGCGAGCGCCTCGTGACCGGAGCCCTGGTGCACGAGGCGGAAGAGTGAGAGCACCCGCGGCCACGCCGCGTGGCTGCGCTTGAGGCGGCCCGATGAGCGGTGGCGGACCTTCTGCAGCTCCTCGATGAGGCCGGACAGGCCGTACGAGGCGTGGTAGAGCGCATTGTCGGACGGGAGCAGCTCGCGTGACTCGGCGAAGAGCACGACCACCATGCGCATGACGATGCGCACCGCCGCGCGGTAGATGTCGGCCGGCGGGAGGCCTACCGCCTGCTCGGCCAGCAGGTCGCCGTGCGCCTGCACGAGCACCTCGACGGCCTCGCGCACCCGCTCGCCGAGCACAGCCGAGAGCTCGGCCTGGCCCTTGCGGGCGTCGAGGATGGCCCGCTCCAGCGCAGGGGTCGCGCCCTCTTCGGCCGGCGTCCAGAGTGCGGGCTGCAGCAGCGTGCGCACCCCGGTGAGCTGGGCCGAGAGCCCGCCCTCCTCGACGAAGAGCTCGGCGTCGGCCTCAGCGAACGCCTCGAAGTCGAGCCCCGCGAAGACGAGGCGCCACTGGCGGCCGTTGGTGACGAGCGCGAGGCGCCGGTTGCTCGCGCGCAGCCACTGCAGCACGTTGCTCACCGTGCGCCGGCCCCGGCCCACGCCCACGCGCTTCTCGCGGTCGATGAAGACCGGCAGCATCCCGCCGCGCGGCCCCAGCCACAGGTGCTGCGGCTTGATCGTCTCGCCGGTGATCGCGCGCCGGCCGTACTTCGCCTCGACGGCCGACCCGCGCACCCACGCGCCGCCGGCGTGCGGCCCGAAGCCGCAGACCCGCTCGAGGACGAAGGCGACGAACGCCGGAGTGTCGGCGGCGCCGTCCGTGTCGTCGAGCAGCGCGGTGAGGCGCTTGCGCAGCTCGCGCTCCGTGTAGGCGTCGAGCGCGGGCGGCTCGTGGGCCGCGACCTCGCGCAGGCGCTGCGGGTCGAGGAGCAGGCCGCCGTGGCGCAGCAGGTCCCAGCCGGGGATCGCGGCGCCTGGTGCGGCACCCGTCGAGGCGCCCGGTGCGCGCGTGCCGACGAGTGGCAGCTGCTGCGCGCTCATCGCGCACCCCCGGAATCCGGCAGGCGGACCTCGACGCACACCGGGAAGACGTGCGCCTCGCCGGCCATCGCGTGCCGCTTGGGCAGCAGGCGGCGGATGATGCGCTCGCGCTCTCGCTCGAGCTGCTCGCGGACCTCCTCGTAGTGACGGCGCCGGCGCTCTATCTCGGCTTGCTTCTCCTCGATGGAGCGGTCGAGGTCTTCCAGGCGTGCCTCCTCGTCGAAGAGCGCCCCCTGCGCGCGCCGCGCCTTGAGCGCGGCGATCTCGCGCTCGAGCTTGGAAAGCGTGTTCTCGGCGATGAGCGCGGAGACCTCGCCTGCGCGGCTCGCGAAGCGCTTCTCCTCATCGGCGCGGGCCTGCTCGCCTGCCGCCGTGAGCTCGCCGCGCAGTGTCGCGGTGAGCTCGGCTGCGTGCCGCGTGATGAGCGCCTTCAGGTCCGGCAGCACGTCCTCGAAGACCTCTGTGGCGCGCTCGACGATTCCGGGATCGCTCGCGGGCGCCGCGTCGCGTAGGCGCGCCGCCGCCTCGTGTGGCAGCGCTTCTCCTAGGTGCCCTGCACGCACGGGGAGCGCGATCGTGCGCACCCAGTGGTGGAACGTCTCGCGCAGCTCGTTCACGCCAATCTCCTCGACGGAGAGCAGCACGAGCGCATCGGCGTCCTGCGGCACGCCGCCCACGCGCACCGTCCAGCGGCTCACCTCCTCGCCGGTCGCCGCATACCGGCGGCGCGAGAGCAGCGAGAACGCGCGGTCGAGCATCGGGTGAGACAGGTGCATCATCGCCACGTCGGGACGCGGATTGAACACGGTGCGATCGCCTACCCGCTCGATGAAGGGCGCGCCGTCGAAGGCGAGCCGCCTGAGCCCGCCTTTGCCCGCACGCCCGGCGTCGGTGCGCAGGCTCTCGTCGACGACCTCGGCCCAGCCAGCCAGATCGGGGTTGAGCAGCCGCCAGGTCTCGGGCTCTGCGGGCGACGGTTGCAGCTGCGGGCGCCCCGCGCGGATGGCGAGCGCCGCCTCGAGCGTCTCGCGCATCGCGTCCGGGTCCAGGTCGAGCTCGGCGGCGAGCGCGTTGAGCTGCTCGGCGGCCGCAGCGTCCTCACCGCCGGTGACGACCGTCGCGTCCGCGTCGATGCGCGCGCGGCCCTGGTTCACGAGCAGGCGCTTCTCGAGGTCGTCCGTCACGGTCGCGGCGCTCTCGCCGTCGATGAGGCGGCGGTGGGCGGCCTCGTCGAAGAGCTCGTTCGCGCTACCCAGGTCCTCGCGGATGCTGTTCGCCTTGCGCATGACGTGCGCGAGGAACTTCAGGTCGTCGTCGGTGTCAGAGCCGAAGTGGAAGATCTGCACGTCGCGGGCCTGGCCGTGGCGGTCGAGGCGGCCGTTGCGCTGCTCGAGCTTGCTCGGGTTCCACGGCAGGTCGTAGTGGAGCAGGTAGCGAGCGGTGCGCTGCAGGTTCAGTCCTTCTGACGCCGCATCGGTGCCGATGAGGATGCGGACATGCTCGGCGGGGTCGTTGAAGGCGCGCTTCACCGCGTCGCGCTCGGCATCGTCCATGCCGCCGTACAGCGTGAGGACGCGCTCGGGCTCGTAGCGCTCGCGCAGCCGGCGCGCGAGGTAGTCGAGCGTGGTCTTGTACTCGGTGAACACGACGAGCCGCTCGTCGTCGCGCCACACGCCGTCACGGCGCAGCAGCTGCTCGATGAGCGCGAAGAGGGCATCGAGCCGCGAGTCGGACGCCGGGTCGACGTCGGCGCACGAGCCAGCCGACGCCCCATCGAGGCCGAGCCGGGCGACCGCCGCATCGATCGCTGCGATCTGATGCTGGATGTGCGGCGCGGCCTTCTTGAGCCACGCGCCCACGATGCCGGCCGCCGTGGCTTCCTGCGACTGCGCCTCGCGGTCGTCGCCGGTCTCGCGCTCGACGGACTTGCGGGCGGCGTCGACCTCAGACTCACTCGCCTCTTCGGCCTCCGCGAGCCCTTCTTGGCAGCGCCGCCACGATTCCGCGAACGCGACCGGGCACGAGAGCAACCGCTTGCCCAGAATCTCGACCGCGAAGCTTCCCGCCCGGCGGCGCTTGCGGTCGCCGGCGGCGATCCACGCGCGCATCGCGGCGCGGAACTCGCCGAACGCCTCCGTGAGCGCGGCCTCCTCGGCCGCCGACGCGGTAAGCGTGAGCGTGATCGGCTCGAGGCGCGTGCAGAACTTCGGCGGGTTCGTACGCGCGTTGATCTCGGACTTGAGGCGCCGCAGCACCACCTGCTCGACGCGGGCACGTTCGGCGGGCTTGAGCTCGTCGGTCACGCTGAAGCGCACCGGGTCGAGGATCTCGAGCAGCCCCGTGAAGCTGCGCGTGTGGCCGTTGTGCGGCGTGGCCGACAGGAACAGCCGGTGCTCGAAGAGCGGCGCGATGAGCCGCAGCATCTTCGTGAGGTCCGAGTCCTCGCCGAAGGGCGACGGCATGAGGTTGTGGCACTCGTCGACGATGAGCAGGTCCCACGGCAGGTGCGCCGAGCCCTCCTTGGGACGCGACGCAGCGATGAACTGGTCGAGTACGTCGGGCTGGCGCAGGTAGTGGTACGACGCGATGACCCGCGCATACGAGCGCCACGGGTTCGCGTCCATCCCCAGGCGGCGCCTGAGCGCCTGCGTCTCGGCGCGGTCGACGAGGTCGAAGGGCAGCGAGAACTTCTCGGACATCTCGTCTCGCCACTGGAGCCTGAGCGACGCCGGCGTGAGGATGAGCACGCGCTGGATGCGGCGGCGGATGAGGAGCTCGGAGAGGATGAGGCCGGCTTCGACGGTCTTGCCGATACCCACGTCATCGGCGATCAGCAGGTTCACGCGCGGCATCCTGAGCGCCTTGAGCAGCGGGACGAGCTGGTAGTCGTCGACCTCGACGGCACCGTGGAACGGGCTGCGGAACGGCAGGCGCTCGAGCGGACCGGACCCGTCCGGGTCCAGAAACGGCATCGCGCTCGTCCAGCGCGCCGTGCGCAGGAGCGCATCGAAGTCCTCGGCCGGCATCGGCGCCGAGCGCGACGGGTCGGGCAGCGTGTTCGGCTCGAGCAGCTTGGCGTGCGGCAACTCGAGCTCCCAGATGAGCTTCTCGGCGGCCGGGAGCTGGTCGTCTTTGTAGTCGAGCTCAACGAGGTGCACGCGGCCGTCCTCGCCATCGAACGGCTCGACGGCGGCAATCACCCCGCGACGGTTGCGTACCGTCGCGAACATGCCGGGGCGCGGCAGGCCCGTGTCGCCCATCTTGTTCCTCCCGAGGGGTAGAAGGAGCGCTGCCAAACCCCCTGCCAGCGCCGACACTCATCGTAGCGGAAAGGTCTGACATGGTGGAGCGAGGTTGTGGATTCGGTGTGTACCCCCCCCGCTTTTCTTCTTGATTCCTTGTGCGCCCGCTGAGCCACACCCCCCGCCCCTTGGGAGCAAACCCCACAAGACCGCACACATTTCGATGAGGGGGTTGTGTCCCATTGCTGAAAAGGCCATCGGCTGCGCCCGGCCGACGGGAGCCATCGTCGGCGAGGAGCACGCTCCGGAACAGGCCACGTCAGCGCCCGACCCCGTGGGCCACGTGTGGGAGGTCTGCTCGGTCGCGGACGAGTGAGGCGATCGCAAGGCGCCGGCGCGCAGGTTCAGGGGCGCTTCTTGCGCGCCTTCTCCTCATACATCCGCGCGTCGGCCCTCGTCACCCAGTCGTCCAGGTCACACGACTCCGCCAGGTCGCAGCGCACCGCGCCGATGCTCACGGACAGCCGGTACGGCCGTTCGACGGACGCGTTGAACGCATCGATGGCGGCTCGCAGGCGGGCCTCGAGCCCTTCGAGGTCAAGCGCAGGATCGCCTATCGCGAGCACCTGGAACTCGTCGCCCCCGCAGCGAGCCACGACGTCTGACGCGCGCATCGTCTCGCGCAGCAGACGCGCCACGGCTTTGAGCGCCTCGTCGCCGGCGGCGTGACCGAGCTCGTCGTTTACCGCCTTCAAGCCGTCGACGTCCACGTACACGAGCCCGACCTCGGCGCCGGCGCGCTCGGCCTGCACGAGCGCGTGCTCGGACAGCACGCTGAAGCCGCGGCGGTTGGAAAGCCCGGTGAGCTCGTCGACGAGCGCGAGCTGCTGGAGCCGCTCGCGCATCACGCGCTCCTCGGTGACGTCCTCTGCGGTGCCGAGCACCTGCGTCACCGTGCCGTCGGCCGCCCTCGCGAAGACGGTCTCGTGGAAGCGGAACCAGCACCAGTCGCCGCACGCGCACTTGAGCCGTGCCTCGGAGACGATGACCTCGCCGTCGGCGGCGTCGCGGATGCGCCGCGTGGCCTCGTTGCGGGCGGCCACATCGTCCGGGTTCACGGCGATCGCGCCGCGTTCGAGCACGCTCTGACGCGAGCAGCCGAGCGCCCGCTCCACCTGGCCGTTCACGTACGTGATGCGCGGCGGGTCCAGTTCGAAGACGTAGACGACGTCCGGGTGCGTGTCGAGCACCGCCTCGCGGAAGCGCGTCATGCGCTCGAGCTCGGCGTTGCGTTTGGCGAGCTCGCGCTGCAGGTTCGTGAGCTCGTTGTTCATCCGGGCGAGCTGCGATAGGCTCACGGCCGGGCGTTCGGCGGCCTCCTTGCGCAGCTGGCGGATCGTGTTCAGAAGCTCGCTGTTCATCTGGATGAACTCGTCGGCCAGGTCCGCGACCTCACGGGCCGAGCTCACGCCGATCACGAGGCACCCGAACTGCGATTTCACACCGGAGAAGCGCATCGCGTGTACCGCGCCCGACGCGCGCACGTTGAGCTCCCAGTCGAACGCTGCCCGGTCGGTGCGCACGTGCACGATGAATTCGTGGAACTTCCCGCGGGAGTCAGGTTCGACCACGTCGGCGAGGCTCACCCCGGGGCCCAGGGGCGTCTCGTGGCCGCCCCGGTCCACGAGCACGTCCTCGATGACGCCAGTGGCGTTGCAGAACACCGCGAATCCGGGGCGTCCGCTCACGACGCCACCAGCTCGGATGCGAGGCGCACCGCTTCGTCGGCATCCTTCGCCGAGCCGTCGGCGCCCACGGCCTGCCAGATCCGCGGGTCGACGTTGAACGGGTAGCCGCCCACGAGGATCCGGGCGCTCGCCGTGCGCTCGTCCGCGCGCAGCGCGGCGATGGCCTGCTCGACCTCGGGCACGTACACGCTCATCGTCGCCGAGAGCGCCACGAGGTCGGCCTCGAGCGCGGCCACCGTCTCGACGATCGAGGCAAGCGGCGTGTTCGCCCCCAGGTAGTGCGAGTCCCAGCCGTCCATCTCGAGGAAGTCGGCCACCATGCGCAGGCCCAGCTCGTGCAGCTCGCCGCCGATGCACGCCGCCACCACACGGCGCCCCGTGTGCTCGCCGGTGAACATCCTCCCGTACAGGCGCGACATAGCCATCTGCGTCACCGCGGTCGCGTAGTGCTCGAGCGCGACCGAGATGCGGTTCGAGAGCCACAGGCGCCCGAGCTCGAGCTGTACCGGCTGCAGCACCCAGCGGTAGATGTCGTCGATGCGCATGCCGCTTTGGGCCGACTGGTCGATGAGATCGACCGCCTCGTGCCGCTCGCCCCCGAGGACGTGCCCCAGGTAGCGCACGGCAAGCTCGCTGTAGGGCTGGTCTGGCGAGAGGTGCGTGTCGAGCTCGGCGGGCGGCTCGTCGAGCGTGGCGAGCCCCACGTCGAGGTAGCTGTCTGCGAGCGCCGCTTGGTGGGCGGGCAAGACGTCGTCGAGGGCGCCCCGGCAGCACTCCATGCTCGATACGATCCACATGCGCGGCAGCTGGAGATTGTCGAACAGGATGGCCACCCAGCGCACGTAGTCCGCGAACAGCTCCTCGCTTCCCACCCACAATGCCGACGCGAGGAACATGAGGTGGTAGCGCATGTCGTCCTCGGTGCTCTTGACCTGCACGTCCGTGAACGACGCCTTGAGGCCGGGGATGGCCGCCCACTGGCGCCTCAGCGCCTCGGCGAGCAGGCGGTCGGCCTCGCGCCTGATCGCGGCTCCGGTCTCGCGGGTCATCATGGCTTCCTTGCTCCGTGTGCGGGTGGTCGCTGTGCTTCGCGGGTCGCGGACAATGGTAGCGCAGCGGTGGCGATCCGCGCCTCAGGAAGAGCCGGCCGGCACAGCCGCCGCTCTCCGCCCGGAAGCTGCGCCTCCTTACGGCGTGCCTCACGCCGCCGCGGCCGCCCCGCGGTTCCTCGTCGGCTTGGGCCACTGCCCGAGGAAGATCGCACGCGTCACGGCGAAGCGCTCGAGCGCCATCGTGAGCGCGAGCGCGGCCGCCGTCACGAGCGCCCAGCTCGTGAACGCCCCCGGCCAGCCGGCGCCCACGATCAGAAACGGCAGCAGCACCATCTGGCCACCGTACACACCGAGCGACTTCGCCCCGGCCCACGCCAGCCGCGTGAGGACCGCCTGCGGCATCCAGCGCAACAGCGCCCAGAGCGCCGCGGAGCCGGCGGCCCCGATCGCGAGACGGTACGGCGCGCCGTCCAACCCACTCGCAAGCAGGAGCGGAAAGGCGACAAGCCCCACGACGGCCGCCACGTCGTCGAAGCGACGACAGCTCTCACGGTGCCGGGCGACGAGGTAGCCGCCCACCACGAACGGGTAGAGCCAGCAGAGCCTCACGATGAGGTTGCTGTCCGGTTCCCACACGAGCGGCAGCAGGCCCACGGCGAGCGCGACGCCGCCGAACCACCACTCGCTGCGGCTGACGAGGCGCGAGAGTGCAAGCAGCGCGAACGCGTAGAACAGCACGAGCAGGAACCACATCTGAAACGCCGCCTTGGGGTCGAACGCGGCGCGCAGCAGCCGTTCCGGCGCATCAGCGAGCGCCACGCGCCTCAATGGCATCTCCACGATGATCCACGCGTAGTACGGCACGAGCAGCGCCAACGCCTTGCTGCGCACAAAGCGCCATGGGCCGTCGCGCTCCAGCCCCCGGTTCACATAGCCGGACACGAACGCGAACAGCGGCATGTTGAACGCCATCATCGCGCGCACGGTCTCAGCGGCAAGCGGCAGCTCCTTGAACTCCCATCGCAGATTGAGCACGTGCGTCAGGACGACCATCGCGATGGCCACGAAGCGCAGGGCGTCGATGAGCAGGTTGCGCGCGGCCGCCGGACGGCACACGTGCTGAGGCGCGTGCTCCGAGGACGACGCCAGCAGCGCGAACGGGATACCGAAGACCCACGAGGACGCCTCTCCCTCCGAAAGGACCCACCATCCGAGGGAGAACACCACGAGGCGCTCGAGGAGTCTTGTGGCCAGGCTCATCTCGCTACGGGTACCTCGCTTCGCACGCGCTCGATGAAGTCGACCACGCTCTGGGCGCCGACGTCGCCGGCGACACGTTCGCGGACCCCCACGGCGCCTTCCTCGGCCTCGCGGTCTCCCACGACGAGCATGTACGGGACCTTCTGGGCCTGCGCCTTGGCGATCTTGACGCGCATCGGCTCGTTGTCCGCGTACACCTCCACGCGCACGTCAGCATCGGCCAACTGGGCCGCGACCTTCTGCGCGTACTCGAGGTGACGGTCGGCGATAGGGATGATGACCGCCTGCACAGGAGCGAGCCACGTCGGAAACGCGCCCGCGTAGTGCTCGATGAGGATGCCCAGGAACCGCTCCATCGACCCTAGGATCGTGCGGTGCAGCATGAACGGCCGCGCCTCGGTGTTGTCCGCCGTACGGTACGTCATGTCGAAACGCATCGGGTTGTTGAAGTCGACCTGGATCGTGGCGGTCTGCCACGTACGGCCGATCGCGTCCTTGAGCTTGATGTCGATCTTCGGCCCATAGAACGCCCCGTCGCCCTCGTTGATGTCGTAGGCCATGCCGCGCTGGTCGAGCGCGTCCATGAGCGCCTTGGTCGCGTGCTCCCACTCGTCGTCGAAGCCTTGGATCGACTTCTCCGGACGGGTCGAGACCTCCGCGGTGTATTCGAAGCCGAACACGCCGTTCACGTAGTCGACGAGGTCGAGCATGAGCATGACCTCCGGCGTGACCTGCTCGGCGGTACAGAAGATGTGGGCGTCGTCTTGCGTGAAGCCGCGGGCGCGCATGAGGCCGTGCACGACGCCGGAGAGCTCGTGGCGGTAGACCGTGCCGAACTCGAACATGCGGATGGGCAGGTCACGGTAGGACCGCACGTCGTTGTTGTAGATCATGATGTGGCCTGGGCAGTTCATGGGCTTGATGCCGTAGTCGTTGATGCGACCCTCGCCCTCGTCCACCTGGAAGAAGTACATGTTCTCCCGGTAGTTGTCCCAGTGCCCCGAGATCTTCCAGACGTCGGCCTTGTAGATGTGCGGCGTGATCGCTTCGACGTACCCGCGGCGGTAGAGCTCGGCGCGCAACCACTCCTGGATCAGACGCAGGACCCGCGCCCCCTTGGGGTGGTAGAGCGGCAGACCCGCGCCGGCCTCCTCGTGCAGGCTGAAGAGGTCGAGCTCACGGCCCAGCTTACGGTGGTCGCGCTTCTCGGCCTCCTCGAGCCGCGTCAGGTATGCGTCGAGGTCCTTCTGCGTGAACCACGCGGTGCCGTAGATGCGCTGCAGCATCGGGCGGCTCGAATCGCCTCGCCAGTAGGCGCCGGCGATCTTCATCAACTTGAAGGCGCCGATACGTCCGGAGTGCGGGACGTGCGGGCCACGGCACAGGTCGATGAACCCGCCCTGCGAATAGGTCGAGATCGTGACGTCCTCGGGCAGCTCGTTGATGAGCTCCTGCTTGTACGGCTGGCCGTCCATCCGGTCGTACGCCTCGAGACGCGTCCACTCCTCACGCACGAACGGCGCCTCCTGTGCGACGATCTGGCGCATGCGCTCCTCGATGGCCTCAAGGTCCTCCGGGGTGAACGAGCGACCTATGTCGAAGTCGTAGTAGAAGCCGTCCTCGATGGCGGGGCCTATGCCGAACTCAGCGTGCGGGAACAGCTCCCGCACCGCTTCGGCCATGATGTGGGCGGTCGAGTGCCGCAGCAGGTCGAGCGCCTCGGGGCTCCGGTCCGTGATGATCTCGACCGTGTCGCCGTCGGAGACGACCCGGTTGAGGTCGACCATGTCGCCGTTGACCTTGCCGGCGAGCGCCGCCGAGGCCAGACGGGACCCGATCGCGGCGGCCACGTCCGCGACGGTCGAACCTTCGGGCACCTGCTTTTGGCTTCCGTCGGGAAGTCGCACGGTGATGTCGGGCATCGGATGACTCCTGTCGTAGCGGGAAGCGCCCCGCGGTTGCTCGGGCGGGGCGCCTCGTTGACTCCTTGTTGACTCGTGACAGACTTCGTATTGGGTCTTATGCCCCTACTCCTGGCGCGTCTTGCAGTACGGACAGACCGCCCACTGCAGCTTGAGGGCCCTACCGCATTCGATGCAGCCCTTCCGCAGCTTCTTCATGCAGTATGGACAGATCAGGAAGTCCTTCTCCACGGGCTTGTAACACGCAGGACACGACTCGAAGTCCCGCGTGAGAGCGACCTCTTTGGCACGGATCTCCAGCTCGCGTTCCCGGGCGTCGTCCATGAACTCCGGCGGCCTGACGACGAGGTAGATGACCCAGCCCGCGACCGGGAACACGAGGTTAGCGAGTCCCCAGAACCAGCCCATCGCGCCGCGACGGTTCGCATCGCGCACCGTCCAGAAGGTGAGCGCGAACCAGAACACGATGCCGAACAGGATGCACAGCTGTGAGACGAGCTTGAAGAGCGGGCTTTGCAGGACGGGTGCGAAGAGTTCGCCCATCATCTCCCCTTATTCAGTCACCCGCGCGTGCGCGCGGACTGACGGGATGATAGCAGAAGGGCCCCTCGCGCCTGTCCCGCGGTCGTGAGAGAGCCCGTGATGACGACATCCGTCTCGGACTGGGCGACGAGAGAGCTCGCCGCCCCCCGAGCGGACCCGAGCACGCGGGGGGCCACACCGGTGACCTCGCGCACAACCTCGGCCAGACTCTCCGCGGGCAGCGCGCGCGGCGAATCCGGCTCGACGACGGCGAACGAGCCCGCGACCTCGGCGAGTGCTCGCACGATGCCCGCCGCGTCCTTGTCGGCGAGCACGCCGAGCACGACGAGCGGCCGCGCTTCCGGCGACGGCCACGCGTCGGCGATGGCGCCCGCGAGCACGCCGGCCGCCTGCGGGTTGTGTGAGCCATCGACGATGATCGCCGGATGCTCGGCAAGCACCTCGAAGCGTCCCGGGAAGCGTATCGCACCGAGGACCTCCCCGACCCGAGCCGGGTCCAGTGCACGGCCCAGCTGCGCCTCGGCCGCAGCGAGCGCGGTCGCGACGTTGGCCGCCTGGTAGGCGGGGGCCCGTAGCCGCAAGCCCCGGTAGGAGCCGTGTGCGCTCCGGACATCCATGAGGGTGTGGCCGAGAGGTGACGACGGGCGCTTGCGGACCGCGTAGCGCACGGTACGGTCGTCTGACACCGGAGAGCCAGCATCCACCTCGCGGACCGCGTACAGCTCCGCTCCCACCTCGGCCGCCCTTGTGGTGAAGACCTCCTCGATGCCCTCGGTGCCCGGCCCGATGATGGCGACCGCGCCGGGTGCGATGATCGCCGCCTTCTCTGTCGCGATCGCCTCCCGGGTGTCGCCGAGGACCGCTACGTGGTCCAGACCGACCCCGGTCACGACGGACACCGCGGGCGACACCACGCTCGTCGCGTCCCAGCGCCCTCCCATGCCCACCTCGAGCACGGCGACCTCGACGGCGCGCTCGCGGAACAGCCACAACGCCGCCGCGGTCAACAGTTCGAACTCCGTGGCGTCAGCGGCCGCCCCGGGTGATGCGCCTGCCGCCATCGTGGCACGTGCGGCCGCTTCGAGCGCCGCGGCGATCGCGCGCGTGAACTCGGCATCGGAGACCACCTGACCGGCGACCTCCATACGCTCGGGGTAGCGCTCCAGCTCGGGGCTCGTGAACAGCCCGCGGTTCAGGCCCTCGGCGCCGAGCAGCGAGGCGATGAGGCGCGCGGTCGACGTCTTGCCGTTCGTGCCCGTGACCTGGATGGAGACGAACGCGTCCTGCGGCCGGTCCATCTGCTCGCACATCGCCCGGATCCCGTCGAGTGACGGGTTCACACCGAACTTGAGCGCAGCGGCGACCACGGCGGTCGCATCGAGGTAGCCGACCTCGCTCACTCGCTGAGACCTAGCCTTCGATCTCAGCGAGCTGCGCCATGATGGCAGCGAGCGTCTCCGCGAGCTCGGACGCCTTCGCGCGGTCCTTCTCGATGATCTCCGGGGCCGCCTTGGCGAGGAACCCTTCGTTGCCCAGCTTGCGTTCGAGCTTCTCGAGCTCGCCGGCCACCTTGCCGCGCTCGCGGTGCAGACGCGCAGCCTCGGCCTCGAAGTCGACGAGGCCCTCGAGTGGGACGTAGACCTCGAGCCCACTCGCGATGACGGTCGCCGAGTGCTCGGGCTTCGCGGCATCGGTGGCGGCCGTGAACGCGCTGACACCCGCCAAGCGGCTCATCTCAGCGAACTCGCTTTCCACCCACTCGGTCTCGGAGTCGCCCGCTGTGCGGAACACGACCTGGACCTCCTGCTTCGGCGGCACCTGGTAGCGAGCGCGGACCGCCCGGATGCCGGTCACCACTTCTATCAGGCGCGAGATCGAACGCTCCGCCCCGTCGTCGGTGAACCGCGCCAACTGAGATGCGTCCGGCCACGACGCCACCATGAGCGAGGGCGCGCGGTCGGCCTCGGCAAGCGGCAAGTTGCGCCAGATGGCCTCGGTGACGTACGGCATGAACGGGTGCAGCAGGCGAAGCGCCTTGTCGAGCACGAAGACGAGCACGCGCTGCACGTCGGCGCGCTGCTCATCGTCGCGCAGGCGGCCCTTAGCGAGCTCGATGTACCAGTCGCAGAACTCGTTCCAGAAGAAGTCGTACAGCGAGCGCGCCACCTCGCCGAACTCGTAGGTGTCGAGCCCCTCGCTGACGCGGGCCGAAAGACCCGCGAGGCGCGACAGTATCCAGCGGTCGGCCACCGTGCGCGCGACGGGCTCGCCCGGTTCATAGCCCTCGAGGTTCATGAGCACGAAGCGGCTCGCGTTCCAGATCTTGTTCGCGAAGTTGCGGCTGGAGACGAGCTTCTCCTCGCTGAACTTCAAGTCCTGAGCTCCGGTCACCTGCAGCATGAGCCCGAAACGCATGCCGTCGGCGCCGTAGTGCTCCATCAAGTCGAGCGGGTCGACGCCGGTGCCGAGCGACTTGCTCATGCGCTTGCCCTCGGAGTTGAACACCGTGGGGTGGATGATGACGTCGTCGAAGGGCACTTGGCCGTCGACGCAGTACATCCCGCTCATGATCATGCGCGCGACCCACAGGAAAAGGATGTCGCGCGCCGTGGAGAGCACGCTCGTCGGGTAGAAGTAGTCGAGCCGCGGGTCAGCATCGGGCCAGCCGAACGTGGCGAACGGCCAGAGCTGGGAGCTGAACCACGTATCGAGCACGTCCTCGTCCTGGCGCACGTGCGCGCTGCCGCACTTCGGGCACCGCTCGAGGTCGTCCTCGCTCGCGACCATGGCACCGCACGCGTCACAGTAGAACACCGGGATGCGGTGCCCCCACCACAGCTGGCGAGAGATGCACCAGTCGCGGATGTTCTCCATCCAGTGGAAGTAGACGTTCTCCCAGCGCTTGGGGTGGAACGTCACCCGACCGTCCCTGACCGCCTGGATGGCCGGCTCAGCGAGCGGCTTCATGTCGACGAACCACTGGTCGGACAGCCACGGCTCGACCACGGTGTGGCAGCGGTAGCAGTGCCCGACCGAGTGTACGTGGTCGTCGGTGCGCACGAGCAGGCCGGCGGCGTCGAGGTCCGTGATGATGCGCTTGCGTGCCTCATAGCGGTCGAGGCCGGCATACGGCCCGCCCTCCGGTCCGATGGTCGCGTCCGCCTCCATGACGTTGATCTTGGCCACCCCGTGGCGCTCGCCGATCTCGAAGTCGTTGGGGTCGTGGGCGGGCGTGACCTTGACCGCGCCTGTGCCGAAGCTCGGGTCGACGTACTCGTCGGCGACGATCGGTATCTCGCGGCCCAAGAGCGGCAGCACGACGGTCGCGCCGACGAGCGCCTTGTAGCGCTCGTCGTCGGGATGCACGGCCACACACGTGTCACCGAGCATCGTCTCGGGGCGCGTGGTCGCGACGACCACGTGGTCGACGTCACCGACGAGCTCCTTGAGCGGGTAGCGCAGGTGCCACAGGTGGGAATCGAGGTCCTCGTGCTCGACCTCGATGTCGGAAAGCGCCGTGGTGCAACGCGGACACCAGTTGATGATGCGCTTGCCGCGGTAGATCAGTCCGGCGTTGAACCAGTCCACGAACACCTTGCGCACGGCGCGTTGGTAGCTGGGGTCCATCGTGAACCACTCGTCGGAGTAGTCGCACGAACACCCCATGGCCTTGAGCTGGCTGATGATGGTGCTGCCGTGCTCACGTCTCCACTCCCAGCACGCCTCGATGAACGCCTCGCGTCCCAGGTCGTGCCTGCTCAGACCCTGTGCGGCGAGCTTCTGCTCCACCTTGTTCTGCGTGGCGATGCCGGCGTGGTCGGTTCCTACGACCCACCGCGTGGGCCGGCCGGTCATGCGCTGGTATCGCACCACGACGTCCTGGATCGTGTTGTTGAGCGCGTGACCCATGTGGAGCGAACCGGTCACGTTCGGCGGCGGTATCACGACCGCGAATGGACGGACACCCTCGACGATATCAGTGCCGAAGTACCCACCCTCCATCCACGACTCGAAGATGGGCCCCTCGACGGCCTTGGGGTCGTATGCGGTCGGCATGTCGCTCACGAGCAGATTCCCTTCGACGCGGCGCGTGGCAAGCGTATGCGCGATTCTAACAAAGCCCGGGCGCGCCGGCCTCGTTCCTGATACCTGCGTCGGTATAGCGCAGCCGATGACTCGCCGTTATCGTTATCGTGTTCACCAATCCCTCCTCGCAACACGTCCCCTGCTCATAGGAAGAAGGCGCATCCACGATGGCGGACTGTCAGCTCATTGAGACCTGCATCTTCTTCAACGACAAGATGGCCAACATGCCCGACATGGCGAACCTGTACAAGCAGCGCTACTGCCGCACCGACAACTCGAACTGCGCACGCTTCACGGTGTTCAGTGCCCTCGGGCGCGAGAACGTTCCGCCCGATCTGTACCCCAATGACATCAGTCGGGCGCGGGAGATCATCGGCGCCTGACACGCCACGAGAAGCGCCTCCGGGCCAGCGTTGGCGCGACTCGAGCGCCGACTGGAAAAAGGGGTCCGGCGAATACGCCGACCGGCGTTGGAGTGTGCCCCGAAGGTGGTATGCACTGGAGTGAGTGGCCTGCGCGGTGGACTCGAGCATGCGCGTGGATCGGGGGTGGTGGCGATGACATGTGAGCTCGCCGTCAACTGTCCGCACTTCAACGAAGGCCCCTGTGTGAGACCGCAGACCGCGGCCCTGTTCAAGGCGAGGTACTGCAGAGGAAACCGGCACCAGTGCGCGCGCTACGCGATCTACGAGCAGCTCGGTCGCGAGGCGGTTCCACCAGACCTCCCGCCTAACGAACACCTGCGTGCCATGGTGATCCTGCGCGGCGCCCGGTCCGGGATACGCCCCGCGCTACGCTGAGACCTCGGCGCTCCCCCGTCTGACCAGGGTCGGACCGACGCCTTGCTCGACCGCCTCAGGTGTGACGATGACCCGCTCGATATCGCTCTGCCCGGGAAGCTCATACATGGTGTCGAGCAGGATGCTCTCGCAGATGGACCGCAAGCCGCGTGCTCCGGTGCCCCGCTTGATGGCCTGGTGAGCGATGGCGTTCAAGGCCTCTTCGGTGAAACTCAGCTCGACGCCTTCAAGCGCGAACAGCCTCTGGTACTGCTTCACGAGCGCATTCTTCGGCTCCGTGAGGATGTGGACGAGGTCCTCCTGCGAAAGCTCCGTGACATGCGTGATGACCGGGAGGCGACCCACGAATTCCGGGATCATCCCGAAGCGGTTGAGGTCCTCGGGAAGCACCTGCGCTAGAAGCTCGCTCTGGGTGTCGTGGGTCGCGTCTGAGATCTCGGCCTGGAAGCCTACGCCCTTCTTCCCGATGCGGTCCGCGACGATCTTGTCGAGACCCACGAAGGCGCCACCGAGGATGAACAGGATGTTGGTGGTGTCGATCTTGAGCAGCTCCTGCTGAGGGTGTTTGCGTCCACCTTGCGGCGGCACCGAGGCCTCAGTGCCCTCGAGGATCTTGAGCAGCGCCTGCTGCACGCCCTCGCCGGACACGTCGCGGGTGATCGACAGGTTCTCGGCCTTGCGTGCGACCTTGTCGATCTCGTCGATGTAGATGATGCCGATCTCGGCCCGCTTGATGTCGAAGTCGGCGGCGGTGATGAGCTTCAGGAGGATGTTCTCGACGTCCTCTCCCACGTAGCCGGCCTCCGTGAGCGCGGTCGCGTCAGCTATCGCGAACGGCACCTTGAGCACACGGGCCAGCGTCTGGGCGAGCAGCGTCTTGCCGCAACCCGTGGGGCCCAGAAGCAGGATGTTGCTCTTGGCCAGCTCCACGTCGTCGCCGGCGCCTGATACACCAAGGCTCACGCGCTTGTAGTGGTTGTACACGGCGACGGACAGGACCTTCTTCGCCCGCTCCTGGCCGATCACGTAACCGTTGAGCGCCTCGTGGAGCTCCGCAGGCGTCGGCAGGTCGTGAAGCAAGGCGTCATCGCCGGACTCCTCGGCGATCTCGTCCTCGACGATGTCGTTGCACAGATCGATGCACTCGTCGCAGATGTAGACCCCGGGGCCGGCGATGAGCTTCTTCACGTGCCGCTGGCTCTTGCCGCAGAAGGAGCACTTGAGCTGGTCGGACCCGTCAGGTGTGCGCGTGGGGCTCACAGTGGCTACTGCTCCTCGACGATCTTGCGACTGGCGATGACCTCGTCGACGAGACCGTAGGCCTTCGCCTCCTCGGCCATCATGATGTTGTCGCGCTCGGTGTCAGCATGGATCTTGTCGACGGGCTGCCCGGTGTGCTTGGCCAGGATCTCATCGAGCTGGCTGCGCATCCTGAGCATCTCCTTGGCCTGGATCTCGATGTCGGTGACCTGACCCTGCGCACCGCCCCACGGCTGGTGGATCAGCACCCGGGAGTGCGGCAGCGCGAAGCGTTTGCCCGGCGCGCCGGCGGCCAAGAGGACAGCCGCCATCGAGGCGCACTGCCCGATGCAGATCGTGGACACCTGCGGCTTGATGAACTGCATCGTGTCGTAGATGGCCAGGCCATCGGTCACGTTGCCGCCGGGCGAGTTGATGTAGAGGTTGATGTCCTTCTCCGGGTCCGCGCTCTCCAGGTGGAGCAGCTGCGCGATCACGAGGTTGGCCACGTGGTCGTCGATGGCCATCCCGAGGAAGATCACGCGCTCATTGAGGAGCCGCGAGTAGATGTCGAAGCTACGTTCACCGCGACTGGTCTGCTCGATGACGATAGGGACGAGCGAGTTCATCTCCGGAAGCACTCAGGTCACTCCCCTTCAGCGTTCGTCTCGGCGCTCTCTTCCGTGACCTCGACGTTGTCGAGCAGCCACAGCGCCGCCTTGCGATGCATGATCTGTTCCCGGAGCACGGCCATCAGGCCCATGTCCTCCCAGCGCTTGCGGGCCTCCTCAGGAGTCGAGCTCGTGGCGGCCGCTATCTCCTTGAGCTCGGCTTCGATGTCCTCGTCGGTGATCTCGAAGTCGAGCGCGCGGAACAGCGCTTCAAGCGCCAGGTCCTCACGCACCGACTGCAACGCCTGCCTGCGCATGTCGGCCTCGAAGGTGTCCATATCGATACCCGCCTGCGCGACGTACTGGTCAAGCGTCATGTTCTGGTTCTCGAGCATCGTCATGAAGTCACGTGTCATCGACGACTGTCGCGTGACGATCATGGACTCAGGCACGTCCCCCACGAGCCGTTCGGCCACGGCCTCGCGGACGCGATGCTCTTTCGTGCGATCGTGCCCGATGGCCTTCTGGACGTTGATGCGGGCGGCCAGGTCCTTACGCATCTCCTCGAAGGAATCGAACCCGCCGACCTGCGCTGCGAACTCATCGTCGAGCTCGGGCAGCACCTTGGCCTTGATCTCGTGGACGGTGATCTCGAAGCGGGCCTGCTTGCCCGCGAACTCGGGGTTCGACGTGGTGTCGGGGATGGTGAACTCGACCACGGTCGACTCCCCGGCAGACAGACCGATGATGCCCGCATCGAACTCGGGCGGCATGAGCCCGCGGCCCATCTCGTAGAGGTACTTGTCGACCTGGTTGCCCTCGTAAGCCTCGCCCTCGACGGTTCCCACGAAGGAGATGAGGGCGAAGTCGTCGGCGGCCACGCCCCGACCTTCGACCGGTTCCAGGCTCGCGAATCGTTCCCGCATGAGCTCGATCTGAGCGTCGATCTCGCCCTCGGTCGCCTCCTTAGGCGGCAGCGCGACCTTGAAGCCCTCCGTCGAGGTGAGCGTGAGCTCGGGACGCACCTCGATGTCGGCGAAGTAGCTGAACTCCTTGCCCGGCTCCACGACGTCGAGCTCCTCGAGCTCGGGGGCCTCGATGGGACGCAGGGCCTCGATATCGAGCGCACGCGGGTACGTGGAGTTGACGACGTTCTCGGTGGCCTCGGTCAGAAGGTATTCGCGGCCGAGCATCGACTCGATCATGGGCTTGGGCGCCTTGCCGGGACGGAATCCCGGGACCTTGACCTTCTTCGCAGCGGACCTGTAGACCTCTTCGATCGCTTCGTCGACTTCGTCGGCTGACACGGTCACGTTGAGGCGCACGGTGATGCCTTCGAGGCGTTCGACTGACGTGGTGAGCACGGGCACTGGTCCTTTCAACAGATCCGGGGTCGATCGCCGGTGCCGGTACCGGCGTCGCGGGTTGGTCTTCTCTGGTGCGGGCGAGAGGACTCGAACCTCCACGAGTTTCCCCACTGGAACCTAAATCCAGCGCGTCTGCCAGTTCCGCCACGCCCGCATGACACAAGCGTTCATGATACCAAACTCATGAGCTGAAGCTGCCGTCAGGGCACGAGCCCGAGGTGCTCGACGACGACCTTGACCCCGAGTGCGATGAGGATGAGCCCTCCCGCGAGCTCCGCTCGGGACTTGTAGCGCTCCCCGAGCCGACCACCTGCGGCGAGCCCGATGGCCGACACGACGAACGTGACCGCGCCGATGAGCAGGACCGCGTGCACGATCGGCGCCTCCAGAAAGCCGAGCGTGACCCCAACCGCCAGTGCATCGATGCTGGTGGCCACCGCGAGCGGGAACATCGCGCGGGGAGCGAACGATGCGTCCAACGGGGCCTCGTGGTTCAGAGACTCGCGGATCATGCGCGCGCCGATCAGCACCAGCAGGCCGAACGCGACCCAGTGGTCGTACGCCGTGATGAGCGGCCCGAACCGTCTCCCGAGAAGAAAACCCAGCAGGGGCATGAGCATCTGGAAGCCACCGAACCACAGGCCCACCGTGAGGGCGTGGACCGGACGCGCACGACCGACCGAGAGGCCCTTGCCCACCGACACTGCGAACGCATCCATCGCCAGACCGAAGGCCACGGCGACCAGCTCGACGAGACCCATTCCACCTCCGAGAAGCGAAGACCACCCGCACGCGAGAGCCGGCCCCTCTGGGGAACCGGCTCTCGGATGGTCATGATGGTGGGCCGTGTAGGGATCGAACCTACGACCTTGGGATTAAGAGTCCCCTGCTCTGCCAGCTGAGCTAACGGCCCATGTTCGGCGCCCTGATGACGCGATGTGACGCCGCGGATTATCAATGGGGTGGGTAACGGGACTCGAACCCGCGACCTTCGGAGCCACAGTCCGACGCTCTAACCAACTGAGCTACACCCACCGTGTTTCCTGGCACGCCCGGAGGGATTCGAACCCCCGACCTAGAGATTAGAAGTCTCCCGCTCTATCCAGCTGAGCTACGGGCGCATGTGTCCGCTCGCCCGAGAGTGCCGAAGCGCTACGGTACAGTCGGCGAGCTGCTGTTGTCAATCGGCCGCCCATCGGGCGCCCGAGAATCATCTTTGGAGCGGCGGACGGGACTCGAACCCGCAACAATCAGCTTGGAAGGCTGATGCTCTACCAATTGAACTACCGCCGCACGTGTGGTCGGGCTGACAGGATTTGAACCTGCGACCCTCTGCTCCCAAAGCAGATGCGCTACCAAGCTGCGCCACAGCCCGAATCCGCCGCCCTCGCCGCCCGGCCACACCAGACCGGCCTTTGGGGCGACAGACAGTATAGCGCGCCTGAGAAAAGGCGCTACTCCCCACCCGCCAACAAGCGACGCAGCTCTCTGAGTGCGGCCCCCCGGTGGCTGATGGCGTTCTTCTCGACCATGGACAGCTCGGCCATCGTCACTCCGGGCGTGGCGGCGGGGAAGAACAGCGGGTCGTACCCGAACCCGTTCTCGCCCCGCGGTTCGAAGCCGATTGCGCCCTCGCAGGTGCCCGTCGCCACGAGCTCCGAACCGTCCTCATTGACGAGCACGAGCGTCGAGCGGAAGCGGGCCGAGCGCTCGGTATGGGGGACGTCTCGCAGCGCGAGCAGAAGGCGCGCGTTGTTCTCCTCATCCGTCGCGCACGGCCCCGCATAGTAGCGCGAGTGCACTCCCGGCTCGCCGTCAAGGGCGTCGACCTCAAGGCCCGAGTCGTCGGCGAGCGCGGGCATTCCGAAGCGCTCGAACGCCGCGCGGGCCTTGATGCGCGCGTTGGCCTCGAAGGTCTCGCCGTCCTCTTCGGGACCCACCCATCCGCCTTGAAGCTCCGAAGCCGCCACGAACGTGAGGTTCGCAACGTCGAGAGCCGCTTGGATCTCAGCGACCTTGTGGGCGTTGCCGGTCGCGACGACCACGGTGCGGGGCACGTCAGAACCCATAGGTCTCAAGCCCCTCGTCCACGATGCGCCGCTGGATGGCCAAGAGCCCCTCTATCGCACCTGATGCAAGGTCGAGCATGGCATCGAGGCGCGCCCGCGTGAACGGCATCTGTTCGCCGGTCCCTTGGACCTCGATGAAGCGCCCCCCACCGTCCATCACGATGTTCATGTCCACCTCGGCGACCGAGTCCTCCTCATACGCGAGGTCGACAAGGAGCTCGCCGTCGACGAGCCCCACACTCGTCGCCGCCACCTGTCCGAGCAGCGGCAACGTCGCGATCTTGCCCGCGTCACGCCAGGCCGTGAGCGCATCGTGCACGGCGAGCCACGCCCCCGTGATCGCGGCGCAACGCGTGCCTCCGTCGGCCTGGATGACGTCGCAGTCCACGGTCACGGTGGCCTCTCCGCCAAGAGCGCTCATGTCGACGACGGTGCGAAGCGAGCGTCCGATGAGCCGCTGGATCTCCTGAGTGCGCCCCTTGGGTCCGGTCATCGTCTCGCGACGCGAGCGGGTGTGCGTGGACGCGGGCAGCATCGAGTACTCTGCGGTGACCCACCCCAACCCGGAGCCCCGCCGCCAGGTCGAGACCCCCTCCTCGACCGAGGCGGCACACAGCACGCGTGTGTCACCCAACTCGAAGATGCAACTGCCCATCGCGTGCTTGAGATAGTTGCGAGTGACCCTCACCGACCTCATGTCGGTCGGGCCCCGCCCCTCTGAACGCTGCCTCATGAGCGCTCCCCCTCGTATCAGTCGATCTCGAACGTGTCGAACTCACGCGCGATGCTCACTGGCCCGCCGAACGCCTCGCTCGCTTCGCTCAGCATCTGCTCCCGGTCGTTGGTGGGCCACACGTGAACGAGGACGAGCCGCTCAGCGCCGACCTCTCGCGCCATCTCGCCCGCCTGTCGAGCGGTCAGATGCGGACTGGCGCCCGCATAGCGCTCGGGCAACGTGGCCTCGGCCAGCAACAGCCGGGCCCCTCTCGCCGCCTCGCTCGCGCGTCGTCCGGGAGCGGTGTCCGACGTGTAGACGAGGCGTGCCCCGTCACACTCCGCGACGAGCGCATACGTCGGTTCGGTGTGATCGACGAGCATCGGGGTCACGCGAAGCGGACCCACCTCCACAGAGACGCCATGGGCGAGGGGGTGCAAGGCGAACGCCTCCCGGAACTCCACCGCTCCTCGGTCGGACAAGAGTCCCTGCATGCGGTCGTAGAGGTCCTCGGACATGTACAGCGGCATCGACGTGACCGGACCGGAAGGCGCGTAGCGCAACATGGCCTGCATGGAGTACAGGTCAACGTAGTGGTCGGGATGGTTGTGGGTGACGAACACGGCATCGACCGAGAGCGGGTCAGTCACCTTGTAGAGGTTGGCGAGTGACCCGTTCCCGCAGTCGAACAGCACCTTGGTGTCGCAACACTCGACGAGGTGCCCCGCGCACGCTTGGCCTCCCGCCGCATGGCTTGCCGCCGCCCCGAGTACGGTCACACGCATGAGCGCTCCTCTGTCATGGCCGCCGCCTCGCGCAGCATCTCGGGGGACGGCAGAGACGTGAGTTCGTCGAGCTCGACCTTCTCGACAGGCCCCAGCGGGGCGCCAAAGACCCGCGACCCGAGCAGCTCGAACTCAGCCGGGTCCCCGGTCGTGGCGAACGAATGCGAGGCGGCCCGTTGGCCTGTGGCCAGCGCGTCCCTTCGCCTCAGCGTCTCGGCGACCTCGCGTGCGGTCTCCTCAGCGGAACTGATGATCTTGACCGAGGGGCCCATGACCTGGCTGATCGCGGTCGAGAGCAAGGGGAAGTGCGTGCAGCCCAAGACGAGCGTGTCCACACCGGTGCGCTTCAGCGGGTCAAGGTAGTCACGCGCGATCTCATAAAACGACGGGCGGATGAACACCTCGCTCGTGTGCGCGAGCAGGTCTTCGACGCGTCCCGAGTCGCGGCGCAGGCCCTCCTCGACGATGTCGACGAAGCGGGGGGTCGCCACCGAGAATACGGTGACACCCGCGTCCAAGGCGCGAACCGCGTGACTGTATGCCCCCGAGCGCACCGTGCCCTCGGTCCCTATCACGCCCACACGACGGTTCGTCGTGGCTTGGACGGCGGCCCGGGCCCCCGGCTCCACCACGCCCAGCACCGGCACGCTGAAGGTGCGCTGAGCGAGCGAAAGACCTGCCGCGGTCCCGGTGTTGCAGGCGATCACGATGAGCTTGACGTGACGGTTCTCGAGCCACGACCCGATCTCGAGCACGAAGCGCCGGACTTCTGCGAGGTCGCGAGGTCCATAGGGACATCGCGCGGTGTCACCCAGGTACAGAAGCGGCTCGCTCGGCAGCACGCGTGCGATCTCCCGCGCGACCGTGAGCCCCCCCAACCCCGAGTCGAAGATGCCGATGGCAGCCGATTCCATGCCCTGAAGTATACCGCTCGAATCCACGCGCGTCGGTCATACTGTGACGATGGACACGACGCTCATCATCTGCATCGGGAACATGGCCCGCGGCGACGACGGCGTCGCACACCGTGTGGCGCGGCTGCTCATCGACCTTCCGCTGCCCGCAGGCGCGCGGGTCATCACCACGACCGACCTCGACGTGGCCATGGCCGAGGACGTGGCCCGCGCCGACCTTCTGCTCGTCGTCGACGCGCTCCGGCGCTCCTCACCGCCGGTCACCGTCGAGCCGCTGTCACCAGGGCCGGCCGTGCGTCCCACGGGTCATACCATCGACGCGCCGTCGCTGCTGGCCTTGGCAGAAGCGCTCTATGGGCGCGCGCCTGCAGCCACCCTCGTCGCCGTTGCGGCACCCGAGATGGGACACGCCGAGACACTCTCAGAGACGGCGGAGGCCGCCTCGATCGAAGCGGCCTCCGTGATCGCGTCCCTGCTCGATGAACGTCACACGAGCTGACGCCACTGCGTATAGGCGTCCGCGGCCCCGGCGACGCCCCACATGTCGATGACACGCTGGTCGGCCGCTACCGCTTCGGCCAGCTTGACGAAGTCGCTTTCGGTCATGCCGATGGTGGAGACCCCGGCTGCGTTACTCGCGCTGGCGAGGATCATGACCGCCATGCCCTTGCCGAACGTCGCCTCGAGCTTGGCGCGCAGCTGGTCAAGCGCTGTTGAGGCGTCCACGGCTACGCCACCCCCTTCTCGGCGACGAGGGTCCCGTCCGCAGCGTGAACGGTGACGACCAATGGCATACGCCCGATCTCGTGGGTCGCGCAGCTCAGACACGGGTCGTGAGCGCGGATGCCGAGCTCCATGTGGCGCACGCTGCCCTCCGTGAGAGCCTCGTCCTTCGCGAGTCCGCGTACCGCCTCAAGAACCGCGGAATCGAGCGAGCCGACGTTATGGGTGGTGGCCACGATGAGGTTCGCCTTCGTGACCTTGCCCATCATGTCGGCCTCGTAGTGGTGGATGAGGGTGCCCCGCGGAGCTTCCACCGCCGCGATGCCGCGGCCGGCGACGCCCCGGTCCACACGGACGCGCACCTGGTCCGACCCGATCTCGTCGTCCTCGAGAACGTCGATCATGCGCTCTACCGCCGCGACGAGCTCGATCATCCTCGCGTGGTGGAACGCGAGCACCGCATGGACCGGGCGTCCGTGGCGCTCGCGGAACCCGGCGAGCAGCTCGTCGGCGTGCGGCGTCCCCATCGATTCGGCCATGTTCACACGAGCGAGCGGACCGACACGGTACCCGCCCGCCTGAGCCCCGAGCGCACTCAGGTACGGCGAGTTCGCGTAGCTGCCGTCGAGCACACGCTCGCTGATGTGGCTCTCGTACTCGCTCGCATCGAACGCCGCGAACGGCGACCCGTCCGGGGCGTTGACGCGAATCGTGCCGTCGTAGATCGCGAAGGCGCCGTCACGCATCTGAGCCATGTTGTACGCAGGGTTCTCGGCATAGTTCGGATGCTCGGCGAGCAGCCGCGCCGTGGTCTCGGCCGCGAGCTCGGCCGCCTGCAAAGCGTCAGGCAGCACGCTCCTGGCAAGCGTGAGCAGCTCGTCACGCACCTCCGCGTCGAGCGCCTTGCTCATCCCGCCGGGGATGGCGGCCACCGGGTGGCTCGTGCGCCCACCGACCGCCTCGACGACCCTCTGCCCTGCCTTTCGCAGCCCGATCGCAGCGCGAGCCAGGTCCGGCCTGGCCTCGATGACCCCGAGCAGGTCACGACTCGCACCCTCGCCGGTGAGGAAGTCCGGGCCGGCCAGGAAGAAGAAGTGCAGCGCGTGGTCCTGGACGAATCCGCCCAGATGCAGCAGCTCGCGCAGCAACGCGGCTGTGCGCGGGATCTGGACTCCGTAGAGCGCGTCCACCGCTTTGACCGCCGCGAGGTGGTGCGAGACGGGGCACACGCCGCAGATGCGGCTCGTGATGAGCGGCATCTCCCAGACCATGCGCCCCTCGAGCATGCGCTCGAAGCCCCGGAACTCGATCACGTCGAAGTGCGCGTCGGCCACACGCCCCGCCTCGTCCAGGTGGAGGGCGATACGCCCGTGGCCTTCGATCCGCTTGATCGCGGGGAGATTGACGACCTCAGGCATCTTCGCCTCCTTCATGCTGGTAGGCCGCGGGGAACACGGACACCGGCATCGAGAACCGGTAGCTCGTCCCGATGAGGTCGTCCATGTACATGATCGCGCCCGCCGGCAGCACCGCCGCCAGCGCGTCGATCGTCTTGGCGCCTTGTTCGAACTCCATGCGGCTCGGGCCCATGCAGCCACGGCACGGCACGTTCATCGACGTGCACTTGGCTCCGCAGCCCTCACGCGTCATCGGGCCCATGCAGATGAGACCCTGCTCGAGCAGACAGCGCTTCTCGTCGATCTCATCGAGCTCCATCAGGGCCACCACGCTGTCAGAGACGAACTCCGAGGAGTGCTCGAGCAACGTCTGCTTCTCACGCGGGCACTCGTCACACAGGTTACGGCGGTCCAGCTCGTACGGGGTCCCCGTCACGGCCGCCGTCAACGCGTCGACGATGAGCTGGGTCTCGGGCGCGCAGCCCGGCACGCTGATCTCGACGTCCACGAAGTCAGTGACCGGCTGGACGCGGCGACGCAAGCGCGGGAGCCGTTCGGACTTCGACCCCGCCGCGTCACCGAACGCCGTCGCCGTCACCTCCTCGACCGGGTCCAGGTTGCGCAGCCCGCCTATGCCCCCGAGCACCGCGCAGGACCCGACGGCGACGAGCGTCGTCGCGGCAGCGCGGGCCGCCAGCAGTCGGCGCAGGTCCTCCTCGGTCGTGATGGCCCCTTCGACCATCACGACGTCCACGTTCTCGGGTATCTCCTCCTCGCCGCTGAAGGGCGAGTGCACGAGGTCGGCGGCCGCCAGCAGGTCGAGCAGACGCTCGTGTGCGTCGAGCAGCGCGACGTGGCAGCCTTCGCAGCCTCCGAGTGATACCGTGGCGAGTGTCGGCCTGCTCACAACGCACCTCCTTTCCCGTTCGTGAGGCCGCCGATCGTGGCGTACACCTCGTTCAGTGTGTCGACGAAGTGGTCGCCCTCGAACGGCGAGATGTCGACGATGCGCAGGCGGGCGTCATCGATGTTTCGACTGCGCAGCACCGTGCGGAGTAGATTCACTCGCCGGTCCATGTCGAGGTTGCCCACCCGGTTGTGACAGTGACCGTCCCGGCACCGATACACGCACACGCCGTCGAAGCCGGCCTTGAACGCCTCGAGCACGTACAGCGTGTCGAGCCGCCCGCCGCACGGAATCCGGACGGGCAGGAATGATGAGGGGTATCCCTCGCCGCGCTCCGCGACGGTCTTCGCCGCATGGTCCGCGGCGGGGTAGCCACACCCTCCGCACAGAAACCCGATCACCTTGTCGGAGGTGGTCTCGACCTGTGCGAGGTCCCGCACGGCGCGCATGAGATGGTCGTGCGGCGAGCTCAGGATGTCTCTGGCTCCGACCGGACAGCTCACGACGCACTTGCCACAGCCCACACAGCGACGGGCGTCGACGTGGCTGAACCCGTCGTCACCGATGTAGCAGGCACCGAACGCGCACGTGCGCACACATGTGGCACAGCCTCCGCACAGGGACTCATCGACGACCGAGGTGTGGCGGTACCGTACGACCGTGTCATGGGACAGCTTCAGCACGAGCGCCATCGCCGCAGCGTCGGCCGCAGCGACCTTCTCTGACTCCTTGGCATCGCTCCGACGCAACGGCATGACCATGATGCCCTCGTCCACGGTCTCAGCGGGGTGCATCGTCGGGTCAAGCGACCGGGCGAACCCCGAATCGTCGACGTCCACGCGGAAGTGACGCCGCAGCTCCTCCACCCACTCCGTGTGGTCAGGACGCGCGAGCAGGATGCCCCCGACCTCGTAGGTGACCGTGCCCTCCGGCGACTCCAAGACGAGGTGGTAGTCACCGAGGAACCCGTCCCCATCGACGAGCCGCGAGCTGTCGACGATCGTGGCCGCCGGGTGCCCGAGCACGTACGAAGCCGTCGCGTGCATGCTCTGGGCCCTGCCGGCCCGGGCGCAGCCGTCCTCGCGATCGGCGAGCACGACGGAGTACCCCAGGCGAAGCAGGCGTTGCGCCGCGACGAACGCCTCCGCGCTCGCCCCCAGGACCATGACCGAGCACTTCGGCCGGACGCTCTCGCCCTCGACCGCATCACCGGAGCCGGCCCTGTCCGCAGCGACACCGATGATGGCCCGGGCTTTCGCGGTGGCGCCCGCGCGGTCGTCCGGATGCGCCAGCGCGCACTGTTCGAGGATGTTGGCAGCGACGATGCGGTTGGGGTTGACGCCCGCCTCCGCGATTCGGTCGATGAGGTGGCTCGCGGACAGGCTCTTGCGGTAGTGCTCCTCCGAGTGGCCGGCCAAGACGACGGCGTCCAGACCGTGGGCGGAGACATCGGCGACGATGGAGTCCGCCACACCCACATCGAAGAAATCGTCGAACACCCGGGTCACCGCAGCCCGCGAGGCCACGCCATCAAGCGCGTCCCCGACGTCGAGTGCGGCGTCGACCCGTCCCGCGCAGCGGGAGACGTAGACACCGAGCGCCATGCGCCCTCACCCCTTCTTCCGTTGTCGATTGCAGGCCATGCCGCGTCCCCGATGCCGGCGGGGAGGTGTGCGGCCTTCGTGCGTCATACGACGCTATCGGTGTCGTGAGGTCGGGAGTTTAGGGTCAACATCGAGCACGAGCCCTATCGAGTGAGGGCAAATCGTCGAGCGGTTCTCGACGGAGCATGAACGGCCACGACATGAGCGACGATGAACAAGCTATCAGCCGGCGATGAGCTCCTCGATCGCCTCGGCGATCTTCGTGACTGGGAGCACCTTCTCGGCTGCTCCGATGTCGATGGCCGCCTTGGGCATACCGAAGACCGTGCAGGTCTCCTCGTCCTGAGCGATGGTCGCCGCACCTTTGTTGCGCATCAGCTTGAGCCCCTCGGCGCCATCCGCCCCCATACCGGTGAGCAACACCCCGACGGCGCGATTCCCATGGCTGACCGCGACAGAATCGAACAAGGTGTCCGCGCTTGGGATGTAGAGTTGACCCCGGCCGGGCGGCTGGAACCTGATGGTGGTGCCGTCGAGCACCATGTTCGAACCGGTGGGCGCGAAATGTGCCACGCCAGGCTCGATCCGTTGACCATCGGAGGCCGCCACCACCCGTATGCGGCACCCCGAGTCGAGCCAGCTCACGAGGCCGGGAACGAACCCGTCGGCGATGTGCTGCGCCACCACGATCGGCACCGGGAAGTCCTGCGGCAGCCTTCCGAGGACCGCGAGAAGCGCAGATGGCCCCCCGGTGGACGAACCGATGGCCACGAGCGAACGCTTGGCCTTGCCCGCGTGTACCGGCGCCGCGACCTGAGAGATGCCCCTGCGCCCACGGATGTGCGTGATCACCCGGACGTTGGCGAGGATCTTGACCTTGCGGATGACCTCGCGACCGATACGGTCGAGCTCGGCCCAGTCCCGGGGCTCGGGCTTCTTGATAACCTCGAGGGCACCGAGGTTCAGCGCGTCGAATGCCCTGCCCATGCCCTCGCCGTGAACCGAGGAAGAGACGACGAGAATGGGCGTCGGCGTGAACGCCATGATCTTCTCGGTCGCCCTGAGCCCGTCGAGCTTGGGCATGTGGATGTCCATGGTCACAAGGTCCGGTCGCAGCCGCTCGACGAGCTCGACCGCCTCACTCCCGTCCTTGGCCTGTCCGACGACCTCGATGTCCGGGTCGCTGCTCAGGATCTGGGCGAGCATCTCGCGAGCGACGAGCGAATCATCGGCGATGACGACGCGCACCTTGTTGCCGTCGGTCACGAGTCCCCCTTCTCAGCGGATGAGGCGGTCGACCGTGTCGAGCAGCGTGTCCTGGTTGAAGACCGACTTGGTGATGTAGGCGTCCGCACCGGCCTCGATGCCCTCTGCCTTCTCCTCGTCACGCTCGAGCGACGTCACGATGATGACGGGGATGGCCATCAGCGTCGGGTCCGACTTGATCGCCTTCGTGAGCTCGAAACCGGTCATGTTGGGCATCTGGACGTCAGTCACCACCGCATCGACCTTCAGTCCGTCCCGCAGCTTCTGGAAGCCTTGTGCGCCGTCGACCGCGGTCTCGACCTCGTAGCCGGCCGCCTCGAAGATCGAGCGCTCCAGCTCGCGGGTCGTGAACGAGTCCTCGCAGATGAGGACCTTGCGCGGCCCCTCACGTTCGGCACGTTGCGCGGGACCGACACGCTGTCCCGACTTGGTGCGAGCGTTGGCCATCAGGTCAGGGATGTTCAGGATCGGCACGACCTCGCCGGCGCCCAGGATGGTGACCCCCGCGACGTTGTCGATCTTCTTCAGGTGACTGCCGAGCGGCTTGATCACGATCTGCTGCTCGCCCACGAACCCGTCGACCATGAACCCCATGCGGTGCCCCGAGTAACCGATGGTCACGATTGGTTGTTTGGCCGCCTCCAGAGGCTGCGCGGGTATGCCGAGGATCTCAGAGAGCCGCACGAGCGGGATCGTCCGACGCTGGCGACGGATCACCTCGCGTCCCTCGACCTTGATGATCTCGGCCGGGTCGATCCGCAGCGTCTCATCGATCGACCCGGTCGGCATGGCGAAGATCTGGTCGCCCACACGCAGCATCAGCGCGCGGATGATCGCGAGCGTCAGCGGGATCGTGAGCTTGAACCGGGTGCCTTTGCCGACCTCGGATTCGACGTCCAAGGAACCTTTGAGTTTCTCGACGACGAACTCGCGGACGACATCCATGCCGACGCCACGACCCGAGATCTCCGTGATGATCGCAGCAGTGGAGAAACCGGCCTCGAAGATGAGGTACATCGCTTCGCGGTCGGACATCGCCGCGGCCTCGGCCTCGCTGATGTAGCCCTTGCGTACCGCGGACTCGCGCACCTTGTCCGGGTCGATCCCAGCACCGTCATCAGTGATCTCGATGATGATCCGGTCGCCCTCCTGACGGGCCGCGAGCTTGACGGTGCCGACCGGCGGCTTTCCGAGCTTCTTGCGTGTCTCGGGGTCTTCGATGCCGTGGTCGACGCAGTTGCGCATGATGTGGACCAACGGATCGTTGATCTCCTCGAGGACCTTCTTGTCCAGCTCGGTATCGCCACCCTCGATCTGGAAATCGATCTCCTTCTTGAACTGCTTGGCGAGGTCGCGCACCGCCCGCGGGAACGTCTGGAAGATGGTGTTGGCGGGCAGCATGCGCAGCCGCATGCCCTGCTCCTGAAGGTCGTTCACGACAAGGGAAGTGCGACTCACGTCCTCGGTGTAGTCCTTGACGAACGCCGACAGGGCGCGTTGGCTCTCAGACAGACGTGTGTCGAGAAGGTTCATGTCCTCGGTGAGACCTTCGGCGACGCCCTGCTCGTCAAGCGCCGTGAGCAGCGAGCGCATGCGCAACCACGTCTGCCAAGTCTCCATGGTGGCGGCCTGGATGGCCCGCATCTCGTTCGCGCGCTGCTCGGCCTTTATCTGACCGATGACCACCTCGCTGATGAGGTTGAGCAGCGAGTCGACCTGCGTGGTCCTGATACGGATGGTCGCCTGCACCTTGCTCTTGAGCTCGTCAGGCACCTTCTTGCCGGGCGCCGTCTTCGACGCGACGGCGGCCGACTTCTCCTCTTGTCTCGCGCTGTCGGAGCCCTCGTCGCCTTCGTCCTCGTGCGCTTCCTGCTCGTCGGCGCCCTCGGGCTCGTCAGTCCCAGAGGGCGCGCTGCCCTGTTGGTCCGGGGCCTCGGCCTCGGGTACCGCCTTCTTCCGTGTGCGCTTCTTGGGAGCGGGCTGCGGTGACTCCACAGCCGATGCGTCCTGCGCGGCGGCCGCTTGGGCTTCTGCCGCCTTGGCCGCATCGGTGCCGCCTTCGGCCAGAGCGGACAACTTCGCTTTGAGGCCGTCGAGGTCGAGCAGGCCGCCCTCGTTCACGCCGTTGTTGTCCGCCAGGTACACGATCGCGTCGAGCGCTTCGAAGAAGTAGTCGCTCATCTGCGGCGTGTACTTCATCTCGCCATCGCGCACCTTGACCATGATGTCTTCGAGCCAGTGCGCGACATCGGAGATCTCGATGAGCCCGACCATGCGCGAGGAGCCCTTGATGGTGTGAGCGTCGCGCATCATCTGGTCGATGAGCTCACGGTTCTCCGGATCACCCTCAAGCGTGATGACGCTCTCGTTCAGGCGCTGGAGCAGGTCCTGCGCCTCTTCTTGGAACTTCGCTATGAACGCGCTTCGGTCGAACTCGACCATGGCGTCGCCTTCCTGTCGTGTGCCTGGCTGTCCGCGCGCCCTATGCGCCGTCGACGATCGTGAACGCCGAGCCCACCTGGCTCGACTCCCTTGCCATCGACGAGAGCTGCTCTGCCGCACTCGCGACCTGGCGGGAGCCTGCGGCTGTCTGTTGCGCCACCGCCGCGACCTCGCGCATCGCCTTGACCACCTGGTCTGTCGCGGACTTCTGCTGCTGCGTCGCCGCGCTGATCTCCTTGGCCGCGACGGTGGTCTGCTCGACCATCTCGAGGATCTGCTCGAGTGACTCTCCTGTCACGTGGGCCAGGTCGACACCCGACTGCACCTGCTTGAGCTCCTGCTCGGTGGACATCACGAGCTCGTTGGCCGCGGTCTGTATCTCAGTCATGATCGTCGAGATCTCGCTGGTCGACTCCACCACCGACTCGGCAAGCTTGCGGATCTCGATCGCGACGACGCTGAAGCCCTTGCCGGCCTCTCCGGCACGCGCCGCCTCGATGGCCGCGTTCAACGCGAGGATCTTGGTCTGGTCAGCGATGGAGTTGATGATCGTGAGGACTTGGCCGATCTGCTGGCTGCGCTCGCCCAAGGCGAGGATCTTGTTCGCACTTTGCTGGGTGCGACTCTTGATGTTCTCCATCGACGTCAGCGTGTTCATGACGGCCTGCTGGCCCGATTCGGCGTTGGAGAGCGAGGCCTCGGCCATGCTCACGACCTGGTCGGCGTTCTCCGCGATCTGGCGGTACGTGCTCGCGAGTTCCTCCATCGTCGCGGTCGTCTCTGAGATCGAGGCGGCCTGCTCAGCAGCACCCGAAGCCTGCTGCTCGGTCGCAGACAGGATGTCGTTCGCTGACTGCTGGAGACGTCGGCTCGATTCCTGCGTCTGGCGGATCAGGTAGACGATGAGGTCGAGCATCTGGTTGTAGCTGGAGGCAAGCACGCCGATCTCGTCGTCGGTCTTCACGGCGACCTTGCGCCCGATCTCTCCTTGGCACGCGGCGCGCACCGAATCGGCGACCGCGGTGAGCGGATCCAAGGAACGACGAACGAGCAGATAGTTCACGGCAGCGAACGCGGCGGTCAGCACCACCGAGACGCCCAAGAGCGTCAGCAGGCCGGAAAGCACCGCCGGATCCTCGTCGAGGTGACTTCTGAACAACGAGAAGATCAGGATGGACTGGCAGAGGAGAAACACCACCTGCAGGATGACGATGAAGAACGTCATCTTGTACAGCAACCTGCCGTTGATGCGCTTCCAGATTCCCATCAGTCCTCCAACATCGTCTGAAGCGAGCCTCAGTGTCGTCCACCCGTCGTGACGGGTTCAAGCATACGTTCAATGTTGATGAGCCCGACCATGAGGTCGCCCACGTGCACCGATCCGGCGATGTACTCGGCCTGGGCCCTGTCGATGATGCTGATGGGCGGCTCGACGGCATCGTCCGGAACCTCGGCGATGTCGCCGATCTCATCCACGACCATGGCGGTGGCGACCTCATCGGCGACGATGACGATCGCCGGCGGCTGGACTGAGCCGCCCACCTCGACCGCCCCGAGACGCATCAGCTTCGCAGGGTCTGTGATCGACAGGATCTCGCCTCGGACGTTGACCACGCCGAGGATGTGGTCCGGCACGCACGGCACGGTCGTGATCTCGTACTCCTGGAAGATCTCCCTCACGTCCGCGACCTTCACGGCGTACCACTCCTCCGCGATGCGGAACAGCAGCAGCGCAAGGCGGTGCGTGGCCTCCTCTTCGAGCGTCTCTCGCGCGAGTGATTCGGCCCTTCGCCGCAATACCTCCTCAGCGGTCTCGGCGAGCGTGCTCGCTTCTTTCACATCGTGACCGTCGACCATCGTCATCACCACCCTCCCGACAACGTCGGCCCGAGCAGCAGGTCGAGGTCGAGCAGATAGACGAGGCCGTCATCCAGGCGAGCGACTCCGATCATCTTCGAGGACAGGGCGTGCATCGGCGGAGCTGCCTGCAGGCAACCGTCGGGCAGCTCCAGCACGTCCTGCACCTCGTCGACGACCAGTGCCACGAGCTGGCCCTTGATGCGGCAGATGATCATGGGCGTCTCGAGGTCATATTCTCGCGGCGGCAGCCCAACGATACGGCGCAGGTCAACCGCCGGGATCACGTGGCCACGCAGGTTGATCATCCCGACGACGCCAGTACCACCACCCGGCACCTCGGAGAACGCGACGATCTGCTGTATCTCCTGAACGCGGTCGATCGGAAGCGCGTAGCGCTGCGCGTCGAGGAAGAACGCCACGGCCCGCTCGACATACGCGTGGACCCCTGTTCCCTCTTCGTCAACGTCGCTCAGTGGAGTGTTCTCTTCGGTCATCCATGGCCTCACTGTGCGTATCTCATGACCCGATCGAGCTCCTCGGGACTCACGATGCCTTCCTTCACCTTCGCCAAACCGGACGCGATCATCGGGCGCATCCCGGCCGCACGTGCCGCCGCCTCGATATCATCGGCAGAACCGCCACGCGCGATGACCGCACGCACCGGCTCGGTGAAGGGCAACACCTCATAGACGATGGTCGCGCCGGCGAAACCCGTCTTGCCGCAGTTCGGGCACCCGGTGCCTCGTTTCGACGTCAATCCGGGCTCGGCGCCCGGAATGCGTGATGCCAGAGGACTCCGCTCCTCGACCGAACAGTTCGGGCAGTTGGTGCGCACGACCCGCTGCGCGACACCGAGCGTCAGTGCACTCGCCAAAGAGACCGGTTCCGTCCCCAGATCGAGCATCCGGCGCACCGCGTGCACGATGTCGCCACCGGCGAACGTTGCGACGACCAGCTTGCCGAGCCCAGCCGCCTCGATGGCCAGGTGAACGTCCTCCGTCGACTGTATGGAGTCGATCGCCATGACGTCCGTGTCCTGGCGCATGCCTGCCGCGAAGTAGCTCGATGCACCGATGGGCTGCCCAGGGCTCACGAGCACCTGCGCCACCGCAGGGATCTCGTAGTCGATCGAGCGCTCGACGGAATACACCGTCTTGCCGACCTGTGCTGCATGCTGGAGGAGTGCGTAGTACGTCGTCGAGCGCCCCCCGCCTACGGGCCCGGCGACGAGCAGGATGCCCCGGCCTCGCTCGACCATGGCGTACAGGGCGCGACTCTCGGCCTCCGACATGCCGATCTCGGCCAGGTCGCGCGGCTGAGGTCGCTGCACGCTGATGGAGATGACCAGACGCTGACCGGCGACGGTGGGTACCGACGAGAGCGTGAGCACGACCGGCTTGCCTGCGATGTCGGCGTGGACGCGGCCGAGCGCGGGCCGGTTCGATGCGACCCCGCCGAGCTTCGCGAACGACTTGAAGCCATCGATCAAAGGTTGCTGCATCGACAGTGGCGCGCTCGCCACTTTCTCCAGACGGCCCTTGATGCGGAAGACGAGGAAGAAATCGGTCTTGTACGGCAGCAGATGGATACGACTCGCACCGCGCGCGACGGCCTGCTCGAGGATATCGGTCACGAGCACAGCGACCTTGCGCTCGTCCGCCACCGCGAGCACGTCCAAATCCACCGAAGGAGCGCCTTCGGGTGCGACTGCCTCCACGACCTGCTCGACCGTCTGCGCCGGAGCGTGTTCGCCGGGCGCGGGCTCGGAAGACGGGACCTCCATCACGACTGGAGTGTCGTCGCCGAGCTCGAAGAAGTCGGAGGCGGATATCTCGAGGTCCTCCGCAGGCACGTCGATCGACGGCACATCGACCGGAGATGCCTGACCGAAGTACTGCGCAACGGCGGCAGTGACCTCGTGGGGGTCCGCGAGCACCGCGTCGATGCTCACCCCGAGCTCGGCACCCACGGCGTCCAACTCGAAGATGTCTTCAGGACGTCCGATGGCGACCGTGAGGGTTCCCTCGATCTCGAACAGCGGCAGCAGGTCGCGTGCGCGGGCCACTGCAGGGGGCATGATCGCAAGCGCCTCTTCATCGGGCGCGTAGCTCTCGAGGTCGACACGCGGAAAGCCGAGATGGTCCTCAAGGATCGTGGCGAGCTGCTCTGAGGAGAGCAGTCCTCGCCCGAGCAGGACGCGACCGGCCCCGGCGTCGTCCACCGACTCGGCGCGAGCGCTCGACACCTGGTCGACGGCGAGCATCCCCGCGCCCACCGCCGCGTCCAAGACCCTTCCCGCGATAGAGTTCGACTCCGGCACGTCTCCCCGCCCTATCAGCCTTGCGCCTTGGCCAGCTCCTCGGCGACCGCAGCAAGGAGCTTCTCCGGCTCGATGGGCTTGGTCAGGTACTGGTTGGCGCCTGTGCGGATGCCTGTGGCCATCGCCTGCTCTTCCGTCTTGGCCGTGAGCATGATGATGGGGATACCCTTGTACTTCTGGTCGAACTTGAGCAGACGGCACACCCGGTACCCGTCCAGCTTGGGAAGCATCACGTCGAGCAGAATCAGGTCGGGCATCTCCGCTCGGGCCTTCTCCAGTGCCTCAGCACCGTCCGCCGCGGTGATGACCTCATAGCCGCCCGCGATGAGGATCGCCTTGATCATCTCAAGGATGGTCGGGCTGTCGTCTACCGCGAGAATCCGCGCTGTCGCCATACGGGTGACTCCCCTCGTCCCATGGTCCGGCCGCGTACACCCCGTGAACTCGGCAGAGCCGCTACATCACAGAGCTATCGGCCACGTCCACACTCTATCAGACTACGCTCACAACTCCTCGCCAGAAGATCAGGCCTGAAGCCTCCGAGAAACGCCGTCCATGACCCCTCGGGCTTCGCGTACAGCGCCCTCAAGGTGTTCTCGTATTCCCGGCACGCGTCGGCGACGTTGCCCTGCTGACGCTGCAGGTTCGCGATGGCGAAATGCGCCAGCACGAAATCGGGATCGATGTAGATGGTGCGCTTGAATTCAGCGATCGCCTCGTCGATGTTGCCCCGCTGCTGCTGTATCACGCCCATGATGTAGCGCGCACCGGCGGTGAGCGGATAGGTGGCGAGCACCGTCTCGGCCTGCTCCATCGCCTCTTCGAGCTTGCCCAGGTCGGCGTAGGCGAAGGCGGCCACCAGGTGGGCCTCGATGTTGTCGGGCTCGAGCGTCACGGCTTCGTTGGCCAGTACCAACGCCTCCGCGGCGCTCGCCTGTTCGAGCCGCGCCTTGGCTTGGGCGATGAGTTGCTCGGCCTGACTCACTTCAGGCTCAGGCTCGGGCTCGGTCGCGGCCCGGTGTGAGCGCAGCGACGGCAGCGCCCCCTTCGTCCCGGGTGCCGTGTCCTCCCGTGGCTTCTCCCTCACGGGTCTGACCCCGCTCCTGCGCTGACGGCGCGCCATGACGTCTTCGAACGACAGCGCTCGCTTGACATGAGGCTTGCGATAGAGGAACACGCCGCCGATCTCGACCGGCTCGAAGCGGTCGGAGATAGAGGTCAGCGTCTCGGAATGACCGATGAACAGGTATCCCCCGGGGTTCAGCGCGTCGAAGTAGTGGTCGACCACTCGCCGTGTCGACTCGACCTTGAAGTAGATGGTGACGTTGCGGCAGAAGATGACGTCCCAGTTGCTCATGAGGGCCAGCGGATACGGTTCCTTGATCAGATTGTGGAAGTGGAAAGAGCACTTCTCACGCACCCGCTTGATCGGCCGGTAGCCGCCGCTCACGGGCTCGAACCACCGCTGGACCACGGCCGGCGCGAGATTGGCGACGGCTCGCTCCGGATACACGGCCTTGCGCGCCCGGTCGAGCGCTTGGGTCGAGACGTCGGTGCCGACCACCTCGAAGGTGTAGCCAAGCCCTTCGAGGCATGACTCGAGGAGGGTGATCGACAGGGTGTACGGTTCCTCACCGGTCGAGCAGCCGGCCGACCACACCCGGAACTGCCGGGGAGCCCCCTGAGGACGACCGTCGAGGATCTCGGGAATCACCTTGTCACGCAAGGCCTCGAACTGAGCCGGAAAGCGAAAGAAGCTCGTCTCGTTGATCGTGACGAGGTTCATGAGCTCCTTGAACTCGTCCTCGTCATTGGAAAGCAGCCGGAAGTAGTCGCGGTAATCGGTGAAGTCGTGGCGTGTCGCCCGGGTCACGAGGGAGATACGGAGCGAATCGGCTTTCGACTCCTCCAAGAAGATCCCGGAGTGCTGGTGGATCCAGTCCCGGAACAGCTGGAACTCGGCAGGCGTGAGGTCCTTGCGAAGCGAATCCTCATGCACGGTCGTCAGTCCTCAAGCCGCTCGCCCGCGGGTCCGACCTTCTCGATGAGCCCGGCGGCGTACATGCCGTACAGGATCTTGGCTGTGTCGAAATCGCTGTAGCCGGTGAGCTCGATGAGCTCTCTCACACTGCGGCTGCCATGCAGGTAGCACAGAAGCATCCACTCCCGCGGCTTCAGGTGGATGTCGCCCGACTTGCCCCCGGGCGTCCCAGACATGGCGAACCGGGTGTCGAGGGAAGGTATCTTCTCACGGATGCGGTTCCACATCTCGAGCCGCCTCGCCGCATCGGCGAGCGCTCCGTCGACAGGCACGGTGATGCCCAGGTCCGCGTCAGCGACGACTTCGTCGGGCTCGAAACGCAGCTCGCCTTCCTCCCACCTCATGAGGTCGAACAGCGCATCGGCGACGACCTCACGGACGAAGTCCTCGAGCACTGAGGATTCCAAGTAGCCTTCGTCAACGAGGATCTGCCCCAGCTTGCGCTCGGCCTTGTCCTTCTTCTGTATCTTCATCAGGCCCTGCGCCTGTCGCAGCTGCTTCTCGGAGACCACGCCCGTCTTGGCCAGTCGCTTGCCCGCAGGTTCGGAGGTGCCCGACGCGCTTGCGTGGTAGACCTGGCCGTCACGGAAGCAGACGACGCCGTGCGCGCCCTCGCGGTCGATGTGCAACACCCCCGTCTTGGCCCCGGTCTGGAGCAGACGGAACATGTCAGAGAGGGAGAAGTCCTTGAGGTTGCCCTCGAGCGCCACGAAACGGGCCTTTCGTCATAGGGAGAACCGGCCGTCCAGCGCGCGCCTCACCCCTGGGCGAGTAGCCGCGCGCTACGCAATCCTAGCACGTAGACCGTGGTGCTCGGTAGCTGGAATCACGTCGTGTCGCGCGTGTCGGACCACCAGTTCAGCACTGTTGACCCCGCAGGCTCGCGAGCACCCTCGCAACCGCGTGCAATTCGACGGTCGATGCGATGGCGCCATCGTCACAGAGCACCATCGGCCCCTCCGAAGCGAGAGACATCGATGCGGTCACAGCCTGTTCCGGATTCTCAAGTGCCTCGCGGACCGAGACGCCGCCTGCGGGCACGACCCCAGCGGCGCGCACGGCCCTGACCGCGTCAGGAGTCGCAGCCCCCGGCCCTAGATGAATCGCGCGGAACCCGAGCTCGGCCACATCACTGACGAGCGAGACGATGTCGCCGTCTGAATGCAACATCGCGTGGCCACCGCTCGCCCTCACTGATGTGACGAAGGGCGCATAGGTTGGGAGAAGCCAGCTCCGCACGAAGGTGGGATCGACGAGCCATCCGGCAGACGATGCCAGCTCATCGGCCAGGACGAACACGCGTGCGCCCAGATCGGCTCCCCGGGCGATGTCCTCGAGCACAGCGGGCATACCGTCTTGTACTCGACGGGCGAGTGAGTCCGGGTCTCTGGCCGACTCCCTCATCACGAGCCCCCAACCCAGGCTCCCCGCAGCACGGGAAAGTGGGCCCGGCACCGCCCAGGCAGGCTCGACCCCCGCTCGGCCGAGCTCCTCACACAGCGCGTCCGCCCAAGGTTCGCCCGCATCGACGAACACGAACTCCACGTCGAGAGCACACACGCGAGCGATCAAGGAAGCCGGATGTCGAACGGCAGGTTCATCGCCGAAGTCGCCGGCAAGCCATGTGACGCCGTACGCGGTGCTTCGGACACCCTCGAGCACACCGGTCAACGCACGGTGGGGACCGACGGAGACGACTGCGTCACGTCGAGACGCCTCGTGACCCTCTGCGGCGCATGGTCCGCCATGACCTGCACGGCCTCTCACCATCAGGTCCGCAGACTCTCAGCGAGCTTGGCAAGGTCCGGTTGCGGTTCGCCGATGCGATACCCTTGCGCAAGCCTGAAGCCGGCATGTCGGGCCTCGCCGAGGAGGCGCTCAGTCTCCAGATACGTCGCGACCGCGGACTTGCCCTGCGACTCGATCAGCTCACGCAACGCCTTCACGAACGCACTGCGGCCGTCCTCGACACCCAACGCCCGCGTGATGGTACGCGACAGTTTGACCTTCTCCACGTGCGGCTCGCGCAGCAGGACGAACATCCCGATACCCGTCCCGAAATCGTCGAGCACGAACCGGCACCCAGCGTCCGATAGCGTCTCCATCCAGTCCCGCCCGCCCGCCAGGTGGGCCAGAAGCGTGGCTTCCGGGATCTCCAGGATGAAGCGACCTCTCGCATCGCGGCTCGACCGGACGGCCTGCTCAAGGTCGCGCAGAAGCTCTGTGTCGGCCAGGTCCGTGCCGGAGACGTTGACCGACACATCCAGACCCGGCAGATTGGCGATCTGCCACAACACGAGCTCGACCACGCGCCGCGTGAGCCGCGGCATCATACCGAGGCGCTCCACGACCGGCAGGAACTCGCTGGGCATGAGGACGCGACCTGAAGGCGCGGTCAATCGCACGAGCGACTCGAAGTAGGCGATCGACCCGTCGGCCAGATCGACCACTGGCTGGTACACCAGATGGAACCCGTCGCGCGAGAACGCCTCACGTACGATCGAGGCGATTCGTTCAGATGCGTCTGCCTGGTGGAGCGCAGCCTCCCACTCGACCACGCGGTTACGCCCTGACGACTTCGCCGCATAGAGCGCAGCGTCGGCCCTCTCCATCACGGTCCGCGCATCCGCCGAGGCGTCGAGGGCCGCGATGCCGCACGAGAACCCGAGCCCCGTCTCGCGACCACCGTCTGCCAGGCCGTTCTCAGACGCCGCCAGACGGATGCGCTCGGTGATCGCGCGAGCCTCCTCGGCGGTGGAGTCCTCAAGCAGGACCGCGAACTCGTCTCCACCGATGCGTGCGGGCAGGTCACTGGCACGGACGATGCGCCTCAGCAACAGCGCCGCATTGACGAGGGCCTGATCGCCGGCCGCATGACCGCGCGTGTCGTTGTGTGTCTTCAACCTATCGACGTCGAGGAGCAGCACATGCGAACGCACCCCGCGCGCGGCGCGATGCACCGCCCGGTCGAGCGCCTCGTCGAACGACCTGCGATTCGCAAGCCCGGTCAGCGCGTCGTGGCCCGCCATGAACGCGAGCCGGTCCTCGTTACGACGCCGCTCGGTGACGTCCCACGCGAGCACCAAAGCGCCGGCCGGGCCTCGTTGCATAGGCGCGACCACGAGCACCACTTCTGACAACGCTCCATCCGACGCGGTGACCGAGAGCTCCACCTCGCCCGAACGACACTCTTCAAGAGCAGCGATGAACTCACGGCGCGCCCGCTCACGACCGGGAGCTGACACTGCTGCAAGCCAGCCCCAAGAACCGGTCGACGGCTCGCCCATCAACCGGCGCCACGCATCGTTGCAGTAGAGCGCCGAGCCGTCCGAAGCGACCAGCGCGATCGGCACCGTCGCGGTCCCGAGCAAGCCAGCGGCCTCGACGAGGGCGGCAGAGGTGATGTCCCGCGCAGGGTCCATCAGCTTCTCACCCCCATCCCTCCGCGATCACGCGCTCCCACGAGCGGCGAGTCCACGCATGACCGACGCTTCTTGACGCCTCAGACGAGTATTCCCCTACGAACAAGTGACGGCCCGCCGCTCAGCGAAAGCGACAGGCCGCGCAACCGGGCACCGTAGCGCCCGGACCTCGATGTCTGGTGGAGGTGATGGGAGTCGAACCCATGTCCACGGTAGCCCCCCGGGAGGCATCTCCAGGCTCAGTCACCGCTTGGCATCTCGGCTTGAGCGACATGCGGTGACCCACGTGCTCACGCCCAGGCGGTTCGATCTTATGCGAGAGGCATACCGCCCACGTCCTTCGCAGCAGTCCCCTTGAATGGCGCCGTCGCGGTACCGGGGACGCGTACCGGTTGGCGTCGCTGCTCTATCTAGGCAGCGAGGGCAAAGTCATTGTCGACGCTTGAGCGTCTGCACCCCTGTTTAACGAGGCGAGGAGACCTCGGCCTGCTTCCTCCGTCAAAGCTATCGTGTCGAAACCAGTCACCCCCGAAGGGTGGCACCGACCATGTCAACGTGCCAGTCGTTCGTCACGCACGGAAACAGTATACCCACGCTCGGGCCACTCACGGGAACCGCTCGTGCGAATCCCGTGCCGGACCCGTCAGGCGAAGTCCCGGTCACTCGCCTCTGGTGCGTTCGCGCAGCGCTCGCTCGACATCGCGCTGCTGGTCGCGCTTCGCGATCGAATCGCGCTTGTCGTAGAGCTTCTTGCCGCGTGCCAGACCCAGCTCGACCTTCACCTTGTTCGCGGGAGAGAAGTAGAGCGACAGTGGCACCAGCGTGTAGCCACGCTCCTTCGTCTTGCCTATCAGGTACCGGATCTCCTTCTTGTGGAGCAGCAGCTTACGCTGACGGTCGGGGTCGACGTTCGCGCGATTCCCGTGGCTGTACGGAGAGATGTGGACGCCGTGCAACCACACCTCACCGTTGCGCACGGTGGCGAACGAATCGCGAAGCGTCGCCCGGTTCTCACGGAGCGACTTGACCTCGGTCCCGGTCAGAGCGATGCCACACTCGAAGGTCTCGTCGATGAAGTAGTCATGACGGGCCTTCTTGTTCGTGGCGATCGTTCGGTTCTCCGCAGGCATGCTCTCCGCCTTGGGTGCCATCTCCGGACGCGGTACACGTCGCGGGCGCTGATGTTACTATCATTCACAAGCGTCCTCCAAGGAGGGTGGCCTTGCGACGTACCGGTTCGAATCTGATCGCCGAAGCGCTCCTGAGCGGCCGAGGACTCGTCTTCGGTGCCACCGGGGTGTTGATACTGGTCACGTCGGCGGTCGCTCACGCCAACTTCGCACACATCCTCGCTGCGCTGATCTTCGCGGCATCGATGGTCGGCCTGCGCGAACTCAGCCGGCTTGATGCGGAAGCGATCCGCACACCGTGGGCGCTCATCGTTAAGTTCACCGACCTGCTCTCGCTCTTTCTGCTCTGCATCGCGACGTTCGGCCCGCTGATCGTGATGTCGACCGGGGGGCATGTCGGCTGGGACATCCCCATGCTCGCCGGTGTGCTGATCGTGTGGTGGGTCGCGCTCGACGCGCTCGTCGCAGACTACCGAAGGATCCTGCGCGCCCTTGTAGCCATCGCGCTGTCGTGGTCACCGGTGGTGCTGTTGCATCCGACCATGGCTCAGATCACGTACGCCGTGACCGGATTGGCCGCGCTCGCGCTCGCGTACTCCATCTGGTCAGTGCGCAGGGCCCTCAAGAACGTGCCGCGCCCGTACGCGGGCCTCGACAGCGACCTGCACTAGCCCTCGACCGACGCCTCGGAGGACACCGTACGGGCGAGGCGACGCATCCGCGCCCAGAGCCACGTCCCCAACCCAACCGCGAGCCACATGAACCCGTGCTTCACCATGAGCGCGGCGAACAGGTACCTGTTACTCGGGTCCGCCAGGTTCCATTCGACGTCCTGGAAGAAGATCGTGCGCGGAATCCCCCCGAGCACGATCCAAAGGATCGAGAAGACAGCCACCCGCGTGAGCACTCGATACGCGTCGGCGAACCACCTTCTCCCCTCGGCACCATCAGCGAGCGCCCTGCGCCCCAGCAACCAGAGGATCACCGCGCTCGACAGCAACATGGCCGTCGCGACATCGTGGAAGTAGTTGTTCATGATGATGAGAGTCTTGGTGAGCGGGCTCAGGTCCATCAGATGACCGCTTCCGACGTGCTCTCTCCTGCGATACGGCGCTCGTGCTCGCGCGCGAACTCACGAAACGCCCGACCCTGAGGGTACTGGACCATCCAGGACGTTATGTGCGACATCGGGAAGCCTTTCGCTCCCACGCGTGCGATGCGCCGAAGGATCCGCGACAACGTGAACAACTCAGCGCGCAGACGAAGCACGGCGTCCTCGCGTGCGGCGGGCGTCATCGCCGGGTCATCGTGGTAGAAGGTGGCATGGTTGCCGTCGTAGAGGTCCCAGTCCATCCCGGGGATCAGGTAGGGGCGGTACTCCTCGTACAGCTGGGTGCCGGGGAACGGCGTCGTCATCACCGGATGGGCCGAGATGTCGAGCTCATCACAGAGCTCAAGGATGCGCCAGAAGTCTTCAAGCGAGTCCGCCCGGCTGCCCACCATGGTGAAGAGCATGACCTCGATACCCGCCGCCCGGATGCGGCGGATCGCATCGAACCGGTCCTTGCCCTGTTTGCGCGTCGCCTTGAGCTCCTCGAGCACCGCCGGGTTCGGTGACTCGAATCCCACCATCGCCGCCGTCATCCCGGCGCGCCGGGCGGCATCGAGCAGCTCATCGGCCCGCGGATGCTGCAGCGTCACGAGATCACCCGAGCCGAACCACCACTTGCCGGAGACGTTTCTGGCCATCTCGTTGTAGAGCTCGATGGAGCGGTTGACGTTCACGCCCCAGACGTTGTCGTCGATGTTCCAGAACATGTGCTGCTTCGACGCTGCGACCTCACTTACGACTTCGTCGATGGGCCGCATACGAACGACATGACCGAAGTTCTCGTGAACCGAGCAGAAGGCACACGAGTGCGGGCACCCACGGCTGGTGAAGAAGGACCCGAACGCGTAGAAGTCGGGCAACAGGTCGGTTCGCGGGTGTGGAAGGCCCTCGAGTGGCGCGAATGGCCCGTCGTAGCGCGGCTTGAGTCGGCGTGCGGCCGCGTCATCGAGGATGTCTCCCCAGACGGTCTCCGCCTCACCGACCAGGATCGAGTCGGCGTGAATCTCGGCCTCATGCGGCAGCGCATGGACGTGGATCCCGCCCAGCAGCACACGGATTCCACGCTTCCGCAAGGCGTCTGCGGTTCTGTACGCCCAAGGAGCCTGGGGAGTGAGGACCGTCATCCCCACGAGGTCGGCGTCACAACGATTGATGTCGAACTCACGCTTGTTCGCGTCAACGAGCGTCACCTCGTGCTCGCCCGGCCGCACCTGCTCGGTCAGACCCGCGAGGTATTCGAGCACGGGTGGCGCGATGGGTAGGCCCTTCGACCGTTGTCCACCTTCGCCAAACGGCGGACTGATCAGGGTGATCTTCATCTCTCTCCATGCATGCGATGCCGGACAACCCCAAGGCGATGCACGACGTGTGCCACAACACTGTGCACGCCTTACGGATTGTTATCGGCACTCCGGCCCTCACGTTGAGGACCAAAGCGATCTTTCGCTCACGGAATGAAGCTCGTGCCCGGTTTCAGGTCGAGCACGAAGCGTGTCATCAGCTTGACCGCAGCCTCGAGGTCCTTGAGCGACAGCACCTCGGTAGGTGTGTGCATGTAGCGCAGCGGGATCGACACGAGCGCCGCAGCCTTGCCGCCCCGCGAGAGCTGGATCGCATTGGCGTCGGTGCCGGTGCCACGCGGCTCCGCGCCGATCTGGTAGGGCACCTTGGCAGCCTCGGCGGCGGCGACCAGCAGCTCGAACAGAACGGGGTTGATGTTGGGCCCTCGGGCGATGACCGGCCCTTTGCCGCACTCAGCCTCGCCGTGCTTGCGCTTGTCGATGTCCGGGTAGTCAGTGGCATGCCCGACCTCAAGCGCGATCCCCACCTGCGGGTCGACACCCCACGCGCTCGTGATGCCGCCGCGCAGACCGATCTCCTCCTGCACGGTGGCCGCCGCGGTCAGGTCGCCCGCCGGACCGCCGGCCTTCTTGACCTCCTCGAGCACACGGGCGGCGATCCACGCGCCCATCTTGTCGTCGAACCCGCGTGAGACGGCGAGCGAATCACCGAACGTCTCGAAACCGACCGCGAAGGTGACACAATCGCCCACGCGCACCCGTGCCTTCACGTCGTCGGCCGACAATCCGACGTCGATGAAGAGCCTCTCGAGTTTCGTGACGTTCTTGCGCTCCTCGTCCTCTATGAGGTGGACCGGCTTGCGTCCCAAGACGCCCAGCAGCGGACCATCCTTCGTGTGCACGTGGACGCGCATGCCGGGAAGGATCGCCGCATCAACACCACCGATGGCGGCGAACGCGATGAAACCCTCCGGGGTGATGTAGTTGACCATGAGGCCGATCTCGTCGATGTGGGCGGCGAGCATCACACTCACCGCGCCGCGCTTCTTGCCCTTGAGGGTGGCGTGGACCGAACCCATCACGTTCGTCTCGACGGAATCGGCGACTCGCGCCATCCGTTTGCGGAACACCTCCGCCGCGGGCTGCTCGAAGCCCGAAGGCGACGGTGATTCGACGAGCTCCTGCAGGAACGCGAGGTCTTTCTTCTGCATCGAGGCGCCCTTCTTTCGTATCGGGATGCGCGAGAAGTCTAGCGCGCACCGTTGAGAGAGTGTACAGAGGGGTACACACGCTTCGTACCCCACCGCGACGAAAGAGGATCCGAGTGACCACGCCGCACGTCCCGCTGCTCAGGATCGAAGGCCTTCGTGTGTCGATCGGCGAACGCGAAGTGCTCAGAGGCATCGACCTCACGATAGACCACGGCGAGACCCACGTGCTGCTCGGCCCTAATGGCGGCGGCAAGACCACGCTCTTGAACGCACTGCTCGGCATGCCCGGCTACGAGATCACCGCCGGTTCGATACACTTCGACGGTCGTGACCTGCTCGAGCTCACGATCGATGAACGAGCGCGCATCGGCATAGGCATCGCGTTCCAGAGGCCCCCTTCGGTGCGCGGGATCACGCTGCGCACGATGATGCGCCTCGCCGCAGGCGGCGAGATCGACGACGCCCGGCTGCACGAGATCGCATCATCACTCGACGTGGTCCGCATGCTGGACCGCGACGTGAACGCCGGCTTCTCAGGCGGCGAGGCCAAGCGGGCCGAGATGGCGCAGCTCATCGCCCAAGAGCCCGTCCTCGCGCTCTTCGACGAGCCCGAAAGCGGCGTGGACCTGGAGAACATAGCCGTGGTCGGCGCGGCCATGCAGCGACTGCTCAAGGGCGAGAAGGCGAGCGACCCGAAGCGCTCCGGGCTCATCATCACCCACACCGGCCACATCCTCGAATACGTGAACGCGGACGTGGGGCACGTGCTCTACGACGGACGTCTCGCCTGCGCGGGCAACCCCCGTGACCTCGTGGCCGAGATCGGAGAGCAGGGCTTCGAGAAGTGTGTGGAGTGTGTGCTATGCGAGCGCTAGAGAACCCGACGCCCGCACAAGCGGCGCGACTGGCCGAGATCGAGGCAGCGGCCCTGGCCGCCGTCGACAGACCCGCCGCACTCGGGCCAGACATCGACATCACGCGGTTCAAGACGGTGAGTGAGCATGACCGCGTGGGAAGCATCGAGTCGATCGAGCGCCAGATCCGCGAGACCGCGCTCATGAGCGGCTTCACCTCTGACGAGAGCGAGCGCTCGGCGAGCTACTTCCAGCTCGACCGCACTCCCATCTACGAGCGGGTCATGGCGGCCTTCGACGGCCAGGTCGAGGTCATGAGCACCGAAGACGCGCTTAGAGCCTACCCCGACGAGATGCTCGACAAGTGGTTCTGGCGGGCGGTCGACCCGGGCAAGGACAAGTACACCGCGCTCGTCGCGCTCCACTGGACCGAGGGCTACTTCATCCGCGTGAAAGCGGGAGCGCGCGTCGACAAGCCGATCCAAGCGTGCCTGTTCGTGAGCGAGAGCAACGTCAGCCAGAACGTGCACAACATCATCGTGATCGAGGACGGGGCCACCGCCAACGTCATCACCGGATGCAACATCCACACTGACGTGAAAGAGGGGCTGCACGCCGGCATCTCGGAGTTCTACGTGGGCAAGGGGGCGCACCTCACCTTCTCGATGGTCCACAACTGGGCCGACGAATTCAGCGTGCGCCCACGCACCGGCGTCGTCATCGAAGAGGACGGCACCTACGTGAACAACTACGTGCTGCTCAAGCCCGTGAAGTCCCTGCAGGCGTTCCCGGTGGCCAAGTGCGTCGGCGCACGGTCGCGCGCGGTGTTCAACTCGATCGTCTATGGCATCGGTGACTCGGTGATCGATCTTGGCAGCGAAACGCAGTTGATCGGAGAAGGGTCGAGAAGCGAGGCGGTGGCGCGGACGGTGAGCAAGGACCGCAGCGTCGTGTACTCGCGAGGCCGTCTCGTCGGCAAGACCGACCTCTGCAAGGCCCACCTTGACTGCCGCGGCATCGTGGCGAGCCGGGAGTCGACCCAGTGGGCCATACCCGACCTCGTGAGCGAGGGCGCCCCCGGAGCGGAGCTCAGCCACGAGGCCGCCATCTCGCCCATCGCGCAAGACGGGGTGTACTACCTGATGTCCCGTGGCGTGCCCGAGGACGAGGCCGTTTCGCTGATCACCCGCGGCTTCGTCAACATCGAGATACCCGGCCTGCCCGACGCACTGCGTCGACAGATAGACCGCGCGATCGAGGAGACGAGCGCGGACGCGATGTGAATCGGACTCAGGGCGCCATCAGCTCGCCGATGACGCCTCCGATGTCAGCACCGCCTGCCCCGACCCGGCCGATTCCGCTGCGCATGATCGCGCGTCTGACGTGCGGCTGCCGAAGGGCGTGCGCCTTGGCCACCTTCGCAACCACCTCGAGGGCCAACGGGCGCGCCGTCCGCCGGTACGCGGCGACGACATCGACCCCCAGACCCGCGTCGGCGATCGCGGCGGCTGCGGCCGCGCCGCTGCGAAGCGCATAGCTGATGCCCTCAGCGGAGCTCGGGCTGACGAGACCGGCGGCCTCGCCGATGAGAATCACCCCGTCTCCGCCGAAAAGCAGGTGAGAAGGGCGCGACGGTCGCACGATCCGCGCGGCACCGGATGCGAGCTGCGGACCTGAGATGAGCCCCGCGCCGCGGATACCTGCGATGAAGCGCTCATGGACATCGCGGACCCCCTTGCCTTCGGGCACCGCGATGCCGGCGAGCACTCGGTCATCTTTCGGCACCGTCCAACCGTAGTGGTCGGTGAGCCGCTCGTCGAAGACCGCGCCGAAATGTGGCTCGCTCCCCCACGCCGGGAACTCCCCCTGCAGCGCGATGTAGCTCGGTGCGGTCTGCCCGGGAAACGCGGCGATGCGAACGGACGAAGCCGCGCCGTCGGCTCCTACGAGGAGTCGGGTCCTCACACTCGCACGCCCACCGCCCGGGGTGTCGAACGTGACGATGCTCGTCTCACCCTCGCGCTCCAGCCCGCTGAATCGCCACCCCTCGACACGGTCGACGCCTGCCGGCACGAGTGACCGAAGCCATCCGTCGAATGCAGCTCTGTCGACGTTCAGATAGTGACGCTGGTAGAGCCCCTCGTCACCGCTGACGAGGTCCATCACCCGGACCGCGAACAGCTGGGGGCCGCAGACCACCTCCCCGGGCACGCCCAGTCCTTGGGCCGCAAGCGCACGCTGAGCCACCGGAGCGAGAAGACCGCCGCAGATGCGATGAAAGGCGCGGTCCGTCGCCCGCCGCTTGTCGACGAGCAAGACGCGTCCGACGCGCGCAGCGAGCCGCGCGAGCGTCGAGCCGGCCGGACCGGCGCCGACGATGACGAGGTCGTACATGGACGGGCTCCCTTCGTTGAGAGGTCGCCTCATCGTCGACTCACCCAGTCCGTGCCTCCGACTTTCGTTGCCGAGTCGCGTCCAATTGTCATCGTCGCGTCATGTGGTCATCAGGCCACCTCGAAATCGAGGCGCGACTCGCTCAGGACCGCATCGATGAGACGCACACGCACGGGCTGCCCGAGGCGAAAGACCCGCCCCCGGTCCTCGCCGTAGAGCAAGAACCTCGTCGCATCGAGACGGTATCGGTCGTCGGCCATCGTATCGATGTGCACGAGTCCTTCGGCGGTGTTCTCGAGCTGGACGAACATCCCGAACGTCGTGACGCCGGTGATGTAGGCGTCGAAGACTTCGCCGATGTGCGCCGACATGAGCTCAGTCAGCTTGTACTTGACCGACTCGTCCTCGGCCATCTCGGCCTCGCGCTCCATGAACGACGAGTGCTCGGCGAGCCAGGCGAGTTCCGGGACCATCCCGGTGACGTTGGGGTCCTCATCGAGCCGCCCTGCCAGCTGTGCACGCAGGAGACGATGGACGATGAGGTCCGGGTAGCGTCTGATCGGGCTCGTGAAGTGCGTGTACGCCTCGCTCGCCAGCCCGAAGTGCGTGCCGAGGTAGTCCACGTAGCGTGCGCGTTCGAGAGCCCGTAGCAGCAGCGAGTTGATGAGGCGCTTCTCAGGTCGGTTGTGCGCGAACGCGATGATGCGCTGAAACGTCGCCGGGCTCGCGCCGTGGACGTCCTTGATGGGGTAGTCGAACTCCTTCAGGATCTGCGCCACGTGTCCCAACGCGTCAGGGTCGGGGTCCTCGTGGATGCGGTAGACCATGGGCGCCTTCGCCCGGTTCATGTGCCCCGCGACGACCTCGTTGGCAAGGATCATCGCCTCTTCGATCATGTTCGTGGCCTGGGTCCGCTCGCGCACGACCACCTCGAGCGGTGTGCCGTCCTCGGCGAGCTTGACCTTCGCCTCGACCGTCTCGAAGTCGAGCCCGCCGCGAGCCACGCGGCGCTCTCCGATGCGCTTGGCCACCCGTGCGAAATCGCGCAGGGCCGCCTCGCTCATCGCATCGGGGAACGGCTCCTTGCCATCGAGCATCCGCTGGACCTCACCGTAGTTGAAGCGCCGGTCGGAGCGCATGGCGCTCGGGTACAGCTCGTAGCGCTCGACGTGCGCGTTCGCGTCAAGGTAGATGTCCACCGTGAACGAGAGCCGGTCCTCGCCGGGATTGAGTGAACAGACCTCGTTGGACAGTTTCTCGGGCAGCATGGGCAGCACGCGGTCAACAAGGTAGACGCTCGTCGCGCGTTGGCGAGCGTCGGCGTCGATCGGCGAGTCCCACGGCACGTAGTGGCTCACGTCGGCGATGTGCACGCCCAACCTGACAAGCCCGTCCACGTGCTCGATGGAGATAGCGTCGTCGAAATCGCGCGCATCGGCCGGGTCGATGGTGAAGGTGAAGCGGTCACGGACGTCACGCCGCTCGAGTTCGCGCGTCAACGCGCTGTCAACATCGAGCTCGATGCCGGCGGCCTGCGTCAACGCCTCCTCCGAGAACTCGGTGGAAAGCCCGTGTTCGCGGATGATGATCTCGATCTGGATACCGGGGTCGTCCTCGCGCCCCACGATCTCCTCGATCACACCTTGGGCGGCCTGCGTGCGCGACGGGTAGCCGATCAGCCGAGCGACGACGATGTCACCGGGCTCCGCTTCGCCGATCGCGTTCTTCGCGATGAACACATCCGTGCGGATGCGCCGGTCAGCGGGGACGACGATACCGATCGCGCCGTGCCGTTCGAAGCGCCCGACCACCTGCGTGACGGCCCGCTCGAGCACGCGCACGACGACGCCGCTCCGTCCCTCGCGGCCGCGCTTGGCGTCCGGGCGCAACTGGACGAGGTCGCCGTGCATGGCACCGTTGGCATCCCGTGCCGAGACGTAGTAGTCGCCGTGCTCCGAGGCCACGAACCCGTATCCGCGGCGCGTCATCGAGATCTTCCCGACGACGAGCCCCGAACGGCGCCCCTTGGCGACCTTCTTCGGTTTCGCCACGAAATCCCTCCCCTTCGCCGCCCGTCGAATCGAGTCTACCGCACGGCGGATGGCACGGGCGTCGCTTCCCGGCGATGCTAGAATCACCAGAAGGTCAGTCACCGCCCAACCACTCACGCCCGTCACGGAGTCGCCCATGGACCAGCGTCGCCCGCTCGCCCCCTGCCTCGTCGGACGAGGTTCACTCTCGAACTACCGCGACATGCTGCGCGCCCTGGAGACCATCGAGACCCTCGAGTACCGCTACCTCGTCGACGGTGCCGTGATCGATGAGGGCCGGGCCGCGCTCGTCAAGCTCATGGCCGACACCGAGTCGTCCACCATCGTGGTCAACGGCTGCCTCTTCTTGAACGTGGCGTCATTCCGCTACCTCGACTTCGAAGCCGTCGACGACGAGCGCTGGCGTTTCGTCATGCATGGCGACGACACGGTCTTGGAACTCATCTCGCTGCCCGAGGACGACGAATCCGGCGAGGAAGGCGATAGCCGCCGACCGCGCTTGCTCATGGCCGAGGAGATGCAGGACTTCGAGAGTCTCATCCTGCTCGACGACGAGGACGACGAGGACTGACGCGCGAGCTCTCCGGCGCGGCGAGGACTAACGCGCGAGCTTCCTGGCTTCCTCGACGGCACGCTTGAGCTGGACGTCCTTGTCTGGGTCCATCTCGTCTTCCACGTCCATCTTCACGACGACATCGGGCTTGAGCCCGACGCCGTCGATCGCCCTGCGCTTCGGGGTGAGGTAGTGCGCGGTCGTGAACTTGACCGCGCCGCCGAACGAGAGCCGCTTGACCGTCTGCACGCTCCCCTTGCCGAAACTCTGCTCTCCCATGAGGACGGCGCGCTTGTAGTCCTGCAGCGCACCCGCCACGATCTCGCTTGCGGAAGCGGAGTTCTCGTTGATCAGCACGACGAGCGGGGCGTCCGTGATCTTCTTGCCCACCGTGTGGTGCTCGACCTCAGGCTTTCCACGTTCGGCGACCCGGACGATGACGCCCCCGTCCACGAACAGTGACGAGACGCTCACCGCCTGCCCCAGCGCGCCGCCCGGATTGTCGCGCAGGTCCAGCACGAACGCCTTCGCGCCCTTCTTCGTCAGCTCGTCAATCGCCTTCGAGATCTCGACGGTCGCGTTGTCGTTGAATTGCGCGAGACGGATGTAGCCTACGTCACCTTTCATCTCGCTCGTCAGGTTGGGGAAGGTGATGATGGCGCGCGTGAGCTCGACAGAGTACTCCTTGCCGGGCACGCCCTTCTTCCCCGGCCTGAGCATGGTGAGCTTGACCTTGGTGCCCTCCTTGCCACGGACCCGCTTGACGACCTCGTCGGTCGCCCACTTCTCACGCCTGACCCCGTCGATGACGAGGAAGCGGTCCCCCGTCTTGAGTCCTCCGCGCTGGGCCGGCGTGTCCTTGAACACCTCGACGACGTACGTCGTGCCATCCTGTTCGCCGAGCGTGACACCTATGCCGCCGAACTCTCCGGACATCTCCTGGTTGAAGTACTCGAAGTGCCGCGGATCGAAGTACAGGCCGTACTTGTCGCCCCCACTCTCGAGTAGACCCTGGATCGCGCCCGCAGTTGCCGACGTCTCGCTCGGTGGTTCGAGCGCCTGGCCCTGAAGCAGGTCGTAGACCTCCATGACGTGGTCGGTGAGCGCGGGGTCCTCTTGCGCGGTGGCCGGCGGAAGATCAAGCCGCGTGGGACCGAATTTCGCGAACGCGAAGCCACCGACGAATCCCCCGGCCGCGAGGATGATGGCGAGACTGACCGCGACCAGCGCCTTCAAAACGGTATTCATGCGAGCTGAAGCCTTCTTCCGGTGCGTGAGGTCGGTGCGCGGACTCAGACCTTGAGGTACCGGGTCATCGCGAGCCACGACCCGGCGACACCGATGATGATGCCGCCTACGATGAGCCACAACGCGATCTGAGCCGTCGCCGACCCCGAGAGCTGGACCGCGAGCCACGGCAGCGCCTCGCGAAGCTTGGGGATGATGGCGGCCTGCAGACCGATGACGGACAGGATAGCGAGGGTCGCGCCAATCATCGCCTGCAACACACCTTCAAGCAGGAACGGCGTACGGATGAACCAGTTGCTCGCCCCCACCAGTCGCATGATGCCGATCTCCTTGCGGCGCGCGTAGATGGCGAGCCGGATGGTGTTGTTGATGAAGATCAGGCTCACGACGCCCAGCATCGCGACGAACACGATCTCGATGATGCGGACCACCCGCGTGAAGGCGAACAGCCGCTGCACGATCTGCTGCCCGTACTTCAGGGACTTCTCAGGGTCATCGGGTCTGTCCGCGACCTTTGCGAACAGCGGATTCGCCTTGATCTTGGTGACCATCTGCTCGACGGTGCGCGGGTCTTTGAGCGTCACGTCCAACGAGGCGGGAAGCGGGTTTCCCTCGAGCTGGTCGATGATCTCAGGCGACTGCTTCATGTCCTCCTTGAACTTCTTCAGCGCCTCGTCCTTGCTCGTGTAGTCCACTCCGTCGACGAGCGGGTCGTTCAGTATCTGCTGTTGCAGCGCGTTGACGTCCTCAGTGGCCGCCCCGTCTTTGAGGAAGATCTGGATGGTGACCTTGCTCTCGACGTCGGCGACGATGCTGTTCACGACGAAGCCGGTGGCGATGAAGATGCCCACGAGCAGCAGCGACAGGTAGATCGTGATCACGGCGCCCAGGCTCATCACCCAGTTGCGCCGGAAGTTCTGTACTGACTCGCGTACGAAGTACCCGACGTTAATCGACATAGCCGTACACCCCTCGGTCCTGGTCGCGGATGATGCGGCCGCCCTCGAGGGCGATGACTCGTCTGCGCATGTTGTCGACCATCTCACGGTCGTGAGTGGCGACGAGCACCGTCGTGCCCGTCTTGTTGATGCGTTCGAGCAGCTTCATGATACCGAGCGACGTCTGCGGGTCGAGGTTGCCTGTCGGCTCGTCACACAGAAGAAGCGGCGGCCTGTTCACGAAGGCGCGTGCGATCGAGACCCGCTGCTGTTCGCCTCCGGACAGCTCGTCCGGATAGCTGTCGATCTTGTCCTCAAGACCCACGAGCCTGAGCACCTCAGGCACCTGCGTACGGATGACGTGCCTGGACTTGCCGATGACCTCGAGCGCGAACGCGACGTTCTCGAACGAGGTCTTGTTGGGCAGGAGCTTGAAGTCCTGGAACACGCACCCTATGTTGCGGCGCAGGTACGGCACCTTCCAGTTCTTGAGCTTGACCAGGTCCTGGCCGGCGACGACGATCTGACCGCGCGTGGGCATGAGCTCGCGAAGCAGCAGCCGGATGAAGGTCGACTTGCCAGAGCCCGAGTGGCCCACGATGAAGACGAACTCACCGGCCTTGATGTCGACGTCGACGTCCACGAGGGCCGGCTTATCGGCCACGTAGAACTTCGACACGCCCCTCATGCTGATCATCGAAGGGCCGGTGCGGACAGGTGCGGCGGCCTCGGGGGCCGGTCTCGCGACGCTCGGCGCGCCTGTGGGTTCGCTCAAGGGATGCTCCGTTTCATGGCGTCGATTCCCGCGTGCGATTCTAGCAAAGGAACCCATGGCGGGACGGTTTTCGGCCGTGGAGAGGCTATGGATTCGCTCGAACCCCACACTCAGCGAACGAGTTCGGTCGCAGCCTCGACGATGTGCCTTGCCGTGAGTCCGAAGTGCTCCATGAGCTCGGCGGGCTCGCCGCTCGTGCCGAACACATCAGCCACGCCGATGCGCCGCGTGGGCACCGGGCACGCCTCAGACAGGACCTCTGAGACCGCCGAACCCATGCCCCCCAGGACGGAGTGCTCCTCGCAGGTGACGATGCGCCCCGTCTTGGCCACGCTCGCGACGAGCGTGTCGACATCGAGCGGCTTGACGCTCGCCACGTCGATGACCTCCGCGGAAACGTTCGCCTCGGCGAGGATGTCAGCCGCTTTCAGCGCCTCCGCGACCATGATGCCGCACGCCGCGAGCGTGACATCGCTTCCTTCGCGCAACACGTAGGCCCTTCCGACCTCGAAGACGAAGTCGGCGTCGTACACGTCGGCGAAGCTCGAGCGGCCCAGCCGGACGTAGAAGGGACCGGGCGTCGCGGCGGCCGCCCGCAGCGCGGACTTGGCCGCAGCGAAGTCGGCCGGAACCAGAACACGCATGCCCGGCAGTACCCGCATGAGCGCCAGGTCCTCGATCATCTGGTGGCTGCCACCATCGGGTCCGACCGTGATGCCGGAGTGCGTCGGCGCGAGCTTCACGTCAAGACCGGAGTAGCACACCGTGTTCCGCACCTGGTCATAGGCACGACCCGTGGCGAAGACCGCGAACGAACCGGTGAACGCCACCCTGCCTGCCACCGCCAGCCCTGCCGCCACGTCGATCATGTTCTGCTCGGCGATGCCGACGTTGAAGAAGCGCTCAGGATAGGCGTCGCCGAACTTGGCGGTGGTCGTCGACTTGGACAGGTCGGCTTCGACGGCCACCACGTCAACACCCTCACGGGCGAGTTCGACGAGGGTCTCTCCGAACGCTTCACGCGTCGCCTTCGGGCTCATCGCACACCGCCTTCCGACAACGCGAGTTCCGCAAGTGCCGTCGCCAGCTCGTCAGCACTGGGGGCCTTACCGTGCCAGCCAGCCTCGTTCTCCATGAACGAAACGCCCTTGCCCTTGATCGTATGCGCCACGACGACCGTCGGGCCTTCCGAGTGGGACTTCGCGGCTGCAAGAGCGTCGTGCAGTGCCGGAATGTCGTGACCGTCCACCTCAGCCGCCTTCCAGCCGAATGCGACGAACTTCGCCGCGATGTGCCCGAGACACATGACCTCGCTACACGCCCCATCGATCTGCAGTCCGTTGTCATCGACTATCGCGACAAGGTTTCCCAACCCGTGGTGAGCAGCGAACATCGCGGCTTCCCAGACCTGGCCCTCTTGCAGCTCGCCGTCGCCGAGGAGACAGAACACGGCGCGGTCGTCATCGGGATTCTGACGAAGGCCGGCGGCAAGACCCGCCGCTATCGAGAGCCCCTGCCCGAGAGAACCGGTCGATACCTCCACACCCGGCGTCTTCTTGCTGTCCGGGTGGCCCTGCAGGATCGAACCCAGCTTGCGCAGCGTCGCCAGATGGTCACGGCCGAAATAGCCTGCCTCTGCAAGCGCCGCGTAGAGCACGGGCGCCGCGTGGCCTTTCGACAGCACGAACCTGTCGCGCTCAGGCCACTCAGGATTCGCGGGGTCGTGACGCAACACCCCGCCGAAGTACAGCGTCGCCACGATGTCCGCGGCCGATAGCGAGCCACCGGGGTGACCGCTGCCCGCTGCGGCGATCATCTCGACGATGTCGCGGCGCATCCGTGCGGCCTTGGACGCGACTACGCTGGCATCGAACATTGGTACGACTCCTATCGCCTGACGGTCTGAAGACGAGCGTCGCAAAGGATAGCACTAGCGCGACGGGCGGCCACCGGCGCCCGCGTTCGACCGCACGAGCCACCGCCCATGCGTTCGCGTCGAATCCGTCGTCGTCCCACGCGGCTTCGACTCGCGCTTGGTGCGCGCGTCCGTCGCACTTCGGCTCCTGTCGTCACCCGGGCATGCTCTTGAATCCCTCACCGATGGTCTCGTGCACGTCGCTGATGACCACCATAGCAGTCGGGTCGATCGTGGCCACGACGCGTTTGAGAGAGTCGATCTCGTTTCGTGACAGCACGACGAAGAGCATCTTGCGCTCCTCGCCGGTCCAGACCCCTGTGGCTTGGAGCGAAGTCGCCCCCCGTCCCATCTCGTGAACGACTGCCTGCGCGATCGAATCGTGCTCGTCGCTGATGATGAACACGGCCTTCTCCACGGAGATGCCTTCGAGGACCACGTCGATGGTCGCTGACCCGACGAAGATCGCCACGGCCCCGTACATGGCCAGCACGGGTCCGAACGCGATCGCCGCGAGCAGCGTCACGGCGGCGTCGACGGCCAACATGATCTGGCCCACGCCCAACGGGAACCGCCGCGAGAGCAGCTGAGCCACGATGTCCGTGCCTCCTGTGTTCCCCCCCGCTTTGAAGACGAGCCCCACACCCAGGCCGGAGATCGCCCCGCCGTACAGGGCGGCGAGCAGCAGGTCCTCGGAGCCCACGATGGGGTTGAAGCGGGCGAACAGCTCGATGAACAGTGATAGGCCGATGATGCCGTAGATGGTCTTCGCCACATACGTGAGGCCGCGCTGGCTCGCCGCGACGACGAGCAGGACGGCGTTCATGAGGAACACCTGCAGCGCGATGCTGAGGTCGAAGCGCGCCAGTTCGCGCAACGTGTAGTAGATGACCGTGGCCAGGCCCGAGACACCGCCAGCCGCGATCCGGTTCGGGATGAGAAAGGCATCAAGACCGAAGGCTGTCAGCGCGAGTCCCGCGGTCATGAGCGCATAGTCGCGCACTGGTCGGGCCTTCAAGACTCGGACCGGGCTCAGCGTGCGAGTCACCATCTTGCTCACACCTCGCCTTCCGGAAGGCGGCCGGCGTCGTCGCGCGGCCAGCTCCACTCCCCGCCTACGTCCAGTCGCGGTCGCTCACGCTTGGACTGGAGATGGTCGAGGACGGTCCGGGCATCGCGGTTGACGAGGCGCTCGGGACCGATGCCGATCTCCTCAGCAACGGCGCACGCTGCGTCGAAACGACCCACCGCGAGCGCATAGTGCGCGTCAGAACCCACCGCCAAGGGAACCCCTGCCGCCAGTGACGCCTCAGCGAACTCGCGCTCACGGGCGCAGCTGCCCGAACGCGCGCTCGTCGGTGCGAAGGAGTGGTCATTGAGCTCGAGTATCACGTTGTGCGTCGCAGCGGCGTCCACCACCGCTTCGAGGTCGAGTGGGAACTCATGCTCGTTACCTGGATGCGTGATCATGTCGACGTACGGGTTGGCGATGACGCGAAGCAGCGCCTCGGTGTTCTTCGCACGATCGCGATCGTCGAAACCGGTGAGCGGATGGAACCCCACCGCCACGATATCGAGCAGGCGGAGCAGCTCGTCGGGAAGGTCGATGCCGTTTTCGGTGTCGAGTGCCGGATTCGCTTCGCATCCCTTGAGGATGCGAACGCCGTCCAGCACGCTGGGAACCGCCTTCGCGTTCCAGAAGTACCATGGGTGCGCGCCCTGGGGCACCGACGGACCGTGGTCCGTGACCGCGATGAGTTGGAGTCCCTTGGCCCGTGCGGCCTGGGCGAGCTCGGTGTAGGTCGAGTAGGCGTGGCCCGAGGCGATCGTGTGCGTGTGCAGGTCGGCGAGCAGCCGCACGATGACTACTCTCGCGATGCAGCGCCGACCGCGTCGGCCTGCTCCTGGTGGACCCTCCAGCGGTGGTAGCCGACGACGAACTGCTCGATGTCTCCGTCAAGCACCGCGTCGACGTTGCCGGTCTCGATTCCCGTCCGAACGTCCTTTACCATCTGGTATGGGTACAGCACGTAGTTGCGGATCTGGCTGCCGAACGTGATCTCACGCTTCGGCCCACGGAGTTCATCGAGCTCGGCCTCGCGCTTCTCGCGCTCGATCTCGTACAGACGCGAACGCAGGATGAGCATCGCGGCTTCCTTGTTCTTGTGCTGGGACTTCTCGTTCTGACATGTGACCACGAGACCCGTGGGCAGGTGGGTGATCCGCACGGCGGAGTCGGTCGTGTTCACGGACTGTCCACCGGGACCGCTGGAGCGGTAGACGTCGATACGCAGGTCCTCTTCCCTGATCTCGACCTCGACGTCGTCCGGCAGGACAGGCAGGACCTCGACACCGGCGAACGTCGTCTGCCGGCGCTTCTTCTCGTCAGTGGGGCTGATGCGCACCAGCCGGTGAACGCCCATCTCGGAGAGCAGCATGCCGTACGCGTTGCGTCCGTGCACCGTGAACACGGCGCGGTCGATGCCCAGCTCGACACCCGCGGGGGCGTCGTGGAGGTCGAGCTTCCACCTCTTGCGTTCACAGTACTTCGTGTACATGCGCAGGAGCATCTCGGCCCAGTCCTGCGCCTCGAGCCCACCCTGACCAGGCGTGATGGTGACGATCGCATCGCCATGGTCGAACTCGCCGGTGAACCAGCTGCCGACCTCAAGGCCATCGACGCGCGACTGAGCCTCAGCGAGCATCGAAGTGACTTCCGCCGCGAGGTCCTCATCCTCCTCGCTGAGGGCGAGCTCGTTGGCCACCTCAGCGTCGTCGAGCAGACTCACCACCGATTCGTAGGTCTCGATCTCGTCGCGAAGCCCGGCCGCCTGGGCCATGTGCGCCTGCGCTGCAGCCTGGTCGTCCCAGAAGCCCGGTGCAGCCGCCTTCTCGTCCAGTGCGGCGAGCTCTCCACGCTTCGCCTCGATGTGCAGGTACTCGGCGATGCTGTTCACACGGTCTCTGAGTGCCAGGATGTCTGATGCGTGGTCGGTGATCATCTTGTCGTACGTCCTACGCGTTCGCCCCGTGGCACTTCTTGTACTTCCTGCCGCTGCCGCAGGGGCACGGCTCGTTGCGGCCGACGTTGGCCCAAGGGTCATCCTTGTCTTTGACAACGGTCGTCGCCTTCGCGCCACCCCCCGCGATGGCAGCTGCCGCAGCGATCGCGTCAGGCGAGGGAGCATCGACGCCCACAGCGGCCGCCGCACTCGCGGCGCTCGTGAAGATCGACGACTCGCTCGGCGCCGAGTAGCTCACGTTGTCGAGCAGCGGTAGCGGCTCGGGCTCCGGCTCGAAGGCCACTTGCATATGCATCATGGTGCGCAGGAAGTCCTCGTTGATCCCCTGCACCATGGCCGCGAACATATCGTACGCCTCGTTCTTGTACTCGACCTTGGGGTCGCGCTGACCCATCGCCCTCAGTCCGATGCCCTCCTTGAGGTAGTCCATCTCCTGGAGGTGCTCCATCCAGCGAGCGTCGATGATGCGCAACATGACGTGGCGCTCAAGCTCACGCAACGGCTCAGGCCCGATCTCGGACTCCTTGCGCGCATACGCTTCCAAGGCCGCTTCAGCCAATGCCTCGGCAAGTTCGTGTGGATTGTCGATCTCGCCTTTCGCCGCCTCCACAGGTCCTGAGCCCAAACCGGTCAGATCGTTGAACCACAGCCCGAGCGTCTCCCAGTCCCAGTCCTCGGAGTAGGTCCGCTCCGGGCAGAAGGTGAGAACGTTCGATGCGATCACATCGGCCATCATCGTCTCGACACGCTCGTGGATGTCCTTGCCATCGAGCACCCGCTGTCGTTCCGCGTAGATGACCTCGCGCTGCTTGTTCATGACGTCGTCGTACTCGAGGACGTGCTTCCTGGCAGCGAAGTTCATCGCTTCGATCTGACGCTGTGCGCTTTCGACCGCCTTGCTCACCATGCCGGCCTGGATGGGCATGTCATCGGGGATGTCAGCCTTGGCCATGAACGCGGAGATCCGGTCCATGCGGTCACCGCCGAACAGCCGCATGAGATCGTCTTCAAGAGACAGGTAGAACTGCGAGACACCCGGGTCTCCTTGGCGGCCTGAGCGACCGCGCAACTGGTTGTCGATGCGGCGGGACTCGTGGCGTTCGGTGCCTAGTACGGCGAGCCCACCTGCGGCGACCACCTTCTCGTGCTCGGCGGCGCAGATGCGTTTGGCCTCGGCGAGCGCTTCCGCGCGCTGCTCGTCCGAAGCCTCCTCGGGTTGTATGCCGCGCTCCCGGACGATGTCCTCCCACAGGAACTCGGGATTGCCACCCAGGATGATGTCGGTGCCGCGACCTGCCATGTTGGTCGCGATCGTCACTGCGCCCAAGCGACCGGCCTGCGCCACGATGTGGGCCTCCTGCTCGTGGAACTTCGCATTGAGCACGTTGTGGGGGATGCCACGCTTCTGGAGCAACCGCGACAGGCGCTCCGAGTTCTCAATCGAGATCGTGCCGACGAGGCAGGGCTGACCCGCCTTGTGGCGCTCAACGATGTCGTTGACGACGGCCTCGAACTTCGCGGCCACCGTCCGGTACACGAGATCGTTGCGGTCTTCCCGGATCATCGGCTTGTTGGTCGGGATCACCATCACCGGTAGGTTGTAGATCTCGCGGAACTCCTTGTCCTCGGTCACGGCCGTTCCCGTCATGCCCGACAGCTTCTCATACATGCGGAAGTAGTTCTGCAGCGTGATCGTCGCGAGCGTCTGGTTCTCTTCGCGCACATGGACACGCTCTTTGGCTTCCAGCGCCTGATGAAGACCCTCTGAGTAGCGGCGGCCGTACATCAGGCGGCCGGTGAACTCGTCCACGATGAGCACTTCACCGTCTTTGACCACGTAGTCCACGTCGCGCTTGAAGAGGAACTGCGCCTTGAGCGCCTGCTGGAGATGGTTGACGAGCTGACCGGACGGGTCGAGGTAGATGTCATCGATGCCCAGCGCCTGCTCGACCTTCTTGATGCCGGTCTCCGTGGGCGCGATCGTGCGTTTGGCCTCGTCAAGCTCGAAGTCGATCCCCTCCCGGAGGCGGGGCACGACCTTCGCGAAGTCCTTGTACGTCTCGGCGGACTTGGTGCCAGCGCCTGAGATGATGAGCGGCGTGCGCGCCTCGTCGATGAGAATCGAGTCGACCTCGTCGACGATGGCGTAGTGATGCCCACGCTGTACGCGGTCTCGCGGACTGACGACCATGTTGTCTCTGAGGTAGTCGAAGCCGAACTCCGAGTTCGTTCCATACGTGACGTCGGCCTGGTAGGCGGGGACGCGCTTGTGAGGCTCCATCTGGGCCTGTATGAGGCCCACGCTCATGCCGAGTGCCGCATACGCGCGGCCCATCCACTCGCTGTCGCGTTTGGCCAGGTAGTCGTTGACCGTGACGACGTGGACGCCCTTGCCCTCGAGTGCGTTGAGGTAGCCGGCCAAGGTCGACACGAGCGTCTTTCCCTCACCGGTCTTCATCTCGGCGATCATGCCGTCGTTCAGGACCATGGCACCGATGAGCTGAACGTCGAAATGCCGCATGCCGAGGGCGCGCTTGGAGGCTTCGCGCATCGCGGCGAAAGCCTCAGGTAGCAGCGACTTCAAGTCCTCGCCGCGATCGACCCGTGTGCGGAACTCCGCCGTCTTGGCCGCCAGCGCCGCATTGTCTAGCGGCTCGAAGACGGATTCGAGCTCGTTGATGCGCACCACGAGATCTTCATAGGCGCGAAGCTGCTTGCCCTCACCGAACGTGAGGAGCTTCTGCAGGATGTTGACCATGGATTGGATACACCTCTTCGGAGGTCTGGGTATGCGTGGAGACCCCGCCGATTCTAGCACAGGGGCCACGCCCGCCCGGGGGCTTCACACGCTTGACACGAGGCTCGTCCGAGGCGAACCACTCCTCAGTCATCGCGCACTGCGCGACAGCTCGAACCCTGTGTCGAAACCCGTGTGTGACCGACGCCGACCACACCGAGAGACGGAGCCGGTCCAGCACCTCGCCGGCTCCGCTCCGGGGGAAGCCGCGCAGCGGCCCCTCGGGCCCGAGCGAAGACCTGACGGCTCTGCGGTGCCCCTCTGGAACTCTCCCGCTCCACACCTGCCGTGAGCCGCGCTCCGCTCGCGAAGTCCCTGCTGCGGGAAGCCCGACGAGCCCTGCGCCGAATCGGAGGTCATCCGATTCGCTCACACCGTAGCAGGCGGGTCTTAACCGTTTCTTACCAACCTCAAGCCGCCCAGACCGTGTCGTCAGGAAAGACCGTAGTCGTCGTACCGAGGACAGTCCTCCATGACGAGAATCTCCTGGTACAGAGCCATCGTCTCCGCCGAGGGATCGAGCCCGAGGTCCTCGGAGAGCCGGTCGCGACACTGGAGGAACGTCTCGATCGCACCACTGCGCTGACCTGCTGCGATATGACAGCGAAGTGCCACCTGATAGGCATCTTCGCGCAAGGGGTCCGCGGACAGGGCGCGTCGCGCGTAGACGAGTGCTTCGCAAGGGTCGTCACGCTCGAGCAGCAGCTCGGCTGCCTGCATCATCGCGTCGATGAACTCCCGCTGGTAGTGGTCGCGCAGCGGGGCGAACCAGTCGTCATATACGTCGCCGGGCAAGAGCTCCCCGCGATACACGGTTGACAAGCGTACATACGCGGAGAGCGCCGTATCCGTGTCACCCGCCGCGTCCGCGTCACGGGCCTGCTCGAGCGCCTCTTCGAACTCGTCGATGTCCGAACGCAGCACGTCGGCGACGATCCGCAGACGTCCGCCCCTGTTGTCGACGTACGGGCACTTCGTCGAGCGGCTCGTCTGCCCCATGAGCGCGAGCTTCATCGCGCTCCATGCCACGTAGTAGTTGTTGCGCGCACGTTCCTCGGACAGGTCCGGCCACAGGTGCTCGAGCACCTGCTCCCTGGCCACTTCTCTCCCACGACGCGCGACCAACATGGCGAACATGAGGCGCGCTTTGCTCTTCTTCCAGTCACGCGAAGTGACCACGCGATCACCGACCACGACGTCGAGCCCGCCAAAGAGCCGCACATGGCAGATCGGCTCACCCTGCCGTCGCTCGAGCATCGAGAAGCCGGTGTCACCAAGACAGCGACGGCCCAGCAGTTCCCATTCGCCCCGCTCCAGCCAGTCTCTCGAGGCGCGCATACCTCTTTCCGCAAACTCAGGCATCACCATGCGCAGCATGTGGACTGGTATGCGCTCCGCACCGACAGCTGCCGCGAACATGCCGAGCAGGCCAGGAAACGCCCGGCAGTACATCGCCATCTGCCAGTTGGAGCTTTCCGACAGGATGTGCTCGGCATGAGCTTCCAGACGTGAGATGCCGCGATGGACATCACCCTCGATACGGTCGCACTCCGCAAGGATCATCGCCGCACGAAGGGCGTGGTAGCGGTTGACCCCGAAGCCGTCCTCAGACTCGACGTTGGCGACCCAGCGTCTGGCCGCCGCAATGTCGCCGAGGGACAGGAGCGACGCCGCGACCTCGAGGGCAGCGAGCGGCCTGTAGCCCATGTAGTTGATCACGCACAGGCGCTCGTAGGCCCGCTCGGCCTGTGCCAACGCATCGTCCAGACGGCCCGCGGCGCGAAGAATGACGGCTACGGCTACGCGGTTTACGGCCAAGTCGTACTCGCAGCCCGCCACAACACTAGCGTCCAAAGCGGCCTTCGCGTCCCGCAGGGCGTCCTCATCTCGCCCTAATGCCGCCGCCGACAAAGCCGCGCCCACTCTAAACGCACTAGCCAGATAGTCGTCACCAGAAGCAGCTGCGTATCGTGCCAGCGGCAGCGCACGCCCGACTCTGCCGATTTCCACCAACGCTAGGGCAAGATTGCCACGAATCGTCAGTCGCTCAGTTAGCCAATCATCAAGCCCCGAAGCCGCAACACTGAGGTCAGCGACGCTTCCGATGAAATCGCCGTCTTTCAGGCCACGGATGATTCCCATGTACTGAATCGTCATGCTTTCATCGCGAGGCGCGAGATATCCTTCAGTCCTCAGACCGTTGAGGTGTTGCGTCACTTCACACGCAGCCTCGAGATGTCCAGCGTTGCAACGAATCCCCACCACAGCTAAAGCCGCTCTTACACCGACCGATTTGTCTAAGCCTGATCGGAGAAAGTGAGTCATTTCGTCTGCCACTTCCTCGCAACCCCGGAATGCGTCGAGGCGCTTCAGCGCCTCAGCCAGAACGATCAGCGTGTCGATACGCGTCGTAGATCCATCGCCAGCATGGGGCATTAGTCTGATTGCCGCTCTTGCCTTAGATGCAGCCTCCACCGGTCGCCCGGAAAGCAGCAACGACTCGGCCCACAACCTGAGCAGACGCGGTTCACCCATCAACACACGAATTTCGAGGGTTTCGAAGGCGTTCAGCAGAGGATTGACTACCCGCGCTTCCAGCATGGCCTCAGCATGCTTCAGTAGCAACCTCTGCAAGTCATACGGCGTAGCATACTCGCTCAGAATGCGACCAATTCGGCGGAAGTCGCCTCGGTGTGCGAGCACCTCGCACACCGAGAAAACGAGGTCAACCTCCACTGCCCGTCGAGAACTTGCAAGCTCGTCAAGTAACCAGCCTTCTGCAAGGCTGTGTACCGCAAACTGCTGCCGCCGCTCCTTACCAGCCTTGGAGACTCTCACAAGAGGTATTCGTGAGAGCGCCTGAAGCAGCGAGTGCGGTTTGGTGACTCCAAGTGCAATCAAGTCCTGCGTATCGCCTTGACCCAGAAGGGCAACCCTGAACAAGTCTAGCTCGTCAACTGCGTCCCAGAGTTGTCCGCCAGCGCGGCGAAAAAGAATGCGCATCGAAGGCAGTTCGAGCTCGCAGCCGTCGCCTTCCCTCGAACCTGCTTCTAACAGCAAGCATGTCATCGCGATATGGCCGCCAGCTGCCTGCAAATCGCTCCTGAGCGCTTCATGGTCACTTCCATAGAGAGACGCAAGCTGCGCACATTCCGCCCATGTGACCGCGAGTTGAGCCTCTGAGAGAACCGTCGAATCGCTCAGCGTATCAAGTTCATGCGCCGTGCTGTCCCGAGTCGTCAACAGCAAGCGGTGGCCCAGAGGCGCTACCGCATTATGCAGGGTCCGCATCTGCTCAAGGGAACGACCCTGATCGGATGCCAAGTCGTCAATCACGACCAGAACTCCCGGGGAAGATGAAGCTCTAGTTGCAGCGAAGAGTGCGTCTAACAGGTCATCCTTGCCTCTTTCGCTCGCTCTGGTGAGATCCGAGCAATCACCAAGAATGAACGAAAGGAGTTCAGACAGAACCACTTCGCTCGTCACGCTCGATCCACCAGCAGAAATCCACAGAACGGGCATCTCAGACATCGAAGCGAACTGTGCTGCTGCTAGAGTCTTTCCGCAGCCAGACTGACCCGCCATTACGACGAATCTTGCTCCGGATCGGCGCACCAAACCTACGATACGGTCTCGAAAGACAGTCTCCCCGAAGTCGGGTACGCACCAATACGCCGAATGGCCAGCCACCGCCTACCTCCGCTCAGTATCAAGCGCGGGACGGGGGGCACCGTATACGAGGGAACTTAGCGCAACGGCTGCGCAGATTCAACGGTGTACTGGGTCAAGCTTCTCTACTGAGGCGGCAACCACCATGGTGACTGCTCCAATGCATAGGAGCAGATCGCCCACACTTAGCAGGTACTGACCCGACGGATCCGGCAGCACGTCCCCTAGTACGACAAGGCGCGTCCCCAGGTTGGCGGCATGATAGAAAGCGCTCGCAGTCGAATGTACACCATCTGATGTGTACACGTAGGGCATCCCAGCGTTGAGCAAGACCACGGCCAGATTTGACGAGAGTCCGAGCACTAAGACACTGGAACCGGCCCGCCGCCAAGAGAAAGCAACCATGAGCAGCAATGCGAAACAAACGCAAGCCCACGCGAAGACCGTCCATTGGCCAAAATCAGAACGCGCGCCCAGTAGACGACCCCTCAAGAAGCCTTGGATGAGAAATAGCGTCAGTATCGGCAAATCAAATGGAAGCCGCAGCTCGGCGAGCGCTCTCCACGTTCCCCCGACAGCTGGAACCAGCAGAAGGCACGTGCCAATCACCGCAACCGCCATCATGGAACAGCAGGAACGGGATAACCGAGTCGTAGCGCTGCCGCGATGACCCGGGCCTTCACTCTTCGGTCCACGCGCGCTGCGACCCTCGAAACCAGGCTACGCCCACCATCGAGATGTACCTGCGGGTGCTCCACTGCGTCGATGTCACTGGCCAAAGCCACGATCAGAGCGGATGTTTGATCGGCTTCGTTCGACGAGTCCTGCTGGTCTGATTCTTCTTCGCACAGACGCAAGATTTCGACGACAGGCGCAAAGAAGCGCACTTCACTCAGAACCGCCGATGCAGGCGTGCGCTTGTTCAGGGGGTCCCTTGTCGCACTCAATGTATCAAGGTCATGCAATAGTGCGGCATAGCTGACGCGTTCTACCTCTTGTGCTCCCAGTCTGCATGCGGCTGCCAGCTCCCTCGCGATGTATGCTGTGCGTTCTGCATGACCCTTGAGTCCACTCTCTACCCCCTCTGCGGCCGCGACCAGTACTTCCACCGTGGTCTGATAGGTGTCGGCAATTCCTAGCAGCAGAGCATAGGATTGACGGATCAGAAGAAGCAAAGCCACCACTAGCAACAAGCTCCACACCGCCATCGAGCCATAAACTACAACTGCTAGCAAAGCTGCACTCATTTCCGCCGCCAATACGGGCACCTGACGGCGAAGATTGCCGCGCAGCAATCCAGAGAGAGCGCGCTTGGTTCTGAAAGCGCTAGCCACCTGTCCTGCGAACGATTCCGTCAGGAAGTAGCACATCGTCGCCAGTCCCGCCGTCGCCCACGGGCCGAGCAACGGAGCAAGCCCGAGCATGACGATCGCAGCCGTGAGGAGTGACGCTAAGGCCAAACCGACCGCTCGAGTCACGAGAGCGGTGATCATGTTCCAACTCGTGACGCTCCTCTCCCTCGCCACGTATGCAGCACACAGTCCGATTGCCGCGACTGTCAGTGCTGCCCCTGGTCCAAAAAGCACAAAGGTTACCGCGTCCAACGCAACGCTTACGCCCACAACATCACCACGTGGCAGCGGGATGTCAAAAGCTGCAAGACAGGCGACCGCGAACGCAAATGCGAAGAGAGAAAGGGTAGTGGGTGCCACTATTAGCGTCGGCCAAGGACACACACCTAAGACCGAAGAGTCCCAAGTCATTTGACTGCCTCCGGCTTGGCTCGCACGATGACTGAATCCCGCGGTCGTCCCCAATCAACACAAGCCGGCAGCACAACGCTGACGAACAGCTCTGTCAGAGAAGGGTCAAATTGCACGCCTGCGCAACGAATCAGCTCGTCGGCTGCAGCACTTGGTGACATCGCCGGCCGGTACGGCCTATCGGTTGTCATCGCATCGTAAGCGTCCGCGAGCGCGAGAACGCGCGCAATCAGCGGCATCTCGGGTCCCGTCATCCCGTCCGGATAGCCAGATCCGTCGAACCACTCGTGGTGTCGCCGTATCGGCTCCCCAAGCGACTTAAGGGGCGGAATCCGAACGACCATGTCGGCTCCTTTGATGGGGTGCTCACGCATAAGCAAGATCTCTGTGTCATCGAGCCTTTCACGCTTGGTCAACAAGTCGGAAGCCAGTGAGATCTTCCCTATGTCGTGCAATAGAGCTGATGTCTCAAGCATCTGAAGCGTTCGCTCGTCCTTTCCGAGAGCCTTACCTAGCTTGAGGGCATACTCGGCAACGCGTTCAGAGTGTCCTCGTGTGTACGGATCCTTTGCTTCCAGTGCCCCAATCAGCGATCTGACCGTATCCAAATAGGCGTCATCCAGGTCCGCATATCGCTGATAGACCTGTCTGGCCAGCATGAGCGGAAATAGGAACAGGGGCAGTGCAAAAGGATTGCTCGACACGACCTGGGCCATCAGATAGCCGACAAATCCGAGCGCAAGGAGCGAAGCACCGTACGGCGAAATATCCCGCACAGTCGCCTTTAAGGACGCTCGGTATAGAGTGGAGATGCCCACCGCCGTTACGAGAACATTCCCCACTGCGCACACAAGCACCGCGACCATCATTGGCACGAGAGACTGGGGAAAGTCCCGCAGAGTGAACTGCCGGACTGTGCCAGCGTCCAGCAGAGGGCCACCAAGTTCCACGTAAGCCATTCCAGATATGCAGAAGATAGTCAAATACTGCCCAAGGTTGAAAACCGTGACCACGAACAGCCTGAGCGAACTCAGGGAGTCTCGTCGAAGTGCCGACACTCCTGCCACAACCGCCGCGGCAACGGGCCCTTGAAGTGCCATCGCCGCGACCGCGAGCGGTAGAGAGATGGATGCACTATGGCCACGAATAATCGGCGCGAAATGCTCCGAGAGAATGGCTGCGACCATCATTAGCGGCAAGTAGACGCTTAAATGCACGGGATGTGCACGAGAGAGCACACCGAGCATGATAAGTCCCGCTATCAATAACGAGACCGCAAGCAAAGCGAAAAGACGGGGAACGCTCGCGAAGTCCTTCTTCATGAGGTTCCCCGTCTCTTCAAGTCACCGAACCGGCACACTGCGACAGCTAGCCGCGAACACCCAGAAGTGCCCCGCCGGACAGCACGACGGCCGCCAGCGAAGCAAGAAGAACGAGGATGCGCTTCATGGTGAGAAGACCCCCTTTTCGATGAAAGAGCTGTGGTCTCCTCCCATCCCGCTAGTGATGGAAGAACGCTGTCCGCTCCGCTCGTGTTAGTGCGTACAGTGTCTTTGTCACTAAGCATGGTGCCGGTCCAAAGAGGATGGTTATTCGGTTGTCAGGAGCCCGATACGACGATTGATCGCATCAAGCGTCGCACGGACGATGCTGTCCTTGTCGCTCTGGCGAACGAGTGCAGAGCCTGAGAAGGACTGCTCGCCGTGGGGAGTCACCAGGGTCACGCACGCGACCGCCACCCTCTCGCGGCCCAGCTGCAGTATCGCAACGTCCTCGAGCGCGAAGGTCGTGCCCTCGGGCGCGTACTGAGCCACGGCGTCGAGCGCTGCGAGCGCCACGTGGCGGGTCCGACCAGTGGTGCTGGCGGCACCCGACGCCCGACCCGTGTACTCCTCGCCATCGATCTCGAGTGTCACCGCCGCAGCAGCCTGGACTCCGGACACCGAAGCGTTGATGCTGATGATCCGGGGCCGAACGGCGCTTGTGCGCTCCTGCGTCTGCTCTTCGGGTGGGAGGAACTCCTTGCCCAGTTGCGCGATCGATATCTTGCGATGGTCGACGGGAAGCCCGAAGCGCGCCATGAGCGCGGACTCGATGTCGCGCACGAGCTGCTTGGGAGTCTTGGACGGAAGCGCGACGACGTGGATCTCGGAGATGTTGCCCTCCGGGGCGACCACCACACGCGCGGCCTTGATCTCGCCTATCTGCGAGAGCGCGAACTCTATGTCCTGCGCTCGAATGCGGCCCACGCTCTGGTCCATGCGGGCAGGCCCTTCTGCTGCGAATCAATGCTACGTGGCCAAGACCTGGATTCCGCGCCCCTTCGGAACCGCGTAAAGCGTAAGTGTGACCCTCGTCACATGTCAACAGGCCGGTGCCCGACATGGATTCGGAGCGCCGCCAGCATTCGAAGCGCCATGCCAGCACCGCGAACGCGAACAGAGAAGGGCGCCTGTCGACGCCCTTCTCCCGAACTGCGGGTGGCCCGATGCCCCTAGACTTGCGGCTGGATCAGGCCGTAGTCCCCGTTCTGGCGCCGGTACACCACGTTCAAGGTGCCTTCATCGGCATGCGTGAACACGAAGAAGTCGTGACCAAGGAGCTCCAGCTGCAGGATGGCCTCCTCCTCGCTCATCGGCTTCGCGTCGATGAGCTTCTTGCGAACGATCCGCCCCTCCTCCTGTTCGACCATCGGCGGCGCCGCGATCTCCTCCACGCCCGGAGCGGTCTTGACCGCGGTCTTGCCGTTGCGCCGATCCACGAGCCGGGTCTTGTACTTGCGCATCTGACGCTCGAGCTTCTCACTGACGAGGTCGATCGCCGCGTACATGTCGGGGGCGGCCTCCTCAGCGCGAACCACCACGCCCTTCATGTGGGCGGTGACCTCAGCCACGTCGCGGTTCTTGTTGGCGGGGTTCTTCTCGACGTGCAGGACCACGTCGATGACCATCTCGTCACGGTCGTGGATGCGAGCTGCTTTAGCTACCTTCTCTTCCGCGTAAGCGCGGATCGAGTCCGTCACGGGCATGCGGCGTCCGGTCACATTGATCTGCATCGTGACTGCCTCCTCGTCGGGGATAGGACCTTTCTGAAAGGAAGATACCCCTCCGAAGCGACAACGCTTTTCACGGATGGCGAGAAAACGCCCGCTTGGGCGGCTAGCTGAGACGACTGACCGGTGTGGCTACGCGATGTGGCCCAGGAAGTCCTTCGTGCGCTCAGACTTCGGGTTGTCGAACACCTCGGAAGGCGTCCCCTGCTCGACGATCACGCCCTCGTCCATGAACACGACGCGGTCGGCGACGTCGCGCGCGAAGCCCATCTCGTGGGTCACGACCATCATCGTCATGCCGGCCTTAGCGAGTGAACGCATCACGTCGAGGACCCCACGCACCAGCTCGGGGTCCAGCGCAGATGTGGCCTCGTCGAAGAGCATCACGTGCGGGTCCATCGCCAACGCGCGCGCGATCGCCACACGCTGCTGCTGGCCGCCCGAGAGCTGCGCCGGGTAGTAGTCGATCTTGTCGGCGAGTCCGACGCGCGTGAGTTGCCTGACCGCGACCTCGGCGGCAGTCGCCTTGTCGCGTTTGAGTACCTTCTGTTGCGCGAGCATCACGTTGCCCTTGGCGGTCAGGTGCGGGAACAGGTTGAACGACTGGAAGACCATGCCGATGCGCTCACGTACCTTGTTGATGTCGGTCTTCTTGTCATTGACGAGCGTGTCCTCGAACCAGACCTCGCCTCCCGTCGGCTCCTCGAGACGATTCACGCAGCGCAACAGCGTGGACTTCCCGGAACCTGACGGCCCCAGAATGACGACGACCTCGCCCTTGGTCACCTCAAGATCGACACCTTTGAGCACCTCGAGGTCACCAAAGGACTTGCGCAGGTCATTGATGCGGACGATGGCCTGATCGCTCATCGGGGTCCTCCGGTGATGGGATTCGGGCTGGAACCGGTCGTAGGGATGCCCTCACTGTGCGCGACCACATGCTCGGCATCGATCTCGGGGGCCAGGAGCGTGGGTGGCCGCTTGGCGCCGCCACCGCCTTCGGACTCGGCCAGCTTGTCCTCGAGGCGACCGACGAGACGACCAAGCGGGATCGTCACGAGGAGGTAGAAGGCCGCAGCGACCATGTACGCCGACTGGTTGAAGGTGCTCGCCACGAACTCACGCGAGCGCAGGGTCATCTCGGCCACGCCGACCGCCGCCAGCAGTGCCGTGTCCTTGAACAGCAGGATGAACTCGCTCATGAGTGTGGGAAGGATGCGGCGGACGGTCTGGGGGATGATGACGAAGGCCATCGCCTGCGGCGTCGACATGCCCAGCGACCGCGCCGCCTCCATCTGCCCTTTCGGGATCGACTGGATGCCGGCACGGAAGATCTCGGCCATGTACGCGGCCGAGTTGAACGAGAGCACGAAGAAGGCGCGCAGGTAGATCGTGAAGTCGATTCCGAACAGGAACGGCTGCTTGAGCTGCGGCACCTCCCTGATGAGCGTCTGGTAGAACGGCAGCAGTGTGAGCCCGAAGTAGACGATGAGTATCTGGAGGAAGAGCGGGGTTCCTCGCACCACGTCCACGTAGAAGGTCGCCGGCCAGCGCACCACGCGGGTCCTCGCCATCTTCATGAAGGCTAGAAGCAGTCCCCCCGGAATCGCGAGCACGAAGGAAACGACCCCGATGAACACCGAGACAGGAAAGGCCGACAGCACGATCGGCAATGCCTGGGACATCTTCTCCACGTCGAAGAAGATTCTTCCGATGGTGGTCAGTGACTCGAGCAATGCGTCCACAGACGGCGCTCCTCGCACATGCGATCAGGTGACGAAGAGGGGCCGACGACCTTGAGGCCGCCGGCCCCTCTTCGTCACTCAGAAGGACGTATGGCGACCCTAGGGAATCGAGAGCGGCTCGGCGCCGAACCACTTCTTGTAGATCTCGACGTAGGTGCCGTCGGCCTTGATCTCGGCCAAGGCGCCGTTGACGGCGTCACGCAGCGCGGTGTTGGACTTGTTGAACGCGAAGCCATACTGCTCGCCCGTGGGGATCTCGGCGACGACCTTGGCCTTGCGTGCCGGGTCCTTCACGACGTCCTGCGAGATCGGCGCGTCGTTGATGACGCCCACGATGTCGCCGGCCGACAGCGCATTGAACGCGGCGAGGATGTCGTCGTACGGGGTGACCACGATGCCCTTGGGCGCCAGGTTGTCCTTGGCCCACTTCTCGCCGGTGGTGCCGGACTGCACGCCGACCTTGTCGCCCTTCTTGAGGTCGTCAACGGTCGCGATGGTCGAATCGGCGGCGACCGCCAATGACTGGTTCGAGTTGATGTAGGGGTCCGAGAAGTCGATGGCTTCTTTACGCTCGTCGGTGATCGTCATGGCCGATGCGATCATGTCGAACTCGGTGCCCGCCTGCATACCGGCGATGAGCGCGTCGAACTTGTAGGTCTTGAACTCGACCTCGACACCCAGGCGCTCGCCGATGGCCTTCACCAGGTCGACGTCGAAGCCCTCGGTCACGCCGTTGACGACGTTCTCGAACGGCGGGTAGGCGGTGTCGGAACCGACGATGATCTTGCCCTCGGTCAGCGTGGTGAACGCAGGAGCCTCGGTTGCGGGCTCTTCCGTGGCCGGCTCGGCCGGCTCCTCGGTGCCACCGCAGCCGGCAATACCCATCAGGCCGAATGCGAGCACGAGCGCGAGCAGAAGCGAAAGCAGCTTGCGACCCTTCAGCATCATTCCTCCTCGGTACGGTGGCCATCCCCCTCGCGTCGCGAGTGCGACGTCGAGTCAGTCACAATGGATAATCATACACCTCTTCTGCAAGGCGGTGCGCCGTGAAAAGCATATGCAGTCAGTGCTGAATGGTATGCAGTTGGGCGGCTCATTCATACGGGTGACGCGGAATCGCTATGCGGAATCAGGGTCTCGTCGAACTCAGGGCGTCGCGGTTTCGGCGTCCGCGGACGGCAGCGGCAGCTCGGGGAGTTCGCCCACCCACTTGCGCCGTATCGTGTCGAGCACCCCGTCGGCCGCGAGTTCGTCGAGCGCAGCGCGCACCGCATCGTACAGCGCGGTGGCATCGGGAGCGACTGCTACGGAGAGCGGTGTCCCGGCGCCCAGCGGGCCCGCGTAGTGGACCGTCGGGTAGTCGCGCGCGATGTATGCTGCCACGAACGCGTCACCGGCTATGACCTCGATCTCGCCGCGCGACAGCGAATCGAGAGCCTCTCGGAGCGTGTCGTACGGCGCGACCGCCGACTCGCCCATCGAATCGACGAGCAGCCAGTACGCCAGGCTTCCCCGCTGAGCGCCGACGCGTTCGGCCTTGAGCGTGTCGAGGGTGAGCGACGGCTCCACCGAGGCGGTCGAGTCCGTGGCCACGAAGAACGCAGGGCCGTCTGTCGCGTAGATGCCAGCGAGGGACAGCGCGGAGAGTGTGGAGTCGTCCGGCGGGACGGAGAGGACCACATCGACGGTGCGCTGGGCCAGAGCGGTGGCGGCATCGGACGGCTTCACGTCGACGAACGTCACGGTCAGCCCCAACCTCTCCGCGAGCGCGGACGCGACATCGATGTCCAGGCCGGCTTCGCGGCCGGCATCGACCCCGGCGAAGGGAGGTGCGTCAAGGTCGACGCCAGCGGTGAGCGTGCCCGCCGAGATGATCGCGGGCGGCGCCACGACGGGCCGCAGTTCGGGTCCTGCGGGTTTGGCGCAACCTGCCATGAGGACGGCGACAGCGATCAGTACAGCTGCGGCCGGTGCCAGCGCGTGCGCCCGATTCGCCATGCAACCCCTCGCTTCCGACATGCCGTCAGGCCCCGTGGACCAAAGCGACGCTTCCGCCCGGCTGACCTGGTCTTTGGCCCCACACTCGCATACCGGGGCTTTCGCTTGATGCGATCTCACTAACGGCCCTCTCGCCCGCCGGCCTGGATGGCCGGACCGGACGGTACGACTTACCCCTAAGACGCGCCATGCTCGCGCGACGGACGAAGCCGCCGGCTTACGTGGATCCTTTCGGCCGCGTCTACCATGGACTAGGACGCTTGCGCGCCCGCAACCACAGACCCGGGCGGAAGCGAGAGCGATTCTAGCACGCCGCTCACCACGCTCGCGCAACGACCGCCACCCGCACGGCGCACACCCCGGCCGCGAGCAGCGCCTCGGCGCACGCATCGAGCGTGGCACCGGTGGTCAGCACGTCGTCGACGACGAGTACCTGCGAGCCTTGCAGCTTGAACGGGCTGTCCAGGAGCCGGAACGTGCCGGCGGCGTTGCGCGCCCGCTCCGCCTTCGAGAGTGCGCGCTGGTCGCGCGCACGCGTGCGTCGAAGAGTCGAGTGGGCCGGACGGTCGATCTCCACGGCGACCGCTTTGGCGATACTCGCGGCGTGATCGAAGCCACGACGACGCAAGGCCGCATCCGTGGGCGGCACCCACGTCACCACATCGGGCCAAGACCCCCATGCCTCGCTAACCACGGTCCCGAGCATCGTGCCCAGCAGCGCTCCGAGCCGGCGTTCGTTCGCGTCCTTGTACAGGACCACCGCGCGCGCGAGCGGCGCATCGAGCACACCTAGGGCCACGGCGGCCTCGAACGCGAACTCCGTCGACCAGCATTCAGTGCAGACGAGGGCGCCATAGGGTGCTCCGCAGTGGGCGCAGGCGTGATGCGACTCGATCCGCGGCAGGTCGCGGTCACACGAGGGACACAGCAGGGTGCCGGGCAGCTCACAGCCCGCACAGCGCGTCGGAGCGATCAGTTCGGCGAGCGCCTCCGCGAGAAACCGCACGCGTCCTCCCTAACGGACGCGCCGGCTTCTACGCGATGACCGACTGTACCACCGGGACCGTGATCGCCGAGAGCACCGTGGTCACGAATATCGCCGACGCGATGAAGTCCGTGTCCAGCCCGAACCGCTCGCCCACCACGAGCGTGAGCATCATCGTGGGCATGCCCGCCTGAAGCGTCGCCACACGTAGCGCGTCCCCGGAAAGCAGCGCATCACCGACCAGCACGGCGAGCATCGGCGCGAGCGCCAACCGCACGAGCGCCACGAGCCCCAGGTCGACCGCGCCGCGAGCGAGCGAGCGCGGCCGGAGCGCCAGGCCCACGGAGAGCATGATGAGCGGCGCGACCAGTCTGGCGAGCATCTCCAACCCGGATGTGACCACTTCCGGAACGGCTACGAAACGGGCTAGCAGCCCGGCCGCCAAAGCGAGCACCGCCGGGAACGTCAGCAGCTCCCGGACGATGTTGATTCGCGCACCTTTGCCGCCCATGCGCGCGGCGATGGGCAGCCCGACCAGCACGAGGGCGAACACGGTGCCGAAGACGTCCGAGAACACGGCGAGCGGCACCGCCGAGGCGCCGAGGAGCGCAGCGGTGACCGGGTAGCCGATGTAGCCGGTGTTGCCGAGGGCCGCAGTCAGGACGAGTGCGCCGCGCCGCTTGGGGTCGCGGGTGCGGATGCGTGCGAGAAGCCACGCGAGGGCCAGCATGACCGCGAACACGGTCCACGCCACCGCGACCACTCGCCAGACGTCGCCGTCGAGCTTCGCGCCGCGCACCGCCTCGAAGATGAACGCGGGCAGGCCCACGTAGATGATGACCACGTTCAGTGGCCGCGCGTCCTCGGCCTTGAGCAGCCCGGTCGCGCGCAAGGCGGCCCCGACGCCCACGATGGCCGCGAACGTGAGGATGGTGGAGACGAGCGCGCTCGACGACACGCTCCCTCGCCTACCGCTCCAGGTCGAGTTCGTGCAGGGCCCCGCACCCCATGCAACGCACCGCGAGCGCCATCTCGTAGTCCGGCTCCGGCGTGATGACACCGCGCTCGGTGATGAAGGCGGTGACGAGCTCGCCGGGTGTGACGTCGAACGCCGGGTTGTAGACCTCGATACCCGGCGGGGTCATGCGGAACCACCCGTCGAAGGAGTACGCCGCGCCCTTGCGGTCGATCACGAGCTGGTGGCCCTTCTGGAGCGGGACAGCGTACGGGCCCTTCGCCGTCAGCGCATCGAAGGCACGCTGCGCCTCAGGGCTGTCAGGCTCGAAGAACCCGGAGACCGTGACGCCCTCGATCTCGCGCGGGTCACGCTCCTCGATGGGGATCTGCGAGCCGTCGGGCAGCGTGAGGTCGACCGTGGAGGAAGGCGCTGCCACATAGAACGGGATCCCGTGCTCCTTGGCGAGCACCGCCAGCCCATACGTGCCGATCTTGTTCGCAGTGTCGCCGTTGGCGCAGATGCGGTCGGCGCCCACGATCACGGCATCGACCCAGCCGTTCTTCATGACGCTCGCGGCCATGTTGTCGGTGATGAGCGCGGAGGGCACGCCCGCCACGCGCAGCTCCCACGCGGTGAGGCGCCCACCCTGGTTGACCGGTCGTGTCTCGTCGACCCAGACGTGCTCGATCTTGCCCTGGTCATGGGCGGCGAAGATGACGCCGAGCGCCGTTCCGAAGTACGCCGTGGCGAGCGAGCCGGCATTGCAGTGGGTGAGCACCTTGGCCTTCTCGGGCAGGAGTTCCGCGCCGAACGCGCCCAGCGCGCGGTTGCGCTCCTCGTCCTCGGCGATCATGTTCTCGGCCTCTTGGACGATGAGCGCACGCAGCTCGTCGAGAGGCATATCGGCGTTCTGGAACGCGAGCTGACGCATGCGCTCGGCCCCCCAGCGCAGGTTGACCGCTGTGGGGCGGGCGGACGCGATCTCATCTACGACTTCCACGAGCCGGTTCAGGTACTCGTTCGGGTCGTCGATCGCAGCGCCCTCGGTCTCACTCCACAACGCGACCGCCAACGCGGCGGCCACGCCAAGCGCCGGCGCCCCACGCACGGCGAGCGACTTGATGGCCAAGCACACGCCGTCGTACGTGTTGCACGCGAGGATGTCGCCCTGCAGCGGCAGGCGCGTCTGGTCTATGAGGAACACCGCCGGCCGGCCGGTCTCCTCGTTCTCGCCCCACCAGATGGTCTTAGGGATGTCCTTGATGCCCATGTGTGAGCCTCTCTCGCCGCTCGATGCCTGGGCTGGAGCTGTATCAGCAGGTGCCCTCTTGCCAGCTGCACAGGTAGCGTTCCTGCTCCTCGGTGAGCACATCGATCTCGACGCCCATGCTCTGAAGCTTCAGCGCGGCGATCATCTGGTCGATCTCCTCGGGCACATCGTAGACACCCGGCTCGAGCTCGGAGGCGTTCGCCGCCATGTACTCGGCGCAGAGCGCCTGGTTCGCGAAGCTCATGTCCATGACGTTGGCGGGGTGGCCCTCAGCACACGCGAGGTTCACCAGACGGCCGTCGGCGAGGAGGTAGATGACCTTGCCGTCCGGCATGGTGAACTCCTCGACGAGCGGGCGCACCTCGCGCTCCGAGACGGCCATCTCGCGAAGCTTGGGGATGTTGATCTCGGCATTGAAGTGCCCGGAGTTGCTGATGATCGCGCCGTCCTTCATCGCCGCGAACATAGCCTCGTCGATGACGTTGATGTCGCCGGTGACGGTGACCCACACGTCGCACTCCTTGGCCGCCTCGACGGCGGGCATCACGCGGTAGCCGTCCATGACGGCCTCGAGCGCCTTCAGGGGGTCGACCTCGCACACGATGACGTTGGCGCCCATGCCAGCGCCGCGCATCGCGATGCCGCGGCCGCACCAACCGTAACCGGACACGACGAGCGTGCGGCCTGCGAGCAGACGGTTCGTGGCGCGGATGATGCCGTCAAGCGTGGACTGGCCGGTGCCGTAGCGGTTGTCGAAGAGGTGCTTCGTCATCGCCTCATTCACGGCGACGATCGGGTACTTGAGCGCACCGTCCTCGGCCATGGCGGCCAGACGGATGACGCCGGTGGTGGTCTCCTCGGTGCCGCCGATGATGTGCTCGAGCTTCTCGGGGAAGTCCGCGTGGATGCGGCCGACGACATCGGCGCCGTCGTCCATCGTCATCTGCGGGTTGTGCGCGATGGCGGCGTCGATGTGCGCGTAGTAGGTGTCGGTATCCTCGCCCTTGATGGCGTACGTGCGGATGCCGTAGTGCTGCACGAGCGCGGCGGCGACGTCGTCCTGGGTCGACAGCGGGTTGCTCGCGCACAGGACTATGTCGGCACCGCCGGCCTTCAGGGTGCGCATCAGGTTCGCGGTCTCGGTGGTCACGTGCAGGCACGCGGCGATGCGGATCCCGTCGAGCGGCTTCTCTGTCTCGAAGCGCTCGCGGATGCTCGCGAGCACAGGCATGTCGCGGTCGGCCCACTCGATGCGCGCCTTGCCGGCATCGGCCAGCGAGAGGTCCTTCACGTGGTAGTCCATCTTGGTGTCCCTTCGATACGTGGCGAGCGCCTCATCGCGCGGCCCCGGTGACTGACAGCCGAGAGAGTATAGCAGCGTCGCGGGTTCGGTACTCAGCGACGCTGGTACTTCGCGGCGCCCGGCGTGAGCACGACCTTGACTCGCCAGCCGTGCCTGGCGGCCACCGACTCGATGATCTGACGGGTGGCCGCGTAGTCCCATTCGGCGTTCATCGCAACGCCTCCCGGGCCGATGACGACCTCTTCGGTCTTACCGGAGCGCTTCGCGCCGAGGGTGCTGTAGCTCTCCGACTCCAGGCCGCCGAAGCTGAAGCCAGCACCCTTCTCCTTGAGCACCTCGAAGTAGTAGAGCGTGCGCTCCGGCTCGACCGCCTTCATGTGGGCGCTGAACTCGATCTTCTTCTTGCCGGTTCCCCACGAAGCGTCGGCCACCTGGTTGTCGATGCGGATGTCGGTGTCGGTCCCGTACTTCGCGGTGTAGCCGGGGTACTGCGCGAGTGTGGCGAGGATGTCGGCGAGCAGGGCGGCGCGGGTGCCGGGCTCGGGAGCGGATCGCGCAGCCGCCGTGGGCTGCGGCTGGGGATCGGGTGCCGACTGCGACTGAGTTGCGGGCTGCGGTTGTGCCACCGGCGCGGGTTGCGGCTGGGCGAGCGATCGCGCCCACGTCTGCGTCTCAGGGCTCACCCAAGCGAGCGCGCCCGTGCGGTCCCACTCGAGGACGTGTTCCAGTCCGACCTCGTAGCCGTCGATGAAGAAACGGCCCTCGTTCCACATGATGTACCTGAGCGTGCCGTCGGTCGAACGGTAACTCGCCACCTGCTGCATTCGTCCTCCTGACCGATCAGTGGAAACGCTTCTCGCGCTTGAGCCGTTCGTAGTGCTCGGGATCGCGCTGTCTGAACGCGCGAGCGGGATTGCCGCCGGCCACCGAGAGCGGTTCGATGCGACCTGCGACGACCGAGCCGGCGCCGATGATCGCGCCATCGCCTATCCACGCCCCGGGAAGCACGAGGACGTCGTCGCCGAACCACACGTTCTCGCCTATCGTGACCGGCTTGCGGACGACCTCGGAGTCGTACGGCAGCGCGGTCGCGCCCTCCCAACGATGGTTCACGGTCATGATCTTGCAGCCCCGGCCCGAGTGGAAGTTGTCGCCGAACGTGACGCCTCCGTCACCGTGCACGATCATGCCGTTGAAGTGGCAGTTGGCGCCGATGCGCACGGTGCGCGCCGGGATCTCCATCCGGCCGTTGACGCGCAGCCCCGGCCCCGCCTCAGCCGCGCGAAGGCGCACGAGCGACGTCCAGTACGCGCGAGCCCACGCCCGGCGAGCGGGCTTCGTGAGCGCGCTCACCTTGCCGGCGATGCGGTGCCAGATGGTGAGGATGACTTGGAGCACGCTACTCGCCCGCCATGAAGTATTGGACCTTCAACAACACACGATACGTCTTGCCCTGTGCACGGTAGCTTCGGTACACGAACTTCGCAGGACAGTTGCCGCTCCCGCCCCAACTCCTGAACACCGTGTACGCCTGAGAGCGTCCGACCCGGTGATAGCCCTCGTCGTTGGGCCCTCGCTCGAAGAAGACCGTCGAGGACACCGCGTATCCGGTGATACGCGTTCCCTTCGCAGTGGTGATCGAGAACGTCGTGTCGCTGCGGGCGCCGGTGGGCATCCTCACCGGCTTCGCGAGCTTGCGCGCTGAGAACGCCTGGCCTGAGACACTGGAACTCGAAGCCGCCATCGCAACCCCAGCCACCGAAAGGGTCAGCACGACTGCAAGCGCCATGGTCAGCGCAATCCGATGCATCCTCACACACTTCACCTGCGATCAACCTCCCCAGACCGATATCACCCCACGTTGATACGCCCCAGCACCGCCTCCAGAAGAGCGCTCATCGCTTCAGCAGCATCGCGCCCTGCCCGCAGGACCTCATCGTGGCTGAGCCCGGCACCGCCGGCAACATTGGTCACGAGCGAGAGCCCGAGCACGCGCAACCCCAGAGCGCGCGCGGCGATGACCTCGTGCACCGTCGACATCCCCACCGTCTGGGCGCCGGTGCGCCTGAGGTACTCCACCTCCGCCGGCGTCTCGTAGCTGGGTCCGAGCAGTCCCGCGTACACGACTTGCGTGAGCTCGAGTCCGATGCGCCGCGCCTCCTCACGCGCGATCGCACGCAGTCCGGGGTCGTAGGCGTCCCCCATCGCCACGAACGGCGTGCCGCCCGGCGGCCCGGCCCACCCCACGAGAGGGTTGTCGCACGAAAGGTTGATGTGGTCGGCGATGAGCGTGACCGACCCCGGACGAAGCGCAGGGTCGATGCCGCCCGCCGCGTTGGTGACGATGAGCGTGTCACACCCCAGTGCGGCGGCGAGGCGCGCCGGCCAGGCCGCCTCGAGCGCGCTGAGCCCTTGGTAGCGGTGCACGCGGCCGAGGAACACCGCCACTGGCACCCCGGCGAGCGTGCCTGCGACGAGCTCGCCCGCATGACCCGCGACGCCGGCCGCCGGACGCGGGTGGCTCGTGAGCTCCGTGAACGGAATCCGCTCGGCCACCACCATCCGATCGGCGAGCAGTCCGAGACCGCTACCCAGCACGAGTGCGACGCGCGGTTTCACGCCGGCTGCGAGGATCCGCTCGACATCGGTGGCATCTACCGCGAGCGTATCGGTCATGTCCGCCCTCCCTGGTATCGGACGCCTCAGGTCGTGTGGGGCTTGCCTGTCCGCGCGAAGGCCCGGCGCTCGACGACCTCCGAGAGCGCGACCGCCATCGCTGCGGCCTGCCCACGTCGGCTGTACGCGGCCACCGCGGCTGCATCCGGCACGATGAGTCTGTTCCCGTTGGCCTTGGCTTCAGCGAGTCTGACGATCTCTTCTGCCAGCCTCTCGGTGTCGTCCGGGTGCACGACCACGCCGCCCTGCGTCTGCGTGAGCACGGCGGCCGGCATCCCGTCGTCAGGTCCCACGATCAGCACGGGCATCCCCATGCCAAGGTACTCGTAGAGCTTCGCTGGGCACGAACCGGCCGCGCCGGGACGGTCGGCGATGAGCAACACCCCCACGTCGGCGCGCGCCGTGCGCTCGAGCGCCTCACGATGCGGCAGGTAGCCTGTGAACGTCACGGCGTCGCCGAGGCCGGTCGCCGCGACGCTCGACTCCAGCCCCTCCGGCCACGAACCGATGATCTCGAATCGCACGGGAAGGCGCGTGAGCTCGCGCGCACGAGTCAGTGCAGCGAGCAGCGGAGCGGGATCGGAGTGCCCGGCGTAGACCTTGCCCATGAAGACGAGGGTGAGCGGAGCGTCGCGGTCCGGCGCGTGCCGCGGCAGATCGGCCTCGTCGAACCCGTTCGGTATGACCCGGGTGGCCTTCGCGCCGAAGCGCACCGCCTCCTCGCCTATCGCCGGCGCGGTGCAGGTCACCAGGTCGGCCACGGGAAGCGTCTCTCGCTCGAGCGCGTTCGATCGCCGCAGGTGCCATGCCGTGGGCATGCGGACGACAGGGTTCGTGTCCCAGCCGTCACGCATGTCGAGGATGAGCGGCAGGCCGGTGCGACGCGAGACCGCCGCGCCCACGATGAGCGCTGAGAACGGCGGCCCGGTGGCGACGATGGCGTCGACCTCAGACACGCGAGCGAGTGATTCGGCCGCCGCGATGGCGTGCCTGCGCCAGAACGCGGCGTCGTCGGGCACGGCCAGGTAGCGCGCGATCCGGCTCGAGAGCGGCGTCCGAGCGAGCGAACGAGCGTGTTCGGGGCCCTGCGCGCCGGAGCCGGGTGAAGATCCGGGCGCGCGACCGGACGGCCGAATGCGACGCAGCACATCGCGCAACCGCTTGATGGGCTCGATGGCGCTCGCGACCGCGGCGGCGACGTGACGATGCGGGATGCGGTGCACCTCGACCCCGACCACATCGGCGAGCAGCGACTCGTCGCGACTGCGGCGAGCCACCGGCTCGGCGGTGAGCACCACGGGTGTCCACCCGTGCTCCGGCAGGTAGCGACACATCTTCGCCCACCGCTGCACGCCGCCGCCGCCGGCGGGCGGGAACTCGTACGCGATGACGAGGACCTTAGGCATGGCGGCGCCTCCGCCAACCCGCACGCGCGAGGCCCTCGTACGCGTTCACGAGACGACCCGCCGCCGCCTCCCAGTTCAGGTGTGCCTCGACGATGGCTCGGCCGCGCTGACCCATCTCGGTGGCGAGCGCGGGGTCGTCCTTCAAGCGCACGAGCGCCTCCTCGACCGCTGCGGCGTCTGCCGCGTCCACCGCGAACCCGATCCGTTCGCGCTCCACGTACTCGCCGACCCACGTGCCCGCGCTCACGAGCACCGGCAGTGCGCACGCCATCGCCTCCATCACCTTCACGGGCATGTGGATGCGAGCGTTGCCCACGGCCACGTCATACAGCGTGTAGACGCAGTCCTGGCCACGGTACAGCGCGGGGATCTCGTCGTAGCTCACGCGGCCCATGATGGTCACGCGTGGCTTGCCGGCAGCATGCGAAGCGACCTCGTCGGCGCCCACACCCCCTCCCGCGAGCAGGCACGTCATGTCTTCGTGACGCTCGACGATGTCGATGAGCAGCTTCAGTGAGTCCGTGTAGCGCTTCTGCCCGATGTAGCAGACCGCGAACGGCCGTGCCCCGCGCGGCTCAGGATCCGGCGAGAAGCGGGCGAGGTCCGGCGCGTTGTCGACCACGACGACCGGCCCTCTGAAGCGGCTGCGGTAGCGATCGGCCATACCCTCCCAGGCGAGGACGACGAGCGAGGCCCGCTTCATCGCCCGGCGCTCGACCCAGTCGATGGCGCCGCGCACGATCGAGCCGACAAGCGGCTTGCGAGGAACCACTCGTGAGGCACGATACAGCTCGTGGAAGTCGCAGACGAGGTGCGTCCCCGTACCTTTGACCGCGGCGAGGCCGGCCGGCACCGTGTCCATGTCGTGGCAGTGCACGACCGCGGGAGCGAGCTCCCGGACCCGCGCGGCGGCCGCGTCCCAGAACCGGCGGTAGAGCGGCAGCGCCTTGGGGCCTGCGCCGTGCGTGGCCCGCGGGCCGAAGCGTTCGATCCGGATACCGTTGCGCTCCTCTCGAGGTGGCGCGCCCCCCGCGCGGTCCCATGCGAGCACGGTGACGCTCCACCCCGCCGCGATAAGCGCCACTGCTTCCTTCTCCACACGCGGGTCGCTCACGAAGTCGTTCGTGAGCAGCATCACGACGCGCCGCTCCCCGGGCGAGAGCTCTCGCGGGTGCCCGACAGCGTGCGCGCCGCCTCGAGGGCGCGCCGCGCCGCCGGTGACGCTGTGGGCGCCGCCACTCATGTCGCCTCACCACCCAGCGGACGCAGCACAAGTCCCCGGTAGACGGCGAGGAGCTTCTCTCGTTCAAGCTCCCAGTTGTGCCGCGCGAGCGCCGCCTCGCGGGCGCGCGCACCGATGCTGGCGAGCGGCTCCTCGCCGTCCAGCAGTTCGCGAACAGCGCTCGCGATCGAGTCGGGGTCGAGCGGGTCAGGGATCAGCGTGCCGATGCGCTCGGTGCGCACGATCTCGGCCATCTCAGGCAGATCGCTCGCCACGACGGGAATGCCGACCATCATGTCCTCGAAGAGCTTGTTGGGCGCAGCGTGAACGTACGAGAGGCACGAGCCGACGATCGGGATGAGCCCCACGTCGGCGCTCGCCGTGAAGCGCATCATCGTCTGGTACGGCACCGCGCCGGTCAGGTGTACGCGGTCATTGAGGCCGGTCGCGCCGATCTGTGCGGCGAGCGACTCCGCGAGCACACCCCAGCCTACGAGCGCGAGCGCACAATCGGGCAGCGTGCGCATCGCCTCGACGAGTTCGGGCAGACCGCGGTTCGGGGCGAGGATCCCCTGGTAGATGAGCAGGTAGCGCGCCGTACTACCCAGCATCGCCGTGCGCCACTCCTCGTCGCGCTCCACGCGCTCGATGCGTTCGGCCACGTTCCGGACCACGACGGGGCGTTCGATGTCATAGGTGCGTGAGAGGATGTCGGCGCGCCCGTGGTCGCTTGTGATGTTGGCGGCGGCCCGGCGGATGAAGAAACCCTCGTAGGCGGGGGCGAGCACCTTCCACCACCACTTGGAGGTCCATGGCCAGTTCCGATACAGGTTCAACTCATCAGAGTCATACACGAGCGCAGCGCGGGTGCGCTTGGCGGCGAGCCAGCACACGAGCAACGGGTAGATGTCGCGTGGGTTGTACACGTCGGCGTCCTCGGCTCGCGCGGCGCGGTACGTGCGCCACACCGCCTCGACGAAGCGTGCCGGGCGCGTCCAGCGCGGCCACCGACGCGAGATAAGCTCGACCCGTTTGACGACGTAGCCATCGCGCTTCTCGAACGCTGGCGTCTCCGCATCCTTGATCGCGATGAGCACGACCTCCCAGCCGTCCGACGCGAGCGTGCGCGCCGCCCGGTCGACGCGCGCGAGGTACCGCGACGAGTTGTACTGCACGAGACAGACCTTGCGCTTCCGGGGCATAGCGGGTCCGCGCTCCGGGTCAGTCCGCGACGCTGCGCGTCCGCAGCCACTCACGGATGGCGACCACGGAAAGCCCCACCAGCACGCCGACCAGCGCACCCTGTAGCAGCGCGGATAGCGCAAGGCCGCCGGTGGTCGACTTCGACACCGCGTTCTCGCCAAGCACCATCGACTCGCGCACCTGCCGCACGGCGTTCTCAGCGGTGGCGATGGCGTCGGTCGCGTTGAACAGCTGGTTGCGATTGGCGACGATCGCCTGCTCATACGCGCCGCGCTCGGCACCAGTCGCCTTCGCGGCGGCGGCCTTGAGCTCGCGCTCCCGCGTCTCGAGCTCTGCCTTGCGAGCGCTCATGCGGGTGACGATCTCGTCCTGGACCGCCAGGTACACGTCGAACCTCCGCAGGATGTAGTCAGCGGAAGCCTGGGCTATCGCTCGAGCGTAGGCCCGCGCCTCGTCCTCGCTGCCGGCTTTCCCCGTGAAGATCACGGTGCGGCGGTCGCCCGAGTCCGTCTTTGCGGCCACGAGGCCGTCGAGGGCTCCGGGCTCGAGCCCGAGCGATTCTGCTGCGCTGCGGCGCACGATGGACAGCGTCGCCGCGCCCACGAGGTCGTCAGGCCCCGGCGGGTTCTGCGGCCCGGCCGCGGTCCCAGAGATCGTCACGCGTTGCGAGCCGGTGAACGTCGTCGTGGGCATCTCCCGGGTCATCACGTAGGCCACCCCGACGCCCACGAGCATCGCCACGAGCACGACGACCCAGCCGCGCCTCACGGCGCCTGCGAATCCCGAGCCCTGCTGCGCCATCTACGCACTCCCCTTCGCGGACGTGAACGACGCGGCCACGAGGCCGGCGCCGATGAGGAACCAGAGGAACTTGCTCGTCTCCATACTGTACGTCACCGACTGCACGATGAGCACGGTGACACCGGCGCCTGTGGACGCGAGCAGTACCCGCTCGAGGTGCGGCACGTCGCCGACGAGCAGCCCCCGCACGAGCCGCACACCCGTCGCCGCCAGCGCGCCCACGAACCCCACGACCCCGAGCACGCCCGTCTCGACGAGCAGCGTGAGGTACGTCGTGTGCGACTCGAGCAGGTCGGCGGGGAGGTCATAGGGCCGGTAGGCCGGGATGATCTCCTTCCACATGCCCGGCCCGATGCCGATGGGGTTGTCCCGAAACATCGCGAACGCGGCCTGCGCCAGGTAGACGCGGTTGAGCGCGCTGCTCTCGTCACCGATGCCGAGCAGTTTGTCGGCAACCCACCGCGGATCGAGCACGAACAGCACGAACCCGGCGAGGAGCCCCGCCCCGGCGCCCAGCAGCGCGACCTTGACCGCCGGGCGCACCGGCGAGAGCAACACCGCCGCCACGCCGCCCACGACGAGCCCGAGGAGCGCACCGCGCGACAGCGTCGCCGCGACACCGAGCACCGCGGCCCCGACGAGGGCCCACAATACCGCTGCGCGAACCCAACGCTTCTCGCCCAGCGCGAGCGGTACGCTCGTGACCGCGGCCGCCGCGAGCACACCGCCGAAGATGTTGGGATCCTTGAAGAAGACACGCGCTCTGATGCCGTCAGCGGTCGTCTTGTAGAGCTCTTGGACGCTGAAGATGCCCAGACGCTCCACGACGGCGAGTGCCCCAAGCCCCGCAGCGATGACCGCAAGGGCCACAAGCACGCGGTACAACCGCTCGGGGGTCGGCGAAAGCATGGCGACGAGGTACACGAGCACCACGCTTGACGCAAGCGAGACGAACGCGACGACCGACGCGGGACCGTTGACCGCTCCGGGCACCGTGACGAGCGCAGCGACGAGCAGCAGTGCGAGCCACGCGTCAATGCCCGTTGCGCGCACGCGGGCCCGCCCTGCCACCAAGAGGCCCCCGGCGAGCAGCACGCTGAGCGCGAGCACGGCCTGGTACGCCGTGACCGTCGCCGGTCCGACCTTGCCCAATCGTCCCATCACGTCGAGTGCGGAGGTCGCGAGCAACGCCATGAGCGCGATCTCCGGATGCGAGGGCACCCACAGCGCAACCGCAACGGCCACGAGCGCGCCTGCCGCCAACAGGGGCAGCGAGCCGCCGAGCGCAAGCACGGCCACGCAGATGCCAGCCGCCAGACCACTCCATACAAGTGCGGCCCACGGCTCTTGTTCCAGGCGGTGAAAGGACATCGAGGACGGCTGCGTCATAGGGAACATGCTATCCTACCTACCGGTCCGGCGAGGCTCAGACGACATGCTCCCGACACCTTCGTCACGCCTTCGCCACGCCACACAGCACCGATTCCGGGAGACGTAGCAATGAACACCGCAGCCCACCGGATCGCACGCGCAGCGCTGTGCGCTCTCGTCACCGCATCCTCGCTCAGCCTGTCAGCTCCCCCCGTCGCATCCGCCGACGTGACGTTCCACATCACCGGCCGGGGCTGGGGCCACGGTATCGGCCTGTCCCAGTACGGTGCGCGAGAACTCGCCAAGCGCACGAACCCCAACACCGGCGAACCCTACACCGGCGAGGACATCGTCCGCTACTACTACGGCAACACCTCGCGCACCACAGTCGAACAGGTCTCACCGAAGACGGTGCTCGTACGTCTCGACCCCGCGGCGAGTGCGACGAACGACTACCACACGAGGACGTCGTGGACGCTTCGCGCGGGAAACATCGGCGGCGTGCTCGTCGTGAAAGCGAGCAACCTCCCCACAGCCGGCGTGCAGGTACCTCAGGACACCTGGTACCGCTTCGTCGCCTACGGCAACGGGGTGAGCATCTACCGGGGCCAGGAACTGTGGAAGCCCGCTGGTGTCACCAAGCTCACCGGCACCGTCACGGTCCACGAGACCGGCGACTTCTCGCCCAGGTTGGTGCAGGTCGACGAGCCCACCGGCATCTACGGCCGCCGTTACAACCGCTACCGCGGCGCGATGCGCATCACGAACAACGGGGGGCGCCTGAAGCTGCTGAACCAGGTCGCACTCGAGGACTACCTGTACGGGGTCGTGCCTCGTGAATCGCCAGCGAGCTGGGGCAAGGACACTCCCGCCGCGCTGCAAGCACAGGCCATCGCCGCACGAAGCTACGCGTACACCACGCCGGGCGAGCTCTTCACGACGACGATGAGCCAGGCCTACCAGGGCCACTCCTCCGGCTCCGACCGCTCGAAGCCGGACTTCAGCGTGGGCGAACAGACCTACACGAACGCCGCGGTCAACGCCACGCGAGGCAAGGTCGTGCGCTACCACTGGCCTGACGGCCGCGTCGAGATCGTGCGTACGTACTTCTCGGCCGCGTCCGGAGGTCACACCGCCAACCTCGAGGACGTGTGGACCGGCGGCGCCCCGAAGCCCTACTACGTGGGCGTGCCCGATCCGGACCTCTCCAGCCGCTACCACGCGAGCTGGCCCGAGGCCATCTCGTACACAGGGGCCGCGCTCGCCGACAAGTTGCGCGCGGGCTCGAGGACGCGCGGAGCGAGCGAGCCCTCGCCCGCCACCGTGACCGGCGTGACGATCACGCGGGCCAGAAACGGCTCCGGCCACGCCGTGTGGGTCAAGATCACGTGGTCGAACGGCGCGTCGCACACGGTACCCGGCGACGCGGTCCGAAACGCCCTCGGCCTGCGGTCGACGAAGTTCTCGATAGGCAAGAACTTCGTGCCCAAGCCCCCTGTCGTCGGCAACCCGGCCCCGCCCGAGCTCACCCGCCACGAGGAGACGGAGACGCTGCTCGCCCCGACCGGTCCCTGGGTCACATCCACCGGCCCCAACTTCTCGGGCGGCTCGCGCCTCTATACCGAGACGCCCTTCTCGTGGTTCTCGGCGCGGTTCAAGGGCACGGCCGTGTCGTGGATGGGGTCTGTCGGCCCCAACTACGGCATGGTGGAGGTCTACCTGGACGGCAGGCGCGTCAAGACGGTCGACCTCTATCGGACGAGCTCCGCGACGAAACGGACGCTGTACAGCGCCTATGGCCTGCGAGATGCGGAGCACACGCTCGACCTGCGCGTCGTCAACGGCCGCAACGCGGCATCGAGAGGCATGCGAGTCGACGTCGACGCTATCAGCATCTCCGGCGAGCTGTTGCAGGCGAGCACCCCCAAGCACCGCACCGATGACGGCGACCCCGTGCTCACGTGGGTCGGCGGCTGGGCGAAGACGAACGAAGACCCCGAGCTGTGGCTCAGCCGCCAGACCTACGCCGATGCGAAGGGCGCGGTCCTGTACTTCGCCTTCACCGGCACGGGGTTCGACTGGATAGCCCGTGTCGCGAACTCAGGCGGCCTCGCACGCGTGACGGTCGACGGGACCAGGACAGCCACAGTCGATTCGTACAACCCCACGACCGAGATCGGCCGGGTCGTCCACCGCGTGGAGGGGCTGCCATGGGGACGCCACACGGTCAGGATCGAGACGCTCGGCACCAGACGGGCAGGCTCCAGAGGCACGCGTGTAGCGGTCGATGCGATCGACGTGCTCGGCGGGCCGCTCACGACCCTCATGCCGCCGATGGTGCGCATCCAGGACACCGACCCGACCGTCGTCTACCGGGGCACCTGGGGAGCGCAGCCCGTGAGAGGCGCGTCGGGCGGCTACGAGAAGCGGGCGTCAACGCGCGACGCGAGCGCCACCGTGCGCTTCGACGGACGAGGCGTCCGATGGGTTGCGGCCAAAGGGCCCGACCGCGGCACCGCGACCGTCCACGTCGACGGCAGGCTGCGCGGCACCTTCGACCTGTACGCGCCCAGAACGACCGCCCAGCAGACGATCTTCCGTGACATGGCGCTGCCGTCAGGCAAGCACACCATCGTCGTGACGGTGAAAGGCGCGAAGCGCTCGACCTCGAGCGGCGCGTGGGTGGGCGTGGACGTGTTCGACGTCTGGGGCGTGGCGGTCAGGTAGTGCCTAGGCCGGACACGGGGCGCTGTGGGTGTCGTGCCCCTGAAGCCCGCCCCTTGGCCCCCCCTGAATCCCCCCTGAATCCCCCTCCTGAATCCCTTTCCTGGACCTCACGTCGCGCTCGCTAGATCCGCTCGATGAAGCCCTTCATCGCCGGGTATGTGGCCTCGATCGCCTCGACTGCGCGCTCGTAGGGCGCATCGTCGCCCGCGATGAACGCATCGACCGCGGCCATCGCACGCTCGACGGCGTCCGGGGCCGGCCCGATGCGGGCGAAGCGACGCTCGAGGCGCATGGGCGCGTACGGCAACGCCGGCAGCAGCGCGCGCCCAAAGCGCGGGATCTCCCACGCGCGAATCGACGGCGCAGGCAGCACCTCGGCGAAGCCCCTGCCCCGCCCGTCCTCCTCGAGCAGCACGGACGGCTTGCGGCCGGAGAGGAAGCGCAGGTGTGCGTGGACCCGGTAGCCGATGTGGAAGTCGGCGTCGTCGTAGAACGCGATCCTGTCGAGGTCGTAGGACACGTCGCGCACCTCGGCACCCAGCTCCTCACACCGCTTCGCCATCTCGGTGAAACGGGCGGCTTCCGCGGGCGGTGTGAACTCGTCGGCCTCAAGGCCGCGGTGGAACGCGGCGATGACGCGCGCGCCTTTGAATCGCTCGATGACGGCTCGCAGCAGCTCGAGGTTCTGGCCGGTGAAGCGCGGGCTTTGCGGCGTCGTGTAGACGACGGTCTTGATGTCGGCGGGGCGCCGGTAGGGCGTGCCCATGTGCCGTAGGTCGTAGAAGACCGGGCATCCCGACATCGTCACGTCAGAGAGTCCCTTGGCCAGCAGCAGGCGGCGCGTGACCGCGTCGCGCGTCGAGATGGCGAGCATGTCGCCCATCACCTCGAGAAACGCCTTCGTCTCCGGCGTCCAGGTGAAGCGGCGCATCTCCGGCGCGTCGCCGCGGCTCGCGAACCAGCCCACGCCGAGCAGCCGCAAGGGCACGCCGAGCTCGCGGAGCTTGCCCGGGCAGGAGAAGAGCGGGTAGATCTGCGGGTACATCGACGGCAGCACACCCGGGCCGCCGCCCACCACGACGGCACGCGCCTTGGCCACGGTCTCGACGTGGCCGTCGAGCGGCTGCCAGCGCGGAAGCACCACCAGCTCCTCGCCGAGGACCGACTCGAGCAGCTTGCACGCCCTGTCGACGATGAGGAAGTCGCCGATGTTCTTCTTCGCGCCTGAGAGGACGACGAGCACCTAGGCACCGCCCGCCACGTCGAGGTCCTCGAGCATGACGAGGTCATCGGCCGCCAGGTCACGTGTGAGGCGACGGCCGAGCACCTCCGAGAGGCGCGCCGGCGAGAGACCGGTCCCGGGCCGCTTGAAGTCGACGTCTGCCTCGGTGAGCACGGTGCCTGCAGGCAACGCTCGGGCCGCCACGATGCTGCGCCGGGCGAACGAGCGCGCGGCCTGCTCGGCCTCGGTCATCTCGCCCAGGTCGCGAGCCATGAGGTGCGCCTCGCGGCAGTTCTTGACGAGGCGCGCGAGGCCGTCGGCGTCCACCGCGTGGTAGTGGTCGTCGCCCTCGAGCGCCTTGTTCAGCGTGAAGTGCTTCTCGATGATCGACGCACCCAGGGCTACCGCGAGCGGGCACGTGAGCTCGGAGTCCTGCGGCTGCGTGTGGTCGGAGTAGCCCAGCACGACTCCCTCGAAGCGCTCGGCCAAAGCACGCAGACGCCCGAGGTTCGCGTCCGGCACGGCGGTCGGGTACGAGAGCGAGCAGTGCAGCAGGGCGACGGGCGCGCCTGCCTGGCGCACGGTGTCGAGCGCGACCGCGACCTCGTCGAGCGTCGAGGCGCCGGTCGACATGAGCACGGGGCGCCCGTACGCGGCCACGGCACGCAGCAGCGGCAGGTCGGTGATGTCGGCCGAGGCGATCTTGAACGCCGCCATCCCCCGGTCACCGAGCATCCTGGCCGCGTCGGTGTCAAACGGCGTGGACAGGAACAGCACGCCCAACTCGGCGGCGTAGGCGAACAGCTCGTCGTAGTCGGCGTCGGTGAGCAGGCTGCGCTCGGCGAAGATGTCGTGCTGCGTGCGCCCACTGCCGTCGTTCCAGTACGTGGGCGCCCACTTCGCGGCGAGCCGGTCGGCCGAGTACGTCTGGAACTTCACGGCGTCCACGCCCGCGACCCTTGCGGCGAGGACGTAGGCCTTCGCGAGCTCGATGCTGTTGTAGTGGTGGACGCCGACCTCGGCGATGGTGAAGGGCGGGTGACCGGGTCCCACAGGGCGGCCCGCGATCTCGATGAGCGGCTTGGTCATGGTGCGGATCTACTCTCCTTGTCCGGTGGCGGACGACACGATCATCTCGGCGATGGCCTGGTTCGAGCGCCCGGCGACGGCCTTGCGCATGCGGTCGTGCATCGAGCGGCGCAAACGCTCGTCGGCGATGAGCAGCGACAGGTGGCTCGCCAGACCCTCGACGGTGACGTGCCGCCCCAGCCCCAGGTTCATGACGCCGAAGGGGCCGGAGGCGTGGGTGTGCGTCAGCTCGCGCTCGTTCTGGCACAGGGCGATGGTCGGCACCCCCTGCGTCATGAGCTCGGTCACGGTGCGGCCAGCCGAGGTGAGCGCGATGTCGGACTCGTGCATGATCTCGGCGAGGTTGGTCGCCGCGCGGTGCACGGTGCCCGTGAGGCCGAACTCAGCCAGTTCGAGCTCGCCGTGCGAGTAGCCAGGCCCGAGCACGCACACCACCTCGCCGTCAAACCCGATGTGTGCGAGTGCGCGCAAGGCCGTGCGCGTGAGGTCGCCCGGGTCGGTACCGCCGAACGTGACGAGCACGCGGCGGACCTCGGATGCGACGTCCTCGCGAGCGGGCGTGGCCTCGAACTGCGGGCCGAGCAGCGCGAACTGGACTCCGTACCAGTGGTTCTCGCGAGGGTAGAAGTCGGTGTAGAGGTCGTTGATGACGAGGTCGGCGACGTGCGAGCCCTCGCCGAGGTCCTCGATGCACACGGTGAAGCCCGCGTGCTCTTTCACGCGCTCGACGTAGGCGCGCTCGGTGTCGAGCACGTCGAGCACGACGATGTCAGGTTCACGGTGCTCGAGCAGCTCGAAGAAGTCCTCCTCGTCCGAGATGCGCGTGACGCGCGCGGAGGCTTCCGTGAGGAAGTCGGCGCCCAGTGAGCGGTCGCCGTCCTCGCGAGTCACGATGGTGAGGTCGTGGGCGGCGAGCGCGTGCTCGAGCGCGAGCGCGCGGTAGACGTGCCCCATGCCAAGCGAGCGGGCGCCGTCAGCGCGTATCACGATCGAGCGGCGGGCCGCGAAGTGCTCGGCCACCGCCCAGTCGGCGAAGGTGTCGATGTCGAGCGCCTCGACGGCGTCGAGCACGAGCAGCTCGACCGGCTCGAGGATGCGGGTCCCGGTCTCTGCGACCGCACCGAGATGCGCCGCGATCACACCGCCGGTCTCGGCGTAGGTGGGTGGCAGCCACTGGCGATTGACGCGCTCGGAGAACAGCGGCCTGGCGACCCCGTCTTCGATCGTCCAGCGCAGGTGACGGTCGTCGGTCACCGAGAGCACGCATCCGGCGCCGCCCTGCACCATGTCTGCCGCACGGCGCAGCGAATCGGGCTCGATGAACGGGCTCGTTGGCTGCACGGTGAGCAGCACGTCATCGGGCGACGCACCACGCGCGAGCAGTTCGCGGGCCACGGCCGCCGCCACCTCGTCGAGCGTGACCGCATCGCCCGCGAGGTCCGCTGGGCGCTCGAGCACAGTGGCACCCTCCGGGGCCAAGCGGCGGACCGCCGGCTCATCGGTGCTCACGACGATCGAGCCGGCTCCGAACGCCCGCTCGACCGCGCGGAACACGTGTGCGACGAGCGGCGAGCCGGCGAGCAGCCGCGTGTTCTTGCCCGGCACGCCTTTGGACCCCTTGCGGGCCGGGATGAGTACCCAGTTCACGTCGCGGTCCCCTTCGATGGCGAGTGCGGGTGTGTTCAGGTGTCATGCGTTCCAACGGTTCGTGGTGCGCAAGAAAGTATAGTCGAGCGCAGGCGAGCACCCGATTCCGCGGCACGCATCCGTAGCCATACGGTATCGTGTCGCGACATGGAGACTCCGCGAAACGCGCTCATCTGTGGCGGGCGCACCGTGCCCGATGCCGCCGCAAGCGGTCGGTTCGACCTCGTCGTGTTCCTGGACTGGGACGCATGGGCGGCGTTCACCGACGCGCACCCGGAGACCCCCGCGCGATTCATCGAGCTCGACCCGCTCAGGCGCGAGATCGAGGCCGACGCGTGGGCCTGGGCGCGCGCGGTCGCGGGTGTCGCGGCCGCGGCCGCAGGGCACCAGGGTCAGTCCGCCGCGCACGTCGAGGCCGTCACGCGACGGCTCGTGCAGCACGGCGTGGGCTTCGCCGCTGCGCGCGCACGCAGATGCGCCGACGCGATCGCAAAGGCCGTTGGCGGCGACGCGCGGATCGAGACCTCCGGCGTCGACGTGTTCACGGCGGCCTTCCTCGCCGCACAGCTGCCTTCAGTACCAAAGCCGCGCACAGAGCGCGCACCCCTGCTTCCCGGCGTCCGCGCACCGTTCGTGCGCTCCCTCGTGGGCACGCTCCGTCACGCCCGGCGAGCGGCGTCCAGAGCAAGAGCGCGCACAGCTGCACGCGGCGTGGCGGCTGCCGCAGCCGAAGCGCCCATCGGCTTCGTGGTGCAGGCGCCGAGGGACGAGGCCATCGCCGGTCCTGCCGTGAAGCTGCTCCGCGAGCGTGGGCGTGGCGTGATCAAGCTCGAGCTCTCGAACGACGGCCGCACACTGAAAAGCGGCTTCGAGTGCGACCTCGTCGTGGATGGGCGCGACTGGGTGGACCCCTACCCGCCGGGCATCCTCGCCCGCTTCGCTCTGTGCCGCCGGCGCGCGGTGCGAGACATCGTCGCGGCGCTGCCCGACGAACTCGCGCCCGTCGCCACCGCGTTCGCGGCCGAGGTCGCGGCCCACGCGGGCGTCACCGCACCCTCACTCCTGCGACGCGTGACCCGTATTCTCGATGACGTCGCCTGCGAGCGACTCGTCCTGCTCGGCGAGACGAACCGTATCGTCACCCCCCTCACCTGCGTGGCCGAGGCACGCGGTATCCCCGTCACCTGCGTGCAGCACGGCATCATCCATGACATCCCGCAGTGGGCCGAGATGCCCTTCTCGACGTTCGCGGTCTTTGGACCAGCGTACGCCGAGGTACTGACATCACTGGGCACGCCACCCGGCCGCATCGCGGTCACGGGTGACCCACGCCTCGACCACGCCGTGGCCGCCGAGCCGGTCCCACGCGAGCGGGTCCTCGCCTCGCTGGGGTTGGAGCCGGACGAGTCCCGCCACCTCGTCATGTTCGCCGCGAACTACGCGAGCCACCGCCTCTCCGGCAGCTCGATGGAGCGGGCCTTCGACGCGCTCGTCGAGGCGCTCGATCGCCTTCCCGAGGCACTGCTCGTGGTGAAGCTCCACCCGCAGGGAGCGGGCCGTGAGGCACCGTACCACCGCGTGCTCGCCCGGCACTCGACCCTGCCGCACGTTATCGCCCCACGCGACTCTCGGCTCGTCGACCTGATCGCGATCTCGGACGTGGTGGCCGTGCACGTGTCCTCGGTCGGCTTCGAAGCGGCCGCCATGGGCAGACCGCTCGTCGTCATCAACCCGGACGACGGCGTCCAGGAGGTCCCGTTCGTGCGCGAAGGCATCGGACAAGAGGCCCGTGACGCCGAAGGGGTGCGATCACTGCTCATGCGCGCGATCTCCGGCAGGTTCGAGATGCCGGATGCGGACGCCCTCGCGGCCTTCAACGAGCGCTACAACGGGCCGCTCGACGGGCACGCGGCCGAACGGCTCGCCGACGCGATCATCGCTTCGAGCTGGAGCCGGTGAGCACGACCGGCGAGCGGAGCACGTGCGAACGGCGATCCCTGCACGTACGACCGACCGGCGGGACCCGGCGGGGTCAGCACGTCGCGACGTCAGTGCGGGTCAGAGTTCCCGGAGCGCGTCCTTGAGCGCGCTCCACGCGGCGATCTTCGCGTCAAGCGTCGCGGTGTTCGCGGGACTCGTGGAAGGCAATCGCGTCATCGTCAAGTCGATGCCGGACCGTGCGAGGTCCGGAAGCACGAACCTCGCGAACAGCTGCTCCGCCTTCTGACCGTTGAAGAAGACGGTCCGGATCGCCGGATGGGCCTCGAAGAAGTCCGGAAGGGCGTTCGTCCGCACCGAACCGGCGACGATGTCCGTATCAAGGCTTCCCGGTCGCTCGGCAGCCGCGAGCACGTCCCAAAGCGCCACCCCGGACGCCGCGAGCCCTGCGGTGCGCTCCTCGTAGGGCGCATCGCGAGGAATCCCGAAGAGCGCCTGCATGATGGGCCAGAAGGCATTGCGCGGGTGAGCGTAGTACTGCGCGGCCTCAAGTGATGCGACGCTGGGGATCGTCCCGAGCACCAGCACCCGCGAGGCCGTGCCGACTATCGGTGCGAATCCCTTGGCCATGGCGTGACCCGCTGTGCCTGAGCTCACCCGTGAGCGTCGGACCGTGGTCACCGGACTACCCGGCCACCCGGCGAGATCCGGCGAGGTCCAGGAGCCTGTCCGCCATCGCCACTATCTGATCCGCGAGGGTGAGGTGCACCCGCCACTCCTCCGGTATGCCCTCCTCGCCGTAGTACGCCCCGGCGACCTGCCCTGCGATGGCGGCAGTCGTGTCGGCGTCGTCGCCCAGGTTCGCTGCGCGGAGCACAGCATCGGCGAAGGAGTCCGTTCGCGCGAAGCACCACAGGGCTGCCTCGAGTGAGGCCACACAGTACCCGCTTCCCCGGATCTCGTCTTCCGATTTGTCGAGGTAGGCCCTGTTGGCGATGGCCGCGACCCGAGGTTGCGTCAGGTCGATGCCGTCCACCTCGAGGACCTCGTCCTTCGACGCTCCTGACAGCGCGGAGCCGATCACGCTGCCGAGCACCATGCAGCACTCGACGGCCTCGGGCGCCGCATGCGTCGTGCGCGAACTCTCGGCCGCATAGCGCACAACCGCGTGGGTGTCCGGATGGAAGAACATCGGAATCGGGGCGAGCCGCATCAGAGACCCGTTACCGGCAGTCCGAGGATCGTCAGAACCCGAGAACGGGTCGCTGTCCCGCTCGAACCGGGCGAGCGCCGCTCGGACCGTGTTGCCGATGTCGAAGCACGCGCCGGTCGAACTCATGTACCCGTGGCGCCACCAATCGACGTAGCGGGACATCTGGTCCCTCGCATCGAAACCGCCGCACTCGATCAGACTGGCGGCAAGGCAGAGCGCCATGGAGGTGTCGTCGGTCCACTGCCCGGGCTCGAGTCCGAAGGGACCACCCCCGACCATGTCGACAACAGGCGGAAAGGTGCCGCGCGCCCTGAACTCGACCGTCGTCCCGACGACATCACCCGTGGCGAGGCCGAGGAGGCAACCCCGGTATCGGCTACGCAGGCCCATGGCTCGCATGATAGTCCGTTCTGTATGGAGGTGCCCCATGCAACGAGAAAGCTCGATTCTCGCAACGTCTGTGTAGCCACACCTGAGGCGTGACCGCATACCTTCCGCACAGAGGATCCCGCCGGGATTCTCGAGGCTCGATTCAGCGGACGAAAGGGGCGATTCATGAAGCTTGACCTTGGGGGAAGGCGTCGGCGCATCGCGCTCGGTGTCTTGTCGGCAGCGGTCGCGGCCACCGTGGCCCTGCCGATCGCTGCGAATGCGATCAGCGACGGAAGGTACCTCGCCGGCGACTTCCACACGCACACGTATCTGACGGATGGGAGCAAGACGCAGCTCGATGTGGCGAAGCACGCGTTCAGCGACTACGGTCTGGACTGGATCGCGAACTCCGAGCACGGCGGCACCTCGAAGCGCGACGCGTTCGGCAACCCGATCGCCACGACTTGGCGTTGGGTCACACTCAAGACGCAGTCTTGGCCGCTCATTCGTGACTTGCGCGCGATCTACCCTGACAAGATGCTCGTGCAGGGCGTCGAGTGGAACGTTCCGACGCACGAACACGCCTCTGTTGCGATCGTCACCGATGAACCGACCTCGGTGAGTGACTTCGAGTACATGTTCGATGCGAGCGACAAGGACACGTCGCGTCCCGCTATGTCCAAGGACAACACGTCGCACGCGGGTGCCGTCAACGGTGCGGCCTGGCTGCAGCAGAACTACCCGAACACAAGCTGGTTCATCATCAACCACCCCTCGCGCAAGCAGACCTACAAGGTCTCCGACATACGTGACTTCAACAATGCCGCGCCCGACGTGGCCTTCGGCTTCGAGGGCTTCCCTGGTCACCAGAAGGAGCCCGGTCGCGGCGGCTACGACAACGGCCCGTTCAAGGATGCGAACGGCAACGACGTGACGTACCGCGCGCGTACGTACGGCGGCGCCGACTACATGGCCGCGAAAGTGGGTGGCCTGTGGGATGCGCTTCTCGGCGAGGGTCGGCACTTCTGGTTCTTCGTGAACAGCGACTTCCACAACACCGATGGGGACTTCTGGCCCGGCGAGTACGCAAAGAGCTACACGTACGTGGAGGGTGAGGGCTACCAGGCACTTGTCGACGGCATGCGCTCGGGCAACTCCTTCGCCGTCCAGGGCGACCTCATCGATGGACTCAGGTTCACCGCCGGCCACGGCGCGCAGAGCGCGACGATGGGTCAGACCCTCAAGGTCAGAAAGGGGTCCGATGTCCACGTGACCATCCAGTTCCGGGTGCCGGCGGCCAACAACAACGGTGACCGGCCGAAGGTTGACCACATCGACCTGATCAAGGGCGCCTACGGCCCGAAGGCGGCTCCCGGAACGGCCGCGTACTACGCCGAGACCAACCCGACTGCCACCATCCAGGCCCGCTTCTCTTCGAACTCCTGGAGATCGCAGCGGGACAGCAGGAGCTGGTACACGGTCAAGTATGTGCTCAAGGACGTCGACCGCGACACCTACCTGCGCCTGCGCGGCACCAACCTCGGGCTGAACGTCCCGAACCAGACCGATGCCGAGGGCAATCCGCTCATCGACGACCTGGTGGGCGAGAACGACGCCGCGAAGGCGTACGCCGACCTGTGGTTCTACTCGAACCCGATCTTCATCGACTTCAACTAGTCACTGGTTGGGCCGGATGCCTCGTGGCGTCCGAATGTGAGCGGAAAGAGCCGGCGCCCCCGGAGCCATCCGTGGGGCGCCGGGCGATCCCCGAGCGCTCCACGCTCGCGCAGGTAGTCGACGGTCATCAGGGCAAAAGCCGAGGAGCGCGCATTCTGGCGAT
>JAJUJM010000015.1 GCA_029265315.1 Actinomycetota bacterium | reverse complement strand
GCCTGGGCAACACACGGTCAAGGCCTACCATCGCTGGCTCGTCTTCAAGGAGGCGTACGCGAGCACCACGACCGTTGACGTCGCTGAAGGGGAGACGGTCAGGCTCGAATGGCGAACGGGGGCTGCCGCGTTCAGGCCCGGAAAGTGGTCAGTGCTGTAGAGCGCGGTGCGTGAGTTCCGAACCTGGGGGGAAGGCGATGAGATCATTTCGGGGATTCGTATGCTTGGTGTTGCTTGTGTCGCTGCTCGTTTTGACGCTCCTCTCGACGGTTGCCGCCGCCTATGATGCCCGTGGTTGGGCGTTCACGAACTGGCGCCGTTCGGGGACGACATACTACGCCCGCGCGAAAGGGTACGCTGGCGAAGACCCGGTGGTCCGCCGCGACTTCCGCTTCGACGGCCGGACCGTCTACCGATGGGCGTCCAACTACAACCAGACCGTCAAGCCGGTGTCCCGTGCGACGTTCTGGGCAAGGATTCCGGCGGCGCAGAAGCGAGGGCAGTACACGTGGCTGACGTTTGTTCGCAGGACGGACAGCCGCGGTCGCCAGTACTGGTACGTGAAGCAGGCCTGTGGCGGCGTCATAGGCGACTGATGTCTGCACAGGGGTGACCCGACCGGGCCGCCCTCCACATGGAGCGGGTTTGCACGAACCGCAGGCGTCTTCGCGCATGCGCCTGCGCGTAAGTTCTGATCACCCTTGCGTCTCGTTGCGCCGCCCAACAGGGTTACGCACCTTCCTTTTCGCGCCTGACGCAGGCGGTTCGGATGACGGCATCGGAGCCGTTCCCGCGTCTGGGGCGCCGGCGACAGATGGCGGTATAATCACCGTGTGGGCCAAATGGTCTACCCGCGTGGGCCAAATGGTCGGCCCAGTCACTTGTTGTGAGCAGAGCCCTGACGAACCGAGGTGTGACGCCAACACGTGGAATCGACCCAGATCCGCTTGATCATTCCGCCCGAGCTCGACATGACGCGCCTACTCGGGCATGGCGACGACCTTCTTCGCATCATCGAGGACCGCTTCGAGTCAGACATCGCTGTGCGCGGCAACGAGATCACGATCTCGGGAACCGCCTCCGAGGGCCAAGTGGTCTCCTCGCTGTTCGCCGAGATGATCGGTCTCGTGGAGCGCGGAGAGCACCTGACCCCGGACTCGCTCGAGCGCTCCATCGAACTCATGCGCGGCGGCGAATGCACACCCACAGCGCTGCACGGCGACGTGATCCTCACCCATAAAGGCAAGGCCGTCCGCCCCAAGACGAGCGGCCAGAAGCGCTACGTGGACGCCATCCGCAACCACACGGTCACCTTCGGCATCGGTCCGGCGGGCACCGGCAAGACATACCTTGCGATGGCCATGGCTGTTGACGCGTTGAAGCGCAAGGAGGTCGGACGGATCATCCTCACCCGGCCGGCGGTCGAGGCAGGCGAGTCGCTCGGGTTCCTGCCGGGAACGCTCACCGAGAAGGTGGACCCGTACCTCCGTCCGCTCTACGACGCCCTGTTCGACATGATGGATGCCGAGAAGTCCTCGACCATGCTCGAGCGCGGCGTGATCGAGATCGCCCCCCTTGCCTACATGCGTGGGCGTACATTGAACGACAGTTTCGTCATCCTCGATGAAGCGCAGAACACCACTCCCGAGCAGATGAAGATGTTCCTGACGCGCCTTGGGTTCGGCTCGAAGATCGTGGTGACGGGTGACGTGACCCAGGTCGACCTGCCAAGGGGGGTCTCGGGCCTACGGGAGGTCCGCGGGATCCTGGACGGTGTCGCGGACATCGCGTTCATCGAGCTCACCGGCAAAGACGTCGTGCGTCACCGGCTGGTTCAGCGCATAGTCACCGCCTACCACGAGTACGAGGAAACGAAGGCCGCTGAGGCCGATGGCCGTCGTTAGGCACCACAGCCATCCGCGCGTCACCTCGCACGCGCTGTCGATGAGGCCCGAGTCGCGGAGGCTCTTCGTGTTGGCCGCGGCGGGAGTGCTCGTGGTCTCCTCGGTCATAGGAGCAGGTGTGGCATACCTGGGCGACATCGTCTATGGCTCGGGGTCCGAAGAGGCGATGAATGCCGCCATCTGGGGAGCGCTCGGGGCGTTCGCCGCCGCGCTCGTGGGCATCACTGCGCTGCCCTTCGTCCGCCGCCTTCTGATCTCTCGTGCCGACGTGCGATTGGTCGAGGCCGCGAGCCCGGTGCATCCGCTGCTGAAGCGGCTGATGACCGAGGCGCCGGGCACGTACACGCATTCCCTTGCGACCGCGAGCCTGGCTGAGTCGGCGGCCGAGGCGATCGGCGCCGATCCGCTTCTTGCGCGCGTGGGCGCCTACTACCACGACGTGGGGAAGCTCAAGCGTCCGTGCTACTTCTTCGAGAACCTCGCGCAGGGCGTCAATCCCCACGACTCCCAGAAGCCCTCACTGTCCGCTCTCATCATCACGGCGCACGTGAGTGACGGCATGGAGCTCGCGGAGGAATACGATCTGCCGGCGCCTGTCCGTGACATCATCCGTGAACACCACGGTACGTCGCTCATCCGCTACTTCTATCACAAGGCGACGACCGAGGAACCGCAGGTCTACGAGGCCGACTTCAGGTACCACGGTGGCCGGCCCACGACGCGCGAGGCCGCTCTCGTGATGCTCGCAGATTCCGCTGAGGCCGCGGTGAGGGCCCTGCCGTCTCCCACGTCAGAGGAAGTCGCGCAGGTCGTTCGTGCAGTCGTCGAAGACAAGGTCGACGATCACCAGCTTGAACTGTCGGGACTCACAGAGGCCGACACAGCAAGAATCAGCGAGATCTTCTCGCGTATGCTCGTGGGTATGTTGCACGCGAGGTGCGAGTATCCTCGTCTTCTGTCCACCAAGGAGGAGGGTCATGCAGATCAGCGTCGTGAGCCATCGCGAGCCTGAGCCACTCGACCTGCTCGCCTTCGAGCGGTTGGCCGCCTTCGTCCTAGAACGCGAGGACGCTCCGGCCGCCGTCGAGCTGTCGATCGCGATCGTTGACATCGCTGAGATGGCCGAGCTCAACGCGGGCTACCGCGACAAGGAGGGTCCCACTGACGTGCTGTCGTTTCCCTGTGATGACCCGTGCGCAGTCGTCGGCCCTGACGAGCCGGTCACGTTGGGGGACGTGGTGATCGCTCCGGAGATCGCTGAGCGTCAGGCCGCGGACTTCGGACATACCGTCGAGGAGGAGCTCAACCTGCTGCTCGTGCACGGAGTGCTCCATCTCCTTGGGTACGACCATGAGGCCGATGAAGACGCCGAGGCCATGCAGGCAAGGGAGCGCGTCTTGCTTGAGGCATGGCAGGCGGCGTCGTAGGGCTGTGACCGCACCTCCGAAGCGCTCCATTCTGTGGAGCTTCAACTACGCCATCGAAGGCATCGTCTACGCGCTGCGCACTCAGCGCAACATGCGCGTCCATGTTGCCATCGCGGTGTTGGTCGCCGTAGCCAGTCTGCTGTTGGGTGTCTCACGAACCCAACTCGTCGCGGTCGTGTTCTCAGTGAGCCTCGTCATCATGGCTGAGCTCATCAACACTGCGGTCGAGGCGTCGGTGGATGTCGCCGTCGACCACTACGATCCGCTCGCCAAGATCGCCAAGGACGTCGCGGCAGGCGCGGTCCTGGTCGCTGCCATCAACGCCCTCATCATCGCGTATCTCGTGCTGTTCGACCCTGTGCGCGCCTTGCTTCAACGTGGGCTCGACTGGGTGAGGTTGGGGCCGACCGATCTCACCGTCATCGCGCTGGTCATCGTGCTGCTCGGAGTGCTCGTCCTCAAGGCGACATCCCGCGAGGGCACGTGGATGCACGGCGGGTGGCCCAGCGGGCACGCGGCGATCGCGTTCGCGGCGGCCACGGTCGTGGGTTTCGTGACCGGCAACGCGAGCGCGCTCGCGCTCGGCTACTTCATCGCCTTCCTGGTCGTGCAGAGCAGGGTCGAGGCCGAGATTCACTCTATTCCACAAAGCATCGTGGGCGCGGCTCTGGGCATCGTGCTGACCACCGGTGTCTTTCAGGTATTCTTCCGGTAGCCGGTGTGTGACTCTGATGTCTGGCTCTCAGAGATCTCCTGAGGAAGGGCGACGTTGGCTGTGGCGTTGATACTCGTCGGTACCTGGGCGGTCCTTGTCGCGCTCTCGATGGTGCTCTCGGCATCGGAGACGGCCGTGCTCCTCCTCACCGTGGGTCGCGTGCACCGGTTGGCTGAAGCTGAGCGTCCCGGGTCAGCGGCGTTGAGCCGACTCGCCGAGGGCCGCCACCGCCTACGGGCGACCTCAGAGCTGATCGCGGGGTTCGCGTACGTGGCGGGTTGGCTGGCGGGCTGGGCCCTCGTGGACTCCGTCGCTCCATGGGCGGGGGCGGTAGGAGGTGTGGTCGTGGTCGGTCTGACCTACTCGACGTCGCAGGCCCTGCCTCGCACGCTTGCGGTCACGAACCCCGAGCGCATCGCCCTCGACGCGGCGCCGATCGCTCTGACGGTGGTGGGGGTGGCGTATCCGCTCGCCGCTCTTCTCGGTGCGCCGTGGAAGTGGCTCGTCTCTCTGACCGGCGCAGAACGTCCGTACTCGCCGTGGGCGGTCACGCCGGAATGGCGAGGGACGGGCGAGTCCGAGGCGCACGACGAGCGCGAGGAGGCCGAAGAGGCTCTGCTGGAGGCGGTGTCTGACTTCGCCGAGAAGGTGGTCCGCGAGGTCATGGTCCCGCGCACCGACATCCACGCACTTGAGGACACCGCGTCGGTGGCCGAGGCCGTGGAGCTCATCAAGCGCACCGGCGTCTCGCGGGTGCCGGTGTTCCATGAGACGATCGATGACGTGCGGGGCGTCCTGTACGCCAAAGACCTGCTCACCGCCGTCCAGAGCGGTTCGGACGCCACGCCCGCCTCGCTCGCACGCGCCCCGTACTTCGTGCCCGAGACCAAGCCGGTCGAGGAGCTGCTGCGTGAGATGCGCGCGACTACGCACATAGCCATCGTCGCGGACGAGTATGGAGGGACTGCGGGCCTCGTGACGCTGGAGGACCTCCTCGAGGAGATCGTGGGGGAGATCTCGGACGAGTACGACCGCGAAGAGCCACTCGTGGTCGACCTGGGCGAGGGCCGCTTCCGAGTGGATGCCCGCCTCCCTGTCGACGATCTGAACGAGCTGTTCGGCACCGACCTCGAGACCGATGCCGATTCCGTGGGCGGCCTTTTCACCGAGGTCGCGGGTAGGATTCCGGAAGAAGGGGAGTCCGTGCAGTTCGAGGGGTTGCGCCTGACGGTGACTCGACTGGAAGGGACCCGCATCCGTCAGCTCTGTGTGGAGTCGGCGGGCGTGGGCGGAGATGGAGACGACGATGCGTAACCTGACTCAGCCCGACCTCGTCTTGCTGGCGTTCGCTCGCGAGGCCCAGGAACGGGCGTACGCGCCGTACTCGATGTTTCGGGTCGGCGCAGCGGTCTACACCGAGGAGGGCGAGACCTTCACGGGCGTCAACGTCGAGAACGCGGCCTTCGGAGCCACCATCTGCGCTGAACGAGCGGCGCTCTCCGCCGCGGTCTCGGCGGGCTTCAGGAACATCACGGCCGTGGCGGTGGTGGGCGATTCGGAGGCTCCTACCGTGCCGTGCGGATGCTGTCGTCAGGCGCTCGCCGAGTTCAACCCCGAGATGCGGGTCATCATGGGCGGCGCGAAAGACGACGTGATGGTCATGACGCTCGACGAGCTGCTGCCCGAGGCGTTCGTGCGTGGATACCTGGACCAGGACGAGACGAAGTAGCGTGGGAGATTCCCCCAACCCAAGCGATCCGGGCCCGGTGAGGTCCGGGTTCGTGGCGCTCGTCGGCCGCCCCAACTCCGGCAAGTCGACGCTCGTGAACGCTCTTGTCGGCGCGAAGGTCGCGATCACGAGTGACACACCCCAGACCACGCGCCACCGTCTGCGTGCGGTGATCGACCGTGATGACGCTCAGGTCGTTCTCGTCGACACACCAGGTCTTCACAAGCCGCACGACGCGTTGGGCGAGGAGCTCAACCGGAGCGCGCTGAAATCCCTCGAGGATGTGGACGTCGTCGCGATGCTCGTGGACGCCTCCAAGCCGGTCGGTGCCGGGGACCGTTGGGTGGCCGAGCATGTCGCCAGAGCACGCGGCGTCAAGCACCGGGTCCTCGTCATCACCAAGGCCGATATCGCATCGGCCGACCAGGTCGAGGCACAGATGGAGGCTGCGCGTCGACTGGCTCCATTCGATGATGTCGTGGTCCTCTCAGCACTCGAGGGTTTCAACGTCGACGGCTTCTATGAATCGGTCGTCCGCTTGTTGCCGGAGGGTCCGCGCTGGTTCCCGCGTGACATGCCCACCAACCAGCCCATCGAGGTCATGGTCGCCGAGTTCGTGCGCGAGAAGGTCCTGCGGACCACGTTCGACGAGGTCCCGCATGCGGTCGGTGTCCAAGTCGAAGAGCTCGAAAGCGATGCCAAGAAGAACCTCACCCGTATCTGGGCGGTGATCTACGTGGAGCGCGAGAGTCAGAAGGGCATCATCATCGGGAAGGGCGGAGAGTCGATCAAGTGTATCGGTTCCGAGGCCCGCGAGGACCTCGAGCGCCTGTTTGGCACGCGAGTGTTCCTCGAGCTGACGGTGAAGGTGCGCAAGGACTGGCGGCGAGACGCCGCGCAGATCCGGCGCTTCGGCTACGGGGAGGGACTGTGAGACCAGTCGATATCGCCACCCTTGCGGCTGCCATCGACCAGACGCTCCTGCGGCCCACGGCAGGATTGTCCGCCGCGGCGGCCTGGATCGAGGAATCACGCGAGCGAGGATTCGCGGCTCTGTGCGTCTCGCCGTTCCTCGTTCCGCTCGCAGCCCAGCGTCTCGCCGGCACCGTGACGGCCGTCTGTTCGGTCGCCGGATTCCCGCTGGGCTACTCGCTCACCGAGACAAAGGTGGAAGAGTCGGTCCACCTCGTGGAGCTCGGTTGCTCTGAGATCGACATGGTGATGAACGTCGCTGCGTTCCTTGAGGGTGAGCACGAATTCGTCCGAGACGACATCGAGGCGGTTGTGCAGGCCGTTGACGAGGCGAGCGAAGGCTCAGGACTCGTGAAGGTGATCCTGGAGACAGGGCATCTCGACGAGGACGGCGTGGCTCGGGCGAGTGCGCTCGCGGCCGCTGCCGGCGCAGCGTTCGTGAAGACCTCGACGGGGTTCGGTCCGCGCGGTGCCTCGGTGCGTGACGTCGAGATCATGCGCGCCGAGGTCGGGACGGAACTCGGGGTCAAGGCGGCCGGGGGGATCCGCGACCTCGACACAGCTCTTGCGATGATCGACGCCGGCGCGAATCGCATCGGAACGAGCAATGGCCTCGAGATACTCTCACAAGCTGCGACGAGAGGGCTCTAGGCCTCAGAGCGACCGAGAAGACAAGACCACGGGAAAGACCCCTGATGCCGACGTACCCTTTGACCGCGCTCGTCCTGCGCAAGACCAAGCTGGGCGAGACGGACACGATCCTCACGTTGATGGCGACGGACGGTACACAGGTCCGCGCGGTCGCAAAAGGGCTGCGCAAGCCCGGCTCCCGTTTCGGAGCGCGTCTCGAGCCCTTCTCCGTCGTTGACCTGCTGCTACATACGGGGCGCTCGCTCGAGGTCGTCACCGAGGCGCGTACGGTTGCGCCGCACGCCGGTCTGCGTGAGGACCTGGACCGTACCGCTGCCGCCGCGGTGGTCGTGGACGTGCTCGAGAAGATCTCGTTGGAGGGCCAACCGGAGCCGCGTCTGTTCGGGCTGGCGACCGCCACGCTCGACGCGCTTGAGGGAGGGACGCTCGAAGTCAGCCGCGCTCTCGTTGTCGCATTCCTCGTCAAGGCCATGGCGATGCACGGCTACCGTCCCGAACTCGAGTCGTGTGCCGCGTGTGCGTGTGAGCAGGTCGCCGGCGGGGCCTTTTCTTTGGTGCACGGCGGCGCGCTCTGCCCGTCATGTGGTGATCTCGATCCCAGTGCATTGCGTCTGCCTGAAGCCGCGAGAAGTTGGCTCGCGTACCTGTTGGGTTCCACGATGGCACGAGTCGCGGCAGAACCGCCGCCGGCAGCGGCCACTGACGACTGCTTCACGCTGATGCGTTCGTTCATCGCATACCATCTGCCTGCTCGTCTGAAGGCGCTCGACTACTACGCGGGGCTGACGAGCTGAGACACCCCGCGGCAGTCCTCGTCATGTAAGATGTTCCGACACCCGGGGCGCAACGGTGTCTCGGGCGCTTCGGACGAGGGAGACTTCCGCGAAATGGCCATCACCACGTTCCAGGACATCATCCTCGGCTTGTCTCGCTACTGGGCGGACCAAGGGTGCGTCGTGTTGCAGCCGTACGACACCGAGGTGGGAGCCGGGACCTTCCATCCAGCGACCACGCTGCGCTCACTCGGGCCGGACCGCTGGTACACCGCATACGTCCAGCCGTCCCGCCGCCCCACTGACGGGCGCTATGGCGAGAACCCGAACCGTCTGCAGCACTACTACCAGTACCAGGTCATCCTGAAGCCGAGCCCGGACGATGTGCTCGACCTGTACTTCGATTCGCTGCGAGCGATAGGCATCGAGCCATCTGAGCACGACGTCCGGCTCGTCGAGGACGACTGGGAGTCTCCGACGCTGGGCGCGTGGGGCCTGGGCTGGGAGGTCTGGCTCAACGGCATGGAGTGCACGCAGTTCACCTACTTCCAGCAGGTGGGTGGCTTCGAGTGCAGGCCTGTGCCCGCCGAGATCACGTATGGTCTCGAGCGGCTCGCCATGTACATCCAAGGTGTCGATTCGGTGTTCGACCTCGTGTGGTCGGTCGCGCCTGACGGGACGACTTTCACGTACGGCGACGTCTTCCTGCGTAACGAGCAGCAGTATTCCGCTTACAACTTCGAGGTCGCCGATGTCGACATGCTGCTCAAGCTGTTCTCCATGTACGAGAACGAGTGCGAGCGGACGCTTCAGGCCGGATACGTGCTGCCCGCGTATGACTACGTGCTCAAGTGCAGCCATGTGTTCAACCTGCTCGACGCGCGTGGCGCGATCAGCGTGACCGAGCGCCAGGGCTACATCCTTCGTGTCCGTGCGCTCGCGAAAGCGTGCTGCGCGGCCTACATCGAACTGATCACGCCGCACGGTGATGCGACCGATGAAGCAGACTCCCCGGAGGGGGGTGATGCCTCATGAGCGGCCGTCAGCTCGTGTTCGAGGTCGGTACCGAGGAGCTTCCGTCGAGTGCCGTCTACTCCGCGATCGAGCAGCTGCAGGTCGCCACGCCTGAAGCGCTCGATGAGGCACGGCTGGCCTACGAGAGTGTCGCCGTGCTGGCTTCGCCTCGCCGGATCGCCGTACTCGTGAGCGGGCTTGCGGAACGTCAAGCCGATGCGGTGACCGTGGCCAAGGGCCCCAGTGCGAAGGTCGCGTTCGGCGAGGATGGCCAGCCCACGCAGGCGGCGATCGGCTTCGCGCGCGGCAAGGGCGTCGACGTCTCGGCGCTCGAGGTCCGTGCCGATGAGTCCGGCGAGTACGTGTACGTCACCATCGAGACCTCAGGCAAGGCCACCGAATCCGTGCTGCCCGACCTGCTCGCCGCGGTGATGGAGGGGCTCGAATGGGCGAAGTCTCAGCGCTGGGGAAGCGGGACCGCTCGGTTCCCGCGCCCCGTACGCTGGCTCATGTGTCTGTACGGCACCGACGTCGTCCCGGTCCGCTTCGCAGGGCTTGAGGCGGGGCGCGTCACGTACGGACACCGCTTCCTGAAGCCCGGTCCGGTCGAGCTTTCCGCCGCGTGGGAGTACACGGAGAGGCTCGAGGCCGCGTGCGTCCTCGTCGATCATGAGGTGCGCGCCAGAGTGCTTCGTGAAGGCATCGAGGCGGCAGCCGCCGAGCATGGCGGACGCGCGGTCGTGCCGGAGAAGACGTTCGCTGAGGTCGTGAACCTCGTCGAATGGCCCACGGTCGCCGTCGGCACATTCGACGAGGAGTTCCTTGACGTGCCCCGCGAGATGCTCGAGAGCGCGATGGGCAAGCACCAGCGCTACTTCCCGCTCGAGCGTTCGGATGGCTCGCTCGCGAACCGTTTCATCGTGGCACACAACGGGGCACCCGGGCAGACTGAGAATATCGTCCGCGGCCATGAGAGGGTGATTCGCGCCCGCCTGTCAGACGCCGCCTTCTTCTACCGCGAGGACGTCGCCCGACCGCTCGAGGAGTGGTTGCCGCGGCTCGAATCGGTGGTGTTCCAGGAGAAGCTTGGCACCGTGGCCGACAAGGTCGCACGCATCGAGCGTCTCGTCGGTCGGCTCGCGGACCTCGTGGGCGCTCCCGCAGATGAGACCGCGTACGCGGTTCGCGCCGCGCACCTCGCGAAGGCGGACCTCGTCACGAACTGCGTCGTGGAGTTCACTGACCTGCAGGGCACGATGGGTCGCTATTTCGCGCTCGCGGCTGGTGAGAGCCCTGAGGTCGCTCAGGCCATCGAGGAACACTACCGACCCCGTTTTGCTGGGGAGGAGCCGCCCTCCACGCTCGCCGGCCGCCTCGTCGCGATCGCAGACAAGGCAGACACGATCTGCTCCATCTTCGCCGCCGGCATGGCCCCGAAGGGCACCTCGGACCCGTTCGCCCTTCGCCGCGCGGCGATCGGCATCATTCAGATGGCGCTTTCAGGCACCCCGGTCAAGCTCGATGCTCTCATCGAGGAGACCCTCGCACCCCTGCGCGACGTCGTCGAGTTCGACCCGGACGCGACCGGTGCCGCGATCAAGGAGTTCTTCGTCGGGCGCTTCGAGACCATCCTGCGTGATCGCGGTCACGCGTACGACACGGTGGACGCCGTTCTCGCGGTCGCGGCCGATGACCCGGCTGACGCGCTCGCTCGGTGCGAGGCGCTGACGAACTTCCGAGCCTCGAGCGACGCGATGGAGGACCTCTCAGTCGCGTTCACCCGGGCACGCAACCTCTCCAAGCCCGAGTTCGGGCGACACGCCGACCGGTCGATCATGGTCGCCGAGGAGCTCGCTCTCGCTGATGCTTTGGATGCCGCCGAGGCATCGGTCGGCAATCTGCTCGACCAGCGTGTCTACTCGGCGCTTCTGGAGACATATGCGGGCCTGCGTGGTCCCATCGACGCCTTCTTCGAGAGCGTGCTCGTGATGGATGAGGACACAGCCAAGCGCGAGAACAGGCTGAGGCTCCTCAACCGTTTCGTGGGCCTGTTCGAGACCTTCGCTGACTTCGGCCGTCTGAGTGGCTGACCCACGGTGCCGAACCGCATCTCGATACACGTCGTGTCGGACTCGCTGGGGGAGACGGGCGAGATGGTCGCCCGGGCCGCCGCCGCGCAGTTCGCCGATGACGCGTTTCGAATCGAGCGGCTCACGAAGATCGCGACCCCTGAGCAATTGCGCGAAGAGGTCCGCTCACACTGCGGTCGCCACTGCATCTTCTTCTACACCCTCGTCGACATCGACTTGAGACGAGCGATGGAGGAGCTGTGCGAGGAGGGCGTGAACGGTGTCGATCTGTTGGGACCGGCGGTATCGCTCATCGAGCGAGTCACGGGGCTTCAGGCCACGGGCGAGGCGGGAGCCATACGTCGCACCGACGCCGAGTACTTCGACCGGATCGAAGCGATGGAGTTCGCGGTCAAACACGACGACGGCCGCAATCCCGAAGGGCTCGCTGAGGCCGACATAGTGTTGATCGGCGTCTCGCGCACGAGCAAGACGCCGCTCTCGATGTATCTCGCGTTCAAGGGGTGGCGAGTGGCCAACGTCCCGCTCGCTCCAGGGGTCACACCACCCCGCGAGCTGTTCGAGCTCGACCCTCGCAAGGTGTTCGGGCTGGTGACCAGTGTCGACGTGCTTCTGGAGATCAGACGTGAGCGCATGCGCGAGATCGGCACGATGGTCCCGGGATACGCTGAGCGCGAGGCGGTCGAGCGCGAGCTCGAAGAGGCCAGGGCGCTCATGCGCCGAATAGGCTGCTTGGTGGTGCACACGGACAACCGCGCCGTCGAGGAGGCGGCCCAGGAGATCATAAGGCAGATCGAAGGCGGGCAGCGGGTCGGCGACTGAGGGGGGTCAGGGACGTGTCGGGGCAGGATGTGCCCGGCATGGACCGTAGGCCTCTCACGCCATGCGCGTGTCGCGCAACGGAAATCGTGCGGTATCATTTCGGGCACGCTGGCCCGAACGGATGAGGGAGAGAGAGTTGTCCGAGACCAAGCGCGTGTACGCTTTCGGCGGGGGAAACACAGAAGGCAACAAGTCGATGAAGTTCATCCTCGGCGGCAAGGGCGCCAACCTCGCCGAGATGGCGAACATGGGACTGCCGGTCCCGCCTGGGTTCACCATCACGTGTCAGGCATGCATGGAGTACTACAACGCCACGCCGCCGGCGTTTCCCGAGGGGCTGTCAGAAGAGATCGCGGAGCACGTCGCCTTGCTCGAGAGCAAGATGGGCAAGCGCCTGGGCGATGACAACGACCCGCTGCTCGTCTCGGTCCGGTCGGGCTCGCCGTTCTCGATGCCCGGCATGATGGACACGGTGCTCAACCTCGGCCTGAACGACACATCGGTCCAAGGTCTCATCGCCCAGACAGGCAACGAGCGGTTCGCATGGGACAGCTACCGTCGCTTCATCCAGATGTTCTCGAAGGTCGTGTTGGACGTGGAGGGCGACCTGTTCGAGAACGCCATCACCCGCATGAAGCTCGACAGAGGCGTCAAGGACGACACCGATCTGTCCGCCGAGGACCTGCGTGAGCTCGTCGACGTGTTCAAGGGTATCGTCGCCGAACACGTGTCAGCGGACGACTTCCCGGCGCTTGCCATCGAAGGGAAGGTGGCGTTCCCGCAGACCGTGTCGGCCCAGCTCAACCTCGCGATCGAGGCCGTCTTCAAGAGCTGGATGAACGAACGCGCGGTCTACTACCGCAAGATGGAGAAGATCCCGGACGACCTCGGTACCGCCGTGAACGTGCAGGCGATGGTCTTCGGCAACAAGGGCGAGACGTCGGCCACAGGCGTGGGATTCACGCGCAACCCCGCTGACGGTTCGAAGGAGTACTACGGCGATTTCCTGACGAATGCCCAGGGTGAGGACGTGGTCGCTGGCATCCGTCACACGCGTCCGATATCCGAGCTCAAGTCCGTGCCCGGTCTTGAGGACGCCGGGCGGCAGCTTGAAGAGGTGTTCGCCAAGCTCGAGTCCGAGTACCGGGACATGTGCGACATCGAGTTCACGATCGAGCAGGGCACGCTGTGGATGCTTCAGACCCGTGTGGGCAAGCGTACGGCGCGGGCGGCGCTCAGGATCGCCATCGACATGGTCGGGGAGGGCATGATCACGCGCGAGGAGGCCGTACAGCGCATCGACCCGCAGCAGCTCGACCAGCTCCTCCACCCCCAGTTCGATTCCTCCGCAAGCTATGAGGTGCTCGCCAAGGGCCTGAACGCGAGCCCGGGCGCGGCGGTCGGGGAGGTCGTGTTCTCGAGCGCGGACGCGGTGGCCGCCAAGGCCGAGGGCCGCAAAGCGATCCTCGTCCGCTGGGAGACCAACCCCGACGACCTGCCGGGCATGGATGCGGCGCAGGGCATACTCACGTCCCACGGCGGCAAGACGAGCCACGCCGCGGTGGTTGCCCGTGGGATGGGCAAGCCCTGCGTGTGCGGCGTGGACAAGCTCAAGATCGATGCTGAGAACAAGGTCGCTCGCGTCGCCGGCACCGACGTGGAGCTGCACGAGGGCGATCTGATCTCGATCGACGGCACGACCGGTGTCGTCGTGTTGGGAGCGGTCTCTCTCGTGGAGCCCGAGGTCACAGGCGACTTCGACACGATCCTGTCGTGGGCAGACGAGTTCAGGACCATGGGTGTGCGAGCCAACGCCGACACGCCCGATGACGCCGCCCTCGGTCGCAAGTTCGGCGCTGCCGGCATCGGCCTGTGCCGCACCGAGCACATGTTCCTCGGTGAACGCAAGGACATCATCCAGCGCTTCATCCTCGCCGAAGAGGGCGACGGCGCTCGCGAGCAGGCCCTCTCCGAGCTGCTCGAGGCGCAGGTGGGCGACTATCTGGGCATCTTCGAGGCCATGGATGGTCTGCCTGTCACCGTCCGGCTCCTGGATCCGCCGCTCCACGAGTTCCTTGACTCGCCGCGCGAGCTCGAGGTCGAGATCGTGCGGGCGGAGTGCGCGGGCGCGCCGGCGAGCGAGCTCGCGGCGAAGCGCAAGCTGCTCGCGCAGATCGATTCGATGGCCGAGATGAACCCGATGCTCGGGCTTCGCGGTTGCCGGTTGGGGATCATGTTCCCCGAGCTCTACGCGATGCAGGTACGTGCGATCACGATCGCAGCGTGCGAACTGAAGAAGGCGGGCAAGGACCCGCGTCCTGAGGTGATGATCCCGCTCGTCAGCGTCAAGGCCGAGCTCGAGATCCTTCGCGCCGAGTGCGAGAAGGTCATCGCCGAGGTCTCAGCGGAGCGTGGCGTTGAGGTCGACATCCCCATCGGAACGATGATCGAGCTGCCGCGCGCCGCTGTCACGGCGGATGAGATCGGGCAGGTCGCCGACTTCTTCAGCTTCGGCACGAACGACCTCACGCAGACCACGTTCGGCTTCTCGCGCGACGACATCGAGAGCAAGTTCCTGCCTCGCTACCTGGAGCGCAAGGTCCTGCCTCGCAACCCGTTCGAGACGATTGACGAAGGCGTGGCCCGTGTGGTCGCGATCGGGTGCGAGAAGGGGCGCAGCGTCAACCCGAAGATCAAGCTCGGGGTATGCGGGGAACACGGCGGCGACCCCGAATCGGTCCACACGTTCTTCGGCATCGGGCTCGATTACGTGAGCTGCTCGCCGTACCGGGTGCCGCTTGCGAGGTTGGCGGCGGCACAAGCCGCGCTGGCGGTGTCGTCCGCGGGGTCGGACAACCGGTAGTGTGACCCGAAGGACCCGGTCGGTGCGACCGGGTCCTTCTCACAGGAGATGGGGAGGCACGGTGGCGCGCGGCACCAAGCTCTGGCAGGCAGCCGGATCGCCCATCATACAGGGGCGCTCCCGGAACGAGCGGGCGTACTGGCGCGAGGCGGTTCCTGCTGTCGTGTTGGCAGCTGTGTTGGGCGCGGTTGGCGATGCGATACTCTCGTCTTCGCTCGTGTTCACGCTCAGTGGGCTCTTGGGCTTCACCCGCGGGGTCCTTCTCGCAGCGGCCGTCGCGGCGCTACCGTGTCTGCTCGTGGTGGGACTGGGGAGGGTGATGGGCTGGCCGCGTGTGTCAGTGCTGGCCGGTATCCTTGGCGGCGCCATCGCGGTAGGCGTCCTTGCCACCGGATGGACGCCCATCTGATGCGTAGGTCTTCGTTCTCAGGCGAGGAGTCGCGTGGTCATCAACACTCGTGAGGCATGGGAGGCGCAGGAACATCGGCTGCTGTCGGAGCGAGCGGCCTTCTCTGATGAGTCTCGCGGCCGTGAGCATCCGACCGGCGTCGATCCCTACCGCACTGACTTTCAGCGCGACCGGGACCGCATCCTTCATTGCAAGGCGTTTCGCCGCCTTTCACACAAGACGCAGGTCTTCCTGGCTCCGGAAGGTGACCACTATCGCACACGCCTCACGCACACGCTCGAGGTGTCGCAGATCGCGCGTTCGGTCGCGCGCGCACTGGCGCTCAACGAAGACCTGACGGAAGCGGTGGCTCTCGGTCATGACCTTGGGCACACCCCTTTCGGGCACACCGGTGAGAAAGCGCTCGACGAGGCGCTAACCGAGGTCAGCGGCGTGTACGGAGGTCCGGAGCGCTATGAGCACAATCGCCAGTCGCTCAGAATCGTCGAGCGCTTGGAGTACGGCGGAAAGGGTCTCAATCTGACCTGGGAGGTCAGGGACGGCATCCTGGGCCACACAGGTGACCACGTGCCTGCCACGCTCGAGGGGCAGATCGTCCGGATCGCTGATCGCATCGCCTACGTCAACCATGACATCGACGACGCGTTGCGCGCGGGAGTGCTCACGGCCGAGGAACTCCCCGCCGGGCCCCTGAAGGTGCTGGGACAGCGGGGCAACGAGCGCATCACGACGATGGTCACCGATCTGATCGCGACGTCGGAGCACGCCGATTCGATCTCGATGTCGCCCCGTGTGTGGGAAGCGATGATGGAGCTGCGCGAGTTCCTCTTCGAGAACGTCTACCTCTCATCGAAGGCCAAAGCAGAAGAGCCCAAGGCCCGGCGCGTCGTCCGGATGCTCTTCCTACACTTCGTGGAACATCCTGACGAGCTCCCCGAAGAACACCGTCCCGACTCGCCCACCGAGCTCGTACAGCGTGTGGTCGACTACGTCGCGGGGATGACCGACCGCTACGCCATCCGGGAGTTCGAGCGCCTCTTCGTGCCGCGCAAGTGGATGCTGTGACGCGAGGGGTCGTCAGAGCGGACGGGGGCGACACGGCATGTCTCGAAGGGGTGCTCCGCGGATGGTTCATGCTCTGTTTCCATTCTGTTGCCCGCGCAGGGTCGTTCACCTAGAATCACGCAAGCGTCACCGACCGTGTAAGAGGGGAAGGGAGTACCACCTCAATGGCTGACTGGATTGCGTGGTTGGCACCCGCGTCCGCCGTACTCGGCGTCGCAGTGGCCGTCTACCTCGGGTCGTGGGTCCTCAAGCAGGACCCTGGCAACGAGAAGATGCAGGAGATCTCCAAGGCGACCCAAGAGGGTGCGCTCGCGTTCCTCCTGCGTGAGTACCGCGTGCTGATCGTATTCGCGGTCGTGGTCGCGATCATCATCGTGATCGTCCCGGCCATGCCGCCGCTCACGGCGGTCGCGTTTCTGACTGGCGCGCTCCTGTCGGCTGGAGCGGGCTACTTCGGGATGTATGTTGCCACCCGGGCGAACGCACGCACCGCGCAGGCCGCGACGAAGGGCGTCGCCGGAGCGCTGCAGGTCGCGTTCCGCTCGGGGCTCACCATGGGCTTGACGGTCGCCTCGTTCGGCCTGGGCGGCCTGTCGCTGTGGGCGATCTTCCTGCTCATGGGCGAGAAACCCGAGCCCGAGGTCGTCAACGGCTTCGCGATGGGCGCGAGCTCGATCGCGCTGTTCGCTCGCGTCGGCGGAGGCATCTACACGAAGGCCGCAGACGTGGGCGCCGACCTTGTCGGCAAGGTCGAGGCCGGCATCCCTGAGGACGACCCCCGCAACCCGGCCGTCATCGCCGACAACGTCGGCGACAACGTCGGCGACGTCGCCGGTATGGGCGCAGACCTCTTCGAGAGCTACGTCGGATCGATCCTGGCCCCCATGGTCCTTGCCATCACACTGTGGGGTTCAAGCGGTGGCATCGATCTCAAGTACGGCATCGCCGCTCCGCTGCTCATCGCGGCGTTCGGCATCGTGGTGTCGATAGTGGGACTCTTCGCTGTGCGGGCCAAGGAGGGCGGCAACCTTCACAACGCGCTCAACATGGGCACGTATGTGGCGGCAGCCCTTGAGATCGCCGCGATGGCGTACCTGTTCTGGCACTGGTCCACACGAGAGGGCGCCGACCCGTCGAAGTTCTGGTACTTCGGCGCTGTCGTGGCCGGCCTCATCGCCGGCATCGCGATCGGCAAGATCACGGAGTACTACTGCTCGGACCACTTCAACCCCGTGAAGAAGATCGCGGAGTCCAGCGAGACAGGGACCGCGACGAACATCATCGCCGGCCTTGGGACCGGCATGATGTCGACCGCGCTTCCGATCCTCGTCGTCGGCGCCGGAATCATCGCTTCGTACCTCATGGGTAACATGGCTGATGCGAATCCTGCATCGGGTATCTATGGCATCGGTCTGGCCGCCCTCGGAATGCTCTCCATCACCGCCATCACCGTCGGTGTCGACGCGTACGGTCCGGTGGCCGACAACGCCGGTGGCATCGCCGAGATGGCCGAGATGGGCAAGGACATCCGCAAGATCACCGACAGCCTCGACTCCGTCGGCAACACGACGGCCGCTATAGCGAAGGGATTCGCCATCGGCTCTGCCGGCCTCACTGCACTCGCGCTGTTCGTCGCGTTCAAAGAGTCGCTCGTCTTGGGTGGCATCGAGCTCGACATGGGTCTCGACAACCCGTTCGTCATCACCGGTCTGTTCATCGGCGGCATGCTGCCGTTCCTGTTCGGGGCTCTGACCATGAACGCGGTCGGCCGCGCGGCGTTCTCGATGATCGGTGAGGTCCGGCGTCAGTTCCGCGAGATCCCCGGCATCATGGAGGGTACGGGCAAGCCGGACTACGCTGCGTGCGTCGACATCTCGACGAAGGCGTCGCTCAAGGAGATGGTGGTTCCGGGTGTCATCGCCGTCGCCGCGCCGCTCGTCGTCGGTGCGATCTCGGTCGATATGCTCGCAGGACTTCTCGCCGGCGCGCTCGTCACGGGCTTCCTGCTGGCGGTGTTCATGGCCAACGCAGGCGGTGCGTGGGACAACGCCAAGAAGTACATCGAAGGCGGCGCGCACGGAGGCAAGGGCTCGGACGCCCACAAGGCCGCTGTGGTCGGCGACACCGTCGGTGACCCGTTCAAGGACACCTCGGGTCCGTCGATGAACATCCTCATCAAGCTGATGACGGTCGTCTCCCTGGTGTTCGTGCCGCTGTTCGTCGCTCTTGGCGGAGGAATCATCGGCCGTTAGCACGTCTTCGCAAGACGTCGTTTCGCACCGCTGCTCCCGGGGGCGTGATCGCTTCCGGGAGCGCGGGCGTTTCTTCGGGTAGGTAGGACTTCGGTCGGGTAGGACTTCGGACACGGGGGAGGGGGATTCGTGGGTCGCATCAGTGACGAGGACGTCGCACGGGTCCGCGATGCGACCGACCTCGTGACCATCGTCGCCGAGCGAGTCGCCCTGAAGCAGAAGGGTAGGCTGTTCTGGGGGAACTGCCCGTTCCATGGCGAGAAGACACCCAGCTTCAAGGTGGACCCCGCGACACAGCTGTGGCACTGCTTCGGATGCGGGGCGGGCGGCGACGTCTACGGGTTCGTGATGCGTAGCGAGAACCTGGACTTCCCTGACGCCGTGCGCCTCTTGGCTGACCGTGCTCGCATCGAGATCCATGAGGGCGAGGGGGGCGTGCCGCGAAGTCATAAGGAGCGCTTGTACGCCGTCATGGCGGAGGCGGCCAGGTTCTACCACAAGACACTCGTCGGATCGCGTGAATCGGACGCAGCGGCGGCTCGCGAGTACCTCAAAGGTCGGGGCTTCGGGAGCGAAGTCGCCAAGCGATGGGGACTGGGCTACGCTCCGGGACGCGGCGCCTTGGTCCGGGAGCTCGCCAAGGCAGGTTTCTCCGCAGATGAGATGGTCGATGCCAACGTGGCTCTACGTGGCGCGGACTCGTCACTCAAGGACCGCTTCTACGAGCGCGTGATGTTTCCCATCCTCGATGTGCAAGGTCGCCATGTGGCGTTCGGGGGTCGCGTGATGGGCCCCGGCGAGCCGAAGTACCTGAACACGAACGACACGCCCATCTTCCACAAGTCGGCCAACATGTACGGCATCGACCGCGCGAAGGGCGCCATCACGGCTACGGGTGACGCGATCGTCGTGGAAGGCTATACGGACGTGATCGCCTTGCACGAGGCGGGTCTGGACAATGCAGTCGCCACGCTTGGCACCGCACTGACACAACAACACGTCAGACTCCTCGGTCGCTTCGCTCGACGGATCATCTACCTGTTCGACGGTGATGAGGCCGGGATGCGCGCTGCCGACCGTGCGGTGGAGTTCGTCGACCGGACCATCACGCCCGAGTCCGGGCGCAACCCGCTCGAACTGCTCGTGTGTGTGTTGCCGGCCGGGCAGGACCCTGCTGACTTCGTGTCTGAACACGGGGCCGATGCACTGCGTGAGCTTCTTGCGACGGCGGAGCCCCTTCTGAGGTTCGCCATCGAGAGACGACTTTCGCGCTGGGACCTCGAGCGTCCGGAAGAGCGCGCCCGAGCGCTCACGGAAGCGGCTGCGGTGCTTGCGCCCGTGAAGGACTCGATCCTCGCTGACGATTACGCGAACCTCATCGCTGACCGGTTGTTCGCGGACTTCGAGACGGTGAAGCGCGCGATCGACAGAGCGACGTCTTCGCCGCGAGCGGTCACGGACGGCGGGGTGCCCGAGGCCGAGGGGCCCCGCGAAGGGTTGAGACCTCCGACGACGGGCGAAGAGAAAGCGCAACGAGCGCTTGTCGCTCTTGTCGTGCAGCGGCCTGAGCTGCGTGGACAGGCACGAGAGTTGCTTGCCGACGGCCTTCTGGCGGATGTGTTCTACCAGCGGATGCTCGAAGCGGTCCTCATGGCCGGCGCCGATCTCGATGTCGACCAGGTGCTCGCAGTGGTTGACGAGCGCGTCACCGGCAGCCGGACGATTCTCGAAGCCGCTGAGCCATTGCATGCGGGTGTGGAGGCACAGACGTTCTTCGATGCGCTCGTTCGCAGTCTCAAGGAGTTCAGTCTTGAGCGACGAATAGCCGTTGCGAGGGCGCACCTTAAGAGTGATGAATTGGTCAAGGATGACGAGAGATATGACGAGCTATTCAGGGAAGTCACCGAGATGCAGCGTGAACTCGATGCCCTGAGGCGCAGTACGGGTCTGTGACGAACGATCGTGAGGAGTAGCGTGTCCGAGAACCCTGAACCCAAGCCAGCCCGAAAGTCGCGTTCGCCGAAGGCGACGCCAGCGAAAGCGACCCCAGAGGCCAAGTCTGCGTCGAAGGCCGCATCAAAAACCGCGCAACCCGGCAAAGCGAAGGCGGCACCGAAGCGTAGGCCTATCAAGGTGCCGCTGCCTGCTGAGCTGTCGATGCCCGAGGTCGAGGCGCTTCTGAAGGCCGGCGCGGCGAAGGGCAGCGTCACCGATGAGGAGATACAGGACGGTTTGGGCGCGCTCGATCTGAGCGACGAGCTGGTCGACCGCATCTACGCCCACATCAAGGACTCCGGTATCGAGATCGTCGAAGATCCGTCTCACGTGATCGACGCGGACGAGGTCGCCGATGTGGTCGCCGCCGCCGAGGCCGACGTGGTGGAGCCTCCCGATGCGGACCTTGACGAGGTGGACCCTGATGTAGCAGCCGTCGAGGCCGTTGAGGCGGAGCTTCCGAAGCCCGTGACCAAGGGCAAGAAGAAGCCCAAGAAGCGGGTGAGCGACCCCTCGGCCATCGCGCCTCTGACCGGCGACCCCGTGAGGATGTACCTGAAGGAGATAGGGAAGGTACCGCTGCTCACCGCGGCCCAGGAGATCGACCTGGCCATGAAGATCGAGGCCGGTCTTGAGGCGACCGCTCGGCTCGAGGAGGCCGATGAGCGCGGCATCGAGCTCGATCGCGCGGAACGTCGGCGCCTCCATCGGGTCGAGCAGGTCGGCCTTGACGCCAAGCAGCAGTTGGTTGAGGCGAACCTCCGGCTCGTGGTCTCCATCGCCAAGCGTTACGTCGGCCGTGGGATGCTCTTCTTGGATCTGATCCAAGAGGGAAACCTGGGATTGATCCGCGCGGTCGAGAAGTTCGACTACACGAAGGGCTTCAAGTTCTCCACATACGCGACCTGGTGGATCCGTCAGGCCATCACCCGTGCGATCGCGGACCAAGCGCGCACGATCCGCATCCCTGTCCACATGGTCGAGACCATCAACAAGCTCATCCGCATCCAGCGACAGCTGCTCCAGGAACTCGGACGTGAACCCACGCCCGAGGAGATCGGCGAGAAGATGGACATGACGGCCGAGCGCGTGCGAGAGATCCTCAAGATCAGCCAGGAGCCGGTCAGCCTTGAGACGCCGATCGGTGAGGAGGAGGACAGCCAGCTCGGGGACTTCATCGAGGACGGCGAGGCGGTCGTTCCACCGGATGCAGCCAGCTTCTCCATGTTGCAGGAGCAGCTGAGCAAGGTGCTCGATGGTCTCATGGAGCGCGAACGCAAGGTCATCGAGCTGAGATTCGGACTCATCGACGGGCATCCTCGAACCTTGGAAGAAGTCGGTCGCGAGTTCGGTGTGACGCGCGAACGGATCCGCCAGATCGAATCAAAGACGCTTTGCAAGCTCAGGCACCCGAGCCGTTCGAGCAGGCTCAAGGACTACTTGGAATAGGTTGAAGCCTGGTGCGTCGCGTGCGCGGTATGCATACCGTGTACAGGCGCGAAGCAAGAAGACCCCGCACACGACGGGGTCTTCTCTTTTGTCTGGCTCCCCGGGTAGGACTCGAACCTACAACCCTCCGGTTAACAGCCGGATGCTCTGCCGATTGAGCTACCGAGGAGTGTCTGCGCCTCGCGGGCGCGAATCGGAAGTATAGGCAGGCCGAGCAGGGTTTGCAACACGTCCGGTGCTTCTGCGCTGCCGCGGTTGACACCTCGTCGGTTGTGCGATTGATGTGCTCGGAGAGGGAACCATGGCTGAGCTCGGAGCACGTTGCGCTAGAATCAGCGGGTGCACGGAGTAAAGGGCCCGTAGCTCAACGGTGGAGCAGGGGACTCATAATCCCTTGGTTGCAGGTTCGAATCCTGCCGGGCCCACCACGGAAGGACAGCATGTCTCGTCTGCGCATCACGCGAAGGCTGCACGCCGGTGGTCTTCGTGCTCCCAAGGGCGCGCTGGTGGTCACTGTGGCGGTTCTGTTCGCTTCGGGCTTGGTGACGTTCGCTGCGGGAGTCTTGGGTGGCGGCGTCACCGGCGAGGCGGAATCGGCCAGCACCCCGGTTGCGCTGCTCCCAGGCGCAGCAGCCGGCGCCTCGTCCGTGCCGTCTG
>JAJUJM010000017.1 GCA_029265315.1 Actinomycetota bacterium | reverse complement strand
TCCGGCGGCAGGGTCAGCGCGCCGGCGATACGGCGCGGGTCAGTACCGGCCTGAGCTGCGACGAGCGTGAGCAATCGCGCCAGTGAAGCGGGCTTCATCTTCGCGATCGCAGCCAGCATGCCCTCCATCCGGCTGCCCATCGTGTCCGCTTTGAGGGACAATCCGAGCACCCGCATCCGGGTCTGTTCGTCAAGGCGCATCATCGCAGCCGCCACGCGCTCCATCGCGATCTCGCGGGTCGCGTCCTCCAGCCTCTCGATCGCCATGGCGAGCTCGTCGTCGGCCGGGCCCTGCGCAGCCGCCACGGCGCGGCGTTCGGCGGCCTGAGCGACCTTCGTCGCTATCTCGTCGAGGGGGGCGTTGGTGAGGTCGAGACCGAGCAGGCCTCCCTCCTCCGATGCGCGCAACGAGACCTCTATGACCGCGATGTGTGTCACGCCGGCTGTGACCAGCCCGGCGCGCAGGCCCCCCTTCGCGCGCACATGCACGGGTTCGGAGTTGGCGAGCTCGACGAACGCGTGGGCCTCGGGGAGTGTGACCCCGGGGGCGATGACGAGCTGTCCCGCCTGCATCGCGTAAAGCGATTCGGCCAGCGCGATGACCTGACTCTGTCCAGGGGCGATAGGCGTGTCGCCGACGCGGAAGCCATCCGGATCGATGTGGAAACGCAAGGGCCCGTTGGCCGTGAGGACGTTGGCACGCTGGACGAACCGCTCAGCCGCCTCGCGGGGGATGGCGGTGGCCGGAGGGTAGAGCCGGGCGGCGCCGACGGCGGCCGCGAGCAGCCTGAGGCCCTCTTCGGCGCGGGGGAATCCCTCTGCGTCCATCGGCGAACCCTCCTTCCTACGGCTCGCGTACCTCACCAAGGTATATCGGCTACAGGCCCGCAGGCGAGAGCGGATGTGCGCCAGCTCACACTCATAGAAGCGCGATTCCCGTCTGCGGTTGGGAACATCACGGTAGAGTGTTACCGAAAATCGCGGGCGAGCGACTGGGAAGATGCCTGTGTCCCTGAGGACCGAAGCATACTATCGGACGATCGCCGCCGAGGCGCTCGAACGCATCGGCGTCACTGACCCGCCCGTTCCCGTGGAGGCCCTCGTCGCTTCTCTCGGCATCCCGGTGCGGCCCGTCAACCTGCCCGCGTTCTTCACGGCGGCCACTGTGTACGAGGACGGCCTGCCGGTGATGGTCGTGAACTGGGCCCAGCCCGAGCAGGTCAGGCGCGCAGCGCTCGCGCATATGGTCGGACACGTCCTTCTCGTTCTGAAGGGTGACGGCAACTCCTATCCTCGGAACACCGGTGACCACAGGGAGGCCGACCTGGTCGCGCGAGAGCTCCTGCTACCGACCCAGATGCTGATCGACCAGGCTCGATTGTGGTTCAACGACTATCGCTATCTCGCCCGGCTCTTCGGCGTCGGCGAGGACGAGATGCTCGCGCGTATGCAGGACATGGGCCTCATCAAGGGGCCGCAGGGGCTCGCGTGGGACTTCTGATCCGTCGCATCGCCAGCGCGGTATCATCGACCCCGGAGGCTGTCGCTTCGCACGCTCGCAGGAGAGGGGACTGATGCGCACCACGTACGCTGTCGGCATAGACGTGGGGGGCACGAGGATCGCCGCCGGTCTGGTCGAACGCAAGGGCCGGATCGTGAAGGAGACGAAACGTCCGACGCCCAAGACAGGACCGTTCGCGGTGGTCGACGCGATCATCGACGTCGCCGAAGAGGTCTCCTCAGCGGCGCACCCCTCCGAGGTCGCCGGTATCGGCATCGGTCTGCCTGCGCAGGTGGACTTCCTGCGACAGGAGATCGAGTTCTGTACGAACCTACCGCTGGCGGGAGTGGATGTGCGCTCACTCGTCATGTCGCGCACGAAAAGCGAGGTGACGGTGGACAACGACGGGCACCTGGCGGCGTTCGGCGAGGCGCGCTACGGGGCGGCGAAAGGCGCACGCGATTTCCTCATGATCACCCTTGGGACCGGTGTCGGCGGCGGCATGTGGATAGCGGGAGAACCGTATCGTGGGTCCCGTGGCCTGGGCGGGGAGATCGGTCACACGGTGATCGACCTCGACGGACCCGAATGCCCGTGTGGCGGTCGCGGTCACCTCGAGGCATATCTGGGCCGTCCCGCGCTCGCCGCGAAGGGCCGTGCAGCGGCCCGCACCTTCGCCGGTCGCGCGATCCTGGACGCTGCGGGCGGTGATCCCGATGCCGTCACCGCCGAAGCGGTGGTCATGGCTGCGCGAGGCGGTGACGCGACCGCCAGGCAGATACTGCTTGAGGCGGGCGAGGTGTTCGGCAGGGCGCTCGTGGGGTTCGTGAACCTCTTGAACCCACGGCTCATCTGTGTCGGGGGCGGTATCGGCGAGTCAGCCGACCTGCTCATCGAACGTGCGGGGGAGGTCATGCGCGGTGAGGCGCTGGCCGGCCGCCGGGACGTGGAAGTCGTGCAGGCCGTGTTGGGCAACGATGCGGGCGTGCTCGGCGCCGCTGCGCTCGCGTTCGACGAACACGACTCGCGCGAAGGGCTGCATCGCTAGTAGAGATTCCACCGAGCAGGGAGGTTCCCCGTGGCTGATGACAGGATCGAAGAGATCGAGGAGCGTCTTCTCATTCTTCGTGACAAGGCCGCTCGAGAGGGCTTCGACGTGCCTGACGACGTCCTCGACTACATCGCTCAGAAGTATGCCGTTCCACAGACGCTCAAAGGCGCCGTGATCAACGTGTGCGCGTACGCGCAGCGGCGTGGCATCCCTGTCGACATGGACGTGGCCCGTCTCGTGCTCGACGGGATCCGACCCGCCTCCGTAGCGGACCAGCCGGTTGCGGACGCGCCAGAGGAGGAAGCGGTCGATACCGATAGCACCGTTGCGGCAGAAGGCTTCCAGGACGAGGCGTTCGAGGCCTCTACGTACGCCTCAGCCGACGCGGAGCCGGGGGTCGTCGAGGGAAGCTCGCCTCCTAACATCCACCAGTCCGACTTCGGCGCCATGTCCGAGCGCTCTCTGGAGGACGCTCTCTCGGCCGTCCTCGATGCGACGGTGGTGGGTGAGGCGCACGTACCCGTGTCCCACGAGCCCCTCGCCTCGCTGTTCGACGAGACCGTGGCCCCTGTCGGTGAGCCTGCTGCCGCACCGGCTCCGGAACCGATCGCTGGGCCTGTTGCCGCCCACCACGCTGCCCCGGTCACGGAGCCCGCCCAGGCGCCGGTCGTCTCCGCGTACGCGACTCCGGCCCCTGGGCCTGAGCCCGCCTTGGTGTGGTTCTCTCCTGTGCGCACCAGCAAGAAGGAATCGCTCGTCACGCGAGCCGGCAGGCTTCTGCAGAGGGCGGGCATCGATGACGCCGTCAAGGAAGGTGACCTTGTCGCCATCAAGTTGCACTTCGGCGAGGAGGGCAACACCGGTTTCGTGAGCCCGGTGTTCCTGCGCGAGGTGGTCCGTCTCGTGCGCGAGGCCGGAGGCAAGCCGTTCCTCACGGACGCCAACACGCTGTATCGCGGCAAGAGGGCGAACGCCGTGGACCATATCGCCTGTGCCCTCCACAACGGTTTCACCTATGCGACGGTCGAGGCGCCTGTCATCATCGCGGACGGCCTCGACGGACGCGATGCTGTGGACGTGCCGATCTCGGGATTCGACCACTTCGACAGCGTGCGCATCGCTTCAGCGGCTGTGCATGCGGACGCCATGGTCGTCGTGACCCACGTCAAGGGCCACGAGGCGACTGGTATGGGCGGCGCGCTCAAGAACGTGGGCATGGGCCTGGGTTGTCGCAGCGCCAAGCAGCGCATGCACTCAGACCTCAAGCCACAGGTGAACGGAGAGAAGTGCACGGCGTGCGGGAAGTGCGTGAAGTGGTGTCCGGTGGACGCGATCGCGATCACGCCGGACAGGGTCGCCCGGATCGACTACGAACTGTGCTATGGCTGTGGGGAGTGCGTGGCGGCATGTCCGTACGGCGCCATCGGCATCCAGTGGAAGACCGAGCCTGACGCGATCCAGGAGAAGATCGTGGAACACGCAGCCGGTGCCGTCGTCGGCAAAGAGGGCAAAGTCCTCTACCTCTCGTTCGTGATGGACATCTCACCCGACTGCGACTGCTGGCACTTCAGCGACGCGAGCGTCGTCTCAGACATCGGGGTGCTCGCCTCGACCGACATCGTCGCGATCGACCAAGCGGCATTCGACCTCGTCAAGCAGGCAGGCGGGCTCTCTGGCACGCGTGGCGAAGGCCTGCAGCCCGGTGCCGACAAGTTCGAGGCCATCACCGGCGTCGACTGCACGGTCGGGCTCGCGTACGCCGAGCGACACGGGCTCGGGACGAGGAGATACGAGCTGCGCACACTGGACTAGACCGTCTGCGACGGGCGACGGTCGGAGAGGCGACGATGGATTTCGGCGGAATCATCAAGCGTGCGTGGCGTATCACGTGGCGCTACAAGGCGCTGTGGGTCCTCGGGATCTTCGCTGGGGTCTCGGGATGTCAGGGTGGCGGATCGGGCGGAGGTTCCGGCGGTTCGTCCGGCGGGTCCGGCACGAACGGTTCGCTGCCGGGGGCTCCGGACATGGGCGAGTTCGCGCGGCTGTACGAGCGCATCGTCGATGCGCTTCCGCTCATCATGGCCGCCTTGGCGGTGTTGGTGGTCGTCGGAATCGTCTGGTCCGTCCTCGCGATCGCTGCACGCGGTGCTCTCGTGACAGGGGTCAATGCGGCCGAAGAGCAGACGCTTTTCACGCTGGGCGAGCTGTGGCGCTCCGGCTTCTCGCACTTCTGGTCGCTCGTGGGGCTCGACATCCTGCTGTCGCTACCGCTGTTCGCGGTCGGCATGCTCATGCTGATCTTCATCCTCGTGCCGCTGATCGCGACGATCTCGGCGGGAGGTGTGCCCGGACCTGATTTCATCGCGCCGGTCTGTGGCAGCCTGGTCCTGGGTGTCCCCGTGCTCGCCATCGGTGGCTTCGTCCTCGGGGTCATGCACCTGATCGCGATCCGCTACGTCATGCTCGGCGGGCAGGGCGCGTTCGAGGCGGCGGGCAACTCGTGGCGATTCTTCCGGGCGCGCTTCAAAGACACGCTCCTGGTGTGGCTGCTCAACGCCGCGTTGAACCTCGGGGCGTCGTTCGTGGTCGCCGTCCCGGCCGTGGTCGTGGGCATCGCGGTGGCTATTCCCGCGGCGGTGTCTGCATCCAGTGGGGACTTCGGTGCTTTGCTCGCGGTCGTTCCTGTGGTCGCGGCCTTCGTCATCATCGTCGGCCTCGCCTACAACGCGGTGTGGGGCACGTTCACGTCGGCGCTGTGGACGCTGTACTTCCGTGACGTGCAGGGTATGGGGGCCCCGAAGGCCGACGACGTGACTCCCGCCTACACGATTCCGCCCGCCCCTCCAGCCCCGCCACAGTCCGAGGTCTTGGGTCCGCCCATCGCCGGACACGAGCCTGGGCCGGAGCCGTTCGCAACGGACTCTGCCGGTGAAGGCTGACGGGGGCCGTCTGTTCGTCTGCCCCACGCCGATCGGCAACCTCGGCGACGTGACGGCGCGCGTGCTCGAGGCGTTGCGCCAAGCGGACGGGGTGCTGGCGGAGGACACGCGGGTCACTCGCAAGTTGCTCACGCGCTATGCCATCGAGACGCCGCTCGAGCGGTTCGACGAGCATGTCGCCGCCCGCCGGACGCCCGAGCTGGTGCAGCGGCTGCTCGGCGGCGCCCGCCTCGCTCTTGTGTCGGAGGCCGGGACGCCCGGCATCAGCGACCCCGGCTCGATGCTCATCTCCGCCGCGCTTGACGCCGGCGCGCGGGTGGAGGTGCTCCCCGGGCCATCGGCCGTGGTCACGGCGCTCGTCGCGAGCGGTCTGCCCACCCACGCCTTCTACTTCGGCGGCTTCCTGCCGCGCAAGGCGGGGGAGCGGTCGCGTCTTCTCGCCGGCCTCGCGACTCTCGATGCGACACTCATCTTCTACGAGTCGCCTCATCGCACCGCCGCCTCGCTCGCAGCGCTCGCGGAGGCGTTTCCCGCGCGCGATGGGGCCATGGCACGAGAGCTGACGAAGCTGCACGAGGAGGTCGTGCGCGGCCCTCTCCCGGAACTGGCAGCCGAGCTCGCCGATCGTGAGTCACTCAAAGGCGAGGTCGTGCTGTTGGTGGGGCCACCCGGCGAGAGCGCGCCGCCTCGTGCTCGCGAGCGTGCGGCGGAGGTGCGCGAAGCGGTGGAGGCGCGCATCGCCGGCGGCCTGTCCCGCACCGCGGCGGTCAAAGCCGTGGCGAGAGAGCTCGGGCTGCCGCGCAACGAGGTCTACGAGATCGCTCACACCGATGGGTGATGGGCCTCAGCCCTTGCGCACCGCAGCCACGCACGTCTCACAGACCTGACGGTTGCGCACAGTGATCATCGGCGACGTGTCGTCACCGCAGATCGCACAAGCATCGCGATGCTTCTGCAGGATGATCCTGTCGCCTTCGACGAAGATGGCTATGGGGTCCTTCACGTTGATCCCGAGTGTGCGGCGCAGTTCCATTGGTATGACGATGCGTCCGAGGTCGTCCACTCGCCTCACGATGCCGGTGTCGTGCATGCGGCTGCCCCCTCGTGCTGACAGGCGCGGTACTCCGCGCCCTTCAAACGGTTAGAATCTCGACGAAGCACGCTCCGCGTGACGGCGGACCAAGCTTCTTCCAGTATTACCCACAGCGATGGAGCACCGAAACACCATGAGCCCCAAGCCGTTCTACCTGACCACGCCCATCTACTACGTGAACTCGGTCCCGCACCTGGGTACCGCCTACACGACCATCGCAGCGGACGCGCTCGCACGGTACCGGCGCATGACTGGCGATGACGTCTTCTTCCTGACCGGGCTCGATGAGCATGGCCAGAAGGTCGCACAGGCGGCCGACGAGCATGGCATGTCGCCGCAGGAGTGGTGTGATTCCATCGCTCCGCGCTTCCTTGAGACCTGGGAGCTCCTTGACATCTCGAACGATGACTTCATCCGTACCACCCAGGAGCGGCACAAGAGGGGTGTGCAGGCGTTCTGGACGAAGCTCCACGATGAGGGATACCTGTACAAGGGCGCGTACGAGGGTTGGTACTGCGTGCCGGACGAGACGTTTCATGCTGAAGACCAACTCGTCGACGGCAAGTGCCCCGGCTGCGGCCGCGACGTCGAGTTCATCCGTGAGGAGAACTGGTTCTTCAAGCTCTCGGAGTTCGCCCAGCCCCTGCTCGAGTTCTACGCCACGCGCGAGGCCGAAGGCCGCCCGTTCATCCGCCCGGAGACGCGGCGCAACGAAGTGGTCTCGTTCGTCGAGGGCGGCCTGAAGGACCTCTCGATCTCGCGCACCACGTTCTCGTGGGGCGTGCCGCTCCCGTTCGCCGACAACCACGTCACGTACGTGTGGATCGACGCGCTGCTCAACTACATCACCGCTGTGGGTTACGGCTCTGACGACCCCGCCGACGCCGCTCGCTTCGAGCGCTACTGGCCTGCGCAGGTGCACTTCGTGGGCAAGGACATCATCCGCTTCCACTGCGTGATCTGGCCGGCCATGCTCATGGCGGCCGGGCTGCCGTTGCCGGACTCGGTGTTCGCCCATGGTTTCCTGCTCACCAAGGGCGAGAAGATGTCCAAGAGCAAGGGCAACGCGGTCTCGCCGGCCGAGCTCGCCGCGAGGTTCGGCGTCGACGCCTACCGCTACTACTTCCTGCGCGACGTGCAGTTCGGCGCGGATGGCTCCATCTCGATGGAGGCGATGGTCCAACGCATCAACGGTGACCTCGCAAACGACTGGGGCAACCTGTGCTCGCGGCTGTTCAACATGGTCGGGAAGTACTTCGACGGTCGAGTTCCTGACGCGAACGGGGCCGGCGAGGAAGAGGCCGACGCCGCGGTGAGGGCCGTCGCTGACAGTCTGCCGGCACGCTACGAGGCCGCGATGACGGCGTTCGACTATGCGGGCGCTCTCGAGGCCACCTGGGACCTCATAAAGGCCACGAACCGCTACATCGAGGAGTCCGCTCCGTGGAACCTCGCGAAGTCCGACGAGACCAGAGCGCGTCTGGCTGCTGTGCTCTACACCGCGCTCGAGGCCGTGCGTGTCGCCGCGCTCTTCTGCGCGCCGGTCATGCCCCGGACCTCGGCCGAGGTGTGGCGCCGCATGAGCTTGGGAGACATCGGCGCGGTCACTGACATCGAAGCCGCTGCGAAGTGGGGACAGCTGCCCAGCGACAACCCCGTCGAGAAGGGCGATCCGCTCTTCCCTCGCATCGACAAGGACGCGGAGTAGGGTGGAGACTCCGACCGCATCGCGGTTCGACCCGTTGTTCACCGACGCGAAGGGGCGTCCGGTCCCGGCGCCGGACTTCGGAGGTGCGCTCATCGCGGACACCCACGCGCACCTCGACATGCTCGACGATCCCGCATCCGCTTTGGCGCGCGCCGCTCTCGCCCAAGTCGGCTTCATCGCCACCGTGGCCGACGTCACCGAGGATGCGTGGCGGACCTATGCAGAGCTTCCCTCGTGGCTGGCGAACGCTCGTGAGCTGCTTGACGCGTCGGGCTGGGCCGACGTGGGGCTTCCGCGTGTTCGTGTGGTTCTAGGAGCGCACCCCCACAATGCGAAGGAATGGGGCGCTCGGGCGGAGTCCGAGTTCCGCCGCCTCGCCGCCGACCCGCTCACGTGCGCCGTGGGCGAGCTGGGTCTTGATTTCCACTACGACCACTCGCCGCGTGATGTGCAGCGTGCCGTCATGAGGGAGCATCTCGCGCTCGCCGCCGAGTTCTCGCTCCCCGCGGTGGTGCATCTTCGTGAGGCCCACGCCGATGGCGCGCAGATCCTTGCCGAGGCCCCGTTGCCGGCCGGTTTCATACTTCACTGCTTCAACCTCGAGCCCGCGGCCATGCGGCCGTTCCTCGCTTTGGGCTGCCACGTGAGTTTCGCCGGGCCGGTCACGTTCAAGAAGGCTGAGGAGGTACGCGACTCCGCTCGCGAGGTGGACGCCGGCCGCTTGCTCACGGAGACCGATTGCCCGTTCATGGCGCCTGAGCCGTTCCGTGGGCGTCCGTGCGAACCCGCGCTGGTGGTGTTCACCGCGGCGCGGATAGCCGAGGCGCGTGGCGAAGAGCCGGCAGTGTTCGCAGAGCACACGTATGAGGCCGCCCTCGCCCTGCTGGACCAGGAGCGTCTGTGAACGGGCCGCGCGTCCTGTGCATCGCCGGCAGCCCGCGGCGGCGCGGCAACACGGACCGTCTGCTCGACGAGTTCGAGGCGGGCGTGAAGGAGACGGGCGGGGTCCCCGTGCGCATCGTGGCCGCCTCGCTCGCCCTTGCCGGGTGTCGCGGGTGTGGCGCGTGCTCGACGACGGGCAGGTGCGTCGTCGACGACGACATGTGCGACGTGTATCGGCTCATCGACGAATCGGCGGCGATCGCGGTGGCCACACCGGTCTACTTCGCGAGTGTGCCGTCCCAGTTGAAGGCGCTCTTGGACCGTTGCCAGCCGTACTGGGTCAGGCGCTATCGGCTTCACGTGCCGGCACCCGCGGCCAAACGGCCCGGTGCCGTACTCGTGGTGGGCGGAGGTGGTGACCCGTTCGGCACTTCGTGCGCGGTCGCTCCGATACGAAGCGTCTTCGCGGTGCTCGGCGTGAGCGCAGACGACGTGTTCGAGATGGTGGGCATCGACGAGCCCCGGGACATCGTACGCGACGCGCGGGCTCTGGCTCAGGTGCGTGAGATGGGTCGACGGTTGGTGAACGCGGCGGCTGAAGGTGGAGGCTGAAAAGCAGGGGCCTGCCGGACGCGGTCACCTCGAAACATCACTTCCTAGGAGATGTTTCGAGAGTCGTTCCGTGTCTACCTGCGGGTTTGCGTGATGCCACTCAGAGGGCTAGCATCAAAACTCGCCGTTGTTACCGGGCGGTTGACATGTTGTCGATTGATTGAGGCTTTGCATGAGGGTACGGCCGAGTCGCTCGGCGCGGTCCCAGAAGGCACAGCATCTTGTCGCAGCTTTCGTTCCAGCACTCATAGTCGTACTGAGCATCACGGGATTCGTGTGGGCCCAGAAGGAGGTCACCGTCGTCGTCGACGGTCGGACGCTCCACATGAAGACGCAGGCCGCCGATGTCGCCGGCCTGCTCGAGGAGGCGGGGATCGCGGTGGACGCCGCGGACCTCGTGACCCCCTCTCTCGACTCTGCGCTTGAACCTGAGACGACCGTTCTGGTCCGTCACTCCGTGCCTGTCACGCTGGTTCTCGGTGACAGTCGATTGAAGGTCGACGTCATCGGTGAGACGGTCGCCGACGCACTCGTGTCTGTCGGCGCCGACCCGGCGGCCAATCCTGCGGTCACTCCTCCGCTCGCGACCCGGCTCTCTCCCAACATGACCATTGACGTGCCCGAAGTCTTCGTACGCATCACACGGCAGGAGGCGACCGTGGCGGCGCCGGTCCGGTATGAGAAGGACCCGTCGCTGCCCAAGGGCACCAGGAGTGTCGTCGCCAAGGGTCGTCCGGGTCGCGTCATGCGCGTCTACCGCGTGCTGGTCGCCAATGGTGCCGAGATGGCTCCGGTCCTCACCGCGGAGCAGACCTTGAGCAAGCCGGTGCCCAGGATCGTCGCGGTCGGCACCGCCTCAGGCGGCAAGGGGCTCCTCGCTGCGATTCGGCTCAAGAGCCATCGCGGCCAGTCCAAGCCGCCAGTCGGAGGACGGCGGATGCGGGTCGAGGCCACCGGTTACAGTGCTCAAGAGCCCGGACTCGACTACACCACGGCCACTGGCGCTCGCGCCGTGCGCGGAGTGATCGCAGTCGACCCCAGGGTCATCCCGCTCGGCACGCGCGTGTACGTGCCCGGATACGGCTACGCGGTGGCCGCGGACACCGGCGGCGCGATCAAGGGCAACCGGATCGACCTGTGTTTCGACACGGTCGCCGAATGCAACGAGTGGGGTCGCCGCAGGGTGACGATCATCATCCTCGACTGACGAATGCCCGCCTCTGCGCTTGCGACACCCACGGCCACACTGGCGGTGCTTGCCAGACACGGGCTGTCCACGAAGAAGTCGCTCGGTCAGCACTTCCTCGTCGATGACAATGTCGTGCGCCGGATCATCGAACTGGCGGACCTGCGTCGTGAAGACGTCGTGCTCGAGATCGGTCCAGGCATCGGCACGCTCACGCTTGCGCTCTGTGATCACGCCGAGGCGGTCGTCGCCGTGGAGCGCGACCGAGACCTGGATGCCGTTCTCGCCGACACGACCGCTGGCTGCGCCCGATTCGCTCTCGTTCATGCCGATGCCGTGGATGTGTCGCCAGAGGAGGTCAGCGCCCCTTTCGGGCCGCCGGTCTCGCTCGTCGCGAATCTGCCGTACCAGGTCGCGGCCACGGTCGTGCTTCGCTTCTTCCAGCTGATGCCGACGATCAGATCGGCGACCGTCATGGTGCAGTCCGAGGTGGCCGACCGTATGGCCGCGCTCCCCGGCACCAAGGCATACGGCGCGTATACGGTGAAACTGCGGCTCGTGGCGCGACCGGTTCGGCGCTTCGCCGTGCCGCCTGGCTGTTTCTTGCCGCCACCTCGCGTGGACAGCGCCGTGATCCGTCTCGAGCGGGACGAGCCCTTGGGCGATGAAGTGCTGCTTCGCGCGGCGGCGCGTGTGGCTGATGCCGCGTTCGCCCAGCGACGCAAGACGCTGCGAAACTCACTGCGCGCGACCTTGGGCATCGAACCCCGGCGGCTCGAGGCGGCGCTTGAAGCGGCCTGTGTGGACGGGGCCGCCCGGGCTGAGACGCTCGGGCCCGCCGTCTTCGTGGATCTTGCCCGCGCGCTGGAGGAGACAGGCCGATTCTGAGGACTCTCTCGTACCGTGCTCGCTGTGAACCTTCTTCGGCACGTGGGGTTATCCACTGGCATTTCCGCTGTTAATCGTCTATAATCGCCCTTCGAACCAAGGGAGGTTTGACATATGGAATTCACTGGGCAGGCAGAGGTCGTCGGGCGCATCCGCGCGGACCTCGAGGGGCTGACCGGCTCGCGTGTTCGCGTGAGGGCGAACATGGGACGTTCCAAGATCGTGGAACGCGAGGGCATCCTCATGCAGACCCACCCGTCGCTGTTCGTCGTCGAGGTGGAGGAGAAGCGCTCCCGCACCGCTCGTGCTTCGTACCAGTACGTCGACGTATTGACGCGGACCGTCGAACTCACGCATCCCGACAGCGGGGAGCCTGTCTTCCCGTGGCTCAACTAGCGTCTCCTGCCACGGGGACGATATCGACCGCACGATACGAGCGCGGTGGCCGTCACGGGCGCCGCGCTCGTCGCATCGGTCAAGGGGGCGCGCGATGAGGGTGGCCGCACCGGCCAAGGTGAATCTGTTCCTCGGGGTGGGCGATAGGCTGCCTGACGGCTACCACGCGGTGACGACGGTGCTGCACGTTCTCGAGTTCGGCGACGAGGTGTCGATCGAGCCACACGCCCGTCTTGAGCTTCACTGCGACGTCGACCTTGGCGTCTCGCCCGAGGGCAACCTCGCCTACCGCGCTGCGGTGGCGTTCGGTGAGGTGGTCGGGCGCATCCCCGCGGTGCGCATCACGCTTTGCAAGGTCGTGCCCCACGGTGCGGGGCTCGGCGGCGGCTCGAGCGATGCCGCCGCGGTCATAGCCGGTCTTTCAGCCCTGTGGGGACTGCAGGGCGACGAACGTGCGTTGAGCGTCGCGGCCTCTCTCGGCGCTGATGTGCCGTTCTTCCTCATGTCGTCTCCCGCGGCGCTGATGACCGGCCGCGGCGACGTGCTCGGCCGCTCGCTCACCGGGATGCCCGGTCTGCCGGTCGTCTTGGTCCGGCCGCCGGTATCCGTCTCCACCGCGGCCGCCTACCGTGCGTTCGATGCATCTCCTGCCGTCCCAGGCGATCCGGCCCGGGTCCTCGATGCGCTCGAAGTCGGAGACCCCGGTGCGCTCGCCAGCTCTCTGGCGAACAACCTCGAGAAGGCCGCAGCTGTCGTGGCGCCTGAGGTGCTGACAGTTCGCTCTTGGCTTCAGGAGGCTCCCGGCGTGCGCGGTTCGCTTCTGGCGGGTTCGGGCTCGGCGATGTTCGCGTTGTGCGAAGATGACGAAGCCGCGCTTCGCATCGCCGATGCAGCGCAGGGACACGGGTGGTGGGCGCACGCTACCAGGCTGGGCGCGCACGGCGTGCGTCTGCTGGCTGACTAGGAGGAATCCGTGCAGGTCGATGCTGTAGTGCTCGCCGGTGGTGAGGGTGCGGTCATCGACCCGGCGGTTCGCATCAAGGGACTCGTACCCGTCGCGGGCAAGCCGATGGTCGAATGGGTCGTCGATGCCTTGAGGGCCGCGTCGACGATAGGAGGCATCGCGGTGGTGGTCCCGACCGCCGAGAACCTCGGCGCGTGGGTGGACAAGGCCGACAAGATCGTTGTCTCTGACCAACGGTTCGCCGACAACATCTTCGCGGGTGTCGATTCGTTCCGGACCGACCGCCCCACGCTTGTGACCACGGGTGACCTGCCGGCTCTGACTCCCGAGGCCGTCGACGACTTCGTCACGCGGTCGCTCGATGCGGGCGCCGACTTCAGCTACCCACTCATCCGTGAGACGGACATGATGGAGCAGTTCCCCGGGTCGGAGCGCACCTTCGTCACCATCGCTGAAGGCAAGGTGACGGGCGGGAACATGGCGGTGCTGTCGCCAGACCTCGTCGCACGCAACCGCGACATAGGGCAGCGGCTCTTCGAGACCCGTAAGAACCCTTTGGCGATGGCGCGGGTGATCGGGTTCCCCTTCATCTTCAAGTTGCTGTCCGGGCGGCTGCGGCCTTCAGACGTCGAAACCAAGATGGCGCAGCTCCTGGGCGGTGTGTGCGTGGCGCTGTACACGTCGCACGCTTCAATCGGGGCGGACGTCGACAAGCCCATCGACGTGGTGGTCGCGGAACGTGTCCTGTTCGAACGAGCGGCGCGGTAGGATAAACATGAAGGGCGCCGAATAGCATTCGCAGAGCGCTTGTTCTTCGCGTGCAGGCTGTGGGGGCGGCCGAGCGCGACTCGCCCACAAAGGGGGTCGTCATGGATATCACCAAGGTCACGCTGCGGCCGGTCGACATGAACAAGGTCGTAGCCATCGCGAGCATCGTCATCGATGACTGCTTCGTCATCCACGATCTGCGCGTCGTCAATGGCGACAAGGGGCTGTTCGTCGCGATGCCTTCTCGCAAGTTGCCGAATGGTGAGTTCCGCGACATCTGCCACCCCATCAGCACCGAAGCGCGGTCGGACATCCAGGCCGCTGTGCTCGCGCAGTTCGAGGCCGAGGGCGGCCTGGAGCATTTCGCCAGTGCGGGTGCGGGCGAGAAGGCCCACATCGACGCGTGATCGATGAGCGGTTGACGGGCCTTCGTCGCGCTCCCTACACTTCTCGGGCGCGTTGGGGCATCGTCTAACGGCAGGACACGGGATTTTGGTTCCCGTTATCCAGGTTCGAATCCTGGTGCCCCAGCCACCGCGCCACACCTGACGAGGGGACAAGATGGCAGCAACCGCCCTCATCCTCGCCGCGGGCGAGGGTACTCGCATGAAGTCCGACACCCCCAAGGTCGCCCATCGTCTGCTCGGAGTGCCGATGGTGTCGTTGGTGATCGCGACCGCTCGTGCGGCGGGTTGCGACAGGGTCGTCGTCGTCACCGGGCACAAGGCCGAGGTCGTCGAGGCCCTCATTCCGGGCGAGACCTGCGTGCGGCAGGAGCGCCAACTGGGGACGGGCCACGCGGTCATGGCCGCCGCAGAGGAACTCGCCGGTGTCAAGGGTTCCTTGGTCGTCCTGTCCGGTGACACACCGCTCATGTCGGCAGAGACCGTGGCGGGTCTCATCGCGCTCAGGGAGTCCTCAGGCGCAGCGATGACCGTGCTCACCACGAACATGCCGGACCCGGCCGGCTACGGGCGCATCGTGCGCGACCGGGACGGTGAGGTCGAGGCGATCGTCGAAGAGAAGGACGCCACGCCAGAACAGCGAGCGATCACCGAGGTCAACACCGGGACGTACTGCTTTGATGCCGCGGTGTTGTTCGCCCACCTCGCCAAGCTGTCCACCGACAACGCGCAGGGTGAGTACTACCTGACCGACATGCTCTCGGTCTTCCGCAGCGAAGGCATGGCCGTGACTGCGTCGCTGACCGAAGATCCGTTCGAGACGATCGGTGTCAACTCACGGGTGCAGCTGGCCGAGGCTTCCGCCGTCCTGCAGCACCGCATCAACAGAGCATGGATGCTTGAAGGTGTGACGATGACTGATCCTTCGCTCGTGTGGATAGCTCCGGGGGTGACGATCGGTCGCGATGTCGAGCTGTTGCCGATGACGTTCCTCATGGGCGACACCACGGTGGGCGACCGGGCGGTCCTCGGGCCCAATACACGCGTCACCGATTCGCACATCGGGGCAGAGGCCGTGGTCGACTCAAGTGTGCTCGTGGGGGCCAAGGTCGGTCCGCGCGCGACGGTCGGTCCGGTGGCCTACCTTCGGCCCGGCACCGTGCTCGAGGCGGGCGCCAAAGCGGGCACGAGCGTCGAGATCAAGAACTCGACGGTGGGCGAGAACAGCAAGGTGCCTCACCTGTCCTACATCGGCGATGCCCGCATCGGACGTGACGTGAACGTCGGGGCCGGCACGATCACCTGCAACTACGACGGAGTCCGCAAGCATCCCACCGTCATCGGAGACGGCGCCTTCATCGGCTCTGATACGATGCTTGTGGCGCCCGTCGAGATCGGGAGCGGGGCGGTGACCGGCGCGGGAAGCGCCATCACGCGTGACGTCCCGGCCGGCTCGCTCGCCGTGGAGCGCTGCGAGCAGCGCGTGCTCGAGGGCTGGGCGGCGCGACGAGTGGGTAAGACGGGTCAGTAGGACCGGGTCGTCCGAGCGAAAGAAGGAGCGGAACCGCACCATGCCCGACCGGCCGAAACGCATGATGGTGTTCAGCGGTACGTCCAACCCTGAGCTGGCCGAGGACGTCGCGAGGAACCTGGGCGTCGAGCTCGGCAACATCAAGATCCGTCAGTTCGCCAACGGCGAGATCTACGTCCGCTTCCTGGAGAGCGTACGTGGAGCGCACGTGTTCCTCGTGCAGTCGTTCACGCACCCCGTGAACGACACGCTCATGGAGCTCCTCATCATGGTCGATGCCGCCAAACGCGCATCGGCCGAGACGATCACCGCCGTGATCCCGCATTTCGGCTACGCGCGCCAGGACAAGAAGAGTGCGGCGCGTGAGCCGATCACCGCCAAGCTCGTCGCTGACCTGCTCACCACGGCGGGTGTCGACCGTGTCATCACGATGGACCTGCACCAGGGGCAGATCCAGGGCTTCTTCGACCAGCCGGTGAACCATCTGACCGCTCTGCCCATCCTGGCCGACTACTTCGAGTCGCTCAAGTTGGAGAACTGTTGTGTGGTGTCGCCGGACGTGGGTCGCGCCAAGGCATGCCTCAAGTTCGCGGAGATGCTCGGCTGCTCACTCGCCATCATGCACAAAGGCCGTCCGGAGCATAACGTCGCCGAGATCACGCACGTGATCGGTGAGGTCGAGGGTCGTGTGTGCATCATCGCTGACGACATGATCGACACCGCGGGCTCGGTCACCGAAGGCGCCAAGGCGCTCACCAAGGCAGGCGCCACGGGCGTGTACGTCACCGCGACGCACGGCATCTTCTCGCCACCCGCGTACGAGCGGATCGAGTCCTCACCGGTGGTCGAGGTGGTCGTCACCAACACGGTCCCGGTCCCGGTCGAACGTCGCCACGGCAAGATCCATGTGCTTTCGGTCGCGCCGCTCATCGCCGCGGCCGTCGACAACGTCTTCAATGACGAGAGCGTGTCTGAATTGTTCGATCCGGACTTCCAGTTGTGACCGACTCGCCGGTAAACGGGTAGGAGCCGTATCGGGAACGTCAACGGACATCTTCATCTCAAACGAGAAGGAGCATCCTCATGACCGCAGGCAGTGAACTGACCGCAACCCCTCGCACCGTCATAGGCAAAGCCAGCTCTAGGCTTTCTGCCGCGGGGCAGATCCCGGCCGTGCTCTACGGTGTCGGCCGGGAGGCCAAGCCCATCGCCGTCGACCGCCACGATTTCGAGTTGTGGGCCGCCCACCATGCCGCCGGGTCCGGCATCGTCGAGCTCAAGGTCGCTGGCGAGAAGAAGCCGATCAACGCCATGGTTCGTGAAATCCAGCACTCGACCGTCAAGGGGACCATCCTGCACGTGGACTTCCTCGCGGTGTCGATGAACAAGCCCGTCCATGCCAGTGTGCCGCTGCACCTGCTCAACGATCCCGAGGGAGTCAAGGCGGGCGGCGTGCTCACCGTCAATATCCACGAGCTCAACGTCGAAGCTCTCCCGGCCGACCTGCCTGAGGTCATCGAATGGGACGTCTCCGCTCTGCAGATGGGTGAGTCGCTGCACATCGGCGACCTGGTGCCACCAGAGGGCGTCAAGCTGCTCGATGACCCCGAAGCGATCGTCGCGTCGGTGCAGGCGCCGCGGGTCGAGGTCGAGGGGGCCGTCGAGGAGGTCGGTGAGCCCGAGGTCATCGGCTCCAAGTCTGCTGACGAGGAGTAGCGTACCCCCATGGTCTCTCGCGTGGAGGTGCGCGGTTCATGACGCGCATGGTCGTGGGCCTTGGCAATCCCGGGCCTGAATACGCGCTCACCCGCCACAACGCCGGATTCCTCACCGTTGACCTCCTCGGTGACAACCTGCGGGCGAATTACTGGAAGGACGAGGCCGGCTCGGCCGTGGCCGTGGTGCGCTTCGGCGATGACGATCTGGTCCTGGCCAAGCCGCAGTCGTTCATGAACGTCTCGGGCGGTCCCGTGAAGAAGCTGTCGGAAGCCTACGACGTGGGCCCCGAGGAGCTCATCATCGTCCATGACGACATAGACCTCGCGGCAGGCCGGGTGATGTGCAAACGCGGCGGTGGCCACGGAGGGCACAACGGGCTGCGCTCGATTCACGAGAAGCTGGGGACGGATGCCTACTTGAGGGTGCGCGTGGGCGTTGGCAGACCTCCCGGCCGGATGGACCCGGCCGACTACGTCCTTCAGCCGCTGAAGGGCCCAGCACTCGAGGAATTCGAGGACACCATCCCCACTGCCGCGCAGGCCGTGCTCGCGATCCTTGAACACGGGATCGAGGCGGCGATGCGTGAGTACAACGCCGACTAGGGAGTCGCTCGGCGGCGCGACCGCGCTCTCATGCAGCGTTCGCGCTGTCGAGTGGCGTTCGCGCTGTCGAGTCGCCCGTTGACGCTCTTCGCTGGCGCCGCCCACTGACACGCTGATGTTGATGCGTCGTCTGCGGCTTCACATGTAGCCCATGGGGTCCTTGGGGGTGCCGTTCACGCGCACCTCGAAGTGCAGGTGTGGCCCGGTCGAGTTGCCGGTGCTGCCCACGGTCCCGATTCGATCGCCACGCGAGACCTGTTGGCCGGTGTTGACGCGGATGCCGCCTGAAGCCTGGTGGGCGTACAGGGTCACGACGCCGTTGCCGTGGTCGATCATGACCGTGTTGCCGTAGCCGCCTCGATAGCCGGCGTAGATCACGGTTCCGTCGCCTGCGGCGACGATCGCGGCCCCCTGTAGCGACGGTCCGCCTGCCGTGGCGCGGCCTATGTCGATGCCAGGATGCAGTTCGCGCCCGTGGAAGGGACAGATGCGCCATCCGTACGGCGAGGTGATGCGGTGCGAACTCGGTACCGGCCACGCCATCACGCCGCCGAAGTACCCCGATCCCGTGCCGTACAGTTCGGCTGCGATACGGCGGGACTCGGCCTCCTCTTCTTCCGCGAGCGCTCTCAACCGCGCAGCGTTGCGCTTGCTATCGGCCATGAGTTCGGCCTTGCGGTTCTGCGTCGCTTCGCACTGGTCGGCGGCCGCTTGACGGGCGTTTCGCAGACGTCGCAGCTCGTTCTCGACGGCTTCGGCCTCGCGCTTCTTCATGGCGGCGGCCTTGAGCGAGCGGTCGAGCTTCACTTTCGTCTTGGCGAGGGACTCTCGGGTGGCGCTCAGGTCTTCCGCGGCATCGTTGTTCGCCTCGATGACGCGGCTGACGAGTTCGGTGCGAGCGATGAGGTCGCCGAAGTCCTGCGAGCCGAGCAGGACGTCGAAGTAGAACCAGGTGCCCTGCTTGTACGTGGACTGCACGCGCTGCGCAAGGAGCTGGCGCTGGGTTTCGAGCTCGGCCTGTGTCTCGTCTATCTCAGTTTGGAGCGCGTCTGTTTCGGCACGGAGCTCCGCCACTTCTCGCCGGAGGGCGTTCGTGCGGCTGGCGGCCTTGGCGATCTTGGGGTCGAGAGCGTCGGCCTGCTTCTGGAGCGCCTCGATCTCGGCCTCGAGCGCACGGACTTCGCCGGCCAAGCGCTTCGCCAAGGCGTCGGCCTCTTCGGCTTTCTTGCGCGCGGCGGCCGCTTTGTCCCTGTGTTGGTCGAGCTCTGCTCGGGTGGCGGCAGCGGCGGGATTCGCACAGGCAAGGACCCAGACGAGCAAGACGGCGATGAGCGCGCGGGTGCGGTGCATTGCTGAGGTGTCCTCCGGTGGCTGCTTTGAAGGGGTGTGTTCATCCGGGGGTGCGCTTCGCTCGCGAGTATAGCAGCGCCGGCCGAGTGTCTCAATCGACGCGGTCGCTATGCCGCGTGGGTATAATCTTCGCCACGCTCCCCGAAGCCCTCTGGCGGCACATGCCTTGAAAGGTCGTGTACGCGTGTTCCGTATCGTCCATGCTCGTCAACTGTCCGACGCCGTGTTCGAGATGGGCGTCGAAGCGCCGCGCGTCGCCCGGAAGGTGCGCGCGGGCCAGTTCCTGATGGTGCGTACGACCGAGCGGGGTGAGCGGATTCCGCTGACGTTCTCCGACTGGTCCCCTGACGAGGGGTGGGTCCGCTTCATCTACATGCGTGTGGGCAAGACGACACACGAGTTGTCGCACCTTGGGGTCGGGGACCCGATCGCCGACCTCGTGGGGCCTCTGGGCGTACCGACGCACCTTGAGCCGGTGGGTCGCGTCGCGATCGTCGGCGGAGGGGTGGGTGCCGCGGTCGCCTATCCGGTGGCTCGAGCGATGGCTGAGGCCGGGAACCAGGTGCATGTCATCCTAGGGGCGCGTACGCGGGATCTGCTCGTTCTCGAGGAGGAGTTGCGGGCACTGCCGGACGTCTCACTCACGGTCGTGACCGACGACGGGTCCGCGGGCGAGAAGGGGCTCGTGACAGCCCCCCTCAAGCGACTCTGCGAAGCGCGTGCGATAGACCGCGCGTTCGCGGTGGGGCCAGCGATCATGATGAAGTTCTGTGCCGCGACCACCCGTGAGCACGGCGTGCCGATCACGGTGTCGCTGAACCCGCTCATGGTCGATGGTACGGGGATGTGTGGCGCGTGTCGTGTGACGGTGGACGGCGCCACACGTTTCGGGTGCGTCGAGGGTCCCGATTTCGATGGTCATCTCGTCGACTGGGAGGAGCTCATGAGCCGCCAGCGCATCTACGTCGACGACGAACGGGTCGCCGACGCCGAGTATTCCCGGAGCTGCTCATGCCACCTGTGAACGGCCCGGGCTCAGG
>JAJUJM010000019.1 GCA_029265315.1 Actinomycetota bacterium | reverse complement strand
GAGCAGGTGGTTTCCGTGAGAGAAGATCAGGCCGGGGACGTCGACGGCGCCCAGGTCGAGGTGGCACGGGGCGCACTGCGTCTTGTCGATGGGGGCGGCGGTGTCGATGACGGGGCCGGTGTCGTCTTCAGCGATCGACACGCCAATGCCGGCCCCGAACAGGAGCGCACCCGCCACGAGCGCAAGCGCTGCGACGGCGATCAGGAGCTGTCGTGCACGGGGCCTCACGCGCGGTGCCGGCCTCCTCATGGGGGTCATACGGTCCGCACCGCGCCGATGACTGCCGGGTCGATCAGACGCGGGGCCGGAAGCGCGGGCACGTGGTCTGGGGCCGTCGCGCATCACGGACCGCCACCGAGTATACACGCTGGAGCGATCGGGGCGGCCACGTCGGACTCAGGCTAACGTACTGTCACCGAGACCGCGCCCGATGCCGTCTTGGCGTGAAGGGCATCGAGTGGATGGACCACGCGAATCCGCCAGACCCCCGCCGAAGGCAGCGCGATCGAACCTTTCCACGTGCACGAAGACGCCGTCCTTGCGGAGACTCTGACGGTGAAGCGCCTGGTGGCAGCGCCTGCGCGACTCGCCTCGAGCGTGAGCACCGTGCCGACAGGATGGGACGGGCGCATGGTGCCCGAGAGACTGAACCGCTCGTTCACGCGAACCGCACGCTTCGAGGGCGCGGGCACCGACAGTCCGACCATGGGCAACACCCGGCGGACCGGGCTGGCGACGGTGCCGAATTCGGCGTCGGTGTGACGGGCGCGGTAGTAGAGGGAGCGTTCAGTGCGGACCGAGTAGCTGAAACCACCCGACGCATCGGTAGACAGTGTGGCCACGACACTCCAAGGGCCCGTGGGCGAAAGTGCCTGCTCCATCAGGAGCGCACGAGTCTCGATGCCGGCACCGGCCGCATCCACGAAACGCCCGGTCAGGACAGCGGTGGCACCGAACCTCGGTGAAGGTGGCTGGCTGAGCGTCATCGACGACGCCCGGGTGACCTGTCCTGTGGGCGAGACCCTCCACTGACCCGGTTCGCCATAGCCGGCACCCGTGCCGGAATCCCAAGCCTGAACGAGGTAGATGCAGGACTCGTCCGGACGCCGTGTCGTGTCGCGGAACTGCGTGTCTGAGAGGCGCTCTGTCGTGAGCTCCGTCCACGTGGCCGATGTCGTGAGCCGCCTCCACACACGGTAGGCGACGGTGCGATCATCGGGGGTGCCGTCGGTCACAGAACGGCTCGGTTTCGACCATGCCAGACGAATCGCAGACCCCTCAAGCGTGGCGGTCATCGCGCGAACGGGGCCGTACTTGAACCCTGTGACCACGACGTCGTCGATAGAGGCACCCTGTCCGTTCTTCGTCGCGCCAGCGGGGTCGTTGAAGTCGAAGAACTGGAAGTTCACCTGCCCCGCTTCACGCGACAGGGGCGCGTACTCGCCGGCGGACAGGTCGAGGTCCACGCGACGCCATTCGGTGGCGCTGGTCCGCTTGAAGCCCCAACGTGCGTCCGTCTTGTTGGCATTCGACGCACGATGCCAGTTGACCGAGAACGAATCGGCATCGGCGGCGCCATGGCTGGGCATGAGATAGTGGAAGCTCAGCAGCACCCGGTACAGACCCGCGGCCTCGGGCAGCCTGAGGACCGCGACGCCGCGCGTACCGGCGCTCGGGAACCTGTAGTCCGCGTAGACCACCGCACCGGCAGGTATGGTCCCTGCGCTCAGGCGGCGTATGGTCGTGTAGCCCTGAGCGTCCAGGTCGACGGCGTAGTCGCGGTCCTTCCTGTAGGTCGTGCCTCCGCCGGGGGCGCTACGCACGACGAGGTTGGAGACCTTGGCGCCGGCGAACCCCTGATACTTCAGGCGCCGTGGCAACGTGAGGGCCATCGTGACTGGCTCTGAGCGCTGATCCGCCAGCTGTCCGAAGTAGGGATACGTAGGGAAGAAGGCGGACGGACCGGCAGTCGGCAACGCCGAGGTGCCGGCGCACCACAGACCCAAGCCTCCCGTCCCGCGTCGAGTCGCCGCTATCGGCCCCCAGTAGGCTGACGCCGGCCGCTCGCTCCTTATCTCAGCGAGCTCAAGCTGTGATGCAGGACTGTCGAAGTCGACGGTCTTGATCGTCGCCGGTTCCAGCACAGGAGGGGCTGCCGAGGCGAGCATGGGTGCCGCGAGCACCACCGTCGTCGCGATCGCGGTCATGACCACGCATGGGACCCACCGGCCAGCGATTCGTCCGATCACCGCTTCCTCCTGACGTACACCACCGTGTGCGACCCGGCCCCGCCAAGGGCTCACGGTCAAACCCTTCAAACCACGACGCCATCGCGCCGTGAAACTCACACCCATCGCCTCTTGCGGCCAAGTGTCAGCGTCCCGCTCGCTCACAATCGGTCAGGGAAAGCCGCCGCTGCCGCCTTAGCTTCGGTCGCCAAGGACTTGGGCGCGCCACTCGGCGCGGTCAGGACGACTTCGAAGACGTAGCGTCCTCGACGGTACACCACGGTGGCGAACCGAGTCCCGTCAGTACCGAAGTACGCCTGCGCGCCGTCGACGACCGGACGAGAGGAGTCCTTGGGGTACAGGTCCTTGCTGACGGAATCGATGAACTCCTCCGCCCCCTTGACGCTGCCCCGGTCATGCACGGTCCACAGGGCTTTGGAGGCACGCACGTCCGCCGAGACGGGCGAACCGGAGACGGTCGCATCCTGCTCGCCCCCCGTCACCGCGCCCAGCGAGAACCCGGAGGCCTCGCCCGGAAGAAGGAGCGTCAAGTCGTCGATGGGCGTCAAGAAGACCGGGTCGTCCGGCCGAACACCGCCATCCGGCTGAACCGTCGGCTCCGTAGACGACGATGATGGCTTGCGGGTGCCGCCAGCCGATGCCGCCACGGAGCTCAGGGTGCGCTTGGCCTCGACGTTGCGCGGGTCGAGCTTGAGCGCCTGCTCGAGCAACGCGACGGCTTCTGTGGTGTCGCCCGAGGCGAGGAGTTCGCGCCCCTTGAGCAACGCGAGCCTGCTCCTCTGGACGTCGGTCAACCCGGGCTGCGAGGGTTTGGATGCGTCCGAGTCAGGACGACTCGACAGCGCCGAGATGCCGAGTATCACCCCCGCGAGCACCACCACGGTGGCGCCGAAGGCCACGATGCGACGCAGCAGGCCTGATCGCTCGCGCGCGGCGGACATGCCGATCACTTCGCCTCGGAAGCGGTGTGCCCGGCCGGCAAGGCATCCCCAGCGGACAGAGCAGCCGCCAGCGCCGCCTCATCAAGTGATGCACACCCGCGCCCAGCGGCATCTTCTATCGCAGCGGAAGCCATGGAGACGAACCGGTTCAGGTCATTCTCCGATCGTCGCACCAGCTCCGCCAAGACGCCGTCGTCCAAAGTGAGCGGGGCCGACCCCGGCACAGCCGACGCCTCCAACCAGTCGGTGACAATGTCGATATCGAGCGCAGCATCTCCGGCCTGCAACCGCTCAAGGTTGGCGAAGTCCCAAGGGACCACGGTCGAATCGGGAAACGCACTGCGAATCTCATCGGCCACACCACGCTCGAGCAGGAAGCAGAAGATCGCGCGGTCACCCAGAAGCTCCACCATCTCCTTGAAGGCGCCGACTATCTTGGCCTTTGTCTCTGGCTCGATCGCCCCCCAGTTCTCGAATCCGTCGTAGATGACCACCACCTTCGAGAAGTTGGCGGTGGCCAGGTCGACGACGGCCCGAAGCGTCTTGCGAGGGGCGCGAGTGACCTTGAGCTCAGCTGACAGGGCGGCCAAGCCGCGTTCGCGATACATCCGCAGGCCCCGGGCGATCACCGGTGACAGGTGTAGTGCGACGTAGTCGAGCAGGTACGTGACCATGAGTTCGCGCGCTTCGTCCTGCTCATCCGAGTCCGCCTCCGGAAGCGCCACGCCGGTCCCGGGAGCGTCTCCCACCGTGGCATCGACCTCGAGCGCGCCCTCGTCCTCCACGACGTCGTTGTCCAGGCCCGCGAGCCGGATGTCCACCACCTCGGCGAGCTCAGGACGGCGTTCCAGTTCGGCCTCTCCGAAGTGTTCCCGAACGGTCGCCAGTGGGTCGGATGCGAAGCGCGCTGCGAAGGAGTCAAGGACATCTCCTTCGATCGCATCAAACGACGGGATCCCGGGATCGGGCTCGGCCAGGATGCGCTCGACCAGAGCGGCGATGGTGTCGTCGAACGAACGGAAGGCGAGACGCTCGGCGATGACGCCCAGCGTGGAGCGGATACGACCACGCCTCAAGGTGAAGAGCGGGATGTACGCGTGCAGGAGGTCCAGTTCGTCGTCATTGATGAGCATCGATTCGAGATGCCCTATCGCACGGAGGTGGTAGTACGACGGGATGTCGGTTGACTTGTCGACGACGATGACCTGTGACCGCTCGGACGAAGATGCTTGGGCGATACAGCCCAGCAGGGTGTTCACGGCCGCGGTGATCTCGAGGGCGCTGCCCAGACCCAAATCCTCCTCCGCATGCGGCACGAAGGGGTTGGCCACCAGTCCCAGCGGGGCGTAGAAGGATACGTCGTTTCGAATCTGCACGCGTGACTTCACCACCTGTTACAAGGGACGATTGACAGAAGCATACCAGTCGGTCGGAACAAGGCTGCGCCAAAGAACGCTCGTCTACGTCAAGCCGACAGGGACAGGGGCCCCGAGCCTTCCGGCCCGGGACCCCTCTTGACGTCCCGTCAGATCCGCACGACGCGGATCCGTAGCGTCAGTTGAGCGCTACTTGTTGTGGCAACGCTCGCACACGCCGCGCTGGTTGGCACGGAGCAACGCGCTGCTTCCGGTGACCGGCGCGCCGGCGACGTCGTCCTTGTCCGGAGCGACGCCGGCGATGCCGTCCTGGACCGGGATGATCGTACCAGCGGTGTTGGTCGCGAGGTGAGCGGCCGCCCAACCGGTCATGACGGCGGAGCTACCGTGAGCACGGTGGCACGTGAGGCAACCGATCCAGTTCTGGTAGAAGAGCGTCGTGTCGTTGGGATCGTTGCCCTCGTCGAGCTCCAGCGGCACCCAGGTCTGGTCGGACTGGACCTCCTCCTGAAGCGCACGAGCAGGACCGTAGCCGGCGGCCAGCGTGATGTCCACCGGGTGACGGTGACGAACCTCGGCGCCGACCAGGCCGTTCTCCGAGTTCGGAGCACCGACGCTGCCGTCGTAGTCGTAGGTTCCGGTGAGATTGCCCGCCACACCGTCACGGACGACGTACTGCTGGTGGCATGCCGCACACCAGACCGAGAGCGACTCAGCGCCAGTGGCGTCGTGGTGCAGAATCTTCGTGCCGCCGGTGTAGTCCGGACGGTACGCCGCCATCTGCGCGGCGCCGGCCTCATGCTTCAGCCAGCCCTTGTTCGGGCCCGCGGGATTCGGATAGCCGGTCTCATACGAGAAGACGAAGGCGTCCGGGGTCTCGCCGTCGGCCTCGTAGCCACCAACGGTGGCGCCGTTGACCTGGGCCTTCAGCAAGCGGTAGTTCGACGTGCCGTGAGGATCGTGGCAGTCAGCACACGTGAGGTTCGGCCACGTCGGAACCGAGGAGCCGGCTCCCCAGAGCGGACCAGCCGCCTCCATGCTGTGCGCGGACGTGGCGGCCTGGTAGCTGATGGTCGCCGACGACTCCCACACATACGGGTCGGGCATCTGGCTGAAGCCACCACCGTTGAGCGGAGCGTTGAACGTCGACTCGGACAGGTACTGGACCGTCACGCCGCCGTTCAAGTCACCGATGTTCTGGGTGTCGGCACCCGTCGGACCACTGTCGAACACGCCGTCAACGACGTTGGTCGAAGCGCCCGGAGCGAGCGACCCGTGGCAAGCGTTGCAGAACTCGGTCATCGTCGAAGCGGAGCCGACGAGGAGCGCGCTCGTGTGTTCCGTCCCCAGCTGATCGGTCCAGCCGACCGTCGAGAACGAGGTGTGAGCGCGGTGGCAACCGGCGCAAGCGTCAGTGTCGTCCACGTAGCCGCCGTGAGGGCCGAAGTTGGCGTACGCCGCTCCGGCGAAGACGAGCGAGAGCCCGAGCGCCAGAACGAGCAGGGTTGAGATTCGCTTCAAGATCTTCACCTCCTGAGTGGCTAGTGGACCGCGCACGCGATGCACGGGTCGAAGGACTGGGCGATACGCAAGGGCTCCACGCCGCTCTGACCTGAGCCGGTACCTCCGCCCTGCGTGGTGAAGCTACCGGACAGCGCCGTGTACGGCGCGCCGATGATGGCCTGTTCTATTGGACCAGGCACGTTGGCGCTGTCCTTGGGAGCGATGTTCCACGTCGTCGGCACGATGCACTGATACGCCGTGATCTTGCCGTTCGTGATGGTGCACTGGTGCATGAGAGCACCGCGCGGAGCCTCGGTGGCGCCCCATCCCTGGAAGGTCCCGACGGGAATCGCCTTGTTCTTCCACGTGGTCTTGTCGGCAAGGGCCTTGAGTCCGCCGATCCAACCCGTCGTCGCGCCATCGCCGAACGCGAGCGACGACCCGCTCTTGTCGAGCGCACCGATCATCGCTTGGACGAGCACGAGCGACTCGAGGGCGCGAGCGCGCAGACGGTCCATCGTGGACAAGCCGCCCTTGAGGTTCAGCACCCAGTTGGCCACGGTGCCCGTGATGACCGCATCGGCGCTCGTGTAGGCTGCGACGATCTGCGCATTGTTCAAACCCGCGATCGCCGTTGCGTCAATCACGGTCTGCGTGACGCCGTCGTCGAGCGTGAGCGTCGCAAGGCTACTGCGGACGAGCGCCACGGCGATGTCCGCCTCGACCATCTTCGGGTCCAAGCCGGTCGTGCTACCAGCGGTCTTCACGTAGGCCGTGTATCCCGGGACGACGCCGGCAAGCGCAACACCGTTGAGCGGATACATGCCACCGATGACGAGGCGGGCCAGCGGACCGACCTCGCACGGCATGCCGTTCCAGCGCGGCGCCTTGGCGTAGGTGTAGCCGTTGGAGCGCTTCGGCACCGTGCGGGTCACAGCACCCGGATACGCCTGGTTGTTGGCATCGTACTCGTTCAGCGGGTCATCGTACCGCGAGTTCGTGATGTCCTCTTTGAGGTTGTTCGGGACGCTGGTCGCGCCGGAGACGAACTTGGAGAGGACATCGGCCTTGTTGAGCACCGTGAAGACCGCGGAACCAGCGTTACCGCCGGTCCACACGCCGCCCGGCAGAGCGAGCGTGTCGTTCTCGGGATTCGGGAACGCGCCCCATGCGAGGAAGTTGCCGCAGCCAGCGCCGTAGTTGTTGCCGCCGTTGAACGAGTTGTCGAACGGCAGGTACAGGGCACCGAGCGCGAGGAAGATCGGCACGTACTCTTTCACGATGAAGGTGGCGATCTCTTCCATCAGGTCACGGAACTTGTCACAGCGGCTGTTCCACTCAGCAGCGGTGAAGTTGTTCGTCACACCGCCGCCCACGAAGCACGAGGTCATGGGCATGCGTCCTGCGAAGAGCGCGCCGGCCTCGAAGGTCAGGCGGCGGATGCGCAGCGCTACGACGTAACTCCGGATGACCGTGGACCACAGGTCGTCCGAGAAGCCCTCGGTGTTGGTCGGAGCCGGACGCCCGCCGGAAAGCAGCGCCGAGTTGTAGTCCGCATTGTTGAAGTACGGAGTCCACGGCGGCATGTTCGGGCCCTGGACGTAGCTCGGAGCAGCCAGGTGGTACTGGTGCGTGATGCTCGACATCAGGAACTCTGAGGCGAGCACGAGGTTGCGCACGTATACCGCGGCCTTGGGCACGCCGTAAGTGCCGTCGTCGGCGAACGTGATGTGGTTCTGGCTGTAGCCGAGGACCGCATCAACGGCATACGTCGACGTCATGCCATGCGGCACCGGGCACACACCGCAGATGCGCTGCGTGAAGGTGATCGCATCGTTGATCTCGCGGCCGAGGAGGAAGTTCTCGAACCCGCGCCAGAGGTTGCCGTGAACGTCAGCACCGGTGATCGTGCCTGTGTTGACCGTGACCTTCACACCGAGGTGTCCCTCGATGCGTGAAATGGGGTCGACTTCATAGGTTGCCATCTACTCTTCCCTCCCTTCGGGTTACGAACGTGCGATGAACGGCACGAAGCTGTCAGGATAGCCCTTCTCGGTGCACGCCATGCACGGGTGACCTGCCGTGGTGCAGTGGCCACCGGTGCGGGTGGTGCCGTTGGGGGCGAGGTTGACGCCGGGCACGCCGTAGTCCCACGTCGCCGGGTTCTGCGGCTGCTGGTTGTTCCAACCGTGGACACCGCACAGCGAGTTCGTAGCCGGGCCCTTGCACCCGATCTTCTGCAGGCAGCCGGCCTCGCCAGGCTTGCTCGCGAAGATGCCCTTGACGTAGTCGCGGTAGCGCGGGCAGTACGGGCCGTGGATAGGCGTGCCGTACACGGCCTTCAGGCGACGGTCACCGTCGACAGCGGTCGCGTTGATCGAGCCGTCCGCCTTCAAGACGCCAAGCGGGCCATCCACAGGAGTCGGCTTCAGCGGACCGTTGACCAGGTCGACGAGGAACATGACGACCGTGAGCGTGAACCACCACGGGTTCGTGGGACAGCCGGGGACGTTGATGACCTTGTTGGCGGCCGCGGTGTGACCCTTGCCGACCAGGTAGTCGTACGTGCCCTTGGCGCCTGTCTGCGACATCGAGGTGTCGAAGCCCGCGACATCCGTGGAGATGGGAGGCTTGCATGCCGGGTAGCCGCCGAATGTGGCGCACTGACCGATCGGGATGATCGCGAGGCACGTGTCCTTCGTGGCGAGGTCGACGACCGTCTCGGCCATGTCATGCTCGATGGTGCCATCCGCTGACATGCCGATAGAGCACCACGGAACGCTTGTATCGCTCGTGTCGTTCCACGCGCCGCCACCCAGGTGGTCCTGCAGCGCACCCTCGACGACGAGCACGAACGGCGCATCGCCGGGATTCGGGCCGCCGAGGGTCGGATTGTAGTTCCGGAAGTCCTCAAGCCACTGTGCGGCCAGGTCCGACGCCATGCCCATGACGGTCTCGTGGTACTGCAGGTCGATGACGTCCACCACGACGTCTGCGATGTTCATGGCGGTGGAGTAGCTCTCGACGTTGTAGCCCAGTGCATGGAGCGTGAAGTCGCTGCCACCAAGCTCTGTGGGCAGGATGCCCGCAAGGCCGGCAGCTGCCCCGGTGGTCACGCCGGAGCCGACGATCGCCTCGCCGCCGGTGTTCTCGAAGATGCCGAGCACCGACGTCGAACACCCGGTGCACTCCGCACCGTGGATCCAGATCACACGCGGCTTGCCGAGCGTGCCGCCCAGGTTGACCTTGCCGCCGGACGTTCCGAACGCGAACGCCTCGACCAGCTTCGACACGTCGGCCTGGGCCATACCCGACGCCGCAGCCAGCGCACCCAGCCGGGTGACGAACTGACGTCTGGTTATAGCCATACTCTCTCCTCCTTCACGTGCCTCGAACGTATACGCATACGATGCTTCAGTCTCATACGCCTCGCCCGCCTGTTGAGGGCGAGGACCCGGGCACCCCCTTTCCTTCCTGAATCCCTACGGGACCCGGGTGTCGTCGACGCGAAGCTTCTCCATGCCGCCGGGAGAGAGAGTCCGCCCCCGATGCGGGTCTTCGTGCCGGCTCCAACCCGTTGGTCATCACCGAACGCCGCGCGCGGCGCCACACAGACACATGGCGCCGCGACGACCTTGTAACAGAAGTTACAGTCGGAATCTACTCCTGCATCCGTCACGCGTCAACCGTGTCCCGACAACCTGAAGTTCCCTGACTTCTACTCGTTGTCCACCTGCGTCGTGGCCTTGTTCGTGAACCGCTCGATGAACTCGATCCGGTTGACGACATCGACCTCGAGTACCTTGGCCAGACGCCGCAGCTCCGCGTCCTCGGTCGTGAAGACCTTGGCGCGCTGTGCGAGCGACAGGAGGATGGCCTGCTCCTGCGGGATCTCGAGCTTGTCCATGAGCGCACGGACATCGGACTCCGAGTACTCGCTCGGGTGCAGCAACTTGTCGAACTCGACATCGCCCTGGGTGATGGACTTCAGCTCCTCGTAGTCCTCGTTCGTCACGACCCAACGACGGCGCCGATGCGGCATGAGGTCGGCTTCCTGGGCCTCGACCATCGCCAGCACGAAGTCACGCGTCGCGAAGAACTCCTTCTTCCTCAGCAGGAGCAGCAGCGGCAGCAGCAGGAACGGGATGAGGCACGGCCACCATGTCCGCGGCACACGCGGCACCGGAACCGGGGAGACCTGGTCGGGCCAGCCCCATACCTGCACACGACCGTTGGCCGTGTCAGCGATGAAGATGCGGTTCTTCGGACCGACGGCAACGCCGTTCGGGTAGTTGAACTCGCCCTCGAGCACGCCCTGCTGCCCGAAGCTCACGAGCTTGTCGCCCTTGACGTTCCACAGAGTCCCATCGTGAGCGAGCGTATCCACGACCACGAACCGCGGCGACGTCGAAGCGTCATCAGACGGGAACGGCCCCAGGAACGCCACGCCGCGGGGCAGACCCTTGGTGTCGATGATGCGCTCATACGTTCCGTCGAGCTTGAACACCTGCACCCGACGGTTGTTGCTGTCGGCGACGTAGACAGAACGTCGGAACACGGCGATGCCGTTGGGGAACTGGAAGACCTCGGGAGCCTTGTCCGATTCCACCACGATACCAAGGTCGCCAACGGAGCGCTTGAACTTCCCATCCGGCCCGAAGATGAGGAGCCGATGACCGTTGAGCAGCTCGCTCACATAGAAGGTACCGTCCTCGCCGAACGCCAGCGCGAGCGGCGCCCACTGCACGCCTCGCGTATCGAAGTCGGGAAGTTGCTCTTTGGGAAGCTTCGGGTCGAACTCGCCCTTGTACTTGCCGTCCGGAGCGAAGATCTTCACCGCGCGGGCACGACGATCGGAGATGTAGTAATCACCGGTCTTCGGGTGCTTGGCTATGTAGAGCGGCACGATGGTGTCCGACGCCCCGAAGCTGCGCTTGAACTCACCCTCGAGCGTGAATACGCCCACTTCATGCTTCGCCGCATCGACGACGAGGGCCTCGTCGCCGTCGATGAGCACGCCGGTGGGTCGCTGCATGCGCCTGTTCTCGCCACCATTGAACGAGTAGAGGTACTGCGGTGGCTCGACGAAGTCCTCGTCGATCGGCGAGATGTCCAGACTCAGGCGCTGGGTGCTCCGGTAGTAGAAGTAGTACGCCGCAAGCAGCGCGAGCAACAGCGCGAGAATCACCAAGAGGGCGATCTTGCGCTTCTGCTTCTTGGTCAGCGGCCGTCGGGTGCTCTTAGCCAACTCGTCCTCCATGTTGGTCGTTCGAGACGGTTCGTGGGTTCAGTGAATCAGTGCGTGACCTCACGGGATCAGCGTCCGGCCCGAGAGAGCCGAGCCGCCCTCTTCTTGAGGTCAGCGTCACCGGGTGATTCCTTGAGCAGCTTGCGGTATACCGCCAAGGCGTCAGCGGGACGCTCGCGTTCGATGGCGGCGATACCCGCAGCGACCGCCTTGTTCTTGGCGTCCAGCTTCGCGCCTGCGAGGTAGACCTCGAGTGCGTTGCGATAGTCAGCGCGGCGCTCGAGCACCTTGGCGTGGATGAGCACCGCTTGAAGGTTCTTGGGATCGAGGTTGCGTGCGATGAGGGCGGCCTCGAGCGCTTCGTCGAGCTTCTTGGCCTCAAGCGCGGCCTCCGCTCGCGCGATCCAGTCCGAAGAAGGGCCGAATCCGGCGAGTGCCTCCTGGGGCGGCTCGGCATCTGGCTCGATGCGCGCGGCTTGGTAGTAGTGGTACGACGCGTTGACCTTGTCGCCCTTGGCCTCGTACAGCTGGCCCAAGGTGTAGTGCGCCTCGGCGAACGCCGGGTCGAACGCGATGGCGAACTCCGCCTGCTTGATCGCTCCGTCGTAGTCCTCCAGGCCTTGAAGCGCACGCGCGAGGCTCAGGTAGGTGTCCGAGGCGTCCTTGCGGATGCGCAGTGCGGCCTTCAGGTAGCCCGCCGCCTCCTCGTACTCCTGCTGACGCAACTTGAGGCGCCCAAGGTTGTACAGCGCGTTCTCGCGGCGCTCGTCCACGTTGGAGAACTGCGACGCATCGGTGAGCTCGATCACGCGCTTGAAGTAACGCTCCGCCTCGGCGTCCTTGCCGGTGAGCATCGAGACCATGCCAAGGTCGAGGTAGGCCCCGACGTGCTCGGGCTCTATCTTGAGTGCGGCGTTGAACTGCTCCACCGCTTCAGGGAACCTACGGGCGGCGCCCAGCGCTTCGCCCAGGCGAACCCGCAGGATGGCGTCGTTCGGGTTGGCACGCACCTGGTCTTCGAGGGCTGCGATGAGGCGCGTGGGCGCGTTCGTCAGCCCTTTGCGCTGTTCGGTGACGTAGACCGTGTAGGCGAACCAAGCGCCGAGCGCGAGAAGCCCCACGAGCATCGTCCCGATCGCGATGTTGAGGCCCAGGTCGAGAATCCGCCTGTCGCTTGATGTCTTCGTCGCAGTGAACGCTTCACTCATTCTTTGCACAACCTCGTTTCGTCTCCGGACCCAAGAGCGGCGAGCGGGAACACACGACCACGCATCGAGGTCTCGATTCAGACTCCCACGTCATAGTGGCATTTCCGGCACAGCGCGGCTCCCCGCCATGGTGCGATCTGGCGCTCGAACGGGTCGAGTGCGCCGTGGCACCCGTAACACAGACGCAGGTCGTGGCCCTGCTGCAACTCGAGCTTGTCGGCGTTACGAGAGCTTCCGAGCTCAACGTGACACTCGTAGCAGCCGTAGGGTCTTCCTTTGGCGTCCGCCACCTCGAAGTGCACCGCGTGCTCGGCGAACGCCTTGTGCTTGATGGCGGTGGCGGGCCGCTGCTTCATCTCGTCGTGACACGGCGTGCAGTTCTCGCGGGTGAGCTCGGCGCGCCTGACCTTGTCGTGGTGGCACGACTGGCAGGAGTTGCGG
>JAJUJM010000012.1 GCA_029265315.1 Actinomycetota bacterium | reverse complement strand
CTCATCGCCAATCAGAAGATCAGCAACATCCAGGACCTCCTGCCTGTCCTTGAGAAGGTCATGCAGGCCGGCAAGCAGCTGCTCATCGTCGCCGAGGACGTCGAGGGTGAGGCGCTGGCCACCCTCATCGTCAACAAGCTGCGTGGCACCTTCACCTGTGTCGCCGTCAAGGCGCCGGGCTTCGGTGATCGTCGCAAGCGCATGCTCGAGGACATCGCAATCGTGACGGGTGGCAACGTCGTCAGCGATGAGCTCGGCATCAAGCTCGAGAGCGTCACCGCTGACATGCTGGGCCGCGCCAAGACCGTCAAGGTCACCAAGGAGAACACGACCATCATCGACGGTCAGGGCAAGGAAGAGGACATCAAGGGCCGCATCAACCAGATCAAGGTCGAGATCGAGAACTCGGATTCGGACTTCGACCGCGAGAAGCTCCAGGAGCGCCTGGCGAAGCTCTCCGGCGGCGTGGCCGTCATCAAGGTCGGCGCGGCCACCGAGGTCGAGCTCAAGGAGAAGAAGCACCGCATCGAGGACGCGCTTCAGGCGACCCGTGCGGCGGTCGAGGAGGGCATCGTGGCCGGCGGTGGCGTCGCGCTCGTGGACGCGCTGCCCGCGCTCGACAAGCTCGAGCTCAGCGACCCGGACGAGATGGTGGGCGTGAACATCATCAGGAAGGCGCTCGTCGAGCCCTTGAAGACGATCGCGTCCAACGCCGGTTTCGAGGGCTCCGTCGTGGTCGAGAAGGTCAAGGCCGAGAACAAGAAGGGCTTCGGTCTGAACTCGGCGACCGGCGAGTACGGCGACCTCATGAGCATGGGCGTCATCGACCCGGTCAAGGTGACCCGCTCGGCGCTGCAGAACGCCGCGTCGATCGCGAAGAACATCCTCGTGACCGAGGCCACCGTCAACGACGTCCCGGCCAAGGAGGATGCCGCGGGCGGCATGGGCGGCATGGGCGGCATGGGCGGCATGATGTAGCGCAGCCGCGCTGCTGACACCGCGCTGAACCGAGTCCCGCGACAAACGAGCCCCCCGGCGGACGTGCCGGGGGGCTTTCGTGGTTGACGCGCTTGCCGGTGATCAGCGCCGGTTACGACGCTTTGCGCTCCAAGCGCTCAGCGATCCACATCTTGATGACCGACTGCCGGGTCACGCCCAGGCGCTTGGCCTCCCTGTCGAGCGATTCGACCATCCAGGCAGGGAAGTCCACGTTCACCCGCCGCGTCTCAAGGAGCGGCCGACGTGCGCTCGCAAGATCGAGGTCGTCTATGACGTCCTCGACACCCGCATCGAACTTCTTGTCGAAGTCAGTCGCCTTCATACAGCGCCACCTCTTTGTCCCGGGAACGCCGAACCGAAATCAGACGGATACGGTCGTCGCGATACGTGACGGCCGAGTGGTGTCTGCCGTCGATACGGCCGATCACGACGAACCGCGGTTCATCCTCGGAGCGTGCCTCGAGCTCGAGCAGCATATCGTCGAGCCACAGCTCCTGCGCCTTGCCGAAATCGATCCCGTGCTTGGCCTTGTTGGCGCGACTCTTGGCCTCATCGAACTCGAACAGCACCGGTGCCTCTGAGGATTCCAGTATACGGTATAGAAACTATACCATAAGACAGAGGAATCGAGGCGAAGAGCGGCGCTGTATCACTAACGTTGAGGCGGATGAGCTGCAATGCGCCGCTCTCCGTGCTTCCTGGGCCCGAACGCCTCATCGACCTTGCCCTCGACCGCGACTGCGACGAGACCGCGCTCCCCTCGCATGAGCGCGAGCACGTCCGTCTGACTGGGGCGCGTGCCGCCGGGTAGGTCGACCTGGTACTCCGGGATTGCGAGCACCAGGCCGAGGTCCGTGAGGAGCGGATCGCCCGACGCGGTGAGCGTGTATGTGATCTCAGACGGTGCCTGCGGGTGCGCCGCCTCCCAGGACTGAGCGAGCGTCATCGCAGAGTAGCCCTCGCGCCAGTGAAGGTCGGGCTTCGCGAGAAGACGCTTCCAATCCTCTGGCGACTGAGTAGGAACTACGATCCGCTTCACATGGCTCCCGAATCTCCTGAGATGGGTCTGACGTCTGTGAGATGAGCCGCGAGCGAAGCGAGTCGGCTCGATCTCATTGTTGGGCCGTGCAGTCCCACCCTTGAATTGTCGAGAACACAACCATGTCTACATCAGCAGCGAGCCATCGACCGTCGCGAACAGGATTCCGAATGCCTTCCACGCTCAAAGCAGCTGCCACGATTTGAGCGTCAGCAGCATAAGCGCCGTACCCTGCGGCGGTCAGCGAGTAGCCGCACGTGCGCGCAACCAACTTGTCGAGTACGGGGCAACACGCAGGCGCCATGAATCGAAGATGCTTGGACGCGAAGGATGGCGTCCCAAGGCCGTACAACCGGTTCAGCTCTCGGAGAGCCTGCTGAGGGGCGCCCGGATCGCCGACGCGCAGGTACTCCCAGGCCGCGTCGAATCGCTCGCGGATGACAGCAGGCTCATTGTGCTTCAGTACACGCCCTCCGACGCCCGCGTAGCCGCCCCATCGACACACGCGCCGAATGAACGTCCGCAGCAATCCCGAGTCGAATGCATTGTCAGCGAGGTCGGTGGCCACCAGCTCAAGCTCGCGGCTATTGGGAACGCGACAAAGGTGCGCCTGCGCTCTTGCGGTTGCATCCGCGAGCGCGACGATTGTCGACCCGATAGTGAGCTGACCTTCTTCAATCTCGATTGCCATCAGAACAGGACCGACTTCCCCTTCATGGAATCGTTGTACACGATCCAAGTGCCTTTCAGGCCAAGCCAGACCCCGATACCGACAGCAGCGAGTAGATAAACGAGACTTCCGGGACCGGTTGTCGTAGTGCTGCCTGAGTACGGATCTACCACCGTGCGGGTGAGTGATTGGGCGATGATTGCAGCAAGAATGGCCACTCCAACGGTAACTCCGGAGTTCGCCTCTGAGTATCGAATCGGAACTCCGACGTTCTGGCCGGCCGGAGGAGTGCACCCGGTTGGTACCGTGGTGCGCATCATCGCACCGAGTGAGGGGGTAGAGATCCACTACACCACGGACGGGTCCGAGCCCATCCGGTCGAGTCCGCTCTACGTCAATGAGGTCCGCCTTGCCGCCCCTGGACTGATTCGCGCCCGTGCGTTCAAGGACGGCGCGAGTCCTTCAGAGATCGCGAGTGTCCAGTACGGCGTCACGCCAAGGCCAGTCAACATCTCGCCGACACAGGGCACGTACAACGATCCGATCCAGGTATGGCTCACCTCCCAGACCGGTGGCACCCAGATTCGCTACACACTGGACGGTTCGACCCCGACGACAGCGAGTGCGCTCTTCACCGGTCCGTTCACGCTGGACAGGAACGCGACCGTCAAGGCGCGTGCGTATAAGGACGGCTACGTCCCGAGCTCGGTGACTTCGGCGAACTACGTCGTCAATGACAGTGCGGTCGTGATCGATCCGCCAGGAGGCGCCTTCACCTCCTCGCCCGTGAGGGTGACCATGTCGTGCGGCGTGCCGGGTGCGAGAATCTACTTCTCGACGGCTGGCGCGCTGCCAACGAAGTACACGTCGCGCTACACAGGGACGCCGCTGAGCGTTCGGCGCCCACAGACGATCAAAGCCAGGGTCCTGAGACCGGACGGTTCATGGGGGCCGCTCACGACCGTCAACTTCCTCGTGAACACGTCGAAGCCGTACTTCACGCCGTCTGCCCGCACATTCACAGGTCCTCAGACGGTGCGCATCCGCTATCCCGTGCCGAACACTCGCATCCATTACACGATTGATGGTTCTGAGCCCGGAACCGACAGCCCGGTCTACACCGCACCGCTGACGATCGATCGGACAACCACACTGAAGGCGCGTGCGCTGTTTGGCGGAACCACGTGGAGCCCGCTGCGAACCGGTGTGTTCACGATCAGCTATCCCTCGCCTTACTTCACGCCAGGGGCGGGAAGCTACTCGTCGATGCAGCGCGTCGCCATCAAGCACGCGACTCCGGGGGCACGGATCTTCTACACGGTCGACGGCTCCACACCCACCACCGAGAGCCCGCCGTACTCCGCCCCGATAGAGATACCTGTGACGACGACGTTGAAGGCGCGAGCGCTCTTTGGCGAGCACGTGTGGAGCCCCGTGCGGACCGGCACGTTCACGATTCGAGTCCTCGCGCCGAGCTTCTCGCCCGCGCCTGGCACCTATTACGGTCCGCGGCTGGTGAGGATGACGTTCCCCACTCCCGGGGCGACGATCTACTACACGACCGATGGCACCGAGCCGGACCAGACCAGTCCGCGATACTCGGCGCCGGTGACGATTGACGCGACCACGACACTCAAGGCCCGTGCGCTCGTGGGTGCGGGCACTTGGAGTGCCACGAAGACGGGCGAGTACAGGGTTCGTCACCTTGCGCCGAGTTTCAGTCCCAACGGAGGCGCGTACTCCGCGGCGAAATCCGTCACCATGACCCACTCGACACCGGGGTCGCAGATCTACTACACGACTGACGGCTCCGACCCCACCGCTTCGAGTCGACTCTACCAAGGTCCCGTGACGATCTCGGAGTCGTGCGTCTTGAAGGCGCGGGCGCTCATCGATGGGCGTGTCTGGTCCCCCGTGCGCTGCGCCACGTTCACGATCGGCGCCACGGCTCTGACGGCGCCCACATTCAGTCCATATGCGAGCGCTTCGGGGACTGTCTTCACTTCGATGAAGAGCGTGACCATCACGTACGCGGCGGACCCCTCGGCGCCTATCTACTACACCACCGACGGCTCCGAGCCCACCGAGGCGAGCGCACGCTACACGGGACCGATAACCATAGACACCACCACGACGCTGAAGGCCCGGGCACGCGTTGGCTCCACGTGGACGCCCACGCGAACCGGGGTGTACGACATCCGCTATGCGGCTCCGTCCTTCAGTCTGTCGAGCGGGACCTACACTCCGCCTAAGACAGTCACGATCCGACACTCATTGGCTGGTGTCTTGATCTACTACACGGTCGACGGGAGTGACCCGATGGACTCAGCGAGTCGTGTCGCGTACGTGGGGCCCATCACGCTCACAGAGTCGTGCACACTCAAGGCACGGGTGCTCGTGAACGGTCATGCGTGGAGCGCACTCAAGAGCGCTGTCTATACCATGAGGGCACCGACGGCGACCGTCGTTGGCACTGCCGGGCGGATGGTGCTCTGAGCGGCGGTCGCAAAAGGGGCGCGCCCGTCCTGGGAGCGGTGCCGGCTCACGGCCGGCGAAGGCGCTAGCTTCAACTCGTCCGGACGACCCCTGCGGACTCGATGGCCCTGATGACCTCCTGCGGAGTGGCGACGCATTGCTCTTGCGCCAGCACCATGCGATGGAACTCGCACCCGATGCACTTCTGAAGCTTCTGGACGTACGTGAGCTGGACGTCGCCGTCGCACAGCGTGTTCATGACGCCCCAGCACGCGCGTCCGCCGTTGACCCCTCCGTGCAGACCGTCGATCTCATGCGCGGTCGCGGCGGGACAGACGCCTTTCTCGTGAACCCTCGTGCCCCCCGGGCCTCGCTCGCAACCCATCACTTCCCAGCAGTTCTCCTTGCGCATGGTCTCTCCTGTGCAGCCTGTGGACGCATACCGGTACTGGTATCGCTATCGGCGTACACCAGCGAGGGATTGAGGGAAGGTTTCTTAAGGCTGAACGGACGCGCGGGCACTCTCGCACACGAGGCGTTCGTAGTGCGCGAGTACCGCGTCGGCGGTGTGTGCGAACGAGTATGCCTCCGCAGCCGCGAGCGCTCCGGCGCGCAGCCGCCGGCGAAGCTCCGGGTCTCGTGCGAGCGCAAGCATCCGCTCGGCGAGTGCCCCGTCCGTCACCGTGGGAGCGAGCAGCCCGCTCTCGCCGTCGCGGACCGTATCGGCGATGCCGGGCGAGCTCACCGCGATCACCGGCAGCCCCGCCGCCATGGCTTCGAGCACGACGAGTGGGTGCACTTCGGTCACCGAGCCGGTCACGAACGCGTCGGCCACCGCCTCGAAGCCGGGCACGCGCTGGTAGTCGACGAGTCCGGTGAAGTGCGCTCGCTCGGCCACGCCCGCCGCTGCCAGCACCGCGCGGGCGCCAGCCGCCGAAGGTCCGTCGCCGACCACGAGAAGCCGCAAGCGTGGCTCCTGTGCAGCCGCTGCGGCGAACTCGCGCGCGAGCCACTCGGTGTTCTTCTCCGGCCCCAAGCGCCCGGCGTAGACGAGTACGACATCGTCATCGCCGAAGCCGAACTCCGCGCGGGCACGGCGCTCAGCGGGGTTCGCGAACCGCTCGATGTCGATACCGTTGGGCACGACCACGGCGTCCTTGAAACCCGCGAACTCATCGAGCCACTGTGCGATGGAGGCGGCGGGAGCGATCACGAGGTCGACCGCCGAACAGAAGCGATGGAGCACCTGGCGGATGAACCAGTAGCGCAGAGGGCGCGGGACGAAGCTCGCGTACGAGTCGGAGTACAGCTCGTAGCGCGTGTGGTTCGTGAACACGATGGGGATGCCGTGGCGCCTGCATGCAGCGAGCGCGAGCGGCCCGCTCTGGAACGGATGGTGTACGTGCGCGACATCGAGCATCGGGATCAGCCGTCGGGCCTCGGGTGAGAAGGCGAGGGCTGCTCGCCAGCCGGTCTTGCCCCACGGCAGGCCCCCGGAGCGCACGACGTTGGGCTCAGCGTCAGCGTAGTCGAGGTCTCCGAAGGTGAACACGTACACCTCGTGACCGAGGTCCTCGAAGTGGCGCTTGTACAGCGCGATGTGGTTCGTCACGCCGCTGATGTGCGGCAGGTACATGTCGGCGAACATCCCGATGCGCATGGCCGCCCCCTGCTTCATCCCGCCGCGAGCACGCCCGCGCCGACGAGCGCGAAGCGCACACCCAGCACAAGCAGGAACAGTGCGAGCGCGGCCATCACCCCGCGGTACACCCGCGGCGGGAGCAGGTGGCGACCCTTGGCGATGGCGAGGATGACGAACGCGTACCACGCGACATCGCCCAGCTCGTGCCCGGCGTAGAAGGCGAGCACCCCGGCCGGCCCCATCGAGAGTCCCTGAGCGGCGAGTGCGGCGCCGACGGTGAGCCACCACAGCAGCCAGTAGGGGTTGGAGAGCGAGACGAGTGCGCCCTCGGTGACCGGGCCCATGCGGCTCGTCGACTCGGCGACCTCGAGGTCTCTGGCGATGCTTCCGGTCCAGGCGCCGCGCAGCAGGTCCGCGCCCATCCACAACAGGAACACGCCGCCCGCCAAAGACAGGCTGCGCAGCACGATCGGCTGACGCAGGAACGCCTGTAGGCCGAAGGAGAAGCCGATGATCAACGCGCCTTCGAGGATCGCGTGACCAACCAGCATGAGGAGCGCGCTGCGTGCGCCGATGCGCACGGTGCGCGAGATCGTGAGCGTGAGGAACGGTCCCGGCGCCATCGCGCCGGACAGAGCGATGACCGCGGCCTGTCCGCCGAGTGCGGCGATGTCGCCGGGCGATGCAGCGCTCACGCGCGGTCCTTTGGGGCGAGTCCCGCGAGTTCCAAGGCGAGTCGCGCCACTTCCGCGGCCGCGAACGGACGCGCCACGGCGACCGCTGCTTCGCGCATCCGAGCCAGGCGTCTGGGGTTCGAGATCGCCCGACGCGTCTGCTCGGCGAGCGTGCGAGGGTCCTCTGCGAAGAGCGCCACTCCCGCGTCGACGAGCCTTCTCGCGTTGCCTCGCTCAGGCCCACGTGCGGGACCGACCAGCACGAGCGGCACACCCGTGTCGACGCACTCGGCGCACATCACGCCGCTGGGGCGGGCCAGCACGAGGTCGGCCGAGGCGATGAGCGGCGCCATGTGCTCCACCTGTTCGAACACATGGACGTTCGTGGTGCCGAAGCCCTTCACGCGAGACCTGAGCTCGTCCGCGTAGGCGTGGTCCTGGCCGGTCACGATGGCGACGTGGGTGTCCGGCAGCGAGGCGAGGGCGGGCAACAGCACCGCGAGCGACTCCTTGAAGCGGGCATACGGAGCCGGGTTGGTCGAGCCGACGACGGCGAGCACCACACGGGACTCAGCCGGCAGCTCGAAGTGAGAACGCGCAGCGGCGATGTCGTACTCGATGGTGAACTGCGGGCGCACCGGGATGCCCGTCGCGGCGATGCGGTTCGGGTCCACGCCGCGTGCGGCGAGCGATGCGGCAGCCGTCTCGTCGGCCACACAGTGAAGCGCCACGCCGCGCACCGGCGTGATGCCGCGACACACGTAGTCGGTGGCCGCTGTCACGACAGTGGTGCGGAGCTTGCCCTTCGCAACGAGCCTGGCGGCGAGCATCGCCGGCAGGGGGTGCGTGCACACGATCGCCGCCGGACGGGCTGCCAGAAGCATGTCGGAGAAGCGTGCGCACGCCACGGCCGTCAAGGGGCGGGCTGTGGCGAGCACGCCGCGGCCGGCCGGTGATGACGCCAGCGGCCCGTCGGCCAGCCGGAGCGCGAAGGGCGCGCAGAGCTCCAGCGCGTCGGCGGTCTCGCAGACCACCGTGTCGCCAGCGGCCACGCCGATCTCACGCACCACGGCTTCAGCCGCGATGCGGTGGCCCGAGCCGATCGACGCATATGCCGCGATGATGAGGGAGGTGTCGCCCATGGGTGGTACTATACAGCAGCCCTTGCGGGCCATTCGTCGCCCCTGACCAGCACAAAAGGAGTCGTGTCCCGTGTCCCTCTCCATCGGCATCGTCGGTCTTCCCAACGTGGGCAAGTCGACGCTGTTCACCGCGCTCACGCGAAACCAGGTCGAGGCGGCCAACTACCCCTTCGCCACCATCGAGCCCAACGTCGGGATCGTGCCCGTCCCGGATGCGCGGCTCGATGCGCTCGCGAGGATCGTCAACCCGCAGCGCGTGCTGCCGGCCACCGTCGAGTTCGTCGACATCGCGGGTCTGGTGAAGGGCGCGAGCGAGGGTGCCGGGCTGGGCAACCAGTTCCTTGCCAACATCCGCGAGACGGATGCCATCGCCGAGGTGGTGCGCTTCTTCACCGACGAGGACGTCGTCCACGTCGACGGCAGGGTCGACCCTGCAAGCGATGTCGAGACGATCAAGCTCGAACTGATCTTCGCCGACATGGCCACGGTCGAGAAGGCCATCCAGCGTTTCAACAAGGAGCTCAAGGGCGACAAGTCCGCAGCTGACCGTCTGGCGCTCGCTCAGCGCATGCTCGCGCACCTCGAGGCCGGGCACCGCGCGTTCAGCCTGGAGATGACCGATGACGAGCGCGCGGCCATGCGCACGCTGCACCTGCTCACGATGAAGCCGATGCTCTATGTCGCGAACGTCGACGAGAGCCAGGTGGGCGCCGACCTGCCCGAGATCGACGGTGTGAAACCCATCCCGATCTGCGCGAAGGTCGAGGCCGATCTGGCTGAACTCGAAGCCGATGAGGCAGCCGAGTACCTCGAGTCCATCGGGCTTGAGGAGCCGGGCCTGAACACGCTCATCCGCGAGGCGTACCGGCTGCTCGGCCTCATGAGCTACTTCACGGCAGGCGAGAAGGAGGTCCGCGCGTGGACGGTGCCGGTCGGCGCCAAAGCGCCGCAGGCGGCCGGCGTCATCCACTCCGACTTCGAGCGCGGCTTCATCAAGGCCGAGGTCGTGAGCTTCGACGACTTCGTGGCTCTGGGCGGGGAGAAGGGTGCGCGCGAGGCCGGCAAGCTCAGGCTCGAGGGCAAGGACTACGTCGTGCGCGACGGCGATGTGATGCACTTCAAGTTCAACGTGTAGGGCATCGATGACAGCTCTCATCGCCACACTGGCCGCCGTGCTGTTCGGCGGCGCCGACTTTCTTGGTGGTTTCGCGAGCCGCCGCGATCCCGCGCTCGTCGTCACCATCGCTTCGCAGGCGGTGGGATTCGCGGTGCTCGCCGCGGTCTCGCTCGCGCTGCCGCCGCGGTCATGGACCGACCCCCAGCTTCTGTGGGGTGTGTCCGCAGGGTCTTGTGGCGGCCTAGGCGTGCTCGCGCTCTACGCCGGGCTCGCGACGGGCAGGATGAGCCTCGTCGCACCGCTGACCTCGGCGTTGTCGGGCTCGGTTCCTGCCGCGGTGGGGCTGCTGGCGCGAGATGAGCCGCTGGCGTGGACCTCGCTTGCGGGGATCGCCCTCGCGCTCGCAGCGGTGGTGATCGTGAGCACGACCGCCGAAGAGGACGGTGGCGGGAACGGGCGCAAGGCCGTGGCCCTTGGGGTGCTCGCGGGACTCGGCTTCGCCGGCTCGATCCTGTCGTATGCGCAGACCACGGCGGCGAGCGGCTTCGCGCCGCTCGGCATCGCGCGGGTGGCCGCGGTCGCCATGCTCGCGACGGCTGCGGTGTCCCGGCGCTCCCGCATCGTGCCCGCTCCCGGTTCGCGGCGGCTCGTCGTCGCGACCGGCATCGTCGATGCAGCGGCCAACGTCGCGCAGGTCATCGCGCTCAGGCTCGGCCCGCTCGCGGTGGCGTCGGTGCTCGGGGCGCTCTATCCGGTGGCGACCCTGGTCCTTGCCAGGTTCCTGCTGCACGAGCACCTGCATGGGTGGCAGCGCGTCGGCATCGCCTTCGCGCTCGTCGCGGTCGTGCTCACCGCGCTGCCGTGAAGCTGCCGACGTCGCACGTCAGGCCGACGTCGCACGTGAGGCCGACGTCGCACGTGAGGCCGACGTCGCACGCGTCAGCCCTCACTACGGGTGGTCGGCCTTGCGCAGCTGGTGATCGACGAGGCGCGGCATCGCACCACGGGCGTCGTGCACCTCGAAGCCGGCGATGGCGCTGCGCCGGTTCGTGATCCACTCGCGCGTCTTAGCCGGCATCACGCCGCCTTCTACCGGCAGCAGCGGTTGCCCAATGAGCGCGGCCCGCACCGCGCTTGACAGGTACTCCGGCCCGAAGCGCGGGTCGGCGACCACGGGACGCATGCCGTTGGTGCGCCTCTCCGTGTACGTCCACGAGTTGAGTGCAGAGGCGAGCGTGGCGAACGCGGAGCCGGTGAAGCGTATGTATGGCTGGCCCTGCGCTACGGCCGTGGGCAGCACGGACTCGCCGCCCACCAGCACGACCGTGCGGATGCGCGTAGCGTTGGTCGCGAGGAACGCGGCGGCGTCCGGGTTCAGCGCGCCTCTCTCGGCGAGCAGGAGCGGCGTGCGCCGGTAGGCGGCGACCGCTGCCGCGGTCAGGAGCGCGCGCGTGTCCTCGGTCGACGCCACGAAGACGTGACCTGAGGGTCCCACGCCGATCTGCGCCGCGATCGATGCTGAGAGCGCGCTCGGGCCGCCGGATGCCATCGGATCGAGCCTCACCACGCGCCCGGGAGCGAGACGCGCGAGTTCGGCAGCCGCGGTCGCGTCGAGGGTGCCGTCGGGGTCCGTCCACAAGAGCGGCCCTCCGAGTGTCGCCGCTAGAGCGGCAGCGCCGGGCACCTTCGCCCAGTCGTCGGCCTTGGCGAGCACCGCGCAACGCGCTCCGGTCGGAAACTGCGAAGAGGAGAGGGCTGCGGCGTGCTCGCTTGCCGAGCCTCCGCCCAGCCGCGACCCGGTGACGCGGTAGGGGTCCCCCGCCATCCATTCATCGACCCCGTCGGTCACCGCACCGGCGATGATGGTCAGGAACTTCGGGTTGCGCAATCTCGCCGCGTCCGAAGGGTTCGATATGAAGCCCGCCTCAAGCAGGATCGCCGGGCTGTTCGTCCAGCGCAGGACGTAGAAGTCGGCGGTCTTGGCGTGGCGGTCGACCATGCCGGTCCGGGCGATGACGCGGCTCTGGACGATGCGCGCAAGCGAGCGTCCGAGTGCGTCACGGCCTGATGCGAAGGTCTCGTATCCGCGCACGGTGCGTTTCTTCGATCCGTTCGCGTGCACGCTGATGAACAGGTCGGCGCCACTCAGGTTGGCCACGTTGGCGCGCGCCTGCAGATCGTCGCGGGGGATGCTTCCTCGCGGGTTGGCGCGGCCGTCGCGCGCGAAGGTCCACCATCCACGACGGGAGTCATATGCCCACGTGAACGTGTCGACCAGCCTCACGGCCCGGTCGTCCTCGCGCGTCATGAGCACGCGATAGCCGCGGGCGACGAGCGCGTCGCGCAACGCGATCGCAAGTGTCAGGTTGACGTTCTTCTCCTTCAGGCCGTTCGCGTTGGCGTTGGAGAAGGGTCCGCCGTGGCCGGGGTCGATCACGACGAGGGTCGCGTCGGGTGATGCTGTCGGCGAGGCCGAGGGGGTCGTGGGCAGCGAGGACGCGGTGAGGGCGGAGACGCCATGTGCGGCGTAGGGCACCGGGTCGACGAGCGGAAGCTCGAGTGCGCCGGCGACCGGGGGAGCCGACAGGTGGAGAGCAGGCACCACCGCGACGAGTGTCACCGCGGTCAGCGCAACGACGCGGGCGGCCGCACCGATCGAGCGACGAAGGAGGTGAGGCGTGCTGGACAAGCGGAAGCCCTCCTGCCGGGTGTGTCCCGAGGCTACGTGGCGTGGACGAAGGCGCGCCGATGATCAGTGTAGCGCGATGGCGCGCCAGAACCACCTCGTCACCGATTGTGACGCGACCTGCCCTGAAACCTGTCGAACTTTGTGCGTCTGCGCGGTTCCATCGGTGGGAGCGCTCCACTAGAATGTCGGCACCGGGAGCGAGATTCTCGCGCGGCTTCGCGCGCCCGCTCATCCGGGGCGAGGCTCGCAGCACTCCATCGGACCTGAGTTTCGTCGGTCAAGTCGGCGAGAGGGCCTGGTCCTCGTCGTATCAGCCCCGCATCACCCAAGTGTCAAGCGGCCGGACGGCCGCCTCGAGGACGTTTGAGAGGGAAGGAAGCGAGAGACGCATGGAGATCGAGATCGGACGGGGTAAGACCGCTCGCCGCGCCTACGGGTTCGACGACATCGCAATCGTGCCTTCCCGCAGGACGCGCGACCCGCGCGACGTCGACATCTCGTGGACCTTCAACTTCAAGGGACGCGACTACACCTTCCCGCTGCCGGTGCTCGCCTCGGCGATGGACGGCGTCGTGGACCCCGCGTTCGCTATTCAGATGGGCAAGCTTGGCGGCCTTGCCGTGCTGAACCTGGAGGGCATCCAGACCAAGTACGAGGACCCCGGCCCCCAGCTCGACCTCATCGCCTCCTTCGACAAGGAGGAGGCCACGGCCAAGATGCAGGCCATGTACGCCGCCGAGCCGGTGAAGCCGGAGCTCGTCAAGCAGCGCGTGGCCGAGATCAAGGCCGGCGGGGTGATCGCCGCTGCATCGCTCACGCCCCAGAACGTCGAGAAGTTCATCGAGCCGGCGCTCGAGGGTGGCTTGGACATCCTCGTCATCCAAGGCACGGTCGTCTCGGCGGAGCACGTGTCGAGTTTCGACAAGCCACTCGACCTGAACGCGTTCGTGCAGTCACTCGATGTCCCGTGCATCATCGGTGGCTGCTGCAGCTACCAGGGCGCGTTGCACCTGATGCGCGCCGGTGCGGTGGGTGTGCTCGTGGGCGTCGGCCCTGGCCACGCGTGTACCTCGCGTCGCGTGCTCGGCATCGGTGTGCCACAGGCCACTGCGATCGCTGACGCCGCTGCCGCCCGCACCCGCTACCTCGAGGAGACCGGCCGCTACGCCCACGTCATCGCCGACGGCGGTATGCGCACCGGCGGCGACCTCGCCAAGGCGATCGCGTGCGGTGCCGACGCGTGCATGATCGGCTCGCCGCTCGCGGGCGCCGAGGAGGCGCCAGGCCGCGGCTACCACTGGGGCATGGCCACCTTCCACCCCGACCTTCCCCGCGGCACCCGCGTGCGCGCAGGCAGACTCGGTACACTTGAGGAGATCCTGCTGGGCCCCGCGCACCAGAACGACGGCACGCTGAACCTGCTCGGCGGCCTGCGCACCTCGATGGCGACGTGCGGTTACGAGAACCTGAAGAGCTTCCAGAAGGCCGAGGTCATGGTGGCCCCCGCCCTTCAGACGGAAGGCAAGGTCCTGCAGAACACGCAGGGCGTGGGGATGGGCCGCTAGTGTCGGGATACCACGACGAGCAGGCGGTCGTACTCGTCCTCGACTTCGGCGCGCAGTACGCGCAGCTCATCGCGCGTCGCGTGCGTGAGGCCCGCGTCTACTCCGAGATCGTGCCCTTCGACATCACCGCCGACGAGGTGGCTCGCCGCAAGCCGGCCGCGCTCATCCTGTCGGGCGGCCCTGCGAGCGTCTACGCCGAGGGCGCCCCGCACATGGACCCGGCGATACTTGAGCTCGGCATCCCGGTGCTCGGCTTCTGTTACGGCATCCAGGAGATGGCGCTGCACCTGGGCGGCGAGATCCCGAAGACCGACATCGGCGAGTATGGGTTCGCCGAGCTCGAGGTTCTAGACGCGTCGAGCCGGCTGCTCGAGGGTCTGCCCGAGCGCTCGCAGTGCTGGATGAGCCACCGGGACTCGGTGGGCACGCCGCCGCCGGGCTTCACCGTGACCGCCCGGACCGCCACGACCGCGGTCGCTGCGATGGAGGACGCGTCGCGAAACCTCTATGCCACGCAGTTCCATCCTGAGGTCGCGCACACGGAGTACGGCCAGCAGATCATCCGCACCTTCCTGCATGACATCGCAGGCATCGCGCCCACGTGGACGATGTTCAACATCATCGAGGAGACGGTCGAGCGCGTCCGTGAGCAGGTGGGGAGCGACCGCGTCATCTGTGGCCTGTCCGGCGGTGTGGACTCGAGCGTCGTGGCGGCGCTGCTGCACCGCGCGATCGGCGACCAACTCACGTGCGTCTTCGTCGACCACGGCATGCTCCGGTTGAACGAGGCCGAGCAGGTCGTTCACACGTTCCGCGACACCTTCCACGTGAACCTCATCCACGTCGAGGCCGAGGAGCGCTACCTGCGCCTGCTCGCTGGCGTCAGTGATCCCGAGGCGAAGCGCCGCATCATAGGCGAGGAATTCTGGAAGGTCTTCTTCGAGGAGGCCACCAAGCTCGAGGGTGTCAAATGGCTCGCGCAGGGGACGCTCTACCCCGATGTCATCGAGAGCGGCAACAAGCACGCCGCCAAGATCAAGAGCCACCATAACCTCATCCCGTTCCCGGAGGGCGTGCACTTCGATCTGATCGAGCCCTTGAAGGCGCTTTTCAAAGACGAGGTCCGTGCGGTGGGAAGCGAGCTGGGCCTTCCCGACGAGATCGTGCATCGGCAGCCGTTCCCAGGGCCGGGTCTGGCCGTGCGCATCATCGGCGACATCACGCACGAGAAGCTTGAAAAACTGCGCCACGCAGACGCCATCGTGCGCGAGGAGATCGGCGCGTGGGACACCAAGCGCGAGGTGTGGCAGTACTTCGCTGTGCTGCCGGACATCAAGAGCGTCGGCGTCATGGGCGATGAGCGCACCTACGAGAACCCGATCATCATCCGCGCGGTGGCCTCCGCCGACGCGATGACCGCGGACTGGGCGCGTCTGCCCCACGAGCTGCTTGCCAGGATGAGCAACCGCATCATCAACGAGGTCGACGGCATCAACCGCGTCGCCTACGACATCACGAGCAAGCCCCCCGGCACGATCGAGTGGGAGTAGGGGATCAGCGCCTCCCACGCAGGTAGTCGCCCGGCAGCATCACGGTGACGCCGTGGAACGCCATGCCCATCAGCTGACCGAAGTGCGCGAGGTCGCCCGTGAGCAGGCAGTCGGCATGTGCAGTGATCGCGGCGAGCAGGAACGGGCGGTCTTTCGGCGGCAGCATCGGATCACCGGTGATCTCCAAGTCCGCAGGCTCAAGGAGCAGGCTGTCCATCTACTCCGCCGGCCTCCTCTGATGCGGAACCGAGGCGGAATCGATGCCCATCTCTCGGACCTTCGCGAGCGCCTCGTCGTACTCTGCTGCCGTCACGGCGTTGTTGAGCAGGAACTCCGCCGTCCGCCGTCCGTCTCGCGCCGCCTGACCGGATGCGAGCTGCCGTACGTATGCATCCGTGCGATAATCGCAAGACACATTTTGCGACCGCTGCCGTATCGCACCGTCTGCAAGGGGGCACGTCCCATGGCCGAGGACAAGATCCAGGAGATCGCTGAGATCCGCTCGCGGATCGACGAGATCGACTGCCAGATCGTCAGGTTGCTCAACGAGCGCGCGAAGATGGCGCTCAAGATCCGTGAGCTCAAGCCGCAGGTGCACTGGGGCCTCTACGATCCTAAGCGCGAGGAGGAGATCTTCAACCACCTCGCCAGCTGTAACGAAGGCCCGCTGTTCGCCGACAACCTTCGCGAGATCTACTCCACGATCCTGCACGTGATGAAGGAGATGAGGGGCTGATGGCCGCCCAAGACGCCCGTGCCATCGGGGCGGTGACTCGCGACGGCGCGGTCTCCATCATCGCGGGGCCGTGCTCGGTGGAGAGCCGCGAGCAGATGCGTGAGGTCGCGGCGGTCCTCAAAGAGCTCGGCATCAAGGTCATGCGCGGAGGCGCGTACAAGCCGCGCACGTCGCCGTTCTCGTTCCAAGGGCTTGAGGAGGAGGGCCTCAAGATCATGCGCGAGGCCGCTGACGAGTACGGCCTCATGATCGTCACCGAGGTCACGGACTCCGCGCACGCCGAGACCGTCGACGCGTATGCCGACATCCTTCAGATCGGCACGCGCAACATGGCCAACTTCAGCCTGCTGCGCAAGATCGGTGAGGTCACCGCGGACTCCGGCAAGCCGGTCGTGTTCAAGCGCGGCATGGCAGCCACGATCGACGAGTGGCTGCAGGCGAGCAACTACATCACCATGAACGGCAACGAGAACGTCATCTTCTGCGAGCGCGGCATCCGGACCTTCGAGACGACGACCCGCTTCACGCTCGATATCACGGCCGTGCCTGTCGTCAAGACGCTCTCTCTCATGCCGATCATCGTCGACGTGTCCCACCCGGCCGGCCGTGCGGACCTCGTCCCGGCGATCAGCCGTGCCGCAGTGGCGGTCGGGGCGGACGGCATCATGGTCGAGGTGCACCCGAATCCTCGCGAGGCGCTCTGCGACGGACCTCAGTCTTTGGATATAGAAGGATTAAGGGCCCTCGTTGACGAACTGACCAGAGTGGCGGCTGCCGTCGACAAGAAGCTCACCTGACCCGCACGGGCGCCGGGGCCGTCGATCGCCCGGTGTTCCCGTACTCCGGAGAAGGTGTTGTCCGACCTCTTCGCCCACATCTGCCCACACTGTGGCGCCACCGACGCACGGCGTTTGGGCGAGTGCTCCGTCTGTCACAAGGTGGCGTGCGAACGTTGCGGCAACGTCCAGATCGTCGCCGGAGAGCGTAGGGTCACCCATCACGAGTGTCTCAGGAAGGACGAGGGCGGCTTCTCGATGATCAAGTTCGTGAAGTAGAGGGGTGCTCATGGCGGCGCTTCGAGCCTGCGCGCCCGTGCTACACTACCTCGCCTATGAGCCACCTCGATCTCACCTCACTCAACCCCGCACAGCGCCAAGCCGTCGAGACCACTGAAGGGCCGCTCCTGGTCCTTGCCGGTGCCGGAAGCGGCAAGACGCGTGTGCTGACGTACCGCATCGCGCATCTCGTGGCTGACCTGGCTGTGAGTCCGGCCGAGATCCTCGCCATCACCTTCACGAACAAGGCCGCCGCCGAGATGCGCGATCGGCTGGGACGCCTGCTCGGCGGCATCGGTGCGCCGTGGGACCCGCGCTCGATGTGGGTGCTCACGTTCCATGCGATGTGCGTGCGGATGCTGCGCGCCGACGGTCATCTGCTCGGCTTCACCTCGAACTTCACCATCTACGACGACGATGACAGCAAGCGTCTGTTCCGTGAGGTCATGCGCGAGCTGGAGCTTGACGAGAAGCGCTTCCCGCTCAACTCGGCCCGCGGCCGTATCTCGGCGGCCAAGAACGAGCTCGTCGGCCCTGTGGAGTTCGAGGCGAAGGTGTTCTCGCCGCTCGACAAGGCCGCAGCGAAGGTCTACCCGCTATACCAGCGGCGCCTGAAGGCCAACAACGCGATGGACTTCGACGACCTGCTCGTGAACGCGCACAAGCTCCTGTCGGAGCACCCCCGGGTGCTCGATGCCTACCAGGACCGCTTCCGCTACATCAGCGTGGACGAGTACCAGGACACGAACCACGCGCAGTACGCGATCACCTCGCTGCTCGCCGCGAAGCACCGCAACCTCATGGTGGTTGGCGACGACGACCAGTCGATCTACTCCTGGCGCGGGGCCGACATCCGCAACATCCTCGAGTTCGAGCACGACTACCCTGAGGCCAAGGTCGTCAAACTCGAGGAGAACTACCGCTCCACCGCGCGCATCCTCATGGCCGCCAACGCCGTCGTCGCCAACAACCAGAACCGCAAGCCCAAGACGCTTTACACGAGAAACGCCGAAGGCGAGAAGATCTCAAGCTATCTGGCCAGCGACGAGCGTGACGAGGCGCGCTTCATCGCCGGCGAGATCGAGCGACTGGGCCGCACCGAGCACAGACGCTATCGCGACATCGCCGTCTTCTACCGCACCAACGCGCAGTCGCGTTCGATCGAGGACGCGTTTCTGCGTGCCGGCGTCCCGTACCGCATCGTGGGCGGGACGCGCTTCTTCGACCGGGCTGAGATCCGGGACGTGACAGCGTACCTGAAGGTCATCGTGAACCCGGCCGACGAGGTCTCGCTGCGTCGCATCATCAACACCCCGAAGCGCGGCATCGGCGAGACGACGGTCGAGCGCGTGGTCGGGCTCGCGCGCGAGAAGGGCATCGGGCTCGAGGCGGCGATGCGCGATGAGCTGGCGTTAGGCGGATGCCTGAACGCGGCCATGTGCGCGAAGCTCGCGGCGTTCAACTCCCTGCTCGACGAGATGCGTGAGCTTGAAGGCGACCTGCGTGACGTCGTCGAGATGATCATCGACAAGAGCGGCATCATAGCCGCCTACGAGGCCGAACGCACCGAGGAGTCCCTGGGACGCGCGGACAACGTGCGCGAGTTCCTGACCGTCGTCTCTGAGTTCGCGGCGAGTCACGATGAGGCGAGTCTGCCCGCATTCATGGAGTGGCTTGCGCTGCGTACCGACCTCGACATGCTCGAGGAGGGCGCCGAGGACTACGTCACGCTCATGACCGTACACACGGCCAAAGGGCTCGAGTTCCCCGTGGTGTTCGTCGTCGGCATGGAGGAGTCGCTCTTCCCTCACGCGAACTCGATGTTCGACCCGGAGGGCCTGGAGGAGGAGCGTCGACTGGCCTACGTCGCCATCACGCGCGCACGCGAGCGGCTGTACCTGACGCACACGCACTCGCGCTCGATCTTCGGATCGACGCAACACAACCCGCCGTCGCGCTTCCTGGGCGAGATCCCGTCCGAGCACGTCGAGGTCTCCGGGGTCGGCTCGTCCGGCTTCGAGGGCATGGGTTGGGCCAAGCGAGGCGACCGGCGCTCGGCGTTCGGGCACGGCGCGGGCAGCGGCGGTCGCGAGGGGCGCGTCTTCGGGTCCGGGGCGCCGCATGGCGGTGCGGGCTTCGGTGGAGGCACAGGCCGCCGGGTGGGCGGCGCCGGCTTCGGCACAGAGGGTAGCGCGGCGAAGCAGCCCGCGGCGCGGGCGGAGAGCTTCGCTGTCGGCGACGTCATCGACCACAAGGTGTTCGGTCGCGGCGTCGTGCGCGAGATGAGCGGCGACCAGATGGTCGTGCGGTTCGAGCGGACCGGCGAGACGAAGAAGCTGCTCGTCGGGTACGCTCCCATCGTGAAGGTCCGTCAGTAGCAGCGCGTGCCAGCGCACGTCGCGCGATAGGAGGATGACCGTGGGCCCCGTTCTCGTCTTCGGGCACCGCAATCCCGACAACGATTCGATCTGTTCTGCCGTCGCATACGCGCACCTGAAGAACCTGACTGACCCCGACAACGTGTATGTCCCGGCGCGGCTGGGCCCCGTGCCCGCCGAGACTCGCTGGGTCTTCGAACGCTTCGGTGTCGAGCTGCCCCAAGAGATCCCGCACGTCCGCACCCGGGTGCGTGACGTGATGACCGAGGGCGCGGTCATAATCGAGCCCACCGAGGCGATGCTCACCGCCGGTCGTCTCATGCGCGAGCGTGACGTGCGTGCGCTGCCCGTTGTCGATCGAGACGGCACACTCGTCGGTCTCGTGAGTCAAAGGCTCCTGGCCGAGCGCTACATCGAAGAAACCGAGCTTGCGGGATTCGCGAGGATGCCGGTGACGGTTGAGCAGCTCGCGCGCGTACTGGACGGCGAGGTGTTGGCGGGCTCGCCTGACTCGGTGGTCTCAGACGGCGTGTTGATCGGTGCAGCTGAGCCGCAGACGATGGCAGCACGCATCAAACCGGGCGACGTGGTGATCCTGGGGGACCGCCTGCGCTCGCAGCCGCTCGCGCTCGAGTCGGGTGCGGCGTGTCTCGTCGTCACCACCGGCGCACGCCCCTCCGACGAGGTGGTCGAGCTTGCTCGTACGAAGAACGCGAGCGTCATCGTCACCGCGCACGACACGTACAGCGCAGCACGTCTCGTGTCGTTGTCGCAGGCGGTGGGTGACCTCATGGACACCGACGTGCTCACGGTCGGGCCGGAGACGTTGCTCTCGGAAGCAGCCGAGGACCTGCTCGCGAGCGTGCACCGCGAGGCGGTGGTGACCGGTGAGGGCGGCGAGGTGCTCGGCATGCTCACGCGCACCGATCTCGCTCGGGGGATTCGTCGTCGCGTCATCCTCGTAGACCACAATGAGTCCTCGCAGTCCGCGGTGGGCATCGAAGACGCCGCCGTCGTCGAGATCGTCGACCACCACCGTGTGGGGGACGTCCAGACGGCCGGGCCGATACTGTTCCTGAACCTGCCCGTGGGCTCCACGGCCACGATCGTCGCGACGCGCTTCCAGATGCTCGGTGTCGAGGTTCCCGAGGCGCTTGCAGGGGTGCTCCTCGCCGCTGTGCTCACCGACACCGTCCTTCTCAAGTCGCCGACCACGGCGCCGCTTGACCGTGAGGTGTGCGAGCGGCTGTCCGGGATCGTCGGGGTCGACCCTATGGAGTTCGGCATGGAGCTCTTCCGCGCGCGGAGCGCGGGCAGACCCTTCTCCGCAGCCGAAGTGGTGAGTTCTGACGTCAAGCAGTACCGCGCCGGTGATGTGGACGTGGCGATCGCTCAGTACGAGAGCGTCGATCTGACCGAATTGATGGAGCACGCCGACGAGGTCCGGGCCGCGCTCGAAGCGATGCGGCTTGATGGCGGTCACCACCTCGCGGTCTTGATGGCCACCGACATCGTGCGCGAAGGCTCGGAGGTGTTCGCGACGGGCAAGGTGCGCCTGGCCGAGCGCGCGCTCGGTGTGTCGTTGGCCAGCGGCAGTGTCTGGATGCCTGGTGTGCTCTCTCGCAAGAAACAGGTCGCAGCCCGGCTCGTTGAAGCGTCGGGGGCGTGATCTGACCCGGGCACTCGGTCGAAAGGTGCGTCGCGTGAGCCGCTGTGCCCGGACCTTCGTCTTCGCTTGCGGGCTGATGTGCGCACTGGGATCCGCGGTGTTGATGGGACTCGTGTCCCTGGGCATCACCGACGTGATCGACGCACAGCTGTTGGTGGCTGTGCGAGCGCTGCGCAGTCCGGTATTGAGCCGATTCATGCTGCTCATGACGCGGACCGGCGGCTGGTGGTTCGTCGCCGCCGGGACCGCTCTCGTCGTCGCGCTGCTGCTCTTCACGGGGCGACGACGAGATGCCGCCGTCTCCGTGGTCATCTTGGCAGGGGGCGTTGCGCTGTCCACGGTGCTGAAGACGCTCATCGGGCGCGTTCGACCACCCGCGGCCTCAGCGCTCACGCCGTTGCCTGCCTCAGAGGCGTTTCCGTCCGGTCACGCCGTAGCATCGGCTTGTCTGGCAGCCGTGCTTCTTCTGGCACTTGCCCACGCGCCGCGGCGAGCACGGGCTATGGGGCTGCTGGTGGCGCTTGTCTATCCGGCGCTCGTAGGGTTCTCGAGAGTGTACCTGGGGGTGCACTGGCCGACAGACGTGGTGGCGGCACTGCTGCTTGCGGGGGCTTGGTCGGCGTGTGTGGTCTGGGCGGGGGCTACGTGGCGCGCGGAAGCATGAGCGTGAACATGGAGCCCTCACCCACTGCTGACTCCAGAGTCACCGTTCCGCCGGACCGTTCCACCACATGCCGAACGAGCGCGAGCCCGAGCCCGGTGCCGCCAGCGTCCCGGGAGCGCCCCCTGTCCACGCGGTAGAAGCGTTCGAACACCCGTGGTTGGTGTTCGGCGGGGATACCGCATCCGGTGTCGGACACTCGTATGGCCACGTGGTCGTCCACGATTCTGACATCGACATTCACACCGCCCGAATCGGTGTAGGCGATCGCGTTGTCGAGCAGGTTGTCCAGAGCGATGGCCAGGTCGGTCGGGTCAGCGCGCACGAACACGTCGCGGCCGCGTACGGAATCGAAGTCGGCGGTGAGCTCCAACTCCTTACGAGCCGCTGCGGTCCGATGTGAAACGACTGCGCGATCGACGGCGACACGGACGTCAGCCAGAGCGTCCGGGGCAGGCGCTGCTTCGAGGCGGGACAGGTCCAGCAGGTCGCTCACCAGCCGCTGGAGGCGCTCGGTCTCTGCCTCGATCTGTCGTGTGAAGATGAGCGCCTGCTCCGCGTCACCGTCGGCCGCGGCGGTCTCTGCTGACTCGGCCAGCAGACGGATGCCGGCCACGGGCGTCTTGAGCTCATGACTCGCATTGGCCACGAAGTCCCGGCGTACGCGATCGACCCGTGCGCGTTCGGTCACGTCGCTGATGACGACGATGGTGCGCGAGGCGCCATCGTCGGTTCCGGGAAGTGGAGCGACGAAGACACGCCACGTCCTGCCGGTGGGATCAGTGGGGAGTTCGACGACCGAAGGGTTGAGCGAATCGAGTCGGGAGCGCACCGCCTCGAGCAGCGTGGCGGGCAGCCCCGATTCGTCGATTCTCGTGCCCACCCACCCTCGTGCGGGAGCACGGAACAGGCGCGCCGTCTCCTTGTTCGCGAGTACGATCGTCTCACCGTCCACAAGCAGCACGGCATCGCCCAGCCCATCTAGGGCGGCCCGCAGAGTGCGGCGCTCGGTCTCGAGCGCGTCCAGTCGTGAGCGCATCTGGGCCCGGAGTGTCGACAGCGCGTCCGCGAGAGGCGTCAGGTCCGCGGGCACCGCAGGGACGTCGACGTTCAGGTTGCCGGCGGCCATGCGTTCGGCTATGTCAGAGAGCTGCTTGACCGGTCCCGTCGCAGCGCGAGCGGCATAGAACGCCACTCCCGCGGCGATGAGTAGCGCAACGGCGAGCAACCCGAGCCCGAAACGCCTGGAACGCGAGGCCGCATCCTCGATCTCGGAAAGCGGCTGGCTCACGCGCAAGGCGATCTTGCGGCCGTCAAGAGAGCTCGGCACGGCGACATAGATCTCCTCGATGCCCGCGGTCCGTGACACGCGCCGGTCGACTCCGACCTCGCCGGCGAGAGCTGCGCGTATCTCCGGACGCTGACCGTGGTTCTCCATCTCAGAAGGGGGGTACTCCGAGTCCGCGAGGACGACGCCGTCGCTGCCGACGATCGTCAGACGCAGGTCGGTCCGGGTCACGAGGCGGTTCGCAAGTTCCTGAGGGGTGGAGTCCGTCTCCGCCGCGAGCAATGCGGCGGACTGCGCGACGGCTGTCAGGTTGCGCTGCTGCTGCCGGAGCATGGCTTCGGTCAGAGGGCCATACAGCGACCAGACCCAGGCCGCGGCGAAGATCACCGCGACGAGAACGTATCCGACCGCCAGACGGAAGAGGAAAGAGCCTGCGAATCGGTTTATCCGTGTCACCCGGACGCCTCGACGGTCGACTTCAACACCGGCTCGAACCGATACCCCATACCGTGGACCGTGTGGATGTAGATGTAGTCAGACGGGTCCTCGACCGCCTGGCGCAACCGCCGGATGTGGACATCGATCGTGCGGGACGAGGGGAGGTGCTCATAGCCCCACACCTCCTCGGCGAGGACCTGTCGGGTGCACAACTCGCCTGCACGCTTGGCCAACGTGAGCAGCAGCTGGAATTCCTTCAGGCGCAGTCGCGCTGGACGTCCGGCCACCGAAGCTCGGAAACTCCGCGGTTCGATCACGAGGTCGCCCACCTCTATCCGGCGGTCGTCCGCGAGGGTCTCACGGGCCCTGACGCGACGCAGGTTCGCGCGCACGCGCGCAAGCAGCTCTTCCATGGAGAAGGGCTTGGTTATGTAGTCGTCAGCCCCGGCGTCCAAGCCGCGGACCTTGTCGCGCTCCGTGTCGAGAGCGGTGACCATGATGATCGCCGTCTCGTGGTCGGTAGCCCTGAGCTTCTCGGCGATCTCATAGCCGTCGGTTCCCGGAAGCATCAAGTCGAGCAGGACCAGCTCCGGGGCGACTTTCTCGGCAAGCTCGAGGGCGGCGCTGCCATCTCCGGTGGAGTGGACGGTGAAACCCGCGCGCCGCAGCGCGTACTCAACCGTCTGCCGGATGATCGGGTCGTCCTCTACTATGAGGATGGTGGCCATCGACTGCTCCCTTGTCGGGTGACGGACGGCGTCATGATGGCACGCACCAAGTCGGTTTGGGAGGCGTTTCACATCCATTTTACATGGGTGCACAACGAGTTTACGTTCGTGCAACCAACCGCCCTGTACGCATTACTAGCATGACCCTCGGCGGACGATGGGTCCGCAGACGGTCCGGCGGGCTTTGAGTCCGCTTCCACGACACTGAAGGTGAGGTAGTGCCAGTGAAGGCGAAGAAATGGCTCGCGCTCGGGCTTGCTGCAGCGCTCGCGTTCGCACTCGTCGGTTGCGGTGGCGGTGCGACGACCGAGAAGCCGGTGGACGAGGAGCCGGCCGGCGAGGAGCTGACCGGTTCGATCAACATCGAGGGCTCCGATACCATGGTGAACTTGGCGCAGGCATGGGCTGAGGTCTTCCAGACCGAGAACCCCGGCGTCATGATCGCCATCAAGGGCGGCGGTTCCGGTACCGGTATCGCCGCGCTCATCAATGGCACCGTCGACTTCGCCAACGCCTCGCGTCAGATGAAGGACGAGGAGAAGGCCGAGGCTGAAGGCAAGGGCATCTCTCCGTTCGAGATCGAGGTGGCCAAGGACGGCATCGCTGTGGTCGTGAATCCCGCGAACACCGTGACTGGCCTGACGCTGGAGCAGCTCGGCAAGATCTACCGCGGCGAGATCAAGAACTGGAAGGACGTCGGCGGAGCGGACGCGCCAATCGTGCTCCTGTCGCGCGACAGCTCCTCCGGCACCTATGAGTACTTCAAGGAGGAAGTCGTCGGAGAGGACAACGAGTACGCCAAAGAGGCGAAGCTCCTTGCCTCCACGCAGGCGATCATCGACGAGACCAAGAACAACCCGAACGCTATCGGCTACGTCGGCCTTGGCTACGTGACGCCTGATGTCAAGGTCCTCGAGGTCGACGGTGTCGCAGCTTCGGTCGACACAGCGCTTGACGGCAGCTACGTGCTCTCTCGCGGCCTGTACATGTACAGCAACGGCGAGCCCACGGGTGTGGCCAAGGCGTACGTGGATTGGATCCTTGGCGCCGAAGGTCAGAAGATCGTCGCCGATCAGGGCTTCGTGCCGCTGAGCAAGTAGTCTCTGATGACAGACGCCTCCTTCCCAAGGCGGCGCACAGGCCGCCCGGCGTTTCGCCGGGCGGCCGAAAGCGTCGTCACGCGCGCTATAGCCTTCTCCGGCATCGCTGCGATCGTGATACTCGCGGCGATCACGGTGTTTCTCGGCATGAACGCGTTGCGAGCCGTCGGCGATGTGGGGCTGTGGAGCATGATCACGGGGACCGATTGGTTCCCGACGAGCAAGGAGCCGTCATACGGTTTCCTGCCCGCGATCGTCGGCTCGCTCTGGGTCACCGCGGTCGCCCTCGTCGTGAGCGTACCCGTCGGCGTCGCTGCGGCGATCTACATCTCCGAGTTCGCGAGCCGTCGCACGAAAGAGGTCGCCAAGTCGGTGATCGAGTTCATGGCGGCGGTGCCGTCAGTCGTGCTCGGTCTGATGGGACTGGCGGTGCTCGTGCCCAGCATCCGCGTGCTGATGCGGCTCGACACCGGACTGACCGCTTTCGCGGCCGGCATCATGGTTGGCGTGATGGCGCTCCCTACGATCATCTCGATATCGGAGGACGCCATGCACGCAGTGCCCGCTGACCTGCGCACCGGTTCGCTCGCACTCGGAAACACGCGGTGGCAGACGGTACACAAGGTCGTCCTGCCCGCTGCGTCCTCGGGCGTGTTCGCTGCGGTCATGTTGGGTGTGGGCAGGGCCATCGGTGAGACGATGGTCGTACTCATGCTCGCGGGCAACTCCGGCATCGTCCCGAACACGCCGCTCGTGTCGGTCCGTACGATGCCTGGGACGATCGCCGGCGAGATGGCGGAGGTCGTGCAAGGCGGCGAGCACTACTCGGTGCTCTTCGCCATGGCACTGGTCCTGTTCGCCATGACCTTCATCATCAACCTCGTGGCCGACGTGGTTCTCGAGAACCAGCGCAAGAGGTGGCGCCGATGAATCATGCGTCCGCGCGTGTCCGTCGTGCCCGGACCGTCGAGATGCTGGCCCGTGCTGTCACCGGCGCGGCAGCGTTCGGCGTGCTTGGAGTCGTCGCGTTCATCTTGGGATACATCCTGTACCGGGGCGCCGGCTCCATCGACTGGGAGTTCCTGACGGCCCCACCCAGGATGTTCATGACCCAGGGTGGCATCTGGCCCGCGATCTACGGCACGCTTCTGTTGACGTTCTGGACCGCGGTGTTCGCCATCCCGGTCGGCATCATGGCCGGCATCTACCTGGCGGAGTATGCTCCCAAGGGTGCGTTCACGCGGGTCATCCGGCTCGCGATAGCGAACATGGCAGGTGTCCCCTCGATCGTCTACGGTCTGTTCGGTCTGGCGCTGTTCGTGCTCACTGTCGGTTTCGGACGCTCGGTGATCGCGGGTGCCCTCACGCTGGCGTGCCTCACGTTGCCCGTCATCATCACCGCGACCGAAGAGGCACTGCTCCAGGTGCCGCAGGACCTCAGACAGGCGTCGCTTGCACTTGGTGCGACGCGACTGCGTACCGTGCTTCGTATCGTGATTCCCGCGGCGGCTCCCGGCATCGTGACGGGCTCGATCCTGGGTCTGTCTCGTGCTGCCGGGGAGACGGCGCCGATACTGGTGACCGCGGTCGCCTTCTACTCCCCTGTGCCCCGGACCGTGTTCGATGAGACCATGGCGCTGCCGTATCACCTCTACATCATGGCGACCCAGGCCGTGAAACCCGCGCCGGACGTCGTCTGGGGCACGGCACTCGTGCTCGTCGCGGGTGTGAGCATCATCAACGTCGTCGCGGCCGCATGGCGGACCCGCCAAAGGAGAAGGATCAGATGGTGACCGCCGCTTCCGGATCATTCGAGCTTGACGATGTGTCGGTGACGTATGGGAACGAGACCGCCGTCGCCGGGGTCACGATGAGTATCGAGCCGGCGTCCGTCACGGCCCTCATCGGGCCTTCGGGTTGCGGCAAGTCGACGCTCCTGCGTTGCCTCAATCGGATGAACGATGAGCTTGGCAACGTCAAAGTGGGTGGCCGGATCCTGTTCGACGGGGTGGACATCTACGATCGCTCGGTCGACCCGGTCGAGCTCAGGGTGCGCGTGGGCCAGGTATTCCAGAAGCCGAATCCGTTCCCCATGTCGATCTTCGACAATGTGGCCTACGGTCCGCGGACGCACGGGGTGCGCCGCAAGGCCGAACTCGATGCCCTGGTCGAGGAGTCACTGAAGCGGGCCGCGCTGTGGGAGGAGGTCAAGAACTCGCTCAAGAAGCATGCGTTCGAGCTCTCCGGTGGACAGCAGCAGCGGTTGTGCATAGCTCGTGCGCTCGCGACGAGCCCCGAGGTGCTGCTCATGGACGAACCCGCCTCGGCTCTCGATCCCATATCGACCCAGCAGATCGAGGACACGATCGCCGAGCTCAAGTCGAGCGTCACCATCGTGATCGTGACCCACAACATGCAGCAGGCGGCTCGGATCTCAGACCGCACGGCATTCATGCTGCGCGAGTCGATGGACTTTCCCGCCCAGCTCGTCGAGGTCGGGGACACGAGGGTCATGTTCACGAATCCCGCGGATAAGCGGACTGAGGCATACATCACCGGCCGCTTCGGGTAGACACGCAGACCGGACAGAGAGCGACCATGTCGGGGTCGCGGCGTCGCCGAAAATGCCAGGACGCGCCCGAGGGGGGGAGGCGCGTCCTGTCTGTTCCGAGGGGCGTTCCCCGCCCGAGGGGGAGGGGGAAGGCGGGTCGCCCAGCTCTCGCCTGAGGCTATTGCAACGGGTGTGCCAGAGTGATGCCGGGCGGTATCATTTTGGGTCGTCAATGCATATTCTCTCCACGGAAGGTTCAGCTGGCGGGAGGGCGTGTGGACCACTTCGTCATCAGGCGTGCGTGCACGCGGGACGCGGCAGCCATCAATGCCATCTACAACCACTACGTCGTGAACTCAACTGCGACGTTCGACACCGAGCCGCAGACACTTGCCGAACGAGAGGCGTGGCTCGTTGAGCGCGATCAGACTCACCCGGCGTTCGTGGTGACGATGGACGGCGATGTGATCGCGTGGGGTGCGCTCACGCCGTTCGGGACCCGGCCCGCATGGTCGCCGACCGTCGAGGTGGCGGTCTACGTCGCGGCGGGTCACACGGGTGCCGGAATCGGCCCGCTTCTGCTGGAGCACCTCATCGAGGCCGCACGCGCGGCGGGACACCATGTCGTCGTGAGCAGGATCGTCGCTGACAACGAGGCCAGCCTCAAGATAACCCGGGCCGCCGGGTTCGAGCTTGTCGGGACGATGCGCGAGGTGGGGTGGAAGTTCGACCGGTGGCTCGATGTCGTGATCATGCAACGTATCCTTGACGAAGAGGGCGAAGAGGGACATGTCGGGATGACCGGTGACGATACCGGGGAGAGATGATGGCACACCTGAAGTTCGACGTCGCCAAGCTCGAACGCCTCAACGACCCGGGCCGCTTCGAGTCCCTGCCGCCTCAGAAGATGTGGGACGCACTTGGCCGTCCGGATGCACGCACCGTGGTCGATATCGGTGCCGGGACGGGCCTTTTCGCCGCCGCGTTCGCCGCGCTCGCGCCTCTGGCCACCATCTACGCGGTCGACAACGAGCCGGTCATGGTCGATTGGATGAAGGAGCATAGACCGGAGGTGACGGCTGGCAGGCTCGTGCCGGTCGTCAGCGCTGAGACCTCGTTGCCATTGGCCGACGGAATCGCAGACGTGGTCATCATGATCAACGTCCACCATGAGTTGGCTGACCCCGACGCGGTGTACGGCGAGGCGTTTCGCGTGCTCGCGCCGGGAGGCCGTGTCCTCGTGGTTGACTGGGCGCCGCACGAGACCCCCAAGGGGCCTCCGCTCAACGTGCGAGCCGAACCGACTGAGCTGGTCGACTTCCTCGCGGGCGCAGGGTTCACGGAAGCGCGTGTGCACGAGGGGTTGCTCGACTGGCACTCCGTGGTGACGGCGGTGCGCGCCGAGTGACTGCCGAGACCATCGAATCGGACGGTGAGGTGCTGGCCCGCATCATCCGCGGTCACGGGCCGGTGGTGTGCGTCGCGCTGCACGCGGGGCATACGTTGAGCGCGACAGCCTCACGGTTCATGCAGCTCTCAGATGAAGAGCGGTTGCGCGAAGAGGACCCGCATACAGCGCGATTCGCGCCTCATGGTGTGACGTTGGTCGAGGTGGTCCGTTCGCGCTTCGAGGTCGACTTGAACCGCCCGCGGGAATCGTGCGTGTATCGAGTCCCGGATGACGCATGGGGGCTGACGGTCTATCGCCGGGATGCACCAGAGTCCCTGTTCGAGGCTTCGAGGCGTGCTTACGACGCGTTCTACGAACGTATGGCGGACTTGTTCGATGGCCTCTCTGAGCAGGGGCCGCCCTTTGTGGTGTTCGACCTGCACAGCTACAACCATCGGCGCGACGGGGCTCATGCCCCCGCCGCGCCTTTGGAGGGCAACCCCGAGGTCAATCTGGGGACTCGGTCGGTGGACCGGGATTCATGGGGAAAGGTCATCGATGCATTCTGCGAGGCCATGACCTCGTGTGGACTCGACGTGCGAGAGAACGTCAAGTTCGGCGGCGGCGAGTTCTCGTGCTGGGTCAACAGGCGCTACTCCGGCCAGGCTTGCGCGCTCGCCATCGAGTACAAGAAGACCTTCATGGACGAATGGACCGGCTGGGTGGATGCGGATGCGGTGGCGCGTCTTGCGGCGGCGACCGCGACCGCCCGCGATGCGGTGGTCGCGGTGCTCGATGGGATGCACGTATCATGAGCGCCCCGGAATCTTCCAAGAACGGTCCGCTCGTGACGCTCGAGTCGAGGTTGCGAGAGGGTAGGACCGTCAGACGCCAGATTCCCGGCGTGGGCCGGGTGGCCATCGACCGTCCCCTGCCCTTCGTCGTGCTCTATCGTCGTCCGGCCAACGGCGACCCAGGTACCGATCGGCTGGTGGTCGGGTCCGCGAGCTGGGTCCTGGCCGACGGTGCGGCGCAGGCAGCCCAAGGCCTCACCTCGGTGATACAGACCATCGGTCGTGTGAGCCGCGATACGTTCGGCTCGTTCCTCATCATCGAGGTATGGGCCGGACCGCCGGTCACCCCCGGTTCGGACGCGAAACCGGGCTACCGCGTGCTGGTGCGTGACACCGACACGCTCGCGAGCGTGTCCGACGAGTTGCGTTCAGCGTTGGCGTTGAGTCGCATACTGGGGCTCAGTCCCGACCTGTCGGTCGAAAGGTCAGCGCGTGTCGCACCGCCGGGGCTGCGCCAGGTGCTTGACGGGCGAAAGCTCGCGTCGCTGTCGGCGCACATCATCGGTATCGAGGTGCGACCGGTGTACCGCAGCACTGACGGAGGGCTCTTCCCCGGTGTGCTGCGGCAGATGAGGCGCCGCATGACCACGGCGATCGACCGCGCGGCGTATCGCTTCACGCACGACTACACGTCCAAGCGGCCCGAGACGTACCTCGCCATGGGGAAACGGTCATTCGCCCGATCGGCGAAAGAGATCGACGCCGAGCTCGCGGCGATAGGGGAGTCATACGACTTCTTACTGCAGGTCTCGCCGGTCAACGTCGAGGAGGCGTTTCGCGCTTTCGCGCGCTCGCGGTTCCAGAGGGCTCCGCAGTTGCGTTACCGCCCGCTTCCCTTCGACCCCGGGCGCATGAAGCATCGCTTGTGGGCGGTGCGCCCCGAGCGCGTCGAGGACCCCACGCTGATGTACCTGTTCAGGGGCGTGCAACGCCAGCTTGACCGCGAGCTGACCGCGCTCTCCGACATCGGACATCCCGAGTTCCTGCACGAATCGCTCCAGATCCACGGAGGGGTTGAACCGGGTCTGTTGGCCTTGGCCAGAGAGATCATCGAGCGTCTTCCTCCCAGGCCGACGCGTGCCCGCCGCGCATCGCGTCTCACCGCCAGCGAGTTCGCAGGTCTCTTGACCGCCGAGATCGCCTCATACAGGGATGTCGCTCCCGGGTTCGGGCTTGTGCCTCGCGTTCGTGACGATGTGCTGTCCGGTGTCATGGTCTCACACGGGCGGGTCCTGGTAGGGTCGGGCGCGAGCATACCCACCGTGCGTGCCGACGCGCTGATCCAGCATGAGGTCGGCACGCATGTCGTGACGTGGCACAACGCGCGCCAGCAGCCCCTCAAGCTCCTCGCCGTGGGTCTCCCGGGTTCAGACGAGCTGCAGGAGGGGCTGGCGGTCTTTGGCGAGTACCTCGTCGGAGGGCTTGACGATGAACGCCTCCGCATGCTCGCAGGGCGGGTTCTGGCCGTCGATGCGCTCATCGGCGGAGCGGAGTTCGTCGAGTGCTACCGTCTCCTGCGTGACCTCGGGTTCGGAAGGCACACCGCGTTCGGGACCGCGGTGCGCGTATACAGGGCCGGCGGACTGACCAAGGACGCCATGTACCTGCGCGGTTTGGCCTCGGTGCTCGACCTCGCGGCCGAGGGGGCGGACCTGTCACGGCTGTTCATCGGCAAGTTCGGCATGCGCCACCTGGAGGTGGTGAACGAACTGCTTACAAGAAAGGTACTATCGCCGCCGGCGGTGCTTCCGCGATACTTGCACCGCGATGACGCGGCGGTGCGTCTCGAAGTCGTTCGCGGCGGCGTGAGCGTCGCGGACCTCGTGAAGGGCAGGGCTCGCCGATGAAGATCGGCTTTCTGGTCAACGACATAGCCACCGAGCAGGCGACCTATTCGACGACGCGCATAGCGATGGCTGCGATCAATCGAGGGCATGAGGCCTGGGTGATGACGCCCGGGGACTTCGCCTACGACCCCGACGAGGCCATCCGGGCCCGTGCGAAGCATGCGCCGAAAGACAAGTACAAGACGGGGAGCGCGTACCTGGCCGGCCTGCGCGGACGTGGGGCGCGTACCCGCAGGATCACCGTCGACGAGCTCGACGTGCTGATGCTGAGGAACGACCCCTCGGAAGACGTCGACCGTCCCTGGCGACAGAACGCGGGAATAGACTTCGGCCGCATCGCCATGCGCAACGGTGTCATCGTCTTGAACGACCCGAACGGGTTGGACAAGGCGATGAACAAGATGTACTTCCAGTTGTTCCCGGAGGAAGTACGTCCGCGCACCCTCATCACACGCGACCGTGATGAGATCAAGTCGTTCGTCAAGGACGAAGGCGGCAGGGCGGTGCTCAAGCCGCTGCAGGGCAGTGGTGGCAAGGGTGTGTTCATGGTCGACCATGCGACCAACAAGAACCTGAACCAGATGATCGACGCGCTGACCCGCGATGGCTACGTCATAGTCCAGGAGTACCTTGAGGAGGCCGAACACGGGGACACTCGGCTGTTCATGATGAACGGGCGTCCCCTGATCTACAAGGGCAAGTACGCCGCGTTCCGGCGCATCCGTCAAGGCGACGACATCCGGAGCAATGTGCACGCGGGTGGTGCGATCGCACAGGCGCACATCACGGAACAACACTTGCGTATCGCCGAGATCGTGCGGCCCAAGCTCGTCACGGACGGCATGTTCCTTGTGGGCTTGGACATCGTGGGCGACAAGCTCATGGAGGTCAACGTGTTCTCGCCAGGCGGGCTGGGCAGCGCGCAGAAGTTCGAGAAGGTGAACTTCGCGCACGCGATCATCGACGCGCTCGAGCGTAAGACGGACTATATGAGCTTCTATCGCCGCCGCTTCTCGAACGTGCAGATGGCCACGCTGTAGACGCGTGACGCTAGCTTCGACGCAGGCGGCGGGACGACTCGGGAGCGGGTCGTCGTGTACCGTGCCGGAACGCGTTCCGGGGGGCTCACTCCACTGTGCGGAACCGTCCAGTCCACCCGTGACCCTTGAGTGCAGAATTGAGCTGGTCGCAGAGCGTCTGGCGAAGGTAGGGCCGGGGAGGCAGCAGCTCGATGAGCTCCAGCAGGTCGGCAGGGAGGTCGTGCGCCTCGGCCCGGATCACGACATCGAGCCTCGAGACAAAGCGACGGTCCGCGAACAGCGCATCGACGAACCGCTGGAGCACCTCTGCGTCCTCTTCGGGCACCTTCCTCAGCCCAGCCACTCCCGCACCGCGCCCTCGACTCCGTCGCGACCGGGCTCGACCACGCCCGTGAAGCGGACCGGCAGCTCGTCGAGGGCGGCCAAGCCAAGGGGTATACGGCCCGCGTGAGGAGCGATGGCCTGCACCTCGGCCAGTAGTTCGAGGCCGGTCCTGCCCGCATAGTCTGATGGGAGGTCGCTTTCGTAGGTCAGGCCGAGCAGCGCCTTGAGCACGTCCGTGCCGAACTTGGCCCAGTGTGCGGTGGACACCACGAGCACAGGGTTCTCACCGCGTGTCCGCTCGGCGACCTCCCATGCGACCGCCGTGTGCGGATCGAGCAGGTAGCCGGTCTCGTCGTAGACTCGCTTGATCGTGCACAGCGACTCGTCGTTCGTGACGAAGTCGCCCACGAACAGTTCACGCACCGCGCGAAACGTCTCGGGGTCGATACGGAATCGCTTGTCTTGGGCGAGTTCGCGCATCCAGCCACTGACGGCCTCCGCGCCCGCCAGGTGGTACAGCAATCGTTCGAGATTGCTCGACACGAGGATGTCCATCGAAGGGGACGGGGTGGTCACGAACGCGCGCTCTGAGATGTCGTAGACGCCGGTCGCGATGAAGTCGGCGAGCACGTTGTTCTCGTTTGACGCGCAGATGAGGCGGTCGATGGGCACGCCACAGAGCCGAGCGTAGTACGCGCCCAGGATGTTGCCGAAGTTCCCGGTCGGCACGCACACGTCCATCGCCTCGCCGGGCTTCACTCCGCCGGCGGCGACCATGTCCGCGTACGCGCTCACGTAGTAGACGATCTGTGGCAGCAGACGGCCCCAGTTGATCGAGTTCGCGCTCGACAGTCTCAGCGCATGCTTCGTCTTGAGCCATTCGGTGAATTCCGTGTCGGCGAAGGCGGCTTTGACCGCGCTCTGGCAGTCGTCGAAGTTGCCGCGCACGCCGAAGACGCCAACGTTGTCGCCGCGTTGTGTCACCATCTGCTTGCGCTGGATGTCGGAGACGCCGCGGTCAGGGAAGAACACGACGATGCTCGTGTGGTCGCGGTCGGCGAAGCCCTCGAGGGCGGCCTTCCCGGTGTCACCGGAGGTGGCGACGAGCACCAGGAAGTCCTCGGCGAGCTGCCCTCGAGTCTGCTGGCGCTCCACGGCCTCACTGAAGAAGAGCGGCATGCACTGCAGTGCCATGTCCTTGAAGGCGCTCGTGGGCCCATGCCAGAGCTCAAGAACGTGCATGCCCGCGACCACTTCTTCGACCGGCGCTATCCGTTCGTCGTCCCACTGGGCGCCGTAGGCCCGCCGCATGAGCACGTCGACACGGTCTGACGAGAAGTCGACTCCGAAGCGTGAGAACACGGCGGCAGCGCGTCGCCAGTACGGCATGGCCGCGAAGGCGCGCAGCTCGTCGAGTGAGAACGAAGGCAACGTGTTCGGCACGAACAGGCCGCCACCCGGCGCGATGCCTGCGATCACCACGTCGCTGAAGAGGGCGAGCCCGTCGCTCGCTCCGCGCGTGTCCGAGTATGAGGTGGGTTTCTTCATGTTGTCGAATGATACCCGAGTCATCCGGGCTCATGACGCACGAGTTCGGGTGCCAGCAGGTCCATGAGCAGATTGTCGTGCCACGTTCCGTCGGGGCCGCGTTCGTATTGTCGCATCACCCCCACAGGCCTGAACCCTACCTTCTCATAGGCGCGGATCGCACGTTCATTGGCGACGGCCGGATCGATGGTGATGCGGTGGTGCCCCCTCTCATCGATCAGCCATGCGGCGAGTGTGCGCAGGGCATCCGGTCCGAACCCGGAACCCGTAGCGTGACTGAACAGCCCGATGTCGATGCCGGCCGCCCGGTAGTCGGGGTCGGGTTCTTCCTCGTAGGTCATGACACCCACCGTCTCACCCTGTACCTCGATCGCGAACACTGAGACCGTGTCCGCTTCAAGCCAGCGCACGATGACCTCGGGGTCCGTGCCGAACCACGGTGCCGTCGCCGAATCGGAGGCGAGACGCGCGGCGAACCCATCGAGCTCATGCTCGGCCGCAGGCCTCAGTATGACGGACTCGCCTTGCAGGGCGGGGGGAGCGGAGTCGCCCACTGACGATCGCCTCCTGACCATATGGTGGTACGCTTCTGCGAATACTGGTACCCATGGGAGGACCTCGATGAAGTACGTGGTCGTGATCCTGGATGGCGCCGCAGGTTGGCCGCTTCCGGCCTTTGGAGAGAAGACGACCCTCGAAGCGGCTGACACTCCCCACCTCGACGCGCTGGCCCGGTCGGGCATGGTCGGTCTGGCACGGACGGTTCCCGAGGGCACCGAGCCGTCGTCATCGGCGGCGTGCACATCGATCCTGGGTTACGACCCGGTGGCCGACCACGTGGGTCGTGGGGCGATCGAGGCGGCGAGCATCGGCATCGAACTGGCGGACGACGAGGTCGCCCTCCGTCTGAACACCGTGACGATCACAGATGGTGTCATGACGAGTTATGCGGCGGGTCACATCCCGACCGAGGAATCGCACGAGATCATCACTGAGCTAGCCGCAGAGCTGGACGACGAGACCTTCAGACTGTTTCCCGGTGTCGCGTACAGACACATCCTCGTGGTGAAGGGCCACCCCGAGCTGCTCGACTGTTCCTACACTCCGCCACACGACATCTCGGACAAGCCCGTCGAGGGGCACCTGCCCGGAGGGGCGGGCGCGGAGCTCCTGCATGCCTACATGCGACGTGCGAGACCCGTGCTCCAGCGAAGCGCGGTGAACCGTCGTCGGCTGGACGCCGGCCTGCTTCCGGTCACCGAGGTGTGGCCGTTCTGGCCCGGCGCCCGCCCGAAGGGGCTCGTGCCCTTCTTCGAGCGGCGCGGTCTCACTGCGGCCATGACGAGTGGCGTGGACCTGCTCAATGGTCTTGCGGTGCTCACGGGCATCGACCGGTTGGCGATCGCTGGTGTCACCGGCGGGTCGGACAATGACTATGCGGCCCAGGCCCAAGGAGCGTTGGCCGCGCTCGCCGACCACGACCTCGTCATCATCCACGTCGAGTCACCCGATGAGGAGGGTCACGCGGGAGACGCAGCAGCCAAGGTCGCGGCGATCGAGGCCATCGACCGCGAGGTCATGGGCCGGGTCAGACGCTGTGTCGAGGAGCTGCGGGTCCTCGCGATGCCGGACCATCCCACACCCGTCGCGCTGAAGACCCACGTCGGCGAACCGGTGCCGTTCGTGCTGTGGGGTCCCGGGATCGAGTCGAACGGCGCTCTTTCGTATGGCGAGAGCGCTGCGGCTGCCACGGGTCTGGTGGTCGACCCGGGTTCGGGTGTCATGGACCTGCTGCTCGGCTGATACGGCGAGACTGTTCGCCGTGGCTCGCCGCACCACGGGCGAGAGCGTCAGCGTCAAGTGTCACCGCCGGCTGAAGGCAGCGTGTCGAGGAAGCGGAACACTTCGTTGGCGAAACGTTCGGGCTGCTCCTCGTGAGGCAGGTGCCCGACGTCCCGCATCAGGACGAAGCGCGGTTCGGGGACATCGGTCTCTTCGCGAGCTCGGCGCCGCCAGTTCGCGAGCAGCTCTTCGTACACGCGGCGGCTGTTCGCCGGGGCGACGAAGGTGTCGCGGTCGCCCGCCACGACGATGGCGGGCGCGTTCACGGCATCGAGCGAGTCGGCGGGCGCGGTTTGGCGCGGGGCGGCGATGAGCTCCCACAGACCGCGGTCCCAATCGCGAGCCTTGAGGGGTACGCGATAGCCGGCGAGCACGCCTGCGGTCACCTGATCGCTGCGGTAGTAGGCCCTCTTCACGAGTGAGTCGGACCCCGGGCCGGCGATCCGGCGCACGAACAGAGGGCCGATGCGTCGGGCCTGGGGCGTCCGTAGCGCGGCGCTCACGAAACCGGGGGTACGCCTGGCTTCGAACACAGCCGGCGCTTCCAAGACGAGCCCTTCGACGCGTTCCGGATGGGCGGCCGCAGTCATGACCGCGACGGCGCCGCCCGCGGAGTGGCCGACGAGCACCGCCTTCTCGACACCCAATGCGTCCATGAGTCCCACCACCTGCTCGGCGTTGGCTTCGAGCGAGTAGGGAGACGGCTCACCACGGGCCCAGTCACCGGGCAGTGGTCGTTCGGTGAGGCCGAATGCAGGGCGGTCGAAGGCGATGACACGTGCTCGGTCCGCTAGCAACGGTAGCTGGTCGCGCCATGAGAACGTGCTCGCACCGAAGCCGTGCAGCAGCACGATGGTCGTCGGAGCCAGTCTGGACCCGGCTTCGCGGTAGTGCAGTGTCACCCCGTCGACCTCGACGAACGCACTGTCGGGGAAGGCGAGTTCCTGTGGATGGCGTGTGTCTTCGAGGGGAGGTACCGGCCAGATGAGTGGAACGATGAGCAGTGCGCAGCTGACCACGGCCAGCGCGATGAGCGTACGGCGCAACCAGCGCGGCATGGATGTCAGATCCGGCCGGCGAGCAGCCTCGCAAGGGAGCGGGCCTTGTCGGTCTCCCATTCGTCCAGATCGTGGCCCGTCCAGGTGCCCGAGACCGCGAGTGAGCCGATCGTCTGGATGCCTCCGGTCGACAGCGAGCGCCGCAGTTCGCGGATGGGGCCGGACGTGTAACCGAAGAAGGTGGCGATGGGTTCGGGTGCCGCGGTGGCGGTGATGATGATCGCGCGGCGTGCGGCGCGGGCCTGCGGGGAGGACGGGACCTCACGCTCAGAGAAGCCCGGAAGCCTGAGCTGCCCGTTGGCGGAGAAGTATCTCGCCAGACGGTCCATCACGGCTTGAAGTGGCCGGTCGGCCTTGCGGAAGTACGACGGGACACCGAATATGACCCCGTCGCTCGAGGCGATCAGCTCGGCCAAGCGCGGCAGGTCGTCATCGATCTTGCACGTGCCCGTGAGACGGCACATCTTGCAGCCCGTGCAGTACCGGACGTCGTAGTCGGCGAGTCTCACCCGTTCGACCGTGGCGCCTGCCGCCTCGGCAGACCGAGCCGCCACCTCGACCGAACGACTGACCACGCCGCGTCCTGTGCTGGCATCGATCGCGACGATTCTCAAGAACCCAACCCCCTTCGTCGGGCCGGCTCCACTATACGCCGGCATTCAGCTCCCGAACAGATGTCTCTGGCCGGTCTCGTCGCGCTGAGAGCCCGGCAACGCACCCGCGCGAATCGCATCGATGCAGTCGTCAAGCCAGTCCACGGTGGCTCGTGCGCGAACCACCGCACCATCCACCGAGGTCTGCCGAAGCACCGCCGCCCGGTCGGTGAGGCCGCGTTCGGCGGCGAGACGAGCTGAGGTGTCGCGCAGCTCATTCAGCCGCCGTTGGTACTCGTCGCGACAGCGGCGCAATACGGCGAGGAGGTCCTCGTCGTCGGTGTGCTCTCCGAAATACAGCTTGAGGAGCAGGGGGTCACGGATGATCGGCGGCTCCTCCGGGGTGGCAAGCCAGCGTTCGAGCGCCACGTTTCCTGCGGGGGTCAGTTCGTACAGGCGACGGTCGGGTCGCCCGCTGCGCCGTTTACGCGTCGCGGTGACGAGCCCCGCTCGTTTCAGCCGCTCCAGGGTGCGGTAGATCTGCGCCTGGTCTGCGGTCCAGAGCGGATGAAGAGGCCCGTCGAAGCACTGCGTCTTCAGTTCATAGCCGGAGCGCGGGCGCTCATCGAGCAGACCGAGTATCGCGTGCTCCAGTGACACGGTATCACCCTTGATCGCGTGATATATGATGAAACATATAATAGACAAATCATATAATAGCTGACAAGTCTCGACCAAAGATTGAGATATACGGCATATCCGCAGGTAGTGAGCCCTATGAAAGATTCAATGTGAAGTTGAGATTTCTGTTGATGGCCTCTTGTCGGCGCGCAGCGCACTGAATGGCCCGAAAGCCAAGAGGCGGTACCCCGGCAACGGGGGCACCGCCTCTTGATGGTCTGAACCGAGGGTTCAGAAGGCTACGTCATGCACGCTGGATGTGCGAGTGAAGTCGATCAGAGGATCGCGAGGTAGTTGTCGCGCTCCCAACGCGTCACGCGTGTGCGGTAGTCCGTCCACTCCATGCGCTTGTTGCGGATGAACCAGTGGAACACCTGGTCGCCCAAAGCCTCGCGGACGAGTTCGCTTTGCTCCATCCGGTTGATCGCTTCGTTCAGGCTTTCGGGCAGCTGTCCGATACCGAGTCGGGCGCGCTCCTCGGCGCTCATCTCGTAGACGTCGTCGGTCACGTCGGGCGGGAGCTCCAGACCGCGTCGGATGCCGTCAAGACCGGCCGCCAGCATGACCGAGAATGCCAGGTACGGGTTGCAGGCCGGGTCGGGCGAGCGCAGCTCGACACGGGTCGCCTTCTCCTTGCCGGGTTTGTACATCGGGACCCGGACCAAAGCGGAGCGATTGCGATGCGCCCAACAGATGTATACGGGGGCCTCGTATCCAGAGACCAGTCGCTTGTAGGAGTTGACCCACTGGTTGGTGACGGCACAGATCGCCGGCGCGTGATGGAGCAGCCCGGCCACGTACGCCCTTGCTGTCGCAGACAGATGGAACTCGTCCGAGGGGTCGTAGAAGGCGTTCTGCCCGTCTCTGAACAGGGACTGGTGGACGTGCATCCCACTGCCGGCCTCGCCGTACATCGGTTTGGGCATGAATGTCGCGTACACGCCGTTGAGCTGTGCGACCTCTTTCACCATGAGGCGGTAGGCCATCACGGCATCCGCCATCTTCAGGGCCTCGTCGTAGCGCAGGTCGATCTCGTGTTGACTCGGGCCGACCTCGTGGTGGCTGTACTCGACCTGGATCCCGAAGCCGTTGAGGGCGCGAACGGTCTCCTTGCGCAGGTCTACAGCGAGGTCCCGCGTCGTCATGTCGAAGTAGCCGCCCTGGTCGAGAAGCTTGGTGCTTCTGTCGTCCTTGAAGTAGTAGTACTCGAGCTCGGGGCCGATGTAGAAGTCGAAACCCATCTCCTTGGCGGCGGCCACGTTGCGCCGCAGCACTTGCCTGGGGTCGCCCGGGTACGGGTTGCCGTCAGGCGTCACGACGTCGCAGAACATCACCGCCACGAGGTCGCTGCCCTGGCGCCAGGGGAGTATCCGCAGGGTCGAGGGGTCGGGCAGGGCGACCATGTCCGACTCCTGGATGCGGGCGAACCCCTGGATGGATGAGCCGTCGAAGCCCATGCCCTCGGTCATGGCGAGCTCGAGTTCGTCGATCGTGATGACGAACGTCTTGAGGAAGCCGAGCACGTCCGTGAACCACAGGTGGATGAACTCGACCCCCTTGGAGCGGATCTCCTCGACGGCAAGCGCCCTTCGTTCCTGTGTCATCCTGTGTCCCTTCTCGCGCTCACACGCGGAGTGGATCTCGAAAACATCGTCGTTGTGTTTCTAACACGTTTCGGAACGCGCTACTATGCGATGCGACGCGCGTCCTCGCGCGGCATGATGAGCAGATGTGAATCAGCGTCAGGGGAGGTAAGGGTGAATCTGCAGAGTCCACGAGGCAACGATGTGACACAGACCGCGAACCGGTCCAAGGATGTGGTTCCGGGCTCGGGTCTGTGCAGTCGGTGTGTCGACGGGTGCCGGGGCAACTGTGAGGTGTTCAAGGCCTCGTTCAGGGGTCGCGAGGTCATCTATCCCGGGCCGTTCGGCGAGATCACCGCAGGCGGCGACAAGGACTACCCGATCGACTACTCGCACCTGAACATCCAGGGGTACGCGCTCGGCGCGAAGGGTCTGCCGGAGGGCGTGGAAGGCAACCCTGACAACACTCTGTTCCCCATGGTCGACACGGAGACGGAGTTCGGTTACGAGAACAAGGTGAAGATGCGGGTGCCGATCTTCACCGGTGCCCTGGGCTCGACCGAGATCGCGCGCAAGAACTGGGAGCACTTCGCGGTGGGCGCCGCGATCTCCGGTGTCTCGATCGTCTGCGGCGAGAACGTGTGTGGCATCGACCCGGCCCTCGAGCGCGACAGCAAGGGCAAGGTCACCCGCTCGCCTGACATGGAGCGGCGTGTGGAGATGTTCCGCCGCTACCAGGAGGACGGCTACGGCGACATCCTCGTGCAGATGAACGTCGAGGACACGCGCTTGGGCGTCGCGGAGTACTGCATCGAGAAGCTCGGCGTCACGACGATGGAGCTCAAGTGGGGCCAGGGCGCGAAGTGCATCGGCGGTGAGATCAAGGTCAACTCTCTCGAGCGCGCGCTCGAGCTGCAGGCGCGCGGCTATCTCGTGACGCCGGACCCGAGCGACCCCGCCATCCAGGCCGCGTTCAAGGACGGCGCCATCCGTCAGTTCGAGCGCCACAGCCGCCTTGGGTTCGTCGACGAGGAGGCCTTCTACGCTGAGGTTCAGCGCCTGCGCGACCTGGGTGCGAAGCGTGTCACGCTCAAGACCGGCGCCTACCCGATGCGCGAGCTCGCCATGGCGATGAAGTGGGCGAGCAACGCCAAGATCGACCTGCTCACCATCGACGGCGCGCCGGGCGGGACGGGCATGAGCCCGTGGCGCATGATGGAGGAGTGGGGCGTTCCCACCTTCTACCTGCAGTGCATGGCCAACGAGCTCGCCGAGAAGCTGGCGGCGCAGGGCGCCTACGTGCCCGACATCGCCATCGCCGGCGGTTTCTCGACCGAGGACCACGTCTTCAAGGTCCTCGCCCTCGGCGCCCCGCACACCAAGGCCGTGTGCATGGGCCGCGCGCTCATGATCCCGGGCTTCGTGGGCAAGAACATCGAGATCTGGATGAAGGAGCAGGACCTGCCCAAGTCCGTCTCGGCGTTTGGTACCACCAAGGAGGAGATCTTCGTCACGTACGAGACGCTGAAGGCGAAGTACGGCGACGAGGTCGACAAGTTCCCGCTCGGGGCCATCGGCATCTACACCTATGCTGACAAGATCAAGGTGGGCCTGCAGCAGCTCATGAGCGGTTCGCGCAACATGCGGCTCGACACCATCTCGCGGTCCGATCTCATGGCGCTCACGAAGGACGCCGCCGAGATCTCTGGCATCCCCTTCGTGATGGACGCGTACCGTGAGGAAGCGATGCGGATCATCGAGGGGTAGCAAGGGCGATTCATAGCGAGTCGGCGTGAAGACGCACTCGGTAGCGTAGGGCCGTCCGTCAGGGCGGCCCTACTTCATGACCGCGTCCCATCGACGGCTGACCGCGTCCCATCGACGGCTGACCGAGTCGCTTCGACGGCTGACCGAGTCGCTTCGAAGCCCCGCATACCCCACGTTCGGGCGTCATCGACCGAACTGGGCCTCGTGCAGCCGGGCGAAAGCCCCTCCTCTCGCCAGGAGCTCGGCGTAGGTTCCCTGCTCGACGATTCGACCGCTCGCGAGCACCACGATGCGGTCCGCATCTCGGACCGTGGACAGGCGGTGCGCGATGATCAGGGCCGTCCTGCCCGCGAGGATGCCGCGCAGACCTCGCTGGATGAGCAGCTCCGTGCGGGTATCGACCGATGAGGTCGCCTCGTCCAGGATGAGCACCGCGGGGTCGCCCACCACGGCGCGAGCGAACGCGATGAGCTGACGCTGGCCGGTCGACAGCGTGGCGCCGCGCTCGCCGATGGGCGTGTCGAGGCCCTCGGGCATCGTGTCCATGAGGCTGCTTGCTCCTGCGGTCTCCAGTGCCGCGAGGATCCGCTCGTCGGTCGCCTCGAGCATCCCGTATCGCACGTTGTCGCGAAGCGTGCCCGAGAAGAGGAACGGCTCTTGGAGGACGATACCGAAAGCCGAACGCAGCTGGGCCACCGAGTAGCGCCGGACGTCGACACCATCGAAGAGGACCGTTCCCGCCGTCGCGTCGTAGAAGCGCGGCACGAGGTTCACGAGGGTGGACTTGCCGGCGCCGGTCTCGCCGACGATGGCGATCGATTCTCCGGCCGCGACCACGAGGTCGATCCCGTGAAGCACCTCGGGTCCGGTGGGGTACGCGAACCGCACCCCACACAACTCGATCCGACCGGCAGGCGCTTCAAGGGGGACGGGGTCGATGGGGTCACACACTCGCACGCGGGCGTCGATGAGTCCGAGTACGCGTTCCCCGCCGGCGAGCGCGGACTGTGTCTCAGAGTACAGAGACGAGAGCTGCGTGACCGCATTGAAGAACTGGCGCGCGTAGTTGAGGAACGCGACGACCACGCCGATGGTCACGAGCCCTCGCGAAGCGCTCCACGCGCCCAGACCGGCGACGAGCGCCGTCGCACCGGTGCTGATCACCGACAGGACCGGTGAGAATGCGGACGAGACGGTCGCCGCGCCGATGTTGGCGTCACGGTTGGCGGCGTTTCGGTCGGCGAAGTCCGTGCGGTTTCGTCCCGTCCGGTTGAACGCTTGGGCCACCTTGATGCCGTCGAGTTCCTCGGCGAGCGTCGCGGACACGTCACCTATCGATTCCTGGCGTCGCTTGAACGCGCGTCGCGCCACGATGCCGAACAGACGGGTGACGGCCAGCATGACGGGCACCACGAGCAGGGTCGCCAAGGCCAGTCGCAGGTCGACCCAGAGCATGAAGCCGAGTGTCGCGACGAGTGCGAACGCCGCCGAGACCAACCGGCGCAGCCCTTGGGAAAGGAAGGAGTTGACCTGCTCGATGTCGTTGATGAGGCGGCTCATCAGGTCGCCGGACTCGACGGCCTCGAAGTAGCCGACGTCGAGTCCGAGCACCTTGGCGAAGACCGCCTTGCGCACGTCGTAGAGCGCCTTTTGTCCGGCGGTGCCGAAGGTCAGTATCTGCATGCGCTGCGCGTACCAGCCGACCAGGGTGGAGCCCACGAGCAGAAGGGCGGGAACGGTGAGCGTGGATGTCCCCGACCCCCGCGAGGCGGCGCGGACCGCTGCGTCGATGAGGCGGCCGGTCAGGGCAGGGGTCGCCGCCACGGCCGCCGAGGAGACCACGAGCCACGCGGTGCCGAAGATGAGCTCGCGCTTGTAGGGGGCGAGGAACCCGGCCAGCCTGACGGCTGTCTCGCGGGCGGCCGATGGCCGGTCCTCCTTGGCGAGCTGGCGCAGGGACGGTCCGGGCCCGGGCATCAGTCCTCACCACCGGTGGCTTCGGGCCGGCAGGCGGGATCCGCGTCGATGTCGCCACCGCCTACGAGTTGACTCGCGGCGATCTCCGCATACAGGCACGAGCGCTCGAGCAGCTCATCATGGGTGCCCGTGTCCACGATACGTCCCTCGTCGATGAGGACCACCATGTCCGCTCGCTTGGCGGTGGTCAGTCGCTGGGCGACCACCAACGCTGTGCGACCTGACATGAGCGTGTCGAGCTGCGCGCGGATGGCGGCCTCGGTCGCCGAGTCGACTGACGACGTCGAGTCGTCCATGATGAGGATCGCAGGGTCGATGAGCAGAGCGCGCGCGATGGCGATCCGCTGTCGCTGCCCGCCTGAGAGCTTCACGCCTCGTTCGCCCACTCGCGTGGCGTAGCCCTCGGGGAGTGCCTCGATGAAGTCGTGCGCCTGGGCCGCGCGTGCGGCGGACTCGATCTCGTCGTCGGTGGCTTCCGGTCGGCCGTAGGCGATGTTGTCCCGCACGGAGCCGGAGAACAGGATCGAGTCCTGCATCACGAATCCGATGGCCTGGCGAAGCGAGGACAAGGTCACGTCGCGAACGTCGACGCCGTCGATGAGGACCTGTCCGGCGCAGGGGTCGTAGAAGCGCGGCACGAGGTTGACGAGAGAGGACTTGCCCGACCCCGTCGCTCCTACGATGGCGACCATCGTTCCCGGCACGATGGTCAGGTCGACCCCGCGAAGCGTCTCCTGCTCGGCACCCGGGTAGCGCAGGTGGACACCACAAAACTCGATGCGTCCGGTGATGGACGAAAGCGGTACGGCGTCCGGCCGCTCGGTGACGTCCTCGGGCGCGTCGAGCACCTCGAACAGACGCTCCGCACTCGCGCTGGCTCGCGCGATCTGCTGCGCTCCGAAGCCGATGATGAACAGCGGCTGGAGCAGCAGGAACAGGTATCCGGTGAAGGCCACGAGCTCGCCGACGGTCACGCGGCCCTGCACGATGCCGGCGGCGCCGACCCACGTCACGACGCCGACCCCGATGGTTCCCACGCTGAAGAGCAGAGGGAAGGCGTTGGCCACCACGCGTCGTACCTCCAGTCCCTGCTCGAGCAGGGCAGAGTTCGCGGCGTCGTAGCGCTTCGCCTCGTACGGCTCGCGGACGAACGCGCGGACGACGCGCACGCCAGCGACGTTCTCCTGCAGCACCGTGTTCAGGGCGGCGAGGCGGGCTTGGAACTCGCGGAACATCGGACCGAGCCTGCGTACGAAGAGCAGGAGCACAGCGATCGTCGCGGGGAGAACGAGCATGGCGACGAGCGCCAGCGTCGTGTCGAGCGAGAACAGGAACAGGACCGTGCCGACCAACAGGATTACGGCGGACACCGACTGCACCAGCCCACCGCCGACGAAGTCACGCACGAGGTCCACGTCACTCGTGACGCGCGTGATGAGCTGTCCTGTCTGCGCTTGGTCGTGATAGGCGAAGCTCAGCCGTTGCAGCTTGTCGAAGATCACGTTTCGCATGTCGAACGCCGCACCGTGACTCGCCCGAGCGGAGAAATAGCCCTGAAGGAAGGACGCGAACCCTCCGGCGATCGCCATCGCCACCAGCGTCACCGAATCAGGCACTATCACGGAGGTCTGGCCGCGGGTGATACCGGCATCGATCAGGTGCCGGATGACCTGAGGTCCCGCCAGGTCCGCGGCGGCGGACCCCAGCACCGCGATCACGCCGAGGATCGCCCATCCGCTGTACCTTCGGACGAAGCTCAGGGATCTGATGAGAGCGGTCGACACGTTCCTCCGGATCGTGAGACACGGATGCGACGTGCCGACGGGTGCGTGGCGGACGGTCGCACGAGAGCGATTCTACCCGAGCCGAGAAAGACCTCCCAGAAAGACTGATCGGCCCGGTGGGGGTGACCGGACCGATCCGTCTGGAGGGGGGAGGTATGGCGTTGCCGTGCCTGTGGGCCGCCCCGCCGGATGAATCAGGGCGGCCCGCGCTTCGATCGTAGAGCGCATCGAAGGAGTCGTCGTGAGCCGGCTATGAAGAAGCGGTGGAGACAGCGGGTCGGTGCGCGCTATCCTGTGGGTGAACGTGTCTGAAGTCGCGGCGATGCGGGAGGACGGCGATGACCCCCGACGAAGAGCTGGCCATCGAGGAGCATGAGGACGACCGTGCCCGACGGCGTGGCTGGCTGCCGTGGCTCGTGCTCGCGGCCGTGATCACCGTCATCATCTGGCTCATCTGGAACTATTCGGACTTCGGGCGTGCGCCGGACCAGGCCGACGTGGCGAAGCCGACGGAACAGACGGCGATGGTGCCTGACGTCGTGGGCATGTCGCGCGGATCAGCCATCGCTGCGCTTGAGGCGGCGGGGTTCTCGGTACAGGTTGAGGTCTCGTACGACACCGTGGCTGAACCTGGCACGGTGGTCTCACAGGACCCGGCTGCGGGCAGTCAGGTGGGCGCGGGCGCCACCGTGTTCATCGGGGTCGCTGAGGATGTCGTGCTGGGGGGAGAGGGCGAAAGCACCGAACGCGAGGACGAGGCCGCTGCGACCGTTCCCGATGTCGTGGGCATGTCGCGCTCGCAGGCCGTCTCGGTGTTGAGGGCGAACGGGTATCTGGCAGCGGTCTCCGAGCTCCACACGGAACAACAGCCGGAGGGGTTCGTGTTCGAGCAGACGCCCAAGGCGGGCTCGTCGGCAGACCCCGGGACCACGGTGGGCCTCCTCGTGTCGCTCGGTCGTGCTACCGCGGCCGATGTGACCGCGCCGGACCTGTTGGGTCTGCCACAGGCCGAAGCGGAGCGGCGCATCATCGCGGCGGGACTCGAGCCGCGCGTCATGGTGCAGCCGAAAGAAGACAAGGCGGGCATCGTCTACCAGCAGCAGCCGGCGGGCGGTACCGCGGTCGCGCGTGGCAGCTACCTCTTCATCCTGGTCGGCGCGAAGCCGTAGCCGCACGCGGCGGCAGCGTCGGGGCGGCGGTCGTGAGCGCGACGCCGACGACGATGACGGCCATTCCCGCGAGGACCGAGACGGTCACGGGCTCCGGCGGGACGAGCCCGATGAGGCCCGCCACCCATCCCGCGAACACCGCGATGACGGGGTTGACGTACGCGTAGGTCATCACCTTGCTCGCCGGCAGGTGTTTGAGCGCGTAGACGAACGCGGTGAACGCGACGCAGCTTCCGAACACGCTCAGGTAGGTGATGGCGACGATGCCCTTCGGCGACGGCTCGAAGCGTGACCATTCGCCGTTCACCGTCGCGATGCCAAGCGTGACGAGACCGGCGGCCAACATCTGCCACGCCGTCACCACGATGCCATCCGCTTGTACCGGATGGCGCTTGCTGTACACGGAGCCGGCGGTCCACAGCCAAGCGGCGAGCATCTGCAGCGAGATACCGAGAGTCTCTTTCTTGCCGGTGGTCAGGCCGTCGAGGCGTGGCCACATGAGGATGGCCAGTCCGGCGAAGCCCACTGCAAGGCCGAACCAGCCGAGTGGCCCGGGCCGCCGCATGTCCGGGAAGGCGAACTCGGCGAGCGCTATCCACAAAGGGAGCAGCGCGACGATGAGCGCTGACAGTCCCGACGGCACGTATTGCTCAGCGAGGAACGTCACGTATTGACCGCCGATGAGCAGGAAGATCCCGACGATGAGGACGGTGCGCAGTTCCTCGACCGGCGGGACGAGCGGAGCCCCCCTCCAGCGCGCGAGACCGAACATGATCGCCGCGGCTGGCAACAGGCGCAGACACAGGAAGAGAGCGGGCGGAAGACCGGCGTCAAGCCCGACCTTGATGCCGAGGTAGGTCGTTCCCCACACCACGTAGAGCGTGAGCATGGCAAGAACGGACCTGCTTCGTTGGCCCATGGATGTCCTCATCGCCTACGGTCGTGGTCGTCTGCGGGGCGTTTCTGGTTCTGCTTTCGTCCGATGGCCGCTCACGGACTCCTTTCATGAACTCCTAACGGCTTCGAAATCTTGGTTTCACCTTGGGTCGCAGACGCCCGGCTACCATGCTCACATGGATTTCAACGCATCGCACGAAGACACGTCCGCGGTCGCTTCGCATGGGATACCGATGGTGCGCAAGGGCGTCTCGTGGCTCAGGGACCACGTGATCGCGCTCGTGATAGACGTGCTGATCGTACTTGTGCTCGCTGCTCTGGTCTTCGCAGTATGGCAGCTCGCCGGCCATCTGGGGCAGGCATTCATCGGACGCGTCGATGAGCCCTTCAAACGGATCACGACCGAGGTGCTCACGGTATTCATCTTCATCGAGATATTCCACTCGCTCACTGAGTATCTGAAGTACCACCGTGTCCGGGTGACGCATCTGGCCGACGCCTCCCTCGCATTCGTCTTGCGTGAGATATGGGTGGCTCTGTACTCGGGGCACGCTGACTGGGGCCTGGTCGCAGCGCTGGCAGGGATGGTCGTGGCACTAGGAGTCGTGCGGACGCTGGCGGTGGTGTTCTCTCCGGCGATCGAGCGAGCCGAATGACCGTTCGCCCGCCGTATTCGCTACACTGGCGCCATGCAGTACTGCTACGACTATCCGCGTCCTGCCTTCTGCTGCGACACCGTCGTGTGCTGCGGCCCTGCTGAGGCGCGCAAGGTGCTCCTCGTGCAACGAGGGACCGAGCCCTTCGCCGGGTGCTGGGCGTTGCCCGGCGGCTTCGTGGACGAGGGCGAACGGCCCCACGCCGCCGCCCGCCGAGAGCTCGCCGAAGAGACCGGGGTCATCTGGGAGGGCCCGATGGTACCGTTGGGGGCCTTCGGGGACCCCGGGCGCGACCCGCGCGGCTGGACCGTCTCCGCGGCCTACCTGGCCGACCTGGGACTCGACGAGCCGCTCATCGTGCCGGGGGATGACGCCGCTGAAGCACGATGGTTCTTCGTAGACGAGCTTCCGGAGAAGCTCGCGTTCGACCATGGCGAGATCATCGCGGCTGCCCTGTGGCGAATGCACTGTCTCTAGCGTGCACGTTCGGTTCGCGGGCGCAGTCGGCCGCTTGGGCGACGAGCCCGTTTCACTGGCGCCCCGCTTCGTCCATCGGGTGCTTCCCGGGAAGTGAGAAGACATGGCCAAGACGTTAGAGGAGATCAACGCGCGTATCGCGACCGGTTCAGCGGTGGTCATGACCGCCGAGGAGTTCGCCGAGATCGCTGCCGCCGAAGGTTTGAAGAAGGCCGCCAAGCGAGTGGACGTCGTCACGACGGGCACGTTCGGGCCCATGTGTTCGAGCGGCGTCTTTCTGAACTTCGGCCACGCCGATCCGCCCATCAAGATGGGTGAGATCACGCTGAACGACGTGCCGGCCAGCGGCGGACTGGCCGCGGTCGACACGTTCCTCGGCGCCACGGAGCCTTCACTCACCCGAGGTATCGAATACGGCGGCGCGCATGTCATCGAGGACCTCATCCGTGGGCACGCGGTCCGCCTCAAGGCGCGCGGGCACGGTACGGACTGCTACCCGCGGACCGAGATAGACACGTGGATCACGCTGGACGACCTCAACCAGGCGTATTTCTTCAATCCGCGTAACGCCTACCAGAACTACGCGGTGGCGGTGAACTCGAGCGACCGCACGCTCTACACCTACCTCGGTCCTCTTCATCCGCACTTCGGTAACGCGACGTACTGCTCGGCCGGAGCACTGTCGCCCCTGCTGAACGACCCCCTGTACCGCACCATCGGTGTGGGCACGAGATGCTTCGTCGCTGGCGCGCCGGGCTTCGTGGCGTGGGAGGGGACGCAGCACAACCCCAACCAGGAACGCGATGAGCATGGGGTCCCCGTGAAGCCGGCGGGCACGCTCGCGGTGATCGCGGACCTCAAGCAGGCGCGCAGCGAGTTCTTCTCGGCCGCGACGATGGTGGGCTACGGGGTCTCGTGCTTCGTCGGTATCGGCGTGCCGATCCCAGTGCTCGACGAGGAGCTGGCGGCCACCCTCGCCCTCACCGACGCGGACATCACCGCCACGGTCTTCGACTACGGCGTTCAGCGTCGCGCCCGACCGGCCGTGGGAACGGCGACCTACGCCGAGCTTCGAAGCGGCGCCATCGAGATCAAGGGCAAGAAGGTGCCGACAGGGCCCATCTCGTCGCTCAAGGTGGCACGCCGCATCGCCGAGACACTGAAGTCCTGGGTCGCAGAGGGCGGGTTCACCCTGACCGCGCCGGTTCAGCCATTGCCGCAGGCCGGGTCGCAGGGGGTCAAGCCTCTCGAGGTGCGCACTGAGGAGGCGATCTGACATGACGAAGAAGCGCCTTGATCTCACGTTCCCGCCCCGGCAGTCCTTGAAGCCGGTCGTGTACCACTTGGTCAAGGACTACGACATCGTCCCGAACATACTGCGGGCACAGATACAGCCTGGGCAGGAGGGGCGCATGCTCGTCGAGGTGACCGGCGCCAAGGAGGCCATCGCACAGGGGATCGGCTTTCTAGAGGCCCAAGGGCTCACTGTCCGCGAGGCGGCGAGCGACATCCGTCTGGACGAGGACCGCTGCGTCACGTGCGGCCTGTGCACGGCCGTCTGTCGACCCAAAGCGCTCGTGTTGTCCGGGGAGGACCTCGTCTTCGACAAGGATCGCTGCGTCTACTGTGAGGCCTGCGTTGTGGCCTGCCCGCGGCGCGCGATCTCGCTCACGTTCTGACAGGGGCAAGCGTGTACTACGGATACGAACTCATGTGGACGCTCACGTTCGTGCCGGTGGGCTTTCTGATCGTGATGGCGGCGAGCATCGGGTACTGTCTGGTGTACGTTGTCGGTGCAGCGCGTGGCAGCGTGGCGGCGGCCCGGTACCTCAAGGCGTGTACGATCTCGCTCTTGCTCGCATCGCTCGCCGATGTCGTGTATGCGTTGGCCAGCGGAGACGCTCAGACTTTCCTCGCTTGGTACGGCGTCTGGCCGCTCCTGGAGATGGCGGTCCTGGGCGTGATGTGTGTCGGCTCGCTGTGGTTCATGGCCGCCGCGTACGTTCGTGGCAAGTCACGTGAAGCGGCCGCCGGTGCGCAGAAGCCATCGACAGAGCATGGGTCCGTGTCGGATTCGGACGACTTGGCCCGGGAGGTGTGAAGACGATGCCCGACATCATGCGGAGACTGGGGCGGGAGATGCTCGTGCTCGACGGAGCGATGGGCACGATGCTCCAGCGCGCCGGCATCTCCCCGGGCACCGCGCCGGAGTTGATCAACGTCACCGAACCGGAGATCGTGGCCCAGATACTGCACTACTACAAGCTGGCCGGATCGGACTGCACGATCACGAACACGTTCGGAGGTTCCGCGCCCAAGCTCGCCGAGTACGGTCTCGAAGACCGCGTCGAGGAGCTCAACCGAGCCGCGGTGCGGATAGCGCGACGGCACGGGGCCCCACATGTCCTCGCTGACATGGGCCCGACGGGGCTTGTCATGGAGCCGCTCGGGACCGCGACGTTCGACGAGGTGTTCGCCGCGTTCGCTGAGCAGGCGGCTGCTCTCGCGGCCGAGGAGCCTGACGCGATCCTCCTCGAGACGTTCACGGACATCGCGGAGGCCAGATGTGCCGTACTGGCCGCACGCAGCGTCACCGACCTGCCGGTGATCGCCAGTGTGACCATGGGCCTCCAAGGGCGGATGGACCTGTCCGGCACAGACCCGGAGACAGCGGCCGTGGTCCTCGAGGCGGCCGGGGCCTCGGCGGTGGGACTCAACTGCGGGCTGGGACCGGAGCAGATGCTGCCGCTTGCAGCGCGCATGGTCGCCGCGACGACGTTGCCGGTCGTCGTACAGCCCAACGCCGGGCTCCCGCACCTCGACGAGGAAGGGAACACGGTCTTCCCGGGTACGCCCGATGAGATGGGGGCGTTCGCTGAGGCGGCGCGAGCAGCGGGAGTGGCGGCCGTCGGTTCGTGCTGCGGGTCCTCGCCGTCGTTCACAGGGGCGATCGCTGATGCGATCGCTGACAAGGACTGCGTCGAGGTGGCCGGGCGGGGGTTCACGGGCGTCACGGTGCTCGCCGGTCCCCGGCGCGTGGTGCCGATAGGGGCGGGGCAACCGCTCCGGGTGATCGGCGAGCGCATCAACCCGACCGGCAAGCCAGCGCTCAAGGACGCGCTTCTCGCCGGATCGATGAGCGTGGTCCGTTCGTTCGCGGTCGAGCAGGAACGGGCCGGCGCGGACCTGCTCGACGTGAACGTGGGCGCGGCAGGAGTCGACGCGGCCATCGCACTGCCTGCCGCGGTCCTCGCGTTGGTCTCGACGACGGACCTGCCGCTGGTACTGGACACGACCGACCCGGTCGCGCTCGAGGCCGCGCTTCGTGTCTATCCGGGTCGCGCACTGGTCAACAGCGTGAACGGAGACCCGGAGTCACTGTCGGCGGTGTTGCCGTTGGTGAAACGGTACGGTGCCGCCGTCGTGGCGCTCGCACTCGACGATGCCGGCATCCCCGGTGATGCCGACGGCCGAATCGCTGTGATCGAGCGTGTGAGAGATGCCGCTCGCCGGCAGGGTCTGGACGATGGTGACCTTGTCGTGGACTCACTCGTCATGACCGCGGCGACCGATGCGAGTGCGGCCGGCGTCACGGTCGCGGCCACCCGGGCGGCCAAGGACCTCGGGCTTTCGACGGTGCTCGGGGTGAGCAACGTGAGCCACGGCCTGCCGGACCGTCCGCTGCTGAACGCGGCGTTCTTGACGGCCGCCGTCGCCGCTGGCCTGGATGCCGCGATCGTGAACCCGAACGACCACGTCGTCATGGAGGCCGTGAGGCTCGTCAACCAAGCGCGCGCAGCGGGTGAGGCCGTGGACGCGCACGGTGATGCCTGGCCGGCTTGGGAGGCGGCGTACGCGGGGGCTCTGGAGCACGCGGCCTCAGGCGTCGTGGGCGGGACGGGCGGCCCGGACGCCGGGGGTCCGATCGATGAGAGCGACCCGCGCGACGCGCTCGAGGCGGCGGTGCTGCGAGGGGACGCCGACGTGACCCCGCGGCTCGTGGACGCCTTGGTCGGGGCGGGCATGGCGCCAGAGGACGTCATCGGCGCGGTGTTGACGCCCACCATCCAGAGACTGGGGGACGCCTACGGGCGCGGCGAGGTGTTCCTGCCTCAGATGATGGTCGCGGCGGATGCGATGAAGGCCGCGGTCGCACGGGTCAAGCAGCACCTTCCCGGTGAAGGGGCAGCAGCGAGCCCCGGGCGCGTGGTGTTCGCGACGGTGAAAGGCGACATCCACTCCATCGGCAAGGACATCTGCGTATCACTTCTCGAAAGCCAAGGTTACGAGGTGGCCGACCTGGGCGTCGATGTCGCCCCGGAGGTGGTCGTGGCGGCGGCGGCCGATGCTGACGCGGTGTGTCTGTCCGCGCTGATGACGACGACGCTCCCCGCGATGCGCGACACGGTCGCGGCTGTGCGAGAGGCCGCTCCCGACGTGGGAGTGTTCGTCGGAGGAGCGGTCGTCACACCCGAATGGGCGGAACAGGTGGGGGCGGGGTATGCTCCCGATGCGCCCGGCTGCGTGAGCGTCGTGGGCGCGAGCATCGGACGGAAAGCGTAGGCGGTCATGATAATCACGAAGCCGCGCGACTTCTCGCGCATCATCGCCAACCTCGAGGGGATAGGCGCCAAGCGTGTGTTCCTGATGGGATGCGGCCAGTGCGCGACGGTGGCCAAGACGGGTGGCGAGCCCGAATTGGAGGCCATGGCGGCGCAGTTGCGCGATGCGGGGTACGAGGTGACTGGCTGGGCCGTGGGTGAGGTCGCCTGTCATCTTGGCGGCACGAAGCTCGAGACACGCAAGCGGGTGGGCGACATCGCTGCGGCGGACGCGGTGCTCGTGCTCTCGTGCGGGGCCGGCGTGCAGACAGTGGCCGACAGTGTGGACAGGCCCGTGTTCCCCGGTCTGGAGAGTGTTTTTCTGGGCAACGTCATCCGCGCGGGTGTCTTCGAGGAGCGGTGCCAGACGTGCGGCGACTGTGTCTTGGACCTGACGGCGGGGATCTGTCCGGTCACCACGTGCCCGAAGGGGCTTCTCAACGGTCCGTGCGGAGGCATGTGGGACGGGATGTGCGAGGTGCTCACCGATCGAGAGTGCGCTCACGTGCGCATCCGTCGTCGGCTCGCCGAGCAGGGCAGGGTCGCCGCGAAGGTCGTCCCGCCGAAGGACTTCTCGGCGAAGCTCAAGCCGGGATCGCTCAGTCTGCGCGAGGAGCGCAGGCGTGATGCCCGCAAGCGGCATGACGTGACCCAAGGGGGTCGCTCGTGAGCAAGCTGCGCGATGCGCTCGATGTCGGACAGTTCGTCGTGACCGGTGAGGTGGCGCCCCCTCACGGGACGGACCTGGGAGCCATGTTGGCGAGCGTGGACCGGATCGCCCCGTACTGCCACGCCATCAACGTCACCGACAACCAAGGTGCGACGTTGCACCTGAGTTCCTTGGCGGCGTCACGAGCCGTGCTCGAGGCGGGAAGCGAGCCCATCTTCCAACAGACGTGCCGCGACCGGAACCGCTTGGCACTGCAAAGCGACCTGCTCGCCGCGTGGACACTTGGCCTTGAGAACGTGCTCATCGTGACAGGCGACGATCCCCGCGGCGGCGACCATCCCAAGGCGAAGGGCGTCTTCGACCTCGACTCGACGCAGCTGCTCGAGGTCGCGCGGGGCTTGAATGAGGGCGTCGACATGAACGGCGCGCCGCTTGACGGCGGGTGCGACTTCCTGCTCGGGGCGGCCGCGTTCCCTGAGGCGGAGCCCTCCGACATCCAGCTCGAGCGCGCGCTCCAGAAGATCGAGGCCGGCGCACGCTTCTTCCAGACCCAGGCGGTGATGGACGTCGACGTGTTCGCGGAGCGTGCGGCGGTCCTGCGCGAGGCAGGTGCGAAGGTCATCGCCGGGGTGCTCCTGCTCAAGAGCGCCCGTGTCATCCGCTTCATCAACGAACGGTTGGCCGGACTCATGGTCCCCGAGCACCTCGCCAAGCGGATAACCGAGTCGCCGAACCCGCTCGAAGAGGCCGTCGAGCTCGCGACCGAGCAGGTCGTGGCGTTGCGAGACGTCGTCGACGGGGTCCACATCATGCCGCTCGGCGCCGACGAGGCCCTCGTGAGCATCGTCGAGGGCGCCGGGCTCGCCTGATCGCATCCGCTCTCGTGCTAGAATCGTCGGACTTTCTGACCGTTGCGTGCATACGGAGGCTGTCTTCATGCGAATCGCTGTGCTCGGTGGTGGCCCGGGCGGCTATTCGGCCGCGTTCGAGGCGGCGCGTCTGGGCGCCGAGGTCGTTCTCATCGAACGCGAACGACTCGGCGGCACATGCCTGAACTGGGGATGTATCCCGACGAAGACGATACTGCGCTCCGCCCACATCGTGGCGGACACGCGTCACGCAGCGGAGTTCGGACTGAACGCGGCGGTGGCGAGTGTCGACGTCGCTGCGTTGCGCTCACGCAAGCAGGGTGTGGTCGACGAGCTGGTCGGTCAGATCGAGAGCTCGGCCAAGCGGCTCAGAGTCGACGTCGTGTATGGTCAGGGTCGCCTTGTGTCGCCGACTTCGATCGCGGTCGCGCTCACGGACGGCGGCACGCAGACCGTCGATGCCGACGCCGTCATCATCGCGACAGGCTCCATCGTCTTCAGGCTGCCCAACATCGACCACGACATGGATGGTGTGTGGACGAGCGATGACGCGGTGTCGCTCGACCGGATACCCGACGAGATCATCATCATCGGTGGCGGCGTGATCGGCCTTGAGTTCGCGTGCGCCTACGCGGCGTTCGGGTCTCGTGTCACCGTGGTCGAGCTCATGGAGCAGGTCCTGCCGGGCAATGACAAGCGCGTCGTGCGCCTCGCTCAGACCAAGCTCGAGGAGATGGGCGTCGAGTTTCACCTGGGCGACGCCGTCGACGCCGTGGAGCGCGGGGCGGACGGTCGCATGAGGGCGACGCTGCGTTCAGGCGCGACGCTCGTCGCCGACGTCGTCATGAGTGCGGTGGGGCGGGTGCCGAACACCGCTGGCCTCGGCTTCGAGGAAGCAGGGATCGAGTTCGACCGGCGTGCCATCCATGTGGACGAGCATTTCGCCACGTCGGTCGCGGGCGTGTGGGCGATAGGCGATGCCATCGGCGGCATGATGCTCGCGCACGTGGCCGAGGAGGAGGGAGTCGCCGCCGCCCGCAACGCCGTCTCGGTCCTGCGCGGCGAATCGCCTGTCGAGACGGTCGACTACGACTGCATCCCGGCGTGCGTCTACACGTTCCCTGAGGTCGCGGTGGTGGGCCGCAGCAAGGACGGCGCGAAGGAGCGCGGGCTCGACGCGGTGCAGGCCGTCGCGAAGTTCTCGGCCAACGGCAAGGCGCTCGGCGAGGGCGAAGGGGACGGCTTCGTACAGCTCGTCGCACAGAAGGGGACCGGTCGCATCCTCGGTTGCCAGATCGTAGGCCCGCACGCCGTCGAGATCATCCACGAGGTCGCGGTGGCGATGCGTCACGGCATCACCGTAGGCGCCCTGGCCCACACGGTGCACGCGCACCCCACGGTGAGCGAGGTCATCAAGTTCGCGGCCTTGGACGCGGCGGGCCGAGTCTGAAGCGCTGGGCCCCGGCCGGTCCGTGCATGGTATGCTCGCGGCCATGGCGGACGGATTCGATTCGAACACGGCAGGTCAGGGGCGACGGGCCCGGATGCCCGCGTGGCTCCGCAGACCGTTGGCGCGTCCGGGGGCATACTCCGAGGTCGGCCGGCTCGTGAGCGAGCTCGACCTTCACACCGTCTGCGAGTCCGCCAAGTGCCCCAACCGCGGTGAGTGCTACAGCGCAGGGACCGCCACGTTCATGATCATGGGTGGTGTCTGCACACGTGGATGCAGATTCTGTGCGGTCGAATCGAGACACCCTGAGCCGCTCGATCCCGATGAGCCCCGGCGGGTGGCCGAGGCGGCCAGACGTCTTGGCCTTCGCCACGTCGTGATAACGACCGTCACCCGTGATGACCTCGACGACGGGGGCGCTGCTCACTTCGTCGCGGTCATCGAGGCTGTGCGAAGCGAGGTTCCCGACGCGGCAGTGGAGGTCTTGACGAGTGACTTCGGCGGCCGGCTGGAGTCGGTGGACCTCGTGCTCGAGGCGGCGCCTGACGTCTTCAACCACAACGTGGAGACGGTGCCGCGACTCTACCCGGAGGTGCGCCCTGAAGCCGATTACGCCCGAAGCCTCGCCGTGTTGGCGCGAAGCCGACAGGTGGCGCCACGCGTGCCGACAAAGTCAGGACTCATGCTGGGTCTCGGCGAACGCGTCGATGAGGTGCGCGAGGTCATGCGTGACCTGCGCGAAGCGGGCGTCGAGCTGCTCACGCTGGGCCAGTACCTGAGGCCCAGCCCAGAACACCTGCCAGTCAGGCGTTTCGTCGAGCCGAGTGAGTTCGCCGACCTGGCCCGCGAGGGCTACCGGATGGGGTTCTCCGCAGTCGCGTCGGCGCCGTTCGTACGGTCGAGCTATCACGCGGGGGAGCTCGCAGCCGAGCGCCACAGCCAGACAGCGTCAGTCGACTGATGCGAACGACCTCGGCGCACCGGCCCGATCGCGCCCATCGGCCTTCGCTTCGTACAGCGATGCGTCCGCGGCCGCGATGATGACCTCCGGCTCTATCGCGATGCCGCCGTTGGTCCAGGAGCCGCCGACGCTCACCGTGAGGTCGGGCAGGTCCTGTGCCGCGGCCGAGGAGTCGCGTACGCAGGTGATCAGTCGCTCCATGAGTTGCTGGAGTTCGCCACGGTCCGTCTCGGGCGCCAGCACCAGGAACTCGTCGCCGCCGAACCGTCCCAGGACGTCAGACGTGCGGACTCCCCCGCGCAACGCATCAGCCACGAGTCGCAAGGACCGATCGCCGACCATGTGTCCGTGAACGTCGTTCACACGTTTGAACTCATCGACGTCGACGAGTATCACCGCCAACGGCCGGCCGTACCGCGCGGACCATGCGAGCCACTGACGCAGGTGGCCGAGCAGGCCGCGGCGGTTGTACAGGCCCGTCAGCTGATCGCGCACGGCCAGAGACGCCATACGTTGCTGGTCTCGGTACACCTTGAGCAGGACATGGGCGAGGAACCCCGCGAGCCGACGTTGTGAGTGGTGGGCCTCGACGGCCTCGATCAAGCGTGTCACGTGCCGGAAGTACGCTTCGTGACGCATCGCGTGACCGCCCGGCTGCATGAGTTCGGTGAGCTCGCTGAACGCGTGGTCGAGCATGAAGAACTCGAAGCGTACGGCCAGGTCCAGCATGCCGTCCTCGTCCAGAAGTGAGAGATCGTCTGGGAGCGAGGCCGCCAGGTCGTTCCGGATCTCCTTCAAGCGCTGCAGTAGGCCGTGCTCGTCGGCGATGTCCGGCACCAGTCCGGCATCCCAGGCCGCGAGCAGCTCCGACCACCATTCGACGTGCTGACGTTCCTCCTTGGCGAGCTTGGCGAAGGTGGTGCCCAGTTCGGCATCGGTGCACAGGCGTGCGAGCTCCTCGTACGTGACTGCCGCGGTACGGTCGAGTTCGACACACATCTCGAGGATCTCCCGCACAAGACCTCCTTCACGCTTCCGTGCACGTCAAGACGATTCCCCAGTATCGCGCGGCGACAACGCTCAGAGACCGACCGATACCGCTTTCGCGCGAAGACACAACCGTCGTCCGGCGCACATGTGTCGTCGGACGCGGTGCGTGACGTGACACTCCGCGTCGTCGTATACTGTGGTCGCGGGGGACATCGGTGATGAGCCGGGTTCTTCTTCATGAGAACGGGACGCCTGCGACGCTTCGGCGTGGCGGGCGTTCCGGGTTCTCGGGGTGATGTGATGGCTTTTGAACCCAGGTGGTATCGAACCGTCGTGCGGCCCGAAGGGCTCGTCGGCTTCCGTGTGGTGCGCGCCGAGACGGACCTCATGGTCCATGCGGAGCGTGACCTGGGCCAGGAGGCGCTCGCCGAGGTGGTGCGCCTGCGGGGTGAGCTCGAAGGGTATCTGGCCACGCACCCCCGTTTCGCCGAGTCCTTCGTGCCGGTCGAGGTCGACGGCACTGCGCCGAGTATCGTTCGTGAGATG
>JAJUJM010000009.1 GCA_029265315.1 Actinomycetota bacterium | reverse complement strand
GTTTTCGAGGGGTCTTCCGTTGGGGTACGCCGTTTTGATTGGGGTGTGGCTGCGGCGTGGCGCTGGCGTTTTTCCTCGTTAACCAGCGCGCGCGACGGAACGGGATACGTCCAACACAGGGCGAGGGTTTCACGTGAAACATCGATTGGAAAACGAGGCGATCCTGGCGCACTGGCTTTCTGAAGCAGGTCTAACCGTCAGCCCCCAGGTCGTACAGGCCTGCATCAAGCACATCGAGTGGCTTCTTGATGCGAATCAGAAAGTGAACCTGACCGCGGTCACTGACCCCATCGAATCCATTCGTCTACACGCGCTGGACTCACTGCTTGCGCTTCCTGACCTTGACCAGGCCGGCCCAGGACTTCTGGTCGACATCGGAACGGGCGGTGGCTTCCCGGGTCTTCCCCTGGCTTTGGCCAGCGGCCGGCAGGCAGTATTGCTCGATTCCGTCGCGAAGAAGACGACCGCCCTTCAGCGCTACTTGATGACACAGAACCTCGAAACGTGGATCTCTGTCGGCGGATCCCGGTCGGAAGCTTTCGCTAGGCGACATCCCGGGTGTGCAGCTATAGTTGTTGCGCGCGCGGTCGCCGAGCTCCCCGTTCTTGTCGAACTTGCAGCCCCGATTCTTGGGTCCGGGGGCGTTCTGGTGGCGATGAAGGGGGAACCGGCGGCGGACGAGCTTGAGAGGGGGGTGCTGGCGGGGCGCCTGTGCGGTATGGAGCTCGTTGGAGTCCGCAAGTACCACCTCCCTGGTGGTGCCGAGCGACGGACGAACGTGACCTATCGTCGCATCGGCGTTCCCAAGTCGCAGCTGCCCCGCAGGGAAGGAATGGCATCCAAGAGGCCTCTTGCCTGACTGTCAGGGGCATGCTTCACCATGGCGGCGGGGTGCTCTATACTTCTCGGCGGTCATCCGTCGAGGGGAGGGCGTCATCTTGAGTGGGTCCGCAGACTCTGGTCACCTGGCGCACGTGTTCGCGGTGGTGAACCAGAAGGGCGGGGTCGGCAAGAGTACGACCGCCGTGAATCTGGCGGCCAGCCTGGGCGAGCTCGGTCGAAAAGTGCTGTTGATCGACCTTGACCCGCAGGGGAACGCCACGTCTGGCTTCGGTCTTAACAAGAACCAGCGCGAATTGTGCGTCTACAACGCCCTGTTGGGCGATACGGACATTGCTGAGATCATCGAGCCAGTCGAGATCGAGAACGTGTTCGCCGTTCCCGCGACCATTCAGCTCGCCGGTGCCGAGATCGAATTGGTGTCAGCGCTCAGCAGAGAGACGCGCTTGAGGGCCATGACCGATTCAATCGCGCATGACTTCGAGTTCATCATCGTCGACTGCCCCCCTTCGCTTGGGCTTCTGACAATCAATGCGCTGACGGCAGCGGACGGGCTCGTGATTCCCATTCAGTGCGAGTACTACGCTCTCGAGGGACTCTCAAAGCTCTTGGACAGCGTCAGGCTGGTCAAGACCCACCTGAACCCCTCGCTTGAGATCTTCGGTGTCGTGATGACCATGTACGACTCACGGACAAGATTGGGCCAGCAAGTGGTCGACGAGGTCAGGGATTTCTTCGGAGAAAAGGTCTTCGAGACCATGATTCCGAGGACCGTCAGAATCTCCGAGGCCCCGAGCTTTGGCCAGCCGGTCACCATGTATGATCCGTCCGGAAAGGGCGCTCAAGCCTATCGCGACTTGGCGAAGGAAGTGATAGCACGTGTCTAGAAGAGGTCTGGGCCGAGGGCTCTCCGCGTTGATTCCAAGCGCGTCTCAGGAGTCCCATGCCGAAGAGGACGTCACCGAACTCTCGATTGACCGAATCAGCCCGAATCCCGATCAGCCCCGGACGGACATTGACGAGGAGGGCATCGCGGAGCTGGCCGACTCAATAAGAAAAGTCGGCTTGATTCAACCCATCGTGGTCAGGCCCCTTGGAGAGGGATACCAGATCATCGCTGGCGAACGGCGCTGGAGAGCCTGTCGGGAGGCGGGCCTCGAGCGGGTCCCTGTGAGGGTCAGGGCTTCGAGTGAGGCGGAATCGCTCGAGCTCGCGTTGATCGAGAATCTTCAACGAGAAGACTTGAACCCCATCGAAGAAGCGCGAGGGTACCGCAAGCTTCTGTCCAACCATCAGATGACTCAGGCTGAGCTTGCGGACAAGGTATCGAAGTCCCGCTCGACGATCACCAACGCACTCCGACTGCTCGATCTTCCTGAGGAGGTCCAGGAGCTCGTATACGTCGGGAAGTTATCCGCAGGCCACGCGCGCGCGATACTCGCGGTTCCTGAAGAGTCCGGACGCATTCGACTGGCGGAGAAGGTGGCGAACGAGGGCATGTCCGTTCGCGAGACGGAGAACCTCGCAAAATTGCTGGCCGCTGGTCAGAGTCCGCGTGCTCCTCGCCCAACGACTCCCAAATCATTCAAGCTCGTCGCCAGGCGACTTCGACGCCTGCTTGGAACGAATGTCAGGGTGAGGGCCGGTAAAGACAAGAACAAGATAGAGATCGAGTTCAGGAGCGAGGAGGACCTGGAGCGCATCTTTCTCGTGATGACGGAAGGACAGACAGGGTCGGAAGAGGGCGCGGAATGAGAAGGAATCTGGAATTTCTTGCCATAGGATTGATCGCGGGGGCAGCGGTCGGCTTCGTGGCAGGACTGCTCGTCGCGCCCTCGAGCGGGGCCGCCACGAGAAGACGCCTTGCTTCCGAGGCATACCGAGCTGCTGAAATCGCGCGCAGTGTCGCTGAGCGGGCCGAGCATGCTGCGGAGATCCTCAGCGGGCGGGTCGATCACTACCTGGGTCGTGACGAGGAGGTCGCTTGGCGGAAAGTCCAAGAGATCCGCGAGGGACTCAAGGGCTACACATCGACCCAGGGATGAGATCGTCGAGGCTCCCGTGTCAGACCCAGGTGCCATCCTTGGCGTGTCCAGGGAGGATGCACCATGTCACTGAGGCTGATAACCGGCCCGGCACGATCGAATGTTGACGAGCTGATCATCGAGCGCCTGAGACAGGCCGCTCGTCAAGGGACGACGACGCTCGTTGTGCCAACGACCTCAGATGTGCGCCTATGGTCCGATGAACTGGTCCGGTGGCGCGTCTTGGGTGTCGAAGTGGCCACTTTCGACTCATGGATACGTCGGACATGGATATCGCAAGGCGATGGACGCACGATAGTCGGAGCGGCGGCCCGGACCGCGCTCGTGCGCTTCACGCTCGAGGACTTCCCTATTCAAGAGCTGGCAAGAATCGGGACTTCTCCGGGTCTGCTGTTGCTCGTAGCGGACGTGGCCAAGCGGCTGCCTCACGACCCTTGTTCAGAGTTTCGCGAACCCGAGGTAAGAGAGCTCGCCGAGGTGCTGCGTCGCTACAGACGCCTCCTCGAAGCGCGCGGGTACATCGAGGCGGCTGAGGCCACGCACCTGTTGGCGGAGAGCCCCGAGTGGCACGAAGGGCACCTCTTCCTGACGCAGTTCTCTGATTTCGAGCAGGTGGAAGAGGGTCTTCTGATACGGCTGGCCGAGCCGGGCGACGTGACGATCGGACTCGTGTGGGAGCCCGGACGTGCGGCGTATGCGGGTGCGGAAGGGCTCGTCGGACGCCTGAGCGAGATTGCAACGGAAACAGTGCGCGCTCAAGCTTCGTCGGATGTGAACCCCGGGCTTAGTCAGTTCTGGGAATCGGTGTTCGAGACTCGAGAGCTCATACCGGAATCAGGGGCTGTCAGCTTCTGCGAGGCGTCGTACGGGGGCGCGGAGATCGCCCTGATCGCACGCGCTGTTCGCGAACACATCGATACGGGGGGTACCGAGACATCCGTCGCGGTTGTCTTCAGAGAAGTGGCGGACAGGGCCGCTGAAATCGCAGCTGCATTCGAGTCGCTGGGCGTCGAATGCTCCGTCGACGTCAGGGTGCCTTTCTCCGCCACCGGTTTCGGCAGGGCGCTGCTGTGTGGGCTTGATGCCTGTGCGGGTCGTGGCGCGGGCACAGAACGCCTCATCGCGTTTCTCTCGAGTCCGTTCTCGGGCTGCGACAAAGACTGGGTGGCCGACTCCGAACGATCCTGGAGAAGGAGAGCGGCATCTGCTCGCGATGCGCTTGAGGACGCGATCAGGCGAGCTCCGGCTCAGGCCTCGCGGACGTTGCGGCTGCTCAACGAACTCGCTCGCGAAGGAGTCCGGACAGAAAATGTCAATAAATGGCAGGTGCTCGCTGGCAGGATGTTCTCGAACCGGTCGCGAGGGAAACACGAGCCACTGGCATCCGCTGACGCTTCAGCTCACAAGGCCTTGCTCGCGGCCGTGGGTGAATTGGCGGAGATAGGACAGGAGTGGACGGAATCCCATCTGATCTCAGCTCTCAGGTCGGTTGAGGTCTCTACGGGCGGTCCCGACAGTCGCGGGGTGCTCGTCACAGAAGCGCACCGGCTGAGAGGTCGGTGTTTCGACGTTGTCGTGGTAGGAGGGCTCACGAGCAGTGAGTTCTCGCCGGAGCCGAGGGAGTCCTTGGCCTGCATGCTGCTCGAAAGGCTAGGGGTGCCCAAGCGGGTGGACGAACGGCTGCAGGAGCGGACGCTGTTCCACACCGTGATCACCCGAGCGAATGGCGCATTGATCCTGGCGCGGACCGCACTGGACGAGAACGGGGAGCCCCTGAGGGCCTCGGCGTTCTGGGACGCCGCGCTCGACGTGTATCGGAGTCCCGTCGACGCTGCGTGCGGAATCGAGCCAAACGAGGTGACGATCCGCAAGGAGGACTCTTCGGGACTGACGACCCTGGCGCCGTCCCGTCTCCATGGGACGGTCTCCGCACGACTCGAGGCGACGAGCAACGCGCCGCGACCGCCATCCAGGGGCCTGCTGGCGGACGATCGAGTTCTGCGTGCACTCGAGACTCGTGAGGAGTTCAGCGTCTCCGAAGTGGAGACCTATCTCTCGTGTCCGTACAAGTGGTTCGTCGAGAGGATCATTCGTCCACGTCGAATGGACCTGAGATTCGATGCGCGCGAGCGGGGAAGCCTCGCCCACAGGATGCTCGCAACGTTTTATGCGCGCTGGCAGGAAATGGGCTTTGAGCGGGTGACTCCTGCTCGGCTCTCCGATGCCTTGGAGCTTTTCGAGGAGGTAGCCAGCGAGAGCGCAGCCGGACACCCTGCGCTCGAGGCCGGAGGTCTCAGCTCCCGTGTCGCCGCGAATGAGGCTGTCCGATGGGCGAGGACGGCCATCATCGACGACACTCGGCTGCTACCAGGGTTCGTACCGCGGTCGCACGAGCACGTATTCGGTCAGAGAGAGGGAGTGTCAGTCGAACTGGAGGGAGTGAGCCTCGTAGGCCGCATCGATCGCATCGACAGTGGGCCCGCCGGGGCCGTCGTCACTGACTACAAGACGTCGACCGATGTGTCTGGGAGAGGGTCGTTTGAAACGAAAGGACTGTTGCAAGCGCCGCTCTACGCTGCCGTCATGAGTAAGTCGACGGGAGAGACGGTGGTGGGAGCCCTCTACCGGTCTTTGTCCACTCGCGAGATCAGGGGGGTATGGGTGCGGGGAGCAATCGAACTGGGCGAGTTGGGTTGTGACCGAGATGGTGTGAGCGCGGAGGAGTTCGCACAGGAGATAGAGCGCGCGGTCGAAAGACTGCGCGTGACCGTCGAGCGCATGCGCAGCGGCGGCGTCGCGCCGACGCCCGGGTCAGAGTCATGCCGCAGGTGTTCGGTTGTGGCTTGGTGTCCGGAGAGACGCTCATGACTCTGGAACTCAACAGTGAGCAACGCGCCGCCGTCGAATCACTCGAGGGCCCGGTGCTCATCACCGCGGGTGCGGGTTCGGGCAAGACGAGGACCCTGTGCGAGCGCTTCGTCCGTGCGACCAAGGACCTCGGCGGGGGTTCCCGGCCGCCGGCGAGGGTCGATGAGGTCCTGGCGATAACATTCACGGACCGGGCTGCGGGGGAGATCGCAGAGCGCATACGGGCCACCTTGCGGCTTGAAGGCCGACCGGACGACGCGCTCGCCGTGGACGGAGCATGGATCTCGACCATCCATGGTCTGTGTAGCAGGTTGCTGCGGCGATATGCGCTGGAGGCGGGAGTCGATCCGCACTTCAGTGTCGCAGACGGCGTCGTGGCCGAGGAACTCAAACGAGAAGCGTTCGAGGCGGTCGTGACGATAGAGTTGCGATCAGAAGAAGGACGAGCTCTGTTCGAGGAGTTCGGCTTCGAAGCCGTCTGGCAGGCGGTGGTAGGCGCCGCATCTGACGCGTTGGTGTTGACAGAGGGCTCCGACGCGTTCGCGACTCCCGCTGTTCTTCCTGATGCCAAGATGTTGCTGACGCGTGCGCTGCGACTGTTCGAGTCCGCCGCCGGCGACGTCGCCGCCTGTGGTTCTCCGACGAAGACCGCTTTGCAGCTCGAGAACCGATGCGACAGGACGTATCAGGCGTTGTGCGATCTGAGTCGATCTCACATCTCGGACGTTGAGATGGTGCTTGCGATCGTCGACGTCCTCGGCGAGTGGAAAGCGGGGGCCAGGGTCAAGGCACTCGAGGAGGTCCAAGGGCGTCTCAAGGCCGTCCACCACCGTCTGTGCGTGGAGGCGATTGACGCTCGCGATGCGCTGCTCGAGCGCTCGCTTGTTCGCATGACCATCGCGTTTCGTGACCACGTCTGGCGTTTGAAGCGAGACCGAGGACTCTTGGACTTCGACGACCTCCAGACCTCTGTCGCGGAGCTCCTTGACAGACGTCCCGACGTCCTGGCGCGCATCCGGTCTGGCTTCCGTCTTGCGATGGTCGACGAGTTCCAGGACACAGACGCGCTTCAAACATCCATCATCGAGAGGCTGGCCGGGACTGACCTTTGTACGGTGGGAGATGAGAGGCAGTCCATCTACGGCTTCCGGGGCGCGGACGTCGGTGTGTATCGGGCGCATCTGGAACAGATGCGGTCGCAGGGGGCGAAGGATCACTCGCTCGACACCAACTACCGATCACACCCGGAGGTCCTCGAAGCGATAAACGCGATATTCGCTGACGAAGGGCTTTTCGGTGCGACGTCCTCTCCGCTGCGCCCTGGCCGCGACCCCTATGAGGCCACGGGCGAACCCGAGCGAAGGGTCCGGATCGCAATGGTTGATGCCACGAACAGCCGTCGTGGCGAGGCGTGCGAGAAGGAGGCCGCATGGGTGGCCGAGCGTTTCAGGGAGCTGGCACGGGTCTATTCGCCCGGCCAGATGGTGGTGCTGGTGCGGCAGTACACGTATGCCGAGACGTACGCGCGTGCGTTGCGTGAAGCGGGACTCGAGGCGGCGGTCGTGGGCGGCAGCCGACTGTTGTTCAGGCCCGAAGTCGACATGGTGCGGACTCTCGTTCGCGTGATAGGCAATCCCCACGACGAAGAAGCATTGCTTCAGTCGCTCGCCGGTGACCCAGGACGTCTGACCGATGACGCGCTCGCGCTTCTGGCGCTGCACCGTTTCGAGAGTGGCGCAGGTGGACTGTGGGAGACCCTGTGCGTGGGGGACTGCGGACTGACCGGCCCGGATGAAAGCCGCAGAGAGGCGTTCGTGAGTGCGATCATGGAGGCGCGGCAGGAGTTGGGAGAAAGACCTCTCGCCGACCTGGTCTTGCGGGCATTGGAGCGTCTCGACGTCGACGTCCTTCTGCTTTCACGGGGCGTGGAGGGTCGTCAGGCATTCGCCAACGTTCTCAAGATGGTGCGCCGGATCGCTCAACTTGAAGCCGAGGACGTGTCCGGCCCGGCAGCGATCGAGGCGCATTTCGCAGCCATGCAGGCGTACGGGGTCAATGCCACGCCAGCCGTGCTCGCATCAGAAGGGCAGGAGGTGGTGCGCGTGATGAGCGTGCACTCCTCAAAGGGCCTGGAGTTCCCGGTCGTGGCTGCTGTTGGGCTCGATCGCTACGTCGTCGACAGATCCGCAGCCATTCAGGTCGGGAGACTTCCCGAATCACCACGCCTTGTCAGCTTCGCCCTCAGGTCGCCCGAGGCACACAAGGACCGGGCCGGCGAGACGAGGTCAGGCAGGATACGTGCGCGAGCCAGGCAAGACGAGGCCGAAGAGGCGGCACGCCTGTTCTACGTGGCCTGCACGCGAGCGGAAGACGTGTTGCTCCTGAGCGGGGCAGTCGCGCTCGCCAAGCCGCCAAACGCCGAGGACCCTCAACCGATGTCCGCTCTGAGAAGGGTGCTGTTCGGTGCGGAGACGATCGAATCGTCAGCAGGGAGCATCGAACGGTCCCTCGGCAAGACGGACGTCCTCGTGCAGATTCTGGCGGAATCGTCGAGTGAGGCCGGACCGTGCAAGCCGGATGATGATGGCCTGCCCGTCGAAGCGGATCCAGGTCTTGAGTTCCACACGCGAATCCGAAGCAGGAGTCTCAGTGGAGGCTTCGGTGATTCGGTGACCCACCCCACGCGCTTCTCGTACTCCGACCTGGCACTGTTCGAGCGCTGCGCGCTGCGATTCCAGGCGGAGAAGATGCTGAGGCTTGGTACGGTCAGACATGGCCGCAAGGGCTCTTCACCCGCGGACCTCGGTTCCGCCGTGCATGTCGCGCTGCAGGTCACGGGTTCAGGGCCGCCGGACACGGTTCGCCTCGATGCGGTGGCGCGTGCTCACGGCCTTGACTCGGCGGGACGCGAAGAACTCCACCGGGCCGTCAGGTGCTTCCTTCAGTCAGGCCAAGCCGCTCGCTTGTCGAGCCATCACATCGTCAGACGCGAATGGCCGTTCGCCGTGAGGATCGGAAGTGGCGACGAGGCGTTCGACCTCATCGGCACCCTCGATGCGTATGGGCGTACCGGTGACTCGGCGATGGTCATCGACTACAAGACGGGGTGCCAGGAGGTCGACGCGTCCAAGGCCGCACAGTTCGCACTTCAAGCGGCATGCTATGCGCTTGCGGCTCAGGAAGACGGCTGCTCCGAGGTGCGCGTGGAGTTCGTCCGGCTGCAAGTCCCGGATGCGTCTGGAGATCCGTCGAGCGTGGTTCATGCCTTCACCGCGGAGGACCTCCAAGAGGTGCGAGAGGACCTCATCCGTCGGGTGGAGGAGGTACGCGCATCTGATTTCGCTCCGCTAAGACGCTGGGACCCAGAGGTCTGCGAGGGATGTCCGATCGCCAGGACGATGTGTCCAGTCACCGCTTCGCGACTGCGGTGAGGCGGTGGCCGGAAACCGGAGTCTGAAGACCGCTCGTCAGTCGGCCCGTGCCCCTGTCGCGCGTTGGCGCAGCTGGCCACAGGCCGCGTCGATGTCGGCGCCTCTCTCTGCACGAATAGTCGTCGGCACACCGTGATCGAGGAGCTTCTCAGCGAACCGCTGCACGCGTGACGGCGCAGGTGGGGCTTCGAAGCCGCCGGTCACCGGATTCGCCGGAATCAGGTTGACGTGCACAAGGAGTCCCTGACAGAAGCCAAGCAACGCATCGAGCTCAACATCGGTGTCGTTGATGCCTGCGATCAGGGCGTATTCGAGACTCGGCCTGCGCCCGGTGGACGAGATGTAGGCCGCTAGCGACGACCTGAGGCGTTCAAGGGGGATTCCTCGCACGCCGGGCATGAGTCGGTCCCGGGTCGTCTGTACAGCCGAATGGAGCGAGACCGCCAAGGTGAACTGTTCCGGTTCGCGCGACAAGCGCTCTATCCCGCTCACGAGCCCGCACGTTGAAACGGTCAGGTGACGCGCGCCTATCTCAAGCCCGTCGGGCGAGTTCATGAACCGGAGCGCAGCCAAGGTGGCGTCGTAGTTCGCAAAGGGTTCTCCCTGGCCCATGGCCACGGCATTGGTCGGCCGGCCACCGAGATCCTCGGCGACCACCCGGACCTGGTCCACCATCTCGCCAGCTCCGAGGTTGCGGGTGAGCCCGGATTTCCCGGTGGCACAGAAGGAGCATCCCATCGCACAGCCGGCCTGTGTCGAGAAGCAGACCGTCAGTCGACCGTCATGGGGGAGACCGACACACTCGACAGAGGTACCGTCTCCGAGCCCGAGAAGGTATTTGCGAGTGCCGTCACGAGATACTTGGCGTTCGATGATGCGGGGGAAAGGGAGCGGGAGCCGGCCTGCGAGTCTCGCTCGCAGGCCGGCGGGCACATCCGTCATCTCGTCGTACGATCTCGCAGCTCGACCGTACAGCCATCGCACGACCTGACGGGCCCGGTACCTCGGTTCGCCGTATTCGGCCATCAAGGACTCGATGCCCGCAGCGTCCAGCCCCTTGATGCCCACCGCTTCGGGCAACGGGTCTCGTGTACGGGAATCGGTCAATGAGCTACTCGACGCCCATATCGGACAGGGCGGCTTTGTACTCCTCGCGATGCTCCGCCTCGAAGCGACCCACGGCGCGGAAGTACGATGCGATCTCAGGGAAGCCTTCGTCTTCTGCGGTCTGGGCGAATTCGGGGTACATGTCGGTGGCCTCGTTGTCCTCGCCTTCGGCGGCTGCCCGTAGATTGTCGGCGGTGGCCGTCGCACCGTTGGCGATGTAAGCCCAGTGCCCCAGAGCGTGAGCGGTCTCTTCGGCCGCGGCCCGTTCGAACGCTTTGATCGCGCTCTCTGGGGCCCCCTCGAGCTCGGCGATTCGCTTCCACAGCGTGTACCTGCGATTGGCCTGCGATTCGCCGGCGAACGCAGCGAGCAGGTTCGTGAGCGTCTTCGTGCCGGTCAGGTCGCCGGGTCCGGCGTACTCCTTGAACGCTGTCTTCGGCGCACCACATACGGGGCAGTGATCGGGGGCCGGTCCGATATGGAAGTAGCCACACCCCGAACAACGGTACTGCTCAACCATCAGAGACTTCCTTTCTGTCGTCACAGTCCCATTCATGACTTCGGCCCAGCGAGAACCGCGGGTGGCCAACGGTCTCGCCTGGCCTGGATCCGCTTCTCGAAGGTATACCCAAGCGGGCGCTTCGATTGCGGAGGCGCAAGACGGATGGTATATCACCGCATGAGTGGCAATTTCAATCCGCAGGATGTCGGCCATCCATGCGGAAGGGGTACCAACACCAGCGGGAGGGTACCCGTGGCCGACGGAAAGCTCGGCTCGTGACCGAGGACGGAGGAGACGAAGTGAGTGTGATCAAACGCATTGCAAGGTCGCTCGTGCTCGCTGGCGTGTGTTTCTCTGTTCTCGGGGTCACCCAGGCCGGCGCTGCCGCGGTGCCCGTGGAACGGGGCACCGCGAAGCCGAAGGACTTCCCTATGCTCTCGGCGTGCGGGTGCCACGCGAGCCTGATTGACCAATGGTCCAAGTCGATGCATTCGCAAGCGCTCTCTGACCCGCTCTATCTGACCAAGCTGGAGGAGGCGAAGAAGGCCACGGGCGGCGCTCTCGGACCTTTCTGCAACAAATGCCACGGCCCTGCGGCCACGATGACCGGCGAGATCATGAAAGGCGGTCAGTTGAGCCCAGGGGTCGCCACCGGCGTCAACTGCGGATTCTGTCACCTGGTGACAGGAGACACGGGCAAGAAGGCCAACACCTCACAGCTCGTGACCTTGGACGGAGTGAGACGAGCTCAGATCAAAGATCCGCAGGCGCCGCACCCCGCGACCTACTCCGCGTTCCACGAGAGTCCCGAGTTCTGCGCCGGATGCCACAACGTGGACCATCCCGTGAACGGCATGCATCTCGAGGCGACCTACCGCGAGTACATCGAAAGCCCGTGGGCCAAGGAGGGCGTCACGTGTCAGGACTGCCATATGAGCAAGGCGCCCGGCGTGATCGGTCCGTTCACCGGGCAGGCGGCCGGTGGCGCGCCTGAGCGCAACAACATCTACGCGATGTCATTCACCGGCGGGCAGGTGGCCTTGGGAGATGCCGGGCTTGCGACCGCGATGCTCAAGAGTGCGGCCAAGGTCAAGCTGGAGGCCCCGGAGATCCTTGAGAGCGGGTCCACCGAGGTCACCGTGACCATCACCAACGTGGGAGCCGGGCACTACCTGCCGACCGGGCTCACGGAAGTCCGTGAGATGTGGCTCGAAGTGTATGTGGAGAACCCCGACGGCACGAAGACGCCCGTCGGAGAGCACAGGTTCGGGACGATTCTTCAGGACGACAAGGGCAACGCCCCGGTCGAGCTTTGGGAGGCCACCAAGATCAAGTCCGATGATCGCATCCCGCCGCGCGAGTCGGTGACGAAGAAGTACTCGTTCTCGATGCCGGCGGGCGCGAAGAAAGCGAGCCTGAAAGCGGCGCTGCTGTACCGGTCAGCTCCTGAGGAGTTCGCGAAGAAGGCCGGCGTCGACAACCCGATCACCGAGATGGCGGCAGCCACGAGCATGGTCTACGCCAGTCAAGCCGAGCTTGAGGCGGCGAACAGGGAGCAGGTCGGTCAAGGCAGGTTCTTCGACGGAATCAACCTGATCGTCGCGGCAGTCGGTCTTCTGGTGACCATCGGCATCGTCGCGTTCTTCTTGCTGCGTGGTCGCAAGACGGCCTGAGCGCGTCAAGGCGCTCACATCAGGGAACTCGAACGGGCCCCGGTCTTGAACGCCGGGGCCCGTCGGTGTCTGACGGAGTGGATGTGGGGCAGGTCGCCGTCAGCGTCTCGGGCCTGCCCCCGGTGTCTCGTCGACGCTCGGCTCGGACAGGTTGGCCGGCTTGTCGCCGACGACCATCTCCACGACCTTCGTGGTACCGGCCCGATTGATCGTCAGTCTGACCGTGTCGCCGACCGTCTTGCGCCTGACTTGGAGAATGAGGTCGTCCATGGAGCGTATGGGCGATGAATCGAGTCGGGTCACCACATCTCCGGGCTTCAGGTCCGCTTTGGCGGCGCCCGTGCCGGGCGTGATGCTCACGATGAGCGCGCCCTCCTCGACCTTGAGGTTCTCTTCTCGGGCGATTTCAGGTGTGACGGTCTGGCCGACGATGCCGAGGAACGGGTGCTTCACGCTTCCGTCCTCGATGAGCTGCTGTGCCACACGGAGGGCGGTGTTGACGGGGACCGCGAAGCCGATGCCGCCGTTCGCACCGGAGTCCGAGTAGATCGCGGTGTTGATGCCCACCAGGCGACCAGTGCGGTCCACGAGCGCGCCACCCGAGTTTCCCGGGTTGATGGCTGCGTCCGTCTGGATCACGTCGACCAAGGGATAGACGCCCCTGGAGCCACCGCCGAAGTCCGGAAGTGAGCGTCCGAGTGCGGAGATGACGCCTGAGGTCACGGAGTGCTCGAGCCCGAAGGGGGAGCCGATGGCCACCACCGTCTGGCCGACGAGCAGATCGTCTGAGTCCCCCGTCTCGATGACGGGCAGGTCCAGAGGCACCTTCAGCACGGCGATGTCGGTCTCGACGTCGCGACCGATGACCTCTCCGCGTGCGGAGCGACCCGTCGCGTCACGCACTCGGATACGGGTCGCTTCGTCGATGACGTGAGCGTTGGTCATCACGTACGTGTCGCCTTCGCCCGCTTTGCGGAAAGCGACACCGGATCCGGTTCCCGCGCTCGGCACATCCGGGTGGAGGTCCGGCAGACCATCGGTTCCGTCGCCGATGAGTCCGCCGCGCACGTCGATGTTGACTACGGAAGGCACGGCAGCGGCCGCTGCGGCCACCACAGGTTCGTCGGTCTCAGAGGGCACCACGGTGACTCTTGACGGGGTACGCGACTGCCCCGCCGAGGGGACCGTCTCGCCGGCGAGCAACTGGGCCCCCAGGTAACCACCCGCCAATCCCGAGAACAGGGCGACGAAGAACGCCAGCGTGACAGCGATGATCACGGTCGTGGCGCCGGACGGACCTCGTGATGCAGATTCGGAAGGAATGAGCGTAGGAGTGGTGTCCGCACCCGCGATGGGCGGAGGCTGCGTTGATTCGAAGACAGGACGTTGCTCTTCGGTCATGGTGTCGACTCCTCGTCTGACTGTGAGCACACACGTCGGTTCTCCGGCGTGCGATGATGGTCGACGGCCATCAACTACAGCGAGGATACCCCCGCGTGCAGGAGCTTCACGAACACACCACAGAAGACGTACCGGCCTGCGTGCCGGGTGAGGTCCATCCGGCGTCGGTGCTCACCGTGCTCGTGGCAGGCACGATTCTCGCCCCGTTGGATTCCAGCATCGTGAACATCGCGCTCCCGTCGGTGGCTGCACACTTCGATGTGAGGCTCTCGGCCGTCGGCTGGGTCACGACCTCTTACCTGCTGACCACCGCGTCTCTGCTGCTCACGATGGGCAGACTGGGGGACGTGTGGGGCCTGCGTCGGCTCTACATCGCAGGGTTGCTGGTCTTCGGCGTCGGCTCGGCTTCGTGTGCGTTGTCCCCGTCGTTGTCGCTGCTGGTCGCGTCGCGGGTCGTGCAGGCCGTGGGCGCGTCGATGCTGTTCGCTGCGGGGCCGGCACTCGTCACGCGGACCTTTTCGTCGGACCGGAGGGGCTGGGCCCTGGGATACATCGCCCTTTCGGTCTCGGTGGGCCTGACCGCCGGGCCAGCACTGGGCGGTCTGCTCGTGGGGACCTTCGGCTGGCAGAGCATCTTCATCATCAACCTTCCCTTGGTGCTCGTCGTCTCGGTGCTCTCATGGCGCCTGTTGCCGGAAGAGTGTCCTGACCATCAACGATTCGACCCGCTGGGCGCGCTCTTGGCGGCCGGGGCCTTGTTCGGAGTGCTTGCCGGGCTGGGCCAGGCCGATCGGCTGGGAGTGCTCGACGGACGGGTGCTGCTCCCCGCGGCCGGGGGTGTGGCACTCGGTGTCGCGTTCGTGTGGTGGGAACGTCGCGCCACGGCTCCGATGGTCGACCTTCGCCTGTTTGACAACGCGGCATTCACGGCAGGTGTGGGAGCGGCGACACTCGCCTACATGGCTCTCTTCTCTGCGACATTCACGATGCCGTTCTATCTCACGCGCATCCACGGTATCGACACGCGACTGGCCGGCCTCCTGTTGACGATCACCCCGCTCACCATGGCCGCGATAGCGCCGGCCGCCGGACGGCTCTCGGACCGGCGAGGCAGCAGGGGGCTCGCCACAGCGGGCATCGCCGTACTTGGGGCGGGCCTCCTGGTCGCCTCGTCGCTTCGAGCCGACACGCCCGTGTCTTTCGTGGCGCTGTCTCTCGCGCTGATAGGCATCGGGATGGCGGTGTTCCAAACGCCCAACACGGCGTCGATACTGCGGGCGACACCCCGCAGCAACGCAGGCGTGGGTTCGGCGTTCGTCTCGGTCGCGCGAAACGTCGGCATGTCGCTGGGCGTCGCCCTCACCGCGGCCATAGTAGGAGCAGCTGTCGGAAACGAGGGCCTACCGTCGGTCAGAAACGGCGTGGCCCCGCAGGTCGCCGAGCGATTCGCCACGGGGATGTCAACGTCGTTGCGTGTGGCCGCGGGGCTGGCGCTTCTCGGGGTCGCACTCTCGTGGTACGGGCGTCGTCCCGATTCAGTTGAGAGCGGTGGGGCCAAGCTCTAGACTGGCGAGAGCCGGGAGGAGAGAAGGCGTGGCAGAACAGACTGAACAGGCGAACGACCCGACCGCCGCTCAAGACGGGGCAGAGCACCCCGAGCTGGCTGCGATAGCGGAATCGCTTGAGCCGGAGCCGGGAGAGGCTTCGCAGACAGAGCCGATGACCGGAGAAGCGGCCCTTGAGGACGCGGGCGAGGTCTCCGCAGACGCTGAGCTGCCCGCTGAAGAGCCCGCGCAAGAGCCAGCGGAGGCGGAACAGGCGGCCGAGGAGCCGTCAGAAGAGCTGTCAGAGGAGCCGTCCCCTCAGGAGCAGGCGCAGGGTTCCGTGGGTGCTGAACCGGCCGCGGAAGAGGCCTCTGGGCGAACAGAGGCCCTAGGGGCCCACACCGAGACAGGAGCCATTCGTTCGCCGGACGAGGTCCCGTGGTTGCCGTTCGCGGTCTATCTGGGGCTCTGGGTCGTCTTCGCCGGCGTGGTCGTATGGCGGTTCTACGATGTGCCTCAGGGTCAGGCGGTGTACGAGTCTTCGCTCTATCCCCTGTCGGTGTTCGGCGGGACGGCTCTCACGGTGGCCGGCCCGTTGCTGTCGCTGGCGACCTGGATAGCGGCGTGGGGCGCTCCGGGTTCCACCAAGTGGGGACAGTTCGTGTCTGCCTTCGTCAAAGGCTCTCTTGTGACAGCCGTTGGCGTCGTGTTGTGGTGGATGGCCCTTGTCATCGTGGACCAGCTTCGTCTGGGACGCGTGCTCTAGCATCGGAGGAGAGCGACAGTGGTCGACGCCCATGCACGGGAAGTCAGGGTGGCTGTTCTCATGGGAGGCCGCTCGGCCGAACGGGAGATATCGCTGAAGACAGGCGCGCAAGTGTCCGCCGCCCTCGAGGCGAAGGGTTTCGGCGTGGTCGAGGTCGATACGGGTGACTCCGACTTCGTGACCAGGTTCGCGACGAGTGACTGCCACGTGGCGTTCATCTGCCTGCACGGTCGCTTCGGAGAAGACGGGACCGTGCAGGGGCTCTGTGAACTGCTCGACATCCCGTATGTGGGAAGCGGTGTTCTCGCGAGCGCCCTTGCGATGGACAAGGTCATGAGCAAGCGGTTCTACCGGGCCGCGGGCATACCCACGCCGGACTTCTTCGTGCTCAAGCGCGGCGAGGAACTTGACACCGGGGCCATCGTGGCCACACTCGGCGAGAAGGTCGTCGTCAAACCTGCGAACGAAGGGTCCGCGTTGGGGGTCACGATCGTGCACGAGCCGGCCGAGCTCGCGCAGGCGGTCGGTGTCGCGCTCACCTACGACCGCACCGTGCTCATCGAGCGGTTCGTGGAGGGCGTCGAAGTCACCGTGGGAGTCCTGGGTAACGAGCATCCCATGTCGTTGCCGACCATCGAGATCGTTCCCGAACATGAGTTCTACGATTTCGAGAGCAAGTACCTTCCTGGCATGAGCCGTCACATCATTCCTGCACGTATCAGCGAGGGGGCTCGGGCCGAGTGCGAGCGACTCGCCGTCGAGGCACACCTTGCGCTGGGCTGTCGCGGGATGTCGCGAAGCGACCTCATCGTGAGTCCCGATGGTGCCGTGCAGTTGCTGGAGACCAACACGATCCCGGGTATGACACAGACGTCCCTGCTGCCCGATGCCGCGCGCGCCGCCGGCATGGAGTTCCCGGACCTGTGCAGCAGGCTCATCGAGCTCGCGTTGGAGCCGCGCACCTGAACAGGGCATGGTGGCGTGCAACACGCGCGTGCGAGATACTGAGGGGGCATGACGTGCTTCGAGGCGGGGGAGGAAACCATGAACTGTCCGTATTGTGGCTTCGTCAACGCGGAGGGCGCCACCACCTGTGCGAGCTGCGACCAGCAGCTCCCGGCCGCTCCGCCGCCTCCGCCGGCAGGGTACGGGCAGCCACCTGCTGAGGGGTATGGCTACGCTCCCGCGCCGCCTCCGCCAGCTCCCCCCGCCCCTCCGGCACCGCCCGCGTACGGCCAGTCAACCTATGGACAGCCGGCATACGGCCAGCAGGGCTACGGGCAGCCTTCCTACCATCAACCGGCACCGATCAAGAACCACCTCGTCATGGCGATTCTCGCCACCCTGTGCTGCTGCGTGCCCCTTGGAGCGGTGGGCATCATCTTCGCTTCGCAAGTGAATTCGAAGTTGGCGGCCGGGGACATCGCGGGGGCGGAGAAGGCTTCGAAGAGCGCCCTGCTGTGGTCATGGCTGGCGATCGGCGGCGGAGCACTCATCGGCATCGGGTACGCGGCCCTCGTCGCGGTGAGCGTGGTTGCCGACAGCGGATTCTAGGCCCGGTGCGGGCGTGCGGTCAGCAGTGGCGGTCCGCGCGAACGCCGCAGAGCGATGGTTGACGGTCGTCGCGTGGGGGGTGCTCGTCGTCGGCGGTCTGCTTCTCGTGACCGGACGCGACCGGTTCGTGCCCCCGTGCGCTTTCCGGACTCTCTCGGGCCTCTTCTGTCCGGGCTGCGGGAGCGGCCGCGCGCTCGTGGCGCTCTTTCGGTTCGACCTCCCGGCAGCGCTGCGCGCCAATGCCCTCGTGGTCGGGGCGCTGCCGTTCACTCTCGCCGCGCTGGCTCTCGAGACCGCATCGGCATGGGGGTTCACCGTGCCGCGGATTGGCGGGTGGCGTCACTCGCCGACGGTCGTTCTCGTCGTCATCATCGCCTTCTGGGTCCTGCGGAACCTCGGCGGGTGGCCTTGGGAGCTGTTGGCACCGCACTAGTGAGCCGTCCCTCATCCCGTCCAGGACGGGATCTCGATGCGAACGACTGTTCCCGCGCCTTCTCGATCGAGCAGTCTCACTCGTCCACCCATACCCTCGACCGCGTTTCGGACGACCACGAGGCCAAGACCCGTGCCCGGCTTGTCGGCGTCGCGCTCCAGCCGGACGAAGGGCTCGAAGACCGCCTCTCGATCGGCCGGCGGGACGCCGGGGCCTCGGTCGGCCACCTCCAGCACGCCGATCGCGTCCTCGGATGACACCGTGACTTCGATTGGCCCCTCCGGCGCGTATTTCGCGGCGTTGGAAAGCAGGTTCTCGAGCACGCGGGAGAGTGCGACGGGGTCGGCGTGGACCGAGGGGTCGGCGACACGGGTGAGCGTCACATCACGGCCCGTCGCGACCCTCGCGTCGGCGACGGCGCGTGCGGCGATCTCGCCCAGCGCCACTCGCTCGCGCTTCCGGCGAGAGTCCACCCGGCCGGCGAGTGTGTCGCCCAGCAGCGCGTCGGCGCGGGCTATGGCGGCCTCGATACCGTCAAGGGCGGTCTCGCGGCTGGTCGCGGACAGGTCGTCTCGGCGCAGCAAAGAGGCGTAGCCGGCGATCACCGTCAGTATCCCGCGCAGGTCATGTGCGCAGAGGGCGAGGTCTGCGACAGTGAGTTCAGCGCCTTGCTCGGTCACTCGATTCCTCCTGTCTTTGATCGGGAGCGACGCCACTCCGTGAAAGCTCGCTTCGTGAAGTCGATCAGCATGACCGGCACAAGGACGGACACGGTGACCGCGACCCAGTCGTGAACCCCCAACGGAACGGTACTGAAGAGCTTTTGCGCAGGCTCCCAGTAGATGACCGTCATCTGAAGTGCGATGGTGGCGATGAAGGCCATGTTCAGCCACTTGTTGCGCAGAGTCTCCGGCGAGAGGATGGACCTGGATTCGGACAGGAAACTGAACGCGTGGACCTTCTGTACTAGAACCATGGCGGTGAACAGCATCGTGTTCACGTGCGAGGCTCCGTCGACCGGGAACAGCCTGTCCGCGCCGAGGAACACGATCAGTCCCGCTCCGGTCATGAGCAGACCCTGCACGAGGATCTCCAACTGTCGGCTTGGGGTGATGATCGACTCATCAGGACCGCGCGGAGGACGCTCCATGATGTGAGCGGAACCGCTGTCCGCCCCTAGAGCCAGTGCGGGTGGACCGTCGGTTATGAGGTTGATCCACAGGATCTGGAGCGGCAGAAGCGCCGGCGTCGGGGACAACAGCGCGGTGAAGAACACGATGAGCACTTCGCTCATGTTGCAGGAGAGCAGGAACAGGATGACCTTGCGCAGGTTGTCGAAGACGATGCGCCCCTCGCGCACCGCTTCCACGATGGTCGAGAAGTCATCGTCAGTGAGCACCATGTCAGCCGACTCGCGAGCGACATCGGTCCCCACGAGCCCCATCGCCACGCCGATGTCCGCGCGTTTCAGGGCGGGAGCGTCGTTCACGCCATCGCCCGTCATGGCCACGATCTCCCCGCGGCTCTTCAGGGCGTCCACGATGCGGAGCTTGTGTTCGGGATTGACTCGCGCATACACACGGATGGCGTCCACCTCAGCGCGCAGCTGCTCGTCGCTCATCGCGTCAAGCTCGGGCCCCGTCACGACGCGCTCACAGTCGATCAGGCTGATCCCTTCTGCTATCGCTCGGGCGGTCAGGGCGTGGTCCCCGGTCACCATGGCCACCTTGATCCCGGCGCGGTGACAGAGCCCTATCGCCGCGGGCACTTCGCTTCGAGGGGGGTCGACCAGACCTGCGATGCCGACGTACGTGAGGCCACGCTCCAGATGGTCGCCTTCGGTCGGCTCGGATGCAGCGAGCGAGCGCATCGCGAAAGCCAGCGTGCGGAAGCCCTTCGAGGCCATTTCCGCGTTCTGTGCGGAGAGCTCACGGCGCAATCCGTCGTCGAGGACCTCCACGCGCCCGCGCAGCAGCGCATGCGTGCACAGGTCGAGCACGACGTCGGCGCCCCCTTTGACGTAGACGACGCGCTCGCCGGCGACGTCGTGGACGGTGGCCATGCGCTTGCGCTCGGAGTCGAACGGGTTCTCGCCTATCCGACGCGGTTTGAGGTGCCCCGGCGACAGATGTCTGGCTGCCTCGATCAGCGCGGTCTCGGTAGGATCGCCGAGAAGCGTGCCATCGGCCGCGTAGTGGGCGTCGTTGCACGAAGCGGCGATGCTCCAGAGCAGCTCGGCGTCCGGGGCATGGGGCGCAGCCCCCTCCGGCTCGAGTCCCCAGTCGGGCGTGATGGTCACCGCGTCGCGGCCGACGAGCGTCCAGCGGACGGACATGCGGTTCAGCGTGAGCGTGCCGGTCTTGTCGGAGCAGATGTAGGTGGTGGAACCAAGGGTCTCCACCGCATGCAATCGACGGACGATCGCATGGTGCTCAGCCATGCGACGTACGCCCAGCGACAGGGCGACGGTCACGATCGCAGGAAGACCCTCGGGGATCGCCGCCACGGCGAGAGCCACCGCTATCAGCAGCCCTTCGGTGAGGGCGGCTCTGAACTCCGGATGTTCCAAGGCGGCGAACAGTCCCTCACCGGCCCCCCTGAGCTCGAGGAACACCTCTTCGACGAAGACGATCGCGGCGATGACGAGGACGATGATCGCGATGCGCCTGCCGACGACTGCGAGCTCCCGTGCCAATGGTGTGACGGTTTCCTCGGTCGACGCGAGGAGATCGGCGATGCGACCCATCTCGGTGTTCTGGCCGGTCGCGGTCACGACGAACCGGCCGCGCCCGACGGCCACGGTGGTCCCTGCGTAGACCATCGAGCGTCTGTCGCCCAGCGGCGCCGTGGGAGATGCGAGGGAGTCGTGGTCCTTTCGGACGGGGGTCGACTCGCCGGTGAGCGCCGATTCGACCACCCGCAGCGAGGCAGCCTCCACGAGGCGTCCGTCGGCGGGCACCTTGTCGCCCGCCTCGAGTATCACGATGTCGCCGGGCACGAGTTGCTCAGCGCTGACTTCCCGTTCGATGCCGTCGCGCACGACCGTCGCCGTCGGTGCCGAGAGCTCGCGCAGTGCTTCGAGCGACCGTTCGGCACGGTACTCCTGGGCGAAACCGAGCATGCCGTTCAGGAGCAGGATGGCGAGGATCGCCACGGCTTCCGGCAGCTGGCCCTCGAACGCCGCGATGATCACGGCCACGACGAGCACGTAGATCATGAAGTCCTGGAACTGTGCGACGAAGATCCGCCACGCCGGCGTCGACACCTTCCGTTCTAGACGGTTCGGGCCGTTGACCTGAAGGCGCGCCTGAGCTTCGGTGGTGGCGAGACCGTGCTCCGGGTCCGTGGCGAGTGACGCCATGACCTCTGACGCCGGCCGCGTGTGGCGAAGCGTGCCAAGATCGGCGGAATCTTCAGTCATGGCGCCCGTCGCTATCGCCTGCTGGTTCGGTGGCGCCCAGAGGCTCGGTGGCACCTAGAGCACAGGCCAGTCGACGACCGGTCGGCGTGACGGCCAGGCCTCCGCTTGAGGTCTCGCGCAGACTGGGCGGTAGCGAGCGGCCGACATGGGCCAGCGCGTCGATGACCTCATCGAGCGGTACGGGGAAGGCGATTCCCGCGAGCGCCATCTCCGCTGCGGCGAGTGCCACAGCTGTTCCTGTCGCGTTGCGGTGGACGCACGGGACCTCGACGAGTCCCGCCACCGGGTCGCACACCAGACCCATCAGCCCCTGTAGTGCGAACGATGCGGCGTGGCCGGTCGCCTCAGCGTCGCCTCCGCGCAGGGTGACGGCGGCGGTCGCGGCCATGGCTGCGCCGGAACCTATCTCGGCCTGACACCCGCCCACAGCGCCGGACAGGGTCGCGCGTGCGGCTATGACGCCTCCGATGCCGGCGGCGACGAACAAGGCGTCGACGAGGTCCTCGTCCGTGGCGGCGAGAGCGTCGCCGATCGTGATGAGCACGGCGGGCAGCACGCCCGACGCACCACCTGTCGGCGCGGCGACGATGCGACCCATGGCCGCGTTCACCTCTCCGGTGGCGACAGCGGCGGCGAGCGAGTGGGTGAACACCGGGCCGAGCGGCCCCGGGTCGTGCCCGGTCAGCAGCGCAGCATCGCCACCAACGAGCCCGCTTCGCGACCGCACAGAGCCGGTGAGCCCAGACGCGATCGCCTCGCGCATGACGATGAGGGTGTCACGCATGCGCGAGCGCACGTCCGCTTCCGATCTGCCGGTCTCCTCCATCTCCCGCGCCACCACCGCTGAGGCAAGGGAGCCGTTGCTTGAGGCGGCTTGGAGCAGTTCAGCGAAGGAGCCGTACGCCATCTGAGCACCCGCTTCTCATTCGAGGACCTTCGAGGGACGCCCTCTCGATTGTACGTCGCGGGGAGTCCGGCGCGACGGCTCCGACCGAGCTCCGCTTCCACGAGAGGGCTCGGACGGACTAGGATGAGTCCGCCGGCCGGTAATTGCAGGAGGTCATCTACGATGACTGCATCGAATCATCTCCGGATCCACAAGCTGACGATAGCATTCGTCGTCGCGGTCGTCAGCGCGCTTTGTACGCCGCCCATCGCGCTCTCGGCACCCGCGAAGCCCCAGTTGGTCGATGTCTACGCCGCCGCGGAATTTCGCGAAGGCGTGGACCCCGGGGACACGGGGCATGACCTGTATTTCACGTGGACCCTGGTCCGCGGTGCGACCGCATACCACGTGAGCAGCCCTTCCGAGGGCTGGTCCTTCATCTGCCGGTCAGCGTTCGAAACCATCACTCCGGACGACCCGCGGGCTCCAGTCGTACGCGACGTCGGCCTGGACATTCTGTTCAGCGGAGACGGATGGGCGCTGTGGCGTCTTCCGCTGGGAGCCGTTCCGAATCGCAGCGGAGGGCGATCCACGGTGTTTCCCGCGAACACGCCGATCGAACTCGAGGTCAGAGCGCTTGAGGAGCCGGAGACCCCGCTGTCACAAGCGAGTGAACCCGCCACCATGACCTTCGAGTGGCGCTACCAACCCGTCCACAGTGCGCTGGCGGTCGTTCCCACGCCGTGGGGTGTGAGGGTGAGCGGATCCACGAGCGCGACCGGCCCCGGGGGACCCCGTACCCTCGCTGGCTGCATCGAGGCGTCATTCGACGGAAAGGGTTTCCGTCGAGTCCAGCAGTACTCACCGGGGGCGGCCGAGTCGTGGTCGGACATGACCGTTCCGGTGCCGGGGATGAGCCAGCTCGTGTTCGGGGCCGACCCCACGGTGTGGCCGCGCCTTGGCTTCGTATCCCCCGGGGTCCTCACCTACGGGCGGGTGCGAATCGGCACCACGCCGTTTGACCCTCGGACTCGAGCGGTCTGGTACCGGCAGCGTCACACGGTTGAGATACAGGAGATTCCCGACGGCAGCCGTCGATTCTTCCGGTTCGGCGCGTCGTCCGCCGTCAAACGCCACGTCCCCAGGCGGTCACCCGCGATGCGGCAGGTGTCCGTCTCGTCCACACAGAGGCGGGGAACGAAGGTGTGGCGATCGACGATAGGGTCCGCCGCGGCGGCGAAGGGCCGGATCACGTGGACGCTCTACGCGACCAAGGGCGGCGCACATGGTGGCCCGGCGACCCCTGCGACTGACTGGCGAAAAGTCGTCACGGGCAGTGCATCCTACGGAGCGGGCACCTCGACCACGACGCCGTACCTCTTGAGAGTGCCGATCTCGCGAATCGGCGCGTACAGGCTCGATGTCACGTATGGCGGGTCGACGGCGGCCAGGCCGGACGGCTACTCCAAGTACTTCGTCGCGCGCTGAGACGTCATCGCAAGCTGGAGGTGCCGGTACAGGGCGCTTGACGTTTCAGGGAAGCACGACATAGTATATGCGTATTGTCGTACTTAGCATATACTAATTGCACTCACGAGGAGAGCCCCGCGATGTCGTCAGACCGGTCCCAATTCGACCCGAGCACGTGCGAGACATGTCCGCTGTCCAGCGCTCGCAAAGGCGATCGCGTGCAGATCGTCGCCGTGGACGATGAGCACGCACGGGTCCAAGCGCTTCGGTTCGGAATGGCCGAGGGTGCTTGCGTCGAATGTATCACCCGCATACCGGCCGGACCCATCGTCGTGAGGAGCGGGCGGCAGGAGATAGCGGTCGGGCGTTCTTTGGCCGACCGAATCCGCGTGAGAAAGCGGGAAGGTCGCTGATGTCGCCTACTGCGGACCCCGGCAGGCAGGCCGACGCGCCGTGCCACTGTCACCCGTCGGGCACAGAGGCCCGCAGCGGGGTCGACACGCTCGTCCTTGCAGGCAACCCCAACGTCGGGAAGTCCGTGGTCTTCGCCGCGTTCACCGGGACCTACGTCGATGTGTCGAACTTCCCCGGGACGACCGTCGAACTGACGCGCGGCCGATTCGGTGACATCGACGTGGTGGACACGCCCGGCGTATACGGGGTCTCGAGCTTCAACGACGAGGAACGGGTGGCACGTGACATCATCCTGACCGCCGACGTCGTGCTCAACGTGGTCGATGCCGTGCACCTGGAGCGCGACCTCTTCCTGACCCTCCAACTCATCGACATGGGCAAGAGGATGGTCGTGGCGCTCAACATGGCTGATGAGGCTCGCAAGAAGGGCGTTGCCATCGATCGCGACCTGCTTGAGGACCTGTTGGGGGTCCCGGTGATCGAGACCGTGGCGGTGACCGGCGCGGGGCTCGACGAGCTCAGGTCCGCCATCATGCGGGCGCGCACCGGGCATGCCGACCACGAACTCGAGGCCAGTCTCGTGGAGATGGCGGCCCGGGTGGGTTCGCGTGCGGAAGCGCTGATGGTGCTCGAGGGCGATGAGGTCGTGAGCGAGCGTCACGGGGTGGAACCGGGAAGGATGCGGGACGCGATCTACCTGAGGCGGCGTGAGCGGGTCAACGACATCTGTCGCCACGTGATCTCTGAGACCACCCAGGGAGCGTCATTCTCTGCGAGGCTGTCCCACTGGATGATGCATCCGGCCACGGGGGTCCCGCTTCTGCTCGCCCTCCTGTACGCCATGTGGGTGGTGCTCGGCCAGTGGATCGCCGGCGGGCTGGTGGGCGTGCTCGAGGAGACGCTCATGCTCGGCTACTGGGTGCCGTTCGCGCAGCGGTTGGTGGGCAGCGTGTTCGCCGAGGGCTCGGTACCTTTCACGGTGCTCGCCGGTGAATTCGGCGTGTTGACGATGACCCCCACCTACCTCATCGGCGTGATCCTGCCGCTGGTCGCCGGATTCCAGGTGTTGATGGCCTTGCTGGAGGATTCGGGGTATCTGCCGAGGATCGCCGCGCTGGCCGACCGTTCTCTGGCCGCCGTCGGCCTGAACGGGCGCGCTGTCATCCCTCTCATCCTGGGGTTGGGCTGTGTGACGATGGGCACTCTGACCACCCGCATCCTGGGGAGCAGACGCGAACGGTTCATAGCCACCGCCTTGATGGCCATCGCGGTGCCGTGTTCCGCGCAGCTCGCCGTCATAGCGGGCCTCATGGCGCGGTCGGGGTGGCTGTTCTCAGCGCTCTATGTGGGTTTTCTCGTGCTGGTGTTCGGTCTGGTGGGCACTGTGTTGAACAAGCTCGTGCCGGGGCGATCGAGCGACCTGCTCATCGACCTGCCCAGTCTGAGGGTGCCACGCCTTGACAACGTCGTGCGCAAGAGCGCGACGAAGGTGTGGAACTTCATGAAAGAGGTGACGCTGTTCTTCGCCGCCGGCGCCCTGCTCATCTCGGTGCTCAAGGTGACGGGGGCGCTCGGTTGGGTCATCGATGTCGCCCGACCGCTGACGGTGCGGTGGCTGGGTCTGCCCGCCGAGGCTGCGACGGCGTTCGTGATGGGCTTCGTCCGGCGCGATTTCGGTGCGACGGGCTTCTTCACGATGAACCTGACCGATGTGCAGCTGCTCGTCGGCATGGTCACCATCACGCTGTTCGTGCCCTGCATCGCTTCCGCGATGGTCATCTTGAAGGAACGAGGAGTGATCTACTTCGCCGGTCTGTTCGCGAGCTCGATCGCCGTGGCCTTCATCACCGGCGGGTTGATCGCGCGGCTGATGGGGTTGTTCTGAATGTCCATACTGCCCATATGCCCGAACTGCGGCCTCGAGTCCCCAGAGGTCCGCTGTCCTCGCTGTAACACGTTGAAGGTCGTGGGGTGCACCGGTTCCTGCACGCTGTGCGACTCGAAGTCCGCGTGCGCAACGACGCTCGCTCCCGCCGCGATGCCGAGTGACTGCGCTGACGAGGACCCGGAGCATCCGGGGACGCCGCTTGAGCGGTGAAGGCCGCGTGGACGGCTCAAGCCGGAGGGACGTGCGCTACACTCGCCCTCATGAGTGACACGCCTTCCATCAGATGGGCTGACGAGCACGACCTCGCTTTGCTCGTGTCGTTCCGCTTGGCCATGTTCCGGGACATGGGATGGACCGACGAGGCGCGCCTCGGGCAACTCGCTCCGCTGTACGAAACGTACGTGAGGGAGGCGAGCGAGCGCGGAGACTTCGTGGCGTGGATCGCTGAATCGGGTGGTCGCCCCGTGGGCTCCGTCGCGGTCCTCTGGGAGCGGGTGCCTCCCACGGTGCGTAACCTCAGTGGTCGACAGGCCTACGTGCTCGCGCTGTACGTGGTGCCTGAAGCGAGACGGCGTGGGGTGGCGACCGTCCTGCTGGATGCCGCCGTCCGCTACGCCAAGGAGAACGGAGCGGACGTGGTCTCGCTCCACTTCAGTCCGGCGGGCAAGGGGCTCTACGAACGCTTCGGGTTCGTCCCCTCGCCTGAGATGAGATTGTTCACCGACCCGTCGAGCGCCGCGTGGTCTCCCTCGGCGCCGGCTCATGTCCCCGCGGACGACGTCGATTGAACAGGCGGCCCATCAAACCGCTTGAACGCATCGGGTGCTCGAGACGCCAGGCAACGCTTCGACACGCCGTCGCGTCTCCTCATCGACTGCGATGTCGGTCTCGATCAGCATGAGGGCACGCGCCCCGCGGCTTTCCCGGCTCACTCGCATGCGCGCGATGTTGAAGCCGCCTTGCGCGAGCAGTCCGGTGACGGCGGCGATCTCACCCAAGCGGTCCTCGTGGTCCACGAGCAGCACGGGCAGTTCGCCGTCGATCTCGACGTCGAAGCCGTCGATGCTCCACACGGCGACATCGCCGCCGCCGAGCGAGGAGCCGCACACCTCGACCGAACGCCCCTCAGCCTCGAGGTCGAACCGGGCCGAGTTCGGGTGGACTTCGCCGAGGTCCACGACATCGAAGGTGAGATGCAGCCCGGCGTGTCGGGCGTGGTCGAACGAATGAGGTATCCGGGCGTCGTCCGGTCGCATGCCCAGAAGCCCGGCCACGAGTGCGAGGTCGGTGCCGTGACCGCGACCGGTGGAGGCGAACGAGCCGTGCAGACCGATATGCGCGCGTGTCGGACAGGCGCCGAGGATGGACGCGGCCAGAGCTCCCAAGCGGACCGCTCCGGCGGTATGGCTCGAGCTCGGCCCGACCATGACCGGGCCCACGACGTCGAATACACTGCGTTGGCGTGCCATTCGCTCATGGTACACCGCGCGGCGTGACACTATGCGCCCACGGCGTGGCGGAGTATGCTGTGCCGGCGCGAACGCGCTGTTCAGGCAAGCACGAAGAAAGGAAGCAGATGTCGGAGCAGGCCACCACCACCAATCAGCAGACCATCGTGATAGGACTCGTCGTCATCGCTGCCTTGCTGGCCGCGATCGTCGGCGTGTTGATCTACCAGCAGAGCCAGGCGGCATCGATTCCCGAGCCGACCGTCCAGGGCGCCACGAGCGGCGCGACAGGTCAGCAGATGCCGCCCACAGGGATGGGTGGCCAGACGACCCCTGCCCAGTTCGACCCCGCCAAGGCCACCAAGGTGCCGAAGGGCACTGAGCCCGAGGCGTTCGTGACGGCGTACTACACGGCGTGTGAGAAGGGCGACTGGCAGGCGGCGTTCGACGCACTGCCCGCCGACAAGAAGGCAGGCAACTCACCCGAGGCTCTCAAAGAGCAGGTGACCGGCTACGGCATCAAGGAGTTCAAGGTCACCGGTGCCACCGTCGAAGGCGATAAGGCCACCGTCAAGGTCGAGCAGGTCACGGGCCAGTACGGCACCTTCGAGAACACGTGGACCTTCGTGAAGAAGGACGGACAGTGGCTCGTTGAGAGCAAGGCCGTCACCGGGATGAAGTAGCTTTTCAAGCCACACGGAACCGAACCGACTGAGCGACCGCCCGGAACCGAGGGCGGTCGCTTCGTTTCCTCGCCTCATCGTCAGGGCCGGGTGTTACGCTGGCGGGCATGGACCGGACGACCCTGCAGTCGATCATCGTCCCGGGCACGGACCCTGATGTATGCGCCGCGTACGCGACGTTGGCTCGACGTGCGCATGAAGCGGCCTTCGGTTTCGAAGAAGAGGTGTGTGTCGTCGACCTTGAGACGACCGGCTATGACCCTGCGCGTGATCGGATCATCGAAGTGGCCGCGGCCATCATGCGCGGTCCGGAGGTCGTGGACCGTTTCTCGACGCTGGTCGACCCGCTCGTCCCCATACCGGTCGAGATCACCAAGCTCACGGGGATCACCGATGATGACGTGGCCGGCTGTCCGTGCGCCGAGAGCGCCGTGGGGTCCCTCATCGATTTCATCGGCGATCGTGACGTGGTAGCACACAATGCGGCCTTCGATCGTGTCTTCGCTTCGATGGCGCGACACGACGTTCCGCCCCCTGAGCGTTGGATCGATTCCCTGGCGCTCTGTCGTCTGGGCATGCCGCGCCTGAGCAGCCACCGTCTCCAGGACCTCGCGGCCGCATTCGCGCCAGGCATCGAGGGAGCATCACATCGGGCCACATACGACGTCGAGGCCCTGTGTCGCGTCTGGCGTTGCGCGCTCGTAGGGCTCTCAGACCTGGATCCGGGCCTGCTGCATCGACTTTCGATGCTTGCCGAGGGCGCATCGTGGCCGGAGCGTCGCTGGATACGGCAGGTCGGGGCCGGACTGTCCCGTGGTCCCTGCGACCTCAAGGAGGTCCGGCGCCGCAGGGTCGCATCCGACAAGGCCGATGACCTGGAGGACGCCGCTGAGGTCACGTGTGAGTGCCCTGGCGCTGAAGAGGTCTGTTCGCACTTCAGCGACGAGGGTATCGCGGGTCTGATGTATGAGGGCTACGAACAGCGCGAGGAGCAGGTCCAGATGGCGCGGGCGGTGGTCGAGTCGTTCGACCATGCGACGATGGCGGCCATCGAAGCCGGGACCGGCGTGGGCAAGTCCGTGGCCTACCTGGTACCGGCAGCGCTGTTCGCGACCCTGAACCGGGTGGGTGTGGGTGTCGCCACCAAGACCAACGCGCTCATGGACCAGCTCGTGTACCACGAACTCCCACGTCTGGCCGATGCGCTCGAGCGGACGACGGGGGACGAGCTGCGCTACGTCGCCCTGAAGGGCTACGAACACTATCCGTGTCTGCGAAAGCTGGAGCGGGCGGCCTCTGAGCTCGACGATACGAGCGACCCGGAGCGCATCTCCACGGTCGGCATGCTCCTGGCGTGGGTCAGCCAGAGCTCATGGGGAGACCTGGATGCCATCAACGTCCACTGGCAACGCGACGTGCGCGGCTCGATACAAGCCAACCAAGCGGACTGCACTCGCCGACGGTGTCGGTACTACCCGGCCCTATGCTACCTGCACGGCGTTCGCAGACGGGCGTCAAGTTCGCATGTCGTCGTGACCAATCACGCGCTGCTGTTCCGTGACGTGGTCGCCCAAGGGGGGATTCTGCCCCCGGTCCGCCACTGGGTCATCGACGAGGCCCATGCCGCTGAATCCGAGGCGCGTAAGCAGCTGACGGTTGGCGCCTCACACAGCGAGCTGGCCCTGGTCCTGGCGGCGTTGCACGGTAAGCGAGGGGGGCTGCTCGAGTCCCTGCGACGCTCCCTGCGGGCAGTCCCGGAGGCCGCCGGGGCCCTTGCAGCGATCGCGCGCATGCAGGAGGAGTGCCAGCGCTGCTCCACGTTGAACGACTCGCTGTTCGAGTTCGTGAAGGACCTGGCGCCGCTGGCCGGTTCGTCTGACTACGACACCGCGGAGCTGTGGGTCACCCAGGAGGTCCGTCAGAGCGGTCCGTGGGGCGTCGTCGCGTCGACCGGGGCGTCCTTGGCGAAACGGCTCGAGCGTCTGCTCGCCGACGGACGGGCGCTGGTGACCGCGCTCGAGGAACTCGGGAGCGAGACCGGCGACCAGCGTGCTGATCTCGCGGGACTTCTCACGCGCCTGGCGGATCAGCACCACGGGGTCGTCGCGGTCTTGGACGGTGAAGACGACGGGCTTGTCTATTCCGTCGCGTTGGACCGGAGAAGGGGCGTCGACGCCGAGAGGCTCACCGCCGCGCGTCTCGACGTGGGAGAGGTGCTCGCCGAAGACCTGTATCCCCGGGTCAGCAGTGTCGTGTTCACGTCTGCGACCATCGCGACCGGCGAATCGTTCGATCACTTCGCTCACGGGGTGGGCCTGGACCTGCTCCCGCCTGACCGCTGGAGCGTATTGCGTCTGTCGTCGAGCTATGACTTCGAGAGGCAGATGGCTGTGTTCGTGCCCACCGACCTCCCCGATCCACGTGCCGACGGCTACCTGCCGGCGATCGAGTCGCTGCTCGAGGACGTGCACATCGCGATGGGCGGCAGCGTCTTGACGCTGTTCACGAACCGGCGCGACATGGAGCGACTGCACGCGCTGCTCGAGCCCAAGCTGCGCGCGGCGGGTCTGGACCTCATCATGCAGCGACGCGGCACGTCCGCCAAACGACTCCGGGACGAGTTCCTCGCCGACGAGAGACTGTCGTTGTTCGCCCTGAAGAGTTTCTGGGAGGGTTTCGACGCCAAGGGCGACACGCTGCGATGCGTCGTCGTGCCTAGGTTGCCGTTCGGACTTCCGTCAGACCCATTGTCGTGCGAGCGGGGGCGTCGAGAGGGTCGCGCGGCGTGGTCTCGCTACGTCCTGCCCGAAGCCGTCATCGAGCTCAAACAGGCTGCGGGGCGGCTGATCAGGTCACGCGAGGACACGGGATGTCTCGTCATCGCCGACTCCCGTGTCGTGCGGATGAACTATGGCGCGCGCTTTCTCGAGGCGCTTCCTGTCGCGGACGTGGAACGCTTGCCCAGCGCGCGCGTCTCAGCCGAGATCGGTCGACGGTTCGGTCCCGGCGCCCGGTAGTACCTCGGCAAGCGTCGCTGTCGCCAGCGCGGTGACAGCGGCCCTCACCTCTTGAGGAGCGAGGACGACAACGGTTCCGAAACGTGAGGCCACGCGGCGCGCGATCCAGTCCGGGCTCCCATAGGGCACCTCGACCAGGAGCGAGCCATCCTGGTCCTCTCCCGAGATGCTTGCGCCGGGCCAGTCCCGTTCGCTGAAGGCAACGGGGTCCCGGAAGCGAAGAGTCGCCGTTCGGGCACCGGTGAAGCGTTCGGAGGGACCCGACAGGCCAACGGCGTCCCAGTCGGTCGAGCGCATCTCGAAACGTTCTCCCGTGAGCCCGGCGGAAGCGATGCGGTCGACGCGGAAGGTCCGCCAGTCATCGGCGCGCCGACACCACGCGGTGACGTACCAAGCGCCCCGCTCGGCGTACAACGCCACCGGTTCTATCTCGCGTTCGGTCATCTCCGTGGCGCCTGCTCGCGTGTAGAGGATTCGGACCACGGCGGCCGTCGCGGTCGCTTGGGACAGCGCTTCGAACACATCGGGCGAATGCCCGGAAGTCGTGGCTCTCACGGTCCGCTCCAGGTCTTTGGCGTCGAAGGTGACGGTCGCGGCCGCTTGGAGCAGTCGCCGCGTGAGGTTGTCCTCGGCCGAGAATCCCGCGGACTGGAGAGCGGCGGCAAGAGCGCGGGCCTCGGGTGCTGAGAGGCGCACCGGTCCGTTGACACCGGGCAGCTCCCCGGTGACGTAGAGGCGATTCCCTTGCACCAGCAGCGGCAGGCAGTCGCCGGGACCGTACGGGGCGACTCCGCACGTCGACAGGGTCTCGAGACCCTCTCTGAGCTGAACGACGTCCACGCCGATGCTGCGGGCGATCTCATCGATCTCGTAGAAGCACCAGGGCGAGAGTCGCGCGAGTACCGCCATCAGGTCACGCACTCCGAGCTCAGGCATGTGCGGTCGCCGCCCTCTTCAGCCCGGTCGCCAGGACCTCCATCGCGGCCGGCGGTGACAACACCTGAAGGCCGGGTCCGTTCTCGACCACGAATGCCGCGAACCGTTCAAGAGAAACCACCGCGACACGCCAGTCAACGGAGCCGTCGTCGTTTCGCTCGAGGCTGCCATGGCCGGCGGACACGGACTTCGCACGCCACGCGGCAGCGGGCGAGAACCGGACGAGCGCCTCGACCGGGGGCTGTGTGCCGATCTGGAACGGCAGGGACACGTGGTCCGACACATCGAAACCGGGCGGTGGCTCGAAGTCGGGCGTGCGCGGCTTCACCCGGTTCGGGCGGGCTTCGAGAATCCGCCCCACAGCGAAGGTCCGCAGGGCGTCCTTCCCCACGTCGCGGGCTACCAGGTACCATCGCCCGTCGTGCATGAACAGGCCGTACGGCTCCACCGCCCGCTCGGACTTCTCGCCCAGCGCGTTCTCGTACGAGAGGTCGACGGTCTTTCGTGCCTCGATGGCACTCGTCAGTATGGAGACCGTCCGCCCTTGTTGTTCGGGGGCTTCATCGGCGATGAGAGCGCTGGTACGGGACACGCGACCCGAGGCCGCGGCGACCTTCGCGAGCGCGAGGCGCAAGTCGGAGGCGTACGGGAACGACGGGTCGCAGAGCAGAGCCGAGGCGGCGACGCGGACCGCGGCCACTTCCGGGGGGGTCAGGTCGACGGTTGCCGCGTACGTGGCCGAGGTGTCCAGGCGGTAACGGCCGTCATCGTCGACCTCTAGAGCGAAGCCCATGCGGCGCAGGTCGTCCTTGTCGCGCTCGAACATCCGCAGGAACGCGGCTTCTTCCTGGCCCGGCGGGTACCCCGCGACCTCAGCTCTCACGCTGGCGGCGGACACGGGCTCTTTGGCCTCGGCGAGGAACAGGGCGAGGTTCACGAGCCGCTCGAGTGCCTTGGACAAGTCGACCCTTCCTTGGTTGCGGAGTTCGTCAGGCGTGATGGCCGTCGACCCGATTGTAGACCGAGCGAGAGGTCGCGGTTACGAATTCGCGAGGTGCGCCAAAGGCCCGGGAAAAGCGAAACGAGGCGCGTGGGGGGCGCGCCTCGTTCTGTTGTCGAGCGGGCGGTCCCCACCTCTGAGGGGGGGAGGAGAAGGCGGGTCGCCCTGCTCGCCAACGGTCTAGCAATACACGTGCCGACTTTTTCAGGGTCAGGTCAGAACGGTTGCTCGGAATACGTCTTTCGAGGCTCAGGAGGAATGGGGTGGCGCGCCTGAGCGCCTCTCGTGTGGTACAACTCGACCGAGAGGAGGAGCATGTCCGGCAATCGCTCGACGAGCAGTGCGACGACCGCAGAAGGTATCTCGATCGGCAACGCATCGGAGGTGCTCGATGCACTGATCCGGCATGTCGGCGACTGTGTCCACATCGTCGACCTGGATGGACGCATCGTGCGCTGGAACGCCTCATGCGAGACCGTCTACGGGTGGCCGGCGAAAGACGTCCTGGGCCAAGTCCTCCCGATCGTGTCCACCGCACGCCGTCGTCGAGTGATACAGGACATCCGGCTGCTGGCAGGAGCGGGTCACGTCACCGAGCGGACGGGGGTGGTCGAGCGACCCGACGGCTCCACGCTGCGCGTCCATATGTCCGTCATCCCGATCCATGACGTCGACGGCGACCCTTGCGCGGTAGCGGTCATCTCGCAGGAGGTTCTGCACGACGAGCGGCTCGAGCGACAGCGCGATGACCTCATCGCGTATGTAGGACGCAGGCTCACCGGCCCGCTCAACACCATCGCGAACGCTGCGGCGCTTCTGGCTCGTTCTGACGGCACTGAAGACCCTGTCGGCCGGCGCAAGCTGGCCATGGCGGTACACGCCCGGGCGCGCGACGCCCAGCGTTTCGTCGAGGACCTGTTGACGACCACCTTGGCGTCGGAAGGTCGGCTGACGCTCGATCGAGAACCTGTGGACCTGGGCGAATTGGTCTCGGCCGTGGTCGCGGAAAGCGGCGACGTCGCCGGCCGCGTCATCATCGAGTTCGATCCTCTCGTCGAGCCCGTGCTTGCTGACCGGGAGCGCCTCAGGCGGGTCTTCCGCGAGCTGGTGAGCGGCGTCATGCGGATCTGTGGGGAGAGGGCGGACATCAGGATAAGCATCGTCGGCCGTGACGATTCGATCGAGGTGTCGCTCAAGACGTGCGGCGTTCCGGTCGCGACGATCGAGGAGGTCCTCGGTGACGACGGTGCTGACGCCAGAGTGACTGCGCGGCTGGTCGCGGGTATCGTGCAGGCCCACGGAGGCGAGATGACCGTCGCCTCTGACGCTGACGAGAGCAGGTGCGTCGTCAGCCTCCCGGCCGGTCCGGTCGTTGGTCCGCGTGAGGAGCCCCCATGGTGATGCCGCCACTCTCGCCGCTGGCGCGTCGCTTCGTCGTCTTGGCAGTCGTGGCCGTCCTCGCTGCCGTAGCGGTCGGTCTGGCGGTTTGGTTCCGGGGCACGAAGGCGGACCAGGACCTGGATCGAGCGGTCGCACTCATCGAGTCCGCTGACCGCTTGGTTGTCGAGGTTGATGAGGTGGTCCGCAGTCAGGTCACGTCGCAATCGACCGTTCCCGCTTCTCGAGCTGCGACTCGGGCGGCAGAGGCCGCGGCGCTGTTGGAGAAGGCTGTCGCGAGCATCGATGAGTCGCTCCCGCGACTGAGAAGGGACGGCGCCAGACGGGCGGCTGACCTGCGCGAGGCCGCGACCGCCCGGTTGGACATGCTGGCCCAGGCCCCCTCGATCCTTGACGTCACGGTCAAGGCCGCGTCGGCGTTGTCGTTGGCGAGGACGTCCTGGGAACACGTCCTTGCGGCAGACCGACTGTCCGACCGCGCGGTCGCTTCCTACAACAAGCTCACCGCGGAAGGCGTGAAACGATCGCAGAGCTTGAACAAGCAGGCCGCGCTGGAGCTGGCCGCGGCACGTGAAGGGTTCGGGAAGGCCGAGGCCGTCTTCCCGGAGGCAGGCTTCGAGCGGTACATCGCGTACGTGGATCTGCGCATCCAGCTCAACGGACTGTCGCAGCGCTCGGACACCGACTGGCTCGCGGGCCGACTCGAACAGGCCAACGTGACCATAGCGACCTACAACGACCTCGATGCGCGCGCCGTGGCCGCGGCGAAGGAACTGCCGGCGAGCCCGGAGAAGGCCATAGCCGACGCGTATGCCGCCTTCGCCGGGCCCGCGACCGATGAGTACTACCGAGCACGGGCGAAAGCGACTGCAGCGGACGCACGACTACGTGGCCGCTGATGCCGTTTCCCGTCGGTGATCATCGCGTCTGGTGACGGTTCGATTCGGAATCACGGTTCGTCGTAACCGCTTCCGAGAGACGCGAGTGCTCGCACGTCGTGGATGGTGACGGTCCCCCCGTGCACATCGAGGACCCCGTCCTCCTTGAGGCGGGCGAAGGCGCGCGACAGCGTCTCGGGCACGGTCCCCAACGCCATCGCCAACTCGGACTTCTTCATGCCGAGTTCGATGACGAGCCCTGCCGGGCCGGGACGCCCGCTCTGCAACGCGCGCTGGAAGAGGTACCGAGAGAGGCGTCCGGGGACATCAAGGGCCAGCGTGTGGACGACGCTTGTGAAGTTGACCACACGGTTCGCGAGGTCGGCTATCAGTGTGCGTGCGACCTGTGGTTCGGCCTCGAGAAGGTCGAACAAGGCCTCGGAGTCGAGGGTGGCGATCGTCGCGGGCGTGGCCGCTTCGACGTTGGCGGGGTAGCGACCGCCTGCCAGTGAAGCCACAGCGGCGATCGGGTCGCCGGCCTCCATGGTCTCGAAGGTGATCTGCTTGCCGTCCGCCCCGAGGTAGTAGGCCCGCGCACGACCGGCCACCACGAGTCCGAACTCGCGCGCCGGTTCGCCTTCGACGGCGAGAGGGGTACCACGTGTCACGTCGCGTACGCGGGAGCGTGCAGCCATGGCGGCCACCGAGTCGTCACTCGCGGTGCGCCAGAGCCGACACCCCCGGAACGCCGACCAGACGTCCGCCCTCAGACCTCGGACCCCATCCAAGCGAAGACACATCCCTTCATTCCCGACACTTTCAGTAAAGATTCTCTGGCGGATTGACGCGCGTCAAGGATGCGGAATCGCCGCATGCGTAGCGTAGCAGTCGCGCCGTCTGATGGGTCGCGATGCGAAGGAGGCCTTGGGCGTGAACGAGCGGTTCGTCGAGAAGATGAGTGATCGGCAGGTCATCCACGACGTGAAGGTCTTGGCTGATTTCACCCAGATCTGGTGTGACGGCCACCACGCGGACCGCACGCGCCGGCGGGTCGAGACCGATGCGGCGTTGCTGGACGTGTACGGCCGCAAGACCCCGACGCTCTGCGAGGAGTGTGAAGCGCACCTGGCGTACGGCGAGAAACGGAGAGCGCACTGCCCGAAGGACCCGAAGCCGTTCTGCGCACACTGCGACACCCACTGCTACCGGATCGAGGAACGAACGTGGCAGCAGCAGATGATGCGCTACTCAGGGCCGAAGTCGTGGCGCAAGGGCCATGCGATCGACGGCATCAAGCACGTTTTGGAGGCGCGCAAGTGGCGCCGAGAGATGGAGAGGCGCTCCGCGCAGGCGGCCGCCGATACCGGGAAGGACTGATCATGACGACCACGGTGACCCGCCAGATAGTGCGGATCGACGAGGAGCTTTGCACCGGCTGCGGCCTGTGTGTGAGCCCGTGCGCTGAGGGCGCCATAGTGATGGTGGACGGCAAGGCCAAGGTCGTGCGCGAGGAGCTCTGCGATGGTGCCGGGTTCTGCCTTGGTGTCTGCCCGACGGGAGCGCTGACGCTCGAGTATCGCGAGACGGTACCGTTCGACCACGATGCCGCCGCTCCCATCATCGAGGAGAAGAAGGCGCACTACATCGCGCAGCACTGCTTCAACTGTGGCGTTTCGGAAGACGACCGTCCTCTGCTGCCCGTGCGCACCAAGGGCGACAGCACGTGGGTGTGTACGCGCTGCCTGCCGGCGTTGATTCACGGCTAGGGTGCTCCGGGCGCGGGCACCAGGGGCCCCGTGCTCAGACAGTCCTCGCCGGGGGCCCGCGGCGGTTCGGACGCATACGTCCTCGCCGCCTCCCCCGGCTGCGGAACTGCGCGCGGGACTCCCGCCGCCCGCACCATACGCACACGACCATCACACCGAAAGGACCGATTGAATGACGACGCGACTCACTGAGATGTTCTGCAACCAGTGCGAGCAGGCAGCGCACGGGACCGGCTGCACCAAGATCGGTACGTGCGGCAAGAACCCTGACGTGGCGGCGCTTCAGGACCTGCTGGTCCACGCACTCCGTTCGCTCGCCGCAGTCGCCGTGCGTGCGCCCGCCGATGCCGACCTGACCGCCGAGGCCGGATTCGTCGAGGACGCCCTGTTCACGACGCTCACGAACGTCGACTTCGACGCAGTGACCGTGGCGGCCAAGGTCGACGAGGCGATCCGCCTGCGCGACGAGCTCGCCACCCGTCTGGGAGTGCTCACATCGGTGCAGGTGGTCGACGCTGCGGCCGCTAGCGACCTGACTGGCAAGATCGAGCTAGGCGCTGAGCTCGGCAGCCCGTGGGACACCTCGCGTGACGCGGACGTGCAGTCGTTGCAGGAGACGACGCTCTACGGCATGAAGGGCATCGCCGCTTACGCGCATCATGCGCGGACGCTCGGCCAGACCGATCCCGAGATCGATGCGTTCCTGTTCCGCACGCTCGCTTCTCTCAGCGACGCCAAGCTCGGTCTCGAGGACTGGGTCGGCATCGCCCTCGAGTGCGGCAAGGACAACCTGCGCACGATGGAGATCCTCGACGCGGCCAACACCGGTGCGTTCGGTCAGCCCGAGCCGACCAGGGTGTCGCTGGGACAGCGCGCCGGCAAGGCGATCCTCATCTCCGGACACGACCTCGCGGACCTCAAAGCACTGCTCGAGCAGACCGCCGGCACCGGCGTCGATGTGTACACCCACGGCGAGATGCTGCCGGCGCATGCGTATCCCGAGCTCAAGAAGTACGACAACCTCGTCGGGCACTTCGGCACCGCGTGGCAGAACCAGCACAAGGAGTTCGCCGAGTTCCCCGGCGCCATTCTGCTCACCACGAACTGTCTGATGCCGCCGCGTCCCGAGTACAAGGACCGCGTGTTCACCGCCAACGTCGTCCAGTTCCCCGGTGTCACGCACGTGCACCGTGACGACTTCTCGGCGGTCATCGAGGCCGCGAGGTCGGCCGAGGGCTTCGAGTGGGACACCACGGTGGGCGAGGTCATGGTCGGCTTCGGCCACAACACGATCCTGTCGGTGGCTCCGGCCGTCATCGAGGCGGTGAAGTCCGGCGCCATCCGCCACTTCTTCCTGGTGGGCGGATGCGACGGGGCCCGCCCGGGCCGCAACTACTACACGGAATTCGTCGAGGAGACGCCGAGCGACACGATCGTGCTGACGCTCGCGTGCGGCAAGTTCCGCTTCTTCGACAAGCAGCTCGGCGAGATCGCCGGCCTGCCCCGTCTGATGGACGTGGGACAGTGTAACGACGCGTACTCCGCGATAAAGGTCGCCCTGGCCCTCGCGGATGCGTTCGGAACAGACGTCAACGGCCTGCCGCTGTCGATGGTCTTGTCCTGGTACGAACAGAAGGCGGTCGCGATCCTGTTGACGTTGTTGTACCTGGGCATCAAAGAAATCCGTCTTGGACCCACGCTGCCGGCGTTCATCACTCCGAACGTGCTCGACGTGTTGGTGGAGAACTTCGATATCAAGCCGATCGCGGCTTCGCCACGCGAGGACCTCATCGCGATTCTCGGACATCAGGAGGTGTAGGCTCGCATGAAGAGAGGACTGTTCGTCGCGCTCGTCGCGGTGTCGGTGCTTGTTGGAGCTGCGGGACTTCTGTACGCCTTCGGCACCCCACAGGCGACCGCTCCATCAGTCTCGTCGGCCGGCGACGGGGACGCCGCGGCTTCTCGTCCTGAGGCGCCTGCGTCGGAGGGGATGCCCTCGCCGGGAGCCATGGGCGGTCCCGGCGTTCCGGCGATGGGCGGCGGCGACCCGTCGGCGCGGGGCAAGAAGGCGCCTCCGGCGGACCCGAATTCGCCCTTGGCCATCCAGATCCCGGGCTGCGTGTGCCACAGCGATGATCCGAAGCTCGTCGAGGAGCACGCCGGCTACCGGATGAACCAGTGTTTCGGGTGCCATTCGGGCGGCGATCCCGGCGGCGGCTAGGAGCGCGCCGACCCCAGATGTCGCCGTGGGGCGTCGCCTTGCTCAGCCCGCGTCGCGGACGGGTGCGTTAGGATATGGATGCGAGTCCATGCTTCTCTCGCTTCATGCCGCGACCGGAGGATACGATGGCTGAGCTCATCGAGTACGTGCGCACGCTGACTGAGGAGATCGGCCCGCGTCCGGCCACCACGGCCAGCGAACATCGGGCCGCTGAATGGCTCGAACGCACCTTCGCCGCCCGAGGGCTCGACACCGAGGTGCAGACGTTCGACGCGATTCGCACCTACTCGTGGGCGTACGTCATCTACAACCTGCTCACGCTGGCCTCAGCGTTCTTCTCGGGCTGGAAGCCGTATCTGGCGTGGCCCGCGTTCGCGGTGTCGGCGATCGTCGCGTTCTTCTTCTGGACCGACCTTGACACCCGATGGGGGCTCACGAGGCTCATGCCGAAAGGCCCGAGCCAGAACGTGATCGCCCGTCACGTCCCACGCGCTCGTCGTGGCGAGAAGCTGCGTCGCATCGTCATCGTCGCGCACTACGACTCGGCGCGCTCGTCCCTTGCCTTCTCGCCGAACCTCGTCGGCAACTTCGCGACCACGATGGGACTCATGAAGCTTGCGACGTTCCTGACGCCGGCCTTCGTGCTCGCGATGGCGCTCCCTTGGACACAGCGTCATGAACCGTGGCTGTGGTACGTCACCATGGCCGTCTCCGCGTACCTCGTGGTACCTGTGCTCATCAACGTGCATCGGGAGTTCTTCATGCCGTTCGTGGAAGGTGCGAACGACAACGCTTCCGGCGTGGCGGCGATGCTCGGCGTCATGGAGCGGATCGTGCCAGAGCCCGACGCCATGAGCCTTTCGACCTCCGAGCTCGCTTCCGTGCGCCGCGGGCCCGAGGCAGCGTATGACCTCGACGTCGTGCCGGAGGGAGCCGAGCTCCGATACACGCCTGCGGGACCTCCCTCCGAGGACGTGGCGCTACCGGACGACTTCACGTGGGCCGGGCCTGCCACGCCGGCCTCGCGCGATCAAGGGGTGCTGGAGTTCGACACGGTGGAGTTCGCAGCCGTCGGTGAGCATCCAGCCGCAGTGAAGGGGCCGTCCGCGGCGACGGACAGTTGGGCCGAGGATGTCGGCGACGCCACGGCGGATGTGTCGCGAGTGGCTCCCGATGTGCTGCCACCCGATATCGCCGGACCGGGGCCCGACGAGATGGAGGTGTCGCGTCGCCCGCGCAAGATGGGCGGCCTGTTCGGCGGCCTGGGACGCAAGAGACCGCGGGAAGACGCTGCGCCACGCGATTGGCTGGGGGTCGGTGAGGACTTCGACGCCAGGAAGGCCGGCAGGGACATAGGCAGCTGGGACAACTTCGGCGAGGACGACCCCGACGACGATGGGTTCGGGTGGAAAGGCGGCTGGGCGGGCGATGACCCGATCGGGGACCCTGACTTCGCCGCGAGCGAGGCCGCGCGCATCCGTCGCCGTGTCACCGAGTCAGTCGATCGGGAGCTGACCGAGAAGGAGGTCTGGTTCGTCGCCACAGGCGCGGAGGAAGTGGGAACGCTCGGCATGCAGGCGTTCCTGAAGGACTACGGCGACGAATTGCGTGAGGCCCTGATCATCAACATCGACGGCTGCGGCGCGGGAACCCTGTACTGGGCGAGCGCTGAGGGCATGGCCCGCCGCTACCGCGCGAACGCTCGTCTCGTGGGACTCGCCAGAAGGGTCTCTCGCGAGACGGAGACACTCATCAAGCCACGGCTCTACAAGGGGCTGTCGACTGACGCGACGCCCGCGCTCGCCCGAGGCTACAAGGCCCTGAGCATCATGGCGTTCGACTCGAAGGGGATGCCCGTCAACTGGCACTGGAAGACCGACACCGCTGACAAGCTCGACCCATCACTCATCGAGAAGACGGCGGAGTTCGTCACCGCCATGGTGCGCGAAGCGTGAGCACGGGCCGGCTGCTGCTCTGAGCGCCATAGGGCCCGCGCACAGACGTGTCTGCGAAACGGGCCACTCAGAAGTCCAGGTCGTGCTCGACGGGCGCGCTTCTGCGCACGGCGATCCGGTTCGCGTAGAAGCTCATGGCCGAGCCTCCCACCATGAGGACCGTGCTCGCCCAGAACACCGGGATCATGAAGGGCGAACGCTGGAGAGCGGACACGACCACTCCGAAGACGATGAACCCCAGGTGCAGAAGCCCGCTGCCGAGTTTGGTCAGGCGGCCTTCGGTCAGGTAACTCGGGCCTTTGGCCCCGGCGGCCGTGAGCGAGACGACAGCGACCTGTATGAGCGCCGCCAGTGAGAGGTACACCGTGACGCCGCCGGCGAGCGAGCCGGTCACGGCGAAGGCGCCGATGCCGGCGAGGACCATCGCCGCAGAGACGGCTATGAGCGCCCGCCGCGAGAACAGTCGTTTGGGCACACACAGCCCCATCACGACGACGAGGCCGATGAGCTGCGGGGCAGCGATGACGTTCATGGCGTCGACGTAACCCGCGTACGAGGACTGCTCCCAGCCCGGGATGCTGCGCTGGGCCCACCACACGTACACGGTGCCCAAGAAGCTCTGCACGCCCAGTCCGGCCAGCAGGATGACGGTCGTGACGGTCAGTCCGAAGTCCCAAGCCCGCTGCCGGATGTCCTCGATGCCGCTCACAGGCCGCTCACCGCCTCGTGGACCAACGCAGCGAACTCGGATGGTGGACCGTTCGAAACGTAGCTGTGGGCGCCGGGGACGACGTAGGTCGTGGCGTACGTGAGGACGAGTATCAGGAACGAGAGCACGGACAGTCCCGCGACCGTCTTCCACATGCCCTGACGCCTCAGGTACAGGCGAGCGTGTAGGTAGGCGGTGTAGAGCAGCCACATCATGATCGACATGTTGACCTTGCCGCTCCACCACCACGACTCACCGGACCACGCGAGGATGGCCCACGGGAAGCCCAGGAGCATCCCGAGGGTCAGCGGCAGGTATCCCCATCGTGCCCATCGGTAAGCGGTGGTCTCATAGGAGGAGTGTCGGCGCGCGATCATGAGCAGGGTCGCCAGGAACGACAGGGCGAACGCTCCATAACTCAGGAACAGCAGCGGTGGGTGCACCCACATGTACCAGGCGTTGTAGTAGAAGCGCATCGAGTTGTACATGCCCTCGAACGCCTGTTGGGCCGCGACGCCACCCATGGACGATGCCTGAAGGTAGCCGATGAACTGACCGATGAACCCGGGCACCGGGTCGGTGAAGGGCCTTCCGAGCAGAGCCGCTCCGGCGGTGAGCACGGCCGTCACCACCATGGTCCCTGAGAGGAGCTCGTCGCGGTGCCGGCTCATCAGCGATCCGAGCACCGCCACGGCGAGCGCCCAGACGAACAGCTTCTCCGACTCGACCCACAGCGGCACGGCGACTCTGCCGACGACCGCACCGGTGGCGGGGTCCGTGACGGCCGCGAGCTGCCACAAGCGGTAGTGGAACCACACGAGCGCCATCTCGCCCACGAGCAGGAGCACCGTCATGACTCCGAGCGCCCAGCCGCGCCACCGCCGCGCGGCCGGAAGGAACGCAGCGACGCCCAAGAGCACAGCGGCCACGACCAGGACGGCTTGATAGGGTGAGCCGATGGCGGCGAGCGTGTCCGTCAGGGCACGCAGTTCGTTGAAGGTGGTCTCGGGGGCGCTGAGCATCAAGGCTCCCTCGTGTCGTGCGCGTCTTGGCAAGTATACGGGTCCAAGCCCTTGAGCGACGGCCGGTTTGCGGTCGCACGCTCGTGTTGGGGTAGACTCATGGTTCGGCGCCGCGAGCCGGCGCACGCCCGTCTTCGAGCAGGAAGCACGCCATTCGAGATGTGGTTCGGTCGTCTCAAGAAGCGTATCGAGCGCACGCTGTTCGTCTCGTGGCGGGAGCAGCCCACACGATTCGACATCGAGGCGCTGCAGGCCAACATCCGCAGGGTCGGTCTGGTGGTGAGGGTGCGCTGGATCCTGATCGGCGTGCTCGTCGTCTACTCGCTGCTCGCAGCCTCCGCGTACATGACGCGCATGGACGTCTCCCAGCTCGTCCGGCTCATGACCATCCCGGCCATCAGCTTGGGGTTCGTCGTCCTCTACAACACGTTCTACGCGGTCAACTACCGCCGACTGGGCAACATCGCCGTGTGGAACAACCTGCAGCTCGCCTTGGACGCGGTCGTGGTCACGGTGCTCGTCTACTTCAGCGGTGGCGTGAACTCGTGGTTCTGGTCGATGTACGCACTGTTCATCCTCGAGGCGGCGTTCATCCTGCCGCACCCGCGCTCAGCGTGGCTGCACGCGGCGTTCAGCGTCGGGTTGCTTGGCGCCATCGAGTGGTCGGAGTACCTGGGGTGGCTCACGCACGTATCGATTCCCTTTGCGGACAAGAGTGTGCACGAAGACTTCGTCTTCGTGTCGGTGCGCTACCTGTGGCAGGTCGCTGTGCTTGCAGGGACGGCAGGCGTGGCGACGAGGCTCGTCGGCGAGTTCAGGCGAGAGCTGGGGTCGCGGCGTTCAGTGGCGCTGCTCGATGAGCTCACGGGGCTGTATTCGAGGTCGTACTTCAGTCGAGCGCTCGCGTCTGAGATCAAGCGTGCCGGGAGGGACCACCGCGAACTGCACGTGTTGCTCATCGACGTCGACCGATTCGGCGAGTTCAACCGGCGCTTCGGTTTCGACAGCGGAGACCGGATGCTCGTGGCGGTCGCGCAGGCGATCGCGGCGACGATCACGCCGACCGGGGACGAGGTGGCGACCACGAACCTCGCATGCCGTTTCGGGGGCGAGGAGTTCGCGGTGTTGTATGCCGAGGACGAGCGGCTCGAGGGAGCCCCGCTCGCGTCCGACGCCAAAGGGCTCGCCGAGCAGGTGTGTGCGGCGGTGGCCGCGGTGGTCCTCGATGACGCGAGCGTCACCGTCTCGGTGGGGCTCGCTTCCTTTCCGCTGGACGGCCGCACGCCTGATGAGTTGGTGGACGCGGCGGACGTCGCGTTGGGTTGTGCCACCGCCGAAGGCGGTAATCGCGCGGTGGCCGCCGCCGACTGTGTGCCGACGACCGAGGTCTCGTGATCGTGCGGCATCTGGCGGTTCTGGTCGCTGCGATCGGTCTGGCGCTGTTCGCCGTCGGCCTATCGCTCATGCCGCTGCAGACGCCCGGCTTCACCCGCACCCTGAGCGCCCGATACTCGCACGCAGCCGAAGCGGGGCTTTCGAGGCAGCGCATGCTCGAGGTCGCGGAGTCGGTCCGGGCCTACGTGGTGGACGGACGCGGGAAGCTCCCGGCGACGGTCGAGGGCCGTCCGGGCTTCGAGACCGAGGCGGTTTCGCACCTCGACGACGTGCGGCGCGTCCTGACCGCCGTCCGCGTGTTGGTGTTGCTGTTGGGAATCATGCTGGCAGCAGCCGGACTGGCCGCGTGGCGGACGGGGTTTCGCCGAGAGGTCGTCCAAGCCTTCGCGGCGGGTGCGGTGGCGACCATCGCGGTGCCGCTGGTGGCGACCGCCGTCGCACTGCTTGATTTCCCGAGGTTCTTCGCGTCCTTCCACTCGATCTTCTTCGCTCAAGGGACGTGGACCTTTCCCTCGGAATCACTGCTCATACGCGCGTTCCCGGAGTCGTTCTGGATGGCGAGCGGACTTGCGTGGGCGTTTCTCACGCTGGCGTGTTCAGCTTCCTATGCGGTGTGCGCAGCGTCGGTTCGCCGACTCTCCGCCGAGATCGAGAGGAGCCCTTCCGGGGCGGCGTCCGATTAAGAATCGTGACAAACGCCCGTGCAGGTGTAGACTCTCCTACGAAGCGGGCCACGTGAGAGCCCGAAGACGGGGGAAACGACCGAGTCGCCCGCCACCCGGCGAGGGGTTCGACGAGGTTGTCTGAGAAGGAGGTGTCTGCGAATGGCAGCCAAGGAAGGGTACTGCGTGAAGTGCAAGGCCAAGAAGGAGATCAAGGACGCCCAGGAGATCACGATGAAGAACGGTCGCCCCGCGACCCAGGGCCTGTGCCCCGATTGCGGCACGAAGATCTTCAAGATCGGCAAGTAGTCGGTCTCCTGTCTTCTTGTGTGCGGAGCGCCGTTCGGTCCCTCTGGCCGGGCGGCGCTTCTGCTTTGCTGGTTGACAGCGCAGAAACCGCAGGTTTAGCGTGCTCCGAGTGCGCTGTGAAAGCGGCGCCGCGACGGGGAGGTCGAGAGCGCTCAGATGAACGTCATCGTGGTGGGGTGCGGGCGAGTCGGTTCGCAGCTCGCGACGCTGCTGTCGATCGAAGGCAACAACGTCACGGTCATCGACAAGGACCAGGACTCGTTCAGAAGGCTCGGGACCGCCTTCAACGGCGTGACGATGAAGGGCTTGGGGTTTGATGAGGAGGTTCTGATCGAGGCGGGCATCGAGGAGGCCGATGTCTTCGCCGCGGTGACGAACCTCGACAACACGAACCTCATGGCCGCCGAGGTGGCCCGAAAGATCTTTCACGTGCCACACGTGGTGGCGCGTCTGTACAACCCCCAACGGGAGCGGACCTACCAGCAGCTCGACCTCGATTACGTGTGCGGGACCACCCTCGTGGCCGAATCGCTCCTGGACAAGATCAAGTCCGGCCACGGGCATCACGTCGATTCCTTCGGAGACGTCGAGATCGTGGTGTTCAAGCTCCGCGCCGACTGGGCGGGCCACAGGGTGAAGGAGATGTTCCTTGAGGGACAGATCCTCCCGGCCATCATCGCGCGTGGTGATCACACGTTCATCCCGGCGATGGACACGGTGTTCGAAGCGGGGGACGTGGTCCGAGCCGCGGTCAAGAACGAAGCCGTCCCGAAGCTTGCTCGCTTCATGGAGGAGTAGCGGTGTACGTGGTGATCAACGGCGGCGGCAAGGTGGCGAGCTACCTCGCTCGTACGCTCATCGAATCGGGTCACGATGTCGCCGTCATCGAAAAACGCGCAGAGGTCGTCGACAAGCTCGTCGGCGAGCTGCCGCGCAGAGCGCTCGTCATACTGGGGGATGGCTGTGACGCCACGTTCCAGGACGATGCGGGCGTGGCCCGCGCGGACGTGTTCGCCTCTGTCACGGGCGACGACGACGACAACCTCGTGGCCTGTCAGCTCGCCAAGGTCGCATTCGGGGTCCCGCGCGCGATCTCGCGAGTGAACAACCCGAAGAACGAGCACATATTCAATGCGCTCGGCATAGAGGCCATCTCCTCGACCACGATCATCAGTCGCATGATCGAGGAGGAGGCCACCGTCGGAGACATCCGGACTCTCACGACGCTTCGCAAGGGCAACATGGCGATCGTCGAGGTCGAGCTGCCCAAAGACCGTTGCACGGTGTGCAACAAACCGGTCTCGACGCTCGCGCTTCCTAAAGACTGCGTCTTGATCGCGGTCATCAGGGAGGACGAGTCCACCGAGACGGTGCGGGGCGACACGCTGCTCAATGCGGGAGACACCGTGGTCGCGTTCACCGCGGTGGAGTCTGAGCGGACCCTGAAGGAGGTTCTTACGGGGGGATAGGCTGATGGAGCGGACAGAGCGAGTCGAGCCCCGCATCCCCCCGATGACAGCCCGGTCCAACTGGGGCGGTTACGCGCGGGGCATGGCCGTGGAGATCCTGTTCATTCTGTTCATCATCGGAGCGGGCGTCGTCCTCGCTTTCGTCGCGGCGGAGTTGTGGCTGTGATCGTCAGGCCGCGCAGAGACGACCATCTCGTCATCGGCAAGTACACCGGCAAAGTGCTCGTGGGCGTTGGCCTTCTCATGGTCGTTCCCTTCGTCACGTCGCTCGTGTTCGCCGAGTGGGACACGGCCGTCGACTTCCTCATCTCGATGATGGCGTGCTTCATGTTCGGGTTCGGCGCTCAGGCGATGTGTCGGACGACGAAGGAGCTCGGGTGGACCCATGGGCTCGTGGTGGCGTCAGGCTCGTGGATCTGGGCGACGCTCATCGGTTGCCTGCCGCTGTACCTGTCCGGGCATGAAGGCAGCTATCTCGATGCGATGTTCGACGTCATGAGCGGCTACACGACGACGGGCCTGTACCTGCTGCAGGACCTCGACCACATCAGTCACGGTCTCAACATGTGGCGGCACGTACTGACATACGCCGGCGGCCAAGGCATCGTCGTGATCGCGCTGACGTTCCTGTTCAAGGGTACGGCGGGCGCGTACTCCGTGTACGTGGGCGAAGGTCGGGATGAGCGCCTGTTGCCCAACGTCGTCCATACCGCCCGCGCGATCTGGCTGGTGTCCATCGCGTACCTCGGTGCCGGGACTCTCGCGCTCTGGGTCTCCGCGCTCCTGCTCGGCCAAGAGCCGGTCAGGGCATTCCTGCACTCATTGTGGGTGTTCATGGGGGCGTGGTCGACAGGCGGCTTCGCGCCACAGTCGTACAACACGATGTGGTACCACTCCCTGCCCCACGAGCTGATCACGAGCATCATCTTCATCGCCGGGTCCTTCAACTTCGCGTTGCACTGGGCGGTCTGGACGGGTCGCAGGCGCGAGATCGTGCGCAATGTCGAGACGGTGAGCTTCGCCGTGACCCTCACCCTGTTCGTCCTTGTCGCGACGTTCTGGCTGGCCAAGGCAGGCGTCTACCCCGACGCGATGGCTTTGTTCCGCAAGGCGTTCTATCAGCTCGCTTCAGGACACACGACCACCGGCTTCTCGACCATCTACTCGCGTGCGTTCGTGACGCAATGGGGAACGGCGGGCCTGCTCGCCGTCACGGCGGTGATGGGTATAGGGGCGTCCGCGTGTTCGACCGGCGGCGGCATCAAGGGCATCCGGGTCGGCATGATCTTCAAGTCACTCGTGGCCGAGGTCCGTCGCATGGTGGCGCCCCGGTCAGCGGTCATACGAGAGAGCTACCACCACCTTCGCGAGAACTGGCTGGAGGACGACGCCGTGAAGTCCGCGCTCATGGTGACCGTGCTCTACGTCTTCATGTACTCGGTCGCGGGTCTTCTGGGGACCTTCTTCGGCTACGACCTTCCGTCCGCGCTGTTCGAGGGAGTGTCGGCGGGTTCGAACACGGGTCTGAGCTGTGGCTTGACGTCGCCCTCGATGCCTGATGCGCTGAAATGCTTCTACATCGTCTTCATGTGGCTCGGTCGCCTCGAGTTCATGAGCGTGTTCGCGCTGCTGGGGTACGGGATCTCCATCGCGAGGGGCCGGTAGTGACGCGGCGCCTCAGACACCTCGCCGCCGCCGCGTTCGCCCTCACGGGCTTGCTCATCGTCACGTCCCCAGCGTCGGCGTTCGAGAGCCCGAACAACCCATCCAGTGGTGGATTGGTCGAAGAGCCGAAGTCGTGGGACGGCAAGACGATACGGTTCGAGGGCGAAGCCGTCGGCGAGGCCATGGTGCGGGGCGAATCCGCGTGGCTTCACCTGAATGACGACGCGTACATGTACAAGAACGTCGAAGAGGGCGCTCCGCTCGAGGGTTACAACGCCGGGATGCCAGTATGGCTCCCCGCGAAGCTTGCACGCAGGGTCAGGGTCTTCGGAGACTACAAGCACGAGGGTGATGTGGTACGAGTCACCGGCATCTTCCATGCGGCTTGTGGCGAGCACGGCGGGGACATGGACATCCACGCGCGAGAACTCGAGGTCGTCCTCCCGGGACGCGCTGTCGCCGATCCTGTGGTTCCGTGGAAACTCGATCTGGCCTTGGTCTTGACGGTGGGGGCGGTATCAGCCATCGCGTTCGATCGAAGCGCTCGGCGTCGCGAACGGGTCGGGAACGCTCGGACCCGGCGTTGACCGACGCTTCGCCGTGGTGCTAAGGTTCGCCCACATCGCGGACGGGTCCGCGTCATGAATCAGGTGAGCACCCAGGGTGTGAGGGAAGAGGACGTGATGCGTCCAGCCACCCCTCCGATGCCCCCCGCCAGGCTCGTGCGATGAGCACGGAAGCGGAAGCGGGTCGGTCCCGGACCGGTATCCCGGGAAACGAGGCTCGGGCCGCGACGAGACACGGCTCGAGCGAAGATAGGTGGTACCGCGACGCCCCCTCGCCCTATCAGGCCGAGGGGGTTTCTCGTTCTCGGGCACATGAGCGTGTTCGAAGAGGCAGGTGGTCGGTATGGGTACGGCACGAGTCGTGTTCGATCGATGGGCGGACAGGTACGCCGCCAGGCTCGCCGGGGTGCGTTCGAGCGCTGTACGCGATCTGTTCGCAGCGGCTTCGAGGCCCGACATGATCTCGTTCGCCGGTGGCATGCCCGAGGTCTCACAGGTGCCGGCCACTGCGGTGGCGCGAGCTGCGCACGACGCGATGTTGCACGAGGGGGCGCAGGCGCTGCAGTACGGGTCGAGCGAGGGGCGACACCAGACGCGCGCGCTGATCGTGGAGCTCATGGCGGAGACGGGCGTGCGGGTCTGTGCTGACGATGTGGTCGTGACCGCGGGGGCTCAGCAGGCTCTCGACCTGCTCGGCAAGACGTTCATCGATCCGGGTGACGTGGTCATCACGGAGGGCCCGACGTATCTTGGGGCACTCCAGGCGTTCTCGGCGTATCAGCCCGACATCCGCAGCATCCCGCTGGACTCAGACGGCATGCGCGTCGACCTTCTTGAGCAAGAGCTCGCTCGTCTCGGCCCGCGCGGCGCCAAGTTCATCTACACGATCCCGAACTTCCACAACCCGGGCGGCGTCACCATGAGCGCCGAGCGTCGACGCCGCCTGCTTGAACTGTCGCACGAGTACGATGTGCCCGTGGTCGAGGACGATCCGTACGGCCGTCTGCGGTTCGAGGGCGGGCACGTGAAGGCGTTGCGCGCCCTCGATGACGAGGTCATCTATTTGGGAACGTTCAGCAAGATCTTCGCCCCGGGCCTGCGGCTGGGCTGGGTGGTGGCGCCGCGCCCGATCCTTGCCAAGCTGTTGCTCGTGAAGCAGGGGGCCGACCTGTGCGGCAGCAACTTCGCGCAGGTCACGGCCGAGCGCTACTTCAGCGGCACCCGGTGGCGACGGGTGCTGCAGGGTCTGACGCGCACGTACGCCGAGCGGCGCGATGCGATGCTCGCCGCACTAGAGGAGCACTTCCCTCCCGAGGCGCGCTGGACGCGGCCCGAAGGGGGGTTCTTCGTGTGGGTCGAGTTGCCGCCGTATGTCGACTGCCAGAACATGTTGGCTGAGGCGGTCGAGCACGGCGTGGCCTTCGTGCCGGGAGACGGCTTCTTTCCCGACGGTCGCGGACGCAACTGCATGCGTCTCGCGTTCTGTTACGCGGAGCCGCCAGCCATAGAAGAGGGCATCCGTCGTCTGGGAGAGGTCCTCGAAGACCGGCTCGAACTGTACCGCGCGTTCATCGCGGCGGGCGCGATCGACGCGCCAGCCGCCGGCGCAGCGTGAGATGAGGGGACGGCACGCATGAAGCGCAAGATCGCGGTGTTGATGGGCGGACGCTCGCTTGAGAGGGAGGTCTCGCTGGCCAGCGGGAAGCGTGTGTGCGATGCCCTCCAGGCGCTCGGGCACCTGGTCCTCGCTCTCGACGTGACGGCGGACCTGGTGACGACGTTGCGTTCCGAGCGTCCTGACGCGGCCTACATCGCCCTGCACGGCAAGTACGGAGAGGACGGGACGATCCAAGAGCTCCTGGAGTTCCTCGACATTCCCTACACCGGTCCAGGGGTGGTCGCTTGCGCACTGTCATGGGACAAGTCCGTGGCCAAACACCTGCTCACGGAGAACGGGGTCATGACACCTCCTTGGATCACGCTGACGGCCGACGCGTTCAAGCAGATGGGGGCGGCGACAGCCGTCGACCTCATGGGCGCTGCCGTGGGCGGGTTTCCGGTTGCGGTGAAACCGGCGCGTCAGGGGTCGGCTCTGGGCTTCATGCGCGTTGATTCCGAAGCGGGACTCGCGGAGGCGCTTCTCGACGCGCTGTCCTATGACACGGCCGCGGTGGTCGAGAAGTGGGTGGACGGTATCGAGCTCGCCGTGAGCGTGCTCGGGGACGGGGACGACGCCGAGGTCCTGCCCGCTGTCGAGATCGCGCCGAAGTCAGGGAGGTACGATTTCTCGGCACGCTACGCCGAGGGCGAGACCGACTTCTTCGTGCCCGCCAGGCTTGATGCGGACGTTCTCGCGGAAGTGACGCGTGTCGCGGCCCACACGCACGCTCTCCTGCGCTTTCGAGACGTGAGCCGGGTCGACATGATCGTCGATGCGGCCGGCACACCGTGGGTCCTCGAGGGCAACGCGTCGCCGGGCATGACCGAGACCTCGTTGCTGCCGATGGCTGCGGCCGCGTGCGGCATGAGTTTCCAAGATGTGGTATCAAGAGTCGTTGACGCTGCGCTATCCCGGGGGGATTCGGGTATAGAGCAGTCGTAGGGCCCGGCGCGCTCATTGAGCCGGGCCGGGTGTTCTTCTGTGAGGGACGAGCTGCATCGAACACGGAGGTGCGTGGCCATGTACGACTATCGTCGCGGAGGATCGGTTTTCGGGGCGTTCCTGCTCGGCGGCCTGGTGGGTGCCGTATTGGGGCTGCTCTTCGCGCCGCGCTCCGGCAAAGAGACACGAGAGCTGATCGCGGACAAGGCCGAGGAGTACTGGGGCGAGGGCCTCGAGATGTACGAGAGCGGTCGCGAGAAGGTCGTCGAGGTCTACTCGGCCGGCAAGGAGAAGGTCGCGGAGTCGAGCGAGCAGCTGCGCAGCAAGATCGATGAGGCCCGCGAGCGCTTGCAGGAGCAGGTGGCCAAGTCCGCCGAGGTTGGTCGCGAGAAGGTCTCCGAGGTCGTACCGGCGGTCAAAGAGGCCGTCGACAAGGCCGCTGGCGCAGCGAAGACCGGAGTGGATGCGGTCGGCTCGAAGGCCGCGGACACCCTCGATTTCGTCGCCAAGAAGGCGCACGGAAGTGAAGCTCCCGCCGCCACCGCGGACGCGGGCGGACTCCTCGACGAGATGGGCGACGCCGCACCCGAAGCATAGCCGGCACGTTCGCTGGTACTATCGAGGCCGGCTCTTCAAAGCAAGGGCCGGCTTCGCCGTTCGCAGCGACAACACAGGGAGGTGGATGTGCGTTCGTTGCTCGAGGTCTCGGGGCTGCCGGTCGTCCGTGAGGACGGCAAGCGTATCGGCCGCGTGGGCGACGTGCTCTTCGCTCCCGAGGGCGCGCGCGTCCTGGGGTTCACGGTCGAACGGCCTCGTCTGCTGCTGCTCTTGGACCGTAAGGACCTCTACCTGGCCCTAGACGGGTCGAAGCTCGAGCGCGAACGCATCATCGCACCCAAGCGGTCGTCAGCGTGGGGCCGTGCCGCAGCGACCAAGCTGGGCGTGGGCTGGGACAAGACGGTGATCTGGGTCGGAATGCCCGCCCGGACGCGGTCAGGAGAGGACCTGGGACGCGTTCGTGATGGGCTGTTCGATCCTGAGACGGGCAGATTGGAGGCCGTCGGCCTGACAGGGGGCCTCACGGCCGACATCGCCCTAGGCGTGCGGGACCTGCCGGCATCACTCGTGATCGGTTTCGAGGACGGTTTCGTCGTCTTCGCTGAGGAAGCTTTGGCCGTCGATACGTCCGGGGGTGCCGCCGCAGCCGCCGGACGCGGTGCGGCTGTCGCCAAGAAGGTCGGAGACGAGCTCGTCGAACAAGCCGGGGCCGCAGCCAAGACAGCGATGGCCTACGGGGCCTCCGCTGTCAAGGTGGCCGCTCGAAGCGAGACCGGGAAGAAGGCGCTCGGATGGCTCAGGTCGGTTCGGGACGAGGTGGTCGACGCCATGGGCGATCCAGAGGATGAGTGATCGCACATGACCCGCAAGTTGCGACCACTGAGCTTCGGCGACCTCTCGCGGCTGCCTGCTTCGTGTGGTGGATGCGTGTTCTGGGAGTCTGCGGGCCGGCGTGAACCGGTCTGCGGTTCCGTGTGTGACACTGAGCTGGCCCAAGCGTGGCACCGTAGGGTGACCGACGAATGGGGCGAGTGTGGCCGTGTGGCGTACGAGGACGATGAGGTGCTCGGTTTCATAAAATACGCGCCAAGCGTCTACTTCCCGCAGACGGCCTCCTTCGCGGCCGGCCCGGCCGATCCGGCGGTGCCGCTGATCGCGTGTCTGCATGTCGCGGCGGACGCTCGTCATCACGGACTCGGCTCAGTGCTGCTGCGCGCTGCGTTGCGCGACCTCGCCATGCGCGGGGAACGGCGCGTCGAGGCGTTCGGCGCCGTGCACAAACCCGCGGTGCTCGAGGAGTCCCCGCTGCTGGGGATGGACTTCTTGATACGCAACGGCTTCACCGTCGCTCGGTCCGACCCACTCTACCCACTTCTCAAGCTTGACCTGAAGTCGCTCGCCATGTGGACGGAGAACCTCGAGTCAGTGTTCGAGTCGTTGCGCTTTCCTTTGCGTGTGCCCAAGCGAGCTCCTGTGACATGGATGAAGGGACCGATGGAGGGACCGACACATGGCTGACGCGCCGAAGAGGGCGGGTTCGCGTGAACGGGTCCGCTCGTTCCTCGAAGCACACGGTCTGGCCGACGGACTGACGGAGTTCGCGCAGTCCACCAAGACCGCAGCGCAAGCGGCCGACGCGATGGGGTGTGAACTGGGGCAGATCGTCAAGTCGCTCGTGGTGATCGCGGACGACAGGCCGGTCCTGGCGCTGGTCGCCGGCGACAGGCGAGGCGACCTGGATGCGATAGCGGCCGAGATGGGCGCGCTGTCCGCCCGGATGGCCGACGCTGACGCTGTCAGAGAAGCGACCGGATACGCGATTGGCGGGGTGTCGCCCTTCGACCTGCCCGAAGGACTTGAGGTGCTCGTGGACGACTCCTTGGCGCGCTACGATGTGGTCTATCCCGCCGCCGGTACGCCGTCTTCGATGGTCCGTATCGTGCGCGAGGACCTGGAACGCGTCGTGGGGGGCCGCGTGGCACGTATCTCGCAGTGAGCCGTTACCAGCCCCTGCCTCCGCTCGGAAAGGGACAATCGCGCGTCGTGTCGTACTACTTCGTCGAACCACCTCGCCGCGTCCGTGTCGCGCGCCGCTTGGGGCTCATCGCGATCGTGGCCGTGGTCGCCGGTGCGCTCCTGGCGAGCTACGCTCTCGCCCGTCCTGTGGTGATAACGGTCGATGGGGTCAAACGTGAGGTCCCTGCGGGAGCCGTCGTGGCCGACCTCGAATCCGCTCGAGTCTTCAAGGCCTCGGCAGGGGACCTCATCGCGGTTGACGGCAGCATCGCCAGGCGCGGCGGCGGGGCTCCGGCCAGGATCCTGCGCAACGGCCAGCCTGCGAATCCCGCTGAGCGCCTGTACCGCGGCGACGTGCTCGTCAGCCGTCGCGGCGCCGACGTACCGGAGTCCCTCGAGGAGACACGTCTTCCCATCGCGTATGAGACGCGTGTTGAAGGAAAGGGCTCACTGTCCGAGGTGGTGCGCGCAGGCCGGCCCGGCGAGCAGCTCGTGAAGCGAGGGGCCGTCTCCCATCTCATCGTGGACAGCGTGGTGCTCGCCGAGCCGGTCGATGAGATAGTGAGACGTTTCGGCCCGAAACCGGGCATGAAGCTCGTCGCGCTCACCTTCGACGACGGGCCGTGGCCCGGACACACCGCGCGGGTGCTCGATGAGCTCAAGAAGGCGAACGTCAAGGCGACATTCTTCCTGTTGGGTGGTCAGGTCAAGCGTTACCCCGGGCTCGTCAGGAGGATCGTCGCGGAAGGCCATCTGCTCGCCAGTCACTCGCTCGGGCACAGGTACTTCTCCAAGATCGATGCGGGGCAGATCAGGCGCGAGGTCAACGGTGGGCGAAACGCGATCAAGACGGCGTCAGGCGTCACGACGAACTGGATCCGCCCGCCGTACGGAGCGATGGACGGCGAGGCATGGCGCGTCGTGCGAGCGTCGGGGGGCCGTGTGGTCCTGTGGGACGTCGACAGCGGCGATTGGCGCAAACCCGGCGCGAAGGTGATCGCGAACACCGTCGTCAAGCACACGACGCCCGGCTCGATCGTGCTCATGCACGATGGGGGCGGCGATCGGAAGCAGACCGCCGCCGCGATCCCCATCATCGCGAAGAAACTCAGAGCGAAAGGCTACGTCTTCGTGACGGTCGAGGAGCTCGTACGGGCCAAGGGTGTGACCAAGGCCCCCGCCGCGCGTGCTGCCGCGGGCAATCGTCCCAAGTAGTTGCGGCCGCCAGTGGTGGCGGTCATCTTGAGAGGATGGTCTTGCTGGGCGTGACCACAGCGTCGAGACGGACGTCGTGGTCCTCTGTCGGGATCTCGGAAAGGACCTGCTCGTCGTAGGCCAGTCCCACCCGGGCGCATCCCTCGCGAAGCATCGGCAGGAGCCGGTCGTAGTAGCCCCCGCCGTAACCCAAACGCCAGCAGTGCTCGTCGAAGGCGATGCCCGGCACGATCACGGCGTCGACAGCGGCTGGTGAGACGCGGGGCGTGTCGGCGCCGGGCTCCAGGATGCCGAACATCCCGCGGACGAGTCGTGTCCGTGAGCCCACGAGGTGCAGCCCGAGCTGTCCGGGTGATTCGACGCGCGGAAGCGCGATGGCGATGCCCCGAAGCCTGAGCAGCTCGACAGCCGGTGCCGGGTCGATCTCCTCGGACGAGGCCCAATACGCCAAGACGAGCCGCGCGGTGGCGAACGCGGGCAGCGCCACGAGTCGCTCGGCGGCCGCTCGCGCGGCGTCGCGGCAGGTCGCGTCATCCAGCGCGCATCGGGCCTCGCGCGCCCGTACCCGTGCCGCGTGCTTGGCGGCCTCGACCGGGGTCATGCCCTCGGGTGCGCCCTCTCGTGGGTTCTCGCTCACAGGAGTCCTACCGCTTCAGCGATCTGGAACCCGAACATCGCAGCGGTCAGTCCGAACACCACGACCACCGTCGACCAGCACAGGATATTCGCAAGTCTGCTGTTCACGTATGGCCCCATGACCTGACGGTCATTGACGATCCTGATCATGAACACCAGCAGGAAGGGGAGCAACACGCCGTTGACCACCTGCGAGAGCAGAAGGACGGTGATGAGGTCCATCCCCGGTATGAGGATGAACGCCGCTCCGAAGACGATGATGAACGTGTAGATTCCGTTGAAGACGGGGGCTTCGTGCCACGAGTGGTCCAGACCCCGCTCCCAGCCGAACGCCTCGGTGATCGCGTACGACGCTGTCAGAGGCAACACCGCGGCCGAGAGCAGGGCCGAGGAGAGCAATCCAACAGAGAACAACAGGGTGGTGTAACCGCCTGCAACGGGCTCGAGCGCGCGCGCGGCCTCTTCAGCTGAGGTGATCCGTATGCCCGCGGGGAACAGGACGGCACCGGCGGTGATGATGATGAAGCACGCCACGACATTGGCAGAGATCGCTCCGGCGATGACGTCCCACTTGGCCACCGCCCAGTCGCGGACGGTGATGCCTTTGTCGACGATGTTGGACTGGACGAGGAACTGCATCCATGGTGCGATGGTCGTGCCCGTCATGCCCACGGTCAGAGCCATGAACTCCGCGTTCGGCACGACCGAGGGAGTGACGAGGGCCTGAGCGACATCGGTCCATTCGGGTCTGGCCAGGATCGCGGCGGCGACGTAGGAGATGAACACGAGCGAGAGGGCGAGCAGCACCTTCTCGACGTTGCGGTAGTTCCCGCGTGTGACGAGTAGCCACACCGCCGCGGCGGCGAGCGGCACCGACAGATAGCGGGAGACCCCGAACAGCTCCATCGCAGCGGCGACGCCCGCGAACTCGGCCACGGACGTGGCGATGGCCGAGGTGAGCAGACAGGTCATCGCGAAGAGTGACGGTCGCAACCCGAACTTCTCTCGAATCAGCGCGGCGAGGCCCTTGCCGCTGACCGCGCCCATCCGGCCTGCCATCTCCTGCACGATGATGAACGAAGGGGTCATGGCGAGCATCGCCCACAGCAGGGTGTAGCCGTAGCGTGCCCCCACAGCGGAGTATGTGGAGATGCCGCCCGGATCGTTGCCGGCTGAAGCGGCCACGATTCCGGGCCCGATGGCGGCGAGCACGGCCAAGAGGCCGGTGCGGCGGCGCGTATCAGGTGCGGCGGCCATCCTCACCCCAAGACGGAGAACACCCAGCCGCCCACGAAGGACAGGCCGGTGTAGACGGCAGCAGCGAACAGCATCGATGCGGTGGAGAGCATGGCCGAGCTCACCGGCTTGTCCGCATCGCTTCGTCGCAGCGCCAGTTCGGCCAGCAATCCGCCGAACAACACCGTCAGCAGCACGGCCAAGGCGGTGGCGGCACCGAAGACGGCGGCCAGACGCTCGCTTCCGGTCTGGAGATCGAGCAGACCGAAGGCCACGGTGCCCGTGATCGCGGCGACCGCGAGCCCGACGCCGCCTTCGGTGACCAGGCGTCGGCCGAGGGACGGACGCTCCTCCTCGGATGCGCCCGTGATCAGCTCGGCGACCGCGCGAGACGAGGATTCCTCGCCGGTCCGGAGCAGCAGCGGCATGAGCACTGATGCGGTCGTGGTGAGCGCCAGGCCGTACAGCACCCAATCGGGTCTGTCCGCGCCGCCGCCGGGTGCGGCTTGGAGTCGGGCGCGCACGAGTTGGTCGCCGAACAGGACAGCGAGCCAGATGAAGACCCATGCGCTTCTCCGCGCGACCCAGCGCCCCAGCGAAGCGACGTCGCCTCGCTCATGCGCCGCACCGGTGGCCAGCGCCAGGTCCTCTTCCGCCTCTTGCTCGAGGACTTCGAGCGCATCGTCCACGGTCACGATTCCAAGCAGTGTGCCTCGCTCGTCGACCACCGGCAGGGCAAGCAGGTCGTACTTGCTCATCTGCTCCGCGACGTCTTCCTGGTCGTCGTCGGGTCCGGCGGTGAACAGCTCGCGCTCCGCTATCTCGGTCACCTTCGTGTCGGGACGGGCGAGCAGGAGGTCACGCAGGGAGATGACGCCCGTGAGCTTGCGGTCGCCTTCCACCACGTACACGTAGTAGATCGACTCACGCTCTTCGGCGACTTCGCGCAGATGCTCGATGACCTCCTGCACGGTCATGTCCTCGGTGACCGTGGTGACTTCGGGCGTCATGATGCCGCCCGCGGTCTTCTCTTTGTAGCCGAGCAGCGAGCGGATCGCACTCGCGTCCTCGACGCCCATGAGCCGGAGCAGCCGCTCGGCCTTGTCGTAGGGCAGGTCGCCGATGATGTCGGCCGCGTCGTCGGGGTCCATCTCGGCGAGCAGCGACGATGCGCGGCTCTCCGACAGGTCATCGATCACGTCGGCTTGCAGCTCGTCCTCGAGCTCGGAGATCGTCTCGGCTGCTGCCTCGTTGTCGAGATGCGAGAAGACGAGAGCGCGCTGTGTGGGGGAGAGCTGTTCAAGGATGTCTGCGACGTCCGCCGGGTGGAGCTCGTGCAGGCGCTTGTGCGTCACCGACAGCTTGACCTGTGAGAGGTCACGGTCGAGCAGGTCCATGTAGTTCCACGCGATGAGGTTCTCCGGAAGGTGTGTCCCGAACAGACGGGCCAAGCGCGCGACCGCGTTCTCCAGAGCGGGCGAGATCCCTCGCAAGATCCCGCGGATGCCGACCTCTGCGCCCAGGAGCCGCAACTGGTTGCGTGACTCTGACAGCTTGAGGTCGTTCACGCGCACGACTTTCATGCCCTGTGTGTCCACGATCTGCTTGTTCAGCAGGTCGCGGTGCAGCAGCACCTCGTCCGGCTGCAGGTAGCTGAAGCGGATCTCCGGCGCAGGCACGGACAACTTCACCTGCTCGCCATCGAATTCGGCGACGAACTTGCGCCACGACAGCATGAAGGGGGTCTTGTCCGGACCCAGGAAGGCGAGCGAGGTGACGCGCGGGAACACCTCACCGGTGGCGATCGCGACGTCGGATATCGTGCCTATGCGCGTGCCCGTGGCGTCCATCACGGGCTTGCCCAGCATCTGGGACAGGTAGATCATCGTCGCTCCCTCCTTCCCCTTGGGCGCTTGTTCGCGCCTGCTTGCCCAGGGCCTTTCGCACGATGGCGGGCGGTGCCCCGGTCGTGGCTGGTGCGCCACGGGGTAGGTCGTGTGCGGGTCGGCCTTCCGGTCGACACCGCATCTTTGCGGGAGCTCGAACCGGAGGGCTACGGACTATGAGGTTTCACGTAGACCCTTGTCTGCTCGGCTACAGGTCCGACAGCCCACAATAAAGCCCCTGCGTCCGTGAGGCGACGAGGGGCGGCGAGGACGGGAGCGCTGCGGGCGCGAGGCCCGGTCGTCCCTTCGCGCATGACGACCGTGAGGCCGATCGCGCGCGTTTCACACCGCTCGCATCCCTCGTCTGAGGTTTTGGCACTGTTCGACGTAGGGCGCGCGACGCGTGGTGTCGCCGACGCGGCGGGGTCTTGCCCCCGCCTGCGGTCTCGCGCGATCGCGAAGACCGAGAGCCCAGCCACCTTAGCCTTCGCCTTAAGCCGGCGAGGGCTGTTCTACCCATTGGCGTCTCTCGACATTTCCGGGCAGTGGCCTGTGTTCGAACAGGAGCCGCACCGTAACGGACTCGAGCTGGCTTCCTGAGCTGTCAACGCTCGACGACGTTCAGGAGTCAAGCATACGAATCATACGCCCGGGGCTGACACCGGCGCAACACGTCCGCTGACACCGGTACGGCACGTCTGACGGCTTTCACGGCGGGCTTATAGGGAATCGGCGATGCAGGGGCCGGCGATGCGCTTCGCTCTGGACTCGTGTGCCGGTCACGCGCGGCTCTGGCGTGCTTCAAGCCAGAGACGCGCGAACTCGGCCCATCCGTCGCCTCGCTTGCCACGCACCAGGACCGCGTTGGGGTGGGCGGACAGTTCATCGGCGAGCCCCGGCACCTCGAGCGCGTTCTCCACCAACACCGCGAGCCCGACCGCGCCTGCACTGTGCAGGTCGGTGGGTGCGTCACCGATGATCGCGGCCTGGTGTGGCGCAAGACCGCGGTCGGCCAGGTCCAGCTCGATGCCTCTGCGCTTGGATACGCCCTTCGGGACCACGTGATACGCGTGAATCGGGCCGTCGCAGACGAGGCCGTGTTGTCTTCGACGGACCAAGCCGTTGTCGACCAGGTCCATCGGCAGTTCGAGCGCATCGAGCACCGCTTGGGCGGCAGCCAGGTCGAAGCAACCACGGAGCACGTGGGTGGCGTCGCGGTGCAGGTGCCACGGTTCGTGGTACTCGACTTGGCCCGGGAACGCCGCGACGAGTGTCTCGTACGCGCCGGACGCGAGGATCTCCTCGAACACCGTGCGACCCTCGGCCGGCACTCCCTCCGGCCAGTATGGGGTGTCGAACACGAGCTCACGGGTGGTGCCCGTCCAGCGGGAGCGGATGGCGCCGGCTTCAGCGATGAAGTCGTTCCAGCCGCAGATGCGTGCGAGCTCGACGAGCTGCAGCCGCGAGCGCCCTGAGACGATCACCACGGGCAGTCCGGCCCGGTTCACTGCGACGACGGCTTCCGCCGCGGTGGTAGCCGGCGCGCCTTCGCCGTCGGCCAGCAGCGTCCCGCCCGGCGCGAGCAGCGTTCCGTCGAGGTCGGTGTAGAGGATGTCGACGCGCGACAGGGCCTCAAGGTGCTCAGGTGACTCCGAGAGATAGGCAAGAGGCATGACTGCTCCACGATCGCGAAGTGGTGGGCGCATGGCGATTCTAGCGTAGCGAGCGGTTCGGCAAAGCGGCCGGGAAGCGCGAATGCGGCCTCGACGGGTCGCAGTCCGCACCGTCGGCGGAAAGCGCCATGCGCTCGAGGTGGGCTTGCGGTATAACCAGTGAGTGAGTCTTGGCTTGTGAAGTTCGGGTCTTCTCGCGCTCGTGACCGTTCTAAAGGGAGCCGTTGTCATGAACTCCGATTACGATCTTCCGTTCCCGCAGTATCGCTGTCCCACATGCGGGAAGGACCTGCCGCTGGGCGAAGCCCGCATGACCGTGACCTGTGCCGACCACACCGAGAAGGCCCCTGTGGACTTCGAGGTGCGCCGAGCTCAGCCGTCCGATCGTTCGGCGATAGAGACCATCTGTGATCGTGCCTTGGGTGAGACGGTCGTGGATGTGTTCGGTGAGACGTTCGACATCATCGACGGCATCAACATGATCGCGGTGGCCGATGGCGAACTGATCGGGTTGATGTCGCTCGTCGTGCGACAGGGCGAGGCCACGATCGTATTCGTGTCGGTCTACCCCGAGCATCAGGGCACGGGGGTGGGGTCGGCACTCCTCGATGCGGCCGATCGGTTCGCGGCGGAACGGGGGCTTTCGTTCCTGCGTGTCGCGACGACCAATGACGACGTGCCGCTCATCTACTTCTATCAGCGACATGGGTTCGCCATCTACGACGTCGCTGTGGGCGAGGTGGCGGACCGTTTTGGTTCGGCCACCCCCGGGTTCTCAAGCATCCCCGTCCGTGATGAGATCCGTTTGCGGCGGGCCGTCTGCGCGGACTGAGGCCGCCCTTACGCCGAGGGCACTGGCACTGAGGCACGTACACCGAGGCGCCTGCGGTGGGGCGCTGAGATGACAAGGAGCGTGGTGATGGCATCGAGCCGTACTCGTCTGCGCGTCGTGATGACCCTGCTCGCACTGTTCCTGATGGCCGGTTGTTCGTCGCCGGTGGCGTCGGAGTCGACTGACACCGAGCCGCCGGTCGCAAGCCCCGCGATTCCCATCAAGATCGGCACCCTTCCGACCGAGGATATGCTTCCTCTCTGGGTCGCTCAGGAGAAGGGCTACATCGCGGACGAGGGAGTGCCGAGGTTCGAGATCGTCGTGTTCCAGAGCGCCCAAGAGCGCGACGCCGCGTTCGCTTCGGGCGCGATCGACGCGTTCATGGGCGATCTCATCGCTTCGGCGAACCTCGAGGCAGCCGGTAGCGGTGTCACGCTCGCGACCGTCATGCTCGGGGCGGACCAGAGCCAGGGCAGGTTCGGGATCATCGCTTCGAAAGGCTGGAAGGGTGGTACAGGCGCCGAGGGTCTGAAGGCGCTCGCTGGAGTCCCAGTGGGGACCTCGTCGGCCACGATCCAGGAGTACGTGCTGGATGGCCTGATGAGTGAGGCGGGTGTGGCGACCGATCAGGTCAAGGTCGAAGAGGTGAAGAAGGTCCCCGTACGTTTCGAATTGCTGATGGCGGGCAAGCTGAAAGCCGCCGCCCTTCCTGAGCCGTTCCTGTCGCTGGCCCAGGCGCAAGGGGCCGTGCTCATCGCGGACGACACGGCCAGCAAGGCGAATCTCTCGCAGACGGTCTTGGGTGTCTCCGACGACTATCTGGCAAGGCCGGGAGGAACATCGACGGTCGATGCGCTGATGCGAGCCTGGGACAAGGCGGTCGCCGACATCAACGCCGACCCTTCGGCGTTCCGGCCGATCCTCGTCAAGCAGGCCCGGCTTCCGAAACCGCTCGAGGCGACCTACGTGGTGAACACCTACCCCAGTCACGCGCTGCCAAGAAAAGATGAGATCGACGCCGTGCTGACGTGGATGACGTCGAAGGGCTACCTGTCCGGCGAGGTCACGTACGAGGACCTCACGTTGGTGTTGCCGGAGAACTGAGTCGCGCATGAATGCCCTCGAGCTGACCGGGGTCACGCTCACCTATGAGGGCTCGGGCCGAGGTGTTCGGGCCCTCGACGCGCTCGTGATGTCGGTCGAACAAGGGGAGCCGGTCTCGGTTATCGGTCCGAGCGGGTGCGGGAAGTCGACGATGCTTCTGGTGTCCGCAGGGCTGCTCACGCCCGATGAGGGGGAGGTCCTCGCAGCAGGGCGAAGACTCACCGGCGTCCGCCGTGAGACGGCTTTGATACTGCAGGACTACGGGCTCCTGCCTTGGAAGACGGTCTGGGACAACGCCGCCTTGGGTCTTCGTGTGCGCGGAGCGAGTCGCAAGGAGGCCGGGGAGGTCGCGCTCGGTGCGCTCGAGCGAGTGGGACTCCTTGAGTTCGCGCGCGCATACCCCGGGGAGCTGTCGGGAGGAATGAGGCAGCGGCTCGCTTTGGCGCGCGCCGTGGCGTTGGACGCGGACCTGCTACTCATGGACGAGCCCCTATCGGCGCTGGATGCGCTCACGCGTGAGGACCTGCAAGACGTCCTGCTCGACCTGTGGCGTCGACGTGGTCATGCCCAAGTACTCGTGACGCACTCGATCGAGGAGGCCGTCTACCTGGGGCGTCGCGTGCTCGTGATGTCGCCACGCCCCGGCCGGATAGCGGCAGTGGTAGAGAACGCCGAGATGGGAGAGGCGGGGTTCCGTTCGAGTGCGTTGTTCCACGAGCGCTGCGTGTGGCTACGTTCGCTGCTCGCGGGAGAGGGTGCCCTGCATCCGGGCGCTTCGGCCGGTGATTCCGACGTCACATATGCCGAATCGACGGCTTCAACCGGCGGTGTGGTGTGAACGGGCTCTCTCGACGCCTGGCCGGCTACCTCGGCGCGACAGCCGCGCTGTTGGCGGGTTGGTTCGCGCTGTCCGCTCTCATCGACTCGCCCGCGCTTCCTTCTCCGGTGGTTGCGCTTCCGGAGTTCGTTTCGCAGGCGTCGGCCCTCCTTCCCGAGGCCGGGGTCTCGTTGTGGCGCGTCGTCGCGGCCATGGCCTGGGGGACCGCGCTCGCGGTGCCGCTGGGGCTTGGGTTGGGCCGCTCGGCACGGGCGGACGCCATCTTCGCTCCTATCGTCTTTCTGACGTATCCGGTGCCCAAGGTGGTCTTTCTGCCGGTGTTCCTCGTGCTTCTAGGGCTGGGCGATGCTCCGAAGATCGCCCTGATCGGGTTCATCGTGTTCTTCCAGGTCCTGGTCACCGCGCGCGATGCCGCGAAGGCTGTGCCCGAAGCGAGCGTGCTGTCGGTCCGCTCGCTGGGCGCTTCGCGGATGGACATCGCCCGCTACGTGGTCGTGCCAGCGGCCATGCCGGACATATTCACCGCGTTGCGGATCGGCACGGGAACGGCGATCGCCGTGTTGTTCCTGGCCGAATCGATAGCCGGGACGGACGGGTTGGGTTGGTACATCGTCGATGCATGGGGACGCATCGACTATCCGGCGATGTTCGCCGGGATCATCGCTATGGCACTGCTTGGCGTGGTGCTCTACGAGGCGCTCGACGCAGTGGAGGCGCGGGTGACAAGGTGGCGTCGGTTGAGCCGCTGAACTGCAGCATCACTCGAACGCTTCGTCGATGTCCATTGGTTCGGTGAGGGCTTGATCGAGCGCAGGCAAGTCAAGCACGCTGGCCGATTCGGATTCGGGAAGGGCTTCGACCCCGCGTAGCCTGCGCTCCATGACGCGGCTCCGTCGTTCAGTCTCGCTGATGGTGTTCGCGGCGGTGTTGAGCTGTCGCTTCACTTTGAGAAGGACGTCTCCGAACTTGCCGAACTCGGTCTTGACCGCGGCGAGGATCTTCCAGACTTCGGCTGAGCGTTGTTCGATCGCGAGCGTCTGGAATCCCATGCGAAGGCTGTTGAGCAGCGCGGCCAGGGTGGTCGGTCCGGCGACCATCACGTGGTACTTGTGCTGCAGCTCTTCGAGAAGCACCGGATGGCGGAGCACCTCGGCGTACAGCCCCTCGGTAGGAAGGAACATGATCGCGAAGTCCGTCGTCCGAGGGGGACACAGGTACTTGGAGCTGATGGCCTCGGCCTGAAGTCTGATGGAGCGGGCGAGAGCGTCGCTCTCCCTCTGCACCGCCTCCGCATCACATCTCTCCGCGGCGTCTTGCAGGCGGAGGTAGTCCTCCTGGGGGAACTTCGAGTCTATGGGAAGCCACACGACGCTCGAGGGGTCATCTTTGGGTCCGGGCAGCCGCACTGCGAATTCGACGCTCTCCCGGGAGTCCTCCTTGGTCTGCACGTTTCGGTCGAATTGTGACGGCGTGAGTATCTGTTCGAGCAGCGCGCCCAACTGCACCTCGGCCCACGTGCCCCTGGTCTTCACGTTGGTGAGGACGCGTTTCAGGTCGCCGACGCCGGTGGCCAGGCTCTGCATCTCGCCCAGTCCTCGCTGTACCGCCTCGAGCTGTGCACTCACGATCTTGAAAGACTCCCCGAGACGTTTCTCCAGCGTGTCGTGGAGCTTCTCGTCGACGGTCCTTCGCATCTGCTCGAGCTTGGCCTCGTTCCCCTGCTGGAGTTGTGACATCCGTTCGTCCAGGGTGGTGCGGATCCGCTCAAGCGACGCCGCATTGGACTCCGCGACCTCTTTGAGCTGCTTGTTGACTGAATCCAGCTGTGCCCGCTGCATGTCTCCGAGGGCGGTGAGGTTCGCTGAGAGGGTGGCGTTGGCCGCATTCAGCGACGCCGCAAGCTCCTCGCGGGATTCTCGGGCCGAGCGCGAGAGCTCTTCACGGCTGACACGCAGCTCTTCTTGCAGGGAGCTCTGTGTCGACGCTCGTGACGACAGTCGAGCGAGGACGACAACGAGCAGTACGAGATTCACAGCACTCAGAACGATCGATATCCACGAGATGGCCGCGTCCACCCACGCCTCCTTGTTCGACGATCGTCGGCGACACCCATTCGAGGCGGCGTCGCGAACGGGCACCAGTGTAGTGCACAGGCCCCCGTCCATCCTCAACGGTATCCGATGGGTCTGACACGCGCCGGCGAGGCATCGACGACGCGTGATCAGGTCAAGCGGTCGGGCTCAGTCAGCGATCGTTCCGATGGCGGCCGAGACCACCACGAACGCGCCGACGATGGTCACCAGGACCGTGGAGATCGCGAGCGGCCCCGTCGCAAGAGGCATGATGCTCGTGCCCGCAGGCATCTCCATCTTGCCGCGCGCGAGCAGCGCGGCCACGGTGCCACCTCCGAAGGCCGCTCCAAGGGCCAAGCCGATCAGAGGGCTGCCCGCCGCCGCAGCTGTCGCCAGGACGGGAAGCAGAGGGATGCACGGCATGACACCGACGAGGAAACCGAGCAACCAAGTCGAGTCCTTGCTCGAGGCGCGAGCGACGGCGCGGCCGAACGACGCGCTGCGCACGAGCCACGACCCCGGTCCCGGGAAGGGGAGCGCGCCGACGTTCGGACGGGCGAAGATGGAGATGCCGGCGACCATCATCGTCGTTCCCGAGAAGGCGAGCAGCCATTCGGGAAGCGAGTGCAGGTGGGCGAGCGCAGAGACGGGAGAGATGGGCGAGAACAGCATCCATCCAAGAAGGCCGGCGGACGTGCTCATGAACAGATTGCCCAAGAGTCGCCCGACGTGGTAGTGGGCCGACGATACGACCCCGTCGACGTCGGCCCCCGTCGCGCGAGCGCGGACCATCGTGGCGAGCATCAAGGGGCACAGCGAGTAGACCGCGGAGAACCCCAAGGCGGCGGCTCCCAGCAGGCAGGCGGCGATGGCGGTCGGTGGGAACCCGGTGGACGCGAGCAACGCAGTCACGCGTACCCTCCTGGACAAGAGGTCGTGTAGTCCCCATTTAGAGGCAACCGCACTCGTTCGTCCATACCGCCATGGGTCCGAGGGTGCCCGGATGCCAAGACGGCGAAAGTCGTTCGGCACTTGGGCTGATGATGGCGTGCGTGGGTACACACCTCGGGGGTGGTCCTGATGTTCACCGATCGGGAAGACGCGGGTCGCCAGCTTGCGGCAGCTCTGAGGGAACGTTTCGGGCCGCACGGAAAGAGCGACTCGTCTGGTCTGGGTCACTCATCTCCGACGGTACCGGGACGCCGGGTGGTCGTGCTGGGAATACCCCGTGGCGGCGTCGTCGTGGCCGCTGAGGTCGCTCGCATCCTCGGTCTGCCACTGCGGGTCGCGGTGGCAGCGAAGGTCGGCGCTCCGGGAAACCCGGAGTACGCGGTAGGTGCCGTCGCCGCCGACGGAGAGGTGTTCGTGAACGAGGCGGCGGGCTACTCGCGTGCCGAGGTCGAGGCGATGTCCGGCGAGGCTAGGGTGAAGGTGAAGCGTGAGCTCGCGCGCTGGGCGAGCGGCGAGCTGGCTCCCGATGTCGCGGGCGCAGTCGCGATACTCGTCGACGACGGTCTTGCGACGGGTCTGACCGCCCTGGCCGCCGCCCACTGGTTGCGGCGGGAAGGTGCGGCGCGTGTCATCGTGGCGGCTCCCGTGGCTCCGCCGTCGACGGTGTCGCTCCTGGAGAAGGCGGCCGACGAGGTCGTCGTCGTGGAATCACCAGACTGGTTCACTGCGGTGGGGCAGTTCTACGCGCGCTTCGGGCAGACCGCCGACGACGAGGTGGACGAAGCGCTCGGTATCGTGGGCTGACCTCCGTGCTGACCTTCATGTCAGCGGTGATCCGCCGGGTCTATCCCGAAACCCTCTAACGCACGCGTATGGTGCGACCGTACGCCGACCACGCCGCCGCGTGCTGGGCGTCAGCATGGTAGGCCCGAAGGCGCCAGACGCCTCGCGTGAAAGTGGTCGCCACAGCATAGGTGGAGCGGTCGCCGACCGTGGACACGCGAGCGAGGACGTAGCCGGAGGTACGCCGCCAACGGCCTCGCCCCAGGTACAGCTCACGGTACAGGCGCACGACGCGAGCACCATTCGGATGTGCGGGCGCGATGGTGCCGCGCAGCGTCACGCGGGCACGGGCGCGCACGCTCACGGGCCCGACCGGCGCCCCGATTCTTGCGCGGACCCGGATCAGCACGGGGTTGCTGATGGAGGCCGTATGCGAGGCATCGCCTTCGAAACGTGCCCGGTACCAGGTCTTGGCGGACGGGTGCGCGATGAAGTCGAACGTCCCGTCCGGGCCGGTGACGACCACGGTTCCCGATGGCGAGTACACGATTCCGTTCGAGGACTGTTCGACGACCACGGCAGCGCTCGGCACGCCGGTGGCATCGGCCGTCACGCGTCCCTCGATGCGCTTGAGCTGGCCGAAGGTGATGGTCGCCTCACCGGTCGTGATCGTCGTCGTCGTGTCGGTCTTCGGCGGCTCAGGAGGCGGAGGCCCGGGGAGCTCGGTGACCACGACCGACGCGGTCGTAGCCGTGCTCCATTGGCCCGCCAGGTCGCGCGCGAACGCGGTGAGAAGGTACGTCCCCGGGGGCAGCGTCTCGACCTGCGAGACGTCAGTGCCCTCGTAGACCAGCTCGCTGTCCGGGTCCGATGGCCCGGTGGCGAATGCTGTAGCCGACCGGAGCACACGAGTGGCGGCGAAGTCCGGGTCGGTCGGGTTCGACCATGCCACCGTCACCGTCTCGCCCATCGAGTGGGTGAGCAGCCGTCCCGGAGGCAACGGCGGCGGATCGGTGATGGTGGGGGGCGGCCCCAAGTACAGGAGCGCGTAGCGCGAGAAGTGCTCGGGATGGAACGCGATCACGTTGCGTTCGATGTCGACCGTTCGCTCCATGATCGGTTGCCACTGCGCCGTGGGCGTGTCGTAGACCGCCGGCAGGCATACGGCGAGGGGAACGCCCGGCAGCGGCTGCAGCTCCATGCGCAGCCCTGTTCCGGGTACGACCGGTAGGGGCAACGCGTCGAGGTTCGGCGCGCTCGTAGTGGTCACCTGGCTCAACGCCGGAGCCTGGGCGATGATGCTCACGGCGACGTCGTAGACCTCGGAGCCGTACTGCATGGGTCCGCTCGGCGTGACGGGGGCCGGCCGTGCGGGCGGCGGGAGTTGCCGGATGCCGAAGCGCAACGTCGGGCCAGGCGTCTCGGTGGTGCCGGGCATGAGAGGGGCGTCCGAGTGCAGGCGAATGGCCGGGCCCATGCCCGACAGATCGAAGGACTGGTCACCGCTCAGCCAGCTCACAAGCCGTGGTGTCCCGCGCGAGCCGAACTCGGGGTCGCAGCAGATGTCGAAGAAGCTCACGACGCGTGAGACCTTGTCCTCACCCTTCTTCGTGTCGTCGTCGATGTCCGTCGCTGTCAGTTCGACGGTGCGTGGTTGCGGGGGCGCCACCACCGTGGAATCCACGTCGACCAAGGAGTCCGTGCCGCCGATGGATTCGATGGCGTACACGTCGTCTTCGTTGCGGCGCCCGTCGCCGTCGTTGTCGGTATTCAGGAACGTGACCGCGCTCGGGCCGGCCCAGAAGGCGAGCTCAGCGGTCGTGGTCCTGTCATCACGGTTGCCGATGCAGTCGGCGAGGCTTGTGGTGTGGCCGCGCGTGATGGATGGAGGCAACGGCGTGAGGGCGTCGATGATCGCTTGGGTGAGCACGCCGTTCGAGATGGGCTCTTCGGCCGCCGTCTCGTCCCAGGCGGCTGCGGTCACGACCTCCATGTGACCCGGGCGCAGCGGTCGACCCGCCTTGTCGGTCAGTCGCTGCAGGTCGTTCGTGAGACTTCCGGCGTGGCAGCAGTCGAGTATCACGACGATCGTCACCGACTCGGGGAACCCCGACAACCACTGCGCCATGGTGTCGTCACTGATCTCGACGCCGCCGGCCACTTGGATGGTGTCGTCGATGCCGACGAAGTCGTCCTTGTCGCCGTCACCGTTCATGTCGACGCCGCCGTCGTACTCGTCGACATCGCCATCGCCGGTGATGTCTGACCCGGCCACACGCCATTCCGGCGGTGGCGTGGCGTTACGGCGTCTCACGAACACCCGACCCGTCTCGTCCTTGATGACCTGGGTGTCGGTTCCGCCGTCGCCGTCCATGTCGAGCCGGCGTACACGCCACTTCCCCGGAGACGGCGTGGCCATGTCGCTGCCGTCGAACCGCCCGAAGTCCCGCTCGGGCACACGGTTGGCCGATTCGTCTCCGTCGCTGTCGACGAATCCGCCGCCCATCTGGCCTTTCGCCCGGTTCCAGCCGCCGCCGTGCCCCGAGAAGTGGAAGACGAACTCGTCGCCGGGCTTCGATGAGGCCTTCGCGGCGTCGATGGCACCCTGTATCGCGGCTGGAGTCGCGGCAGCGCCCTTGAGCTTCGTCATGTCGGCGGCGTCCCATGAGGGCGTGTGGTCGTCGAGGGTGTCGCAGAGGTCGTCGACGTCCTTCTCGGCGTATTCGAGTGGTGGGTTGTTCACTCCGACGAAGACGCCGCGGAAGCGGGTGGATTTCGTGTTGTCGACGACCTTGGACTCCGTCTCGTATGTGTCGGTGTCCTCGAAGCGCCCATCTCCGTTGGCGTCCCACCACGACTCGTCGTAGCGTCCGTCGCCGTTCCAGTCCGTGGCGACCATGCGTCCGCCGCCCGCCAGGGGCACCGGCTTGACTCGTGCGCCCGGAGAGCAGCGGGGCGAGCGGAAGGTGTCGCCTCCGGTGTTCTCGACTTCGACCCGGTCTATCACGCCGTCTTCGTCGTCGTCGTGCCACCACTCGTCGATGAGACCGTCGCCGTCCCAGTCGATCCCGTAGAGTTCCGGCGCGCCGTCGCTGTCGCGGTCCGACCACACGACGATGGTCTCGCCCTGACGCGCGGCGAACGCCGAAGGAGCTGCCGGGAAGGGCACGAGCGCGACGGCAAGGACCGTTGCGAGGACGAGACGCATGGCTCGAGCGCGACCAAGGACCGTCTCGCCGAATCGACGCGGACGCGATCCGCTTCTCATGATGAACGCCCCCTCAAGAAGACCCCGAGGGAGTACGTACCCCGATACGCGTCGGGTGATTCGTGGGGATTGCGGCCGAGGTGGCGGGAGACGCAACGGGCGGATGCCTGTGAGCGCCCGCCCGCCATGGTTTCTATGGTGCCCCCGGCACGATTCGAACGTGCGACACCAGGTTTAGGAAACCTGTGCTCTATCCCCTGAGCTACGAGGGCGTTGTGTCACGCGTTGCGCATTGTACCGAATGGCGCGGCTGTGGTCGCGTCGGCTGCTCGCCTTCGGCCCCACCTCACCCTTCGGCCAGCTCGCCGATGTGCGTCTCGCGGCCGAACATGCGCTCCTTGGCGGCCTCTAGCAGGTCGTAGGCCACCGGGACGACGAGCAGCGTGAGCAGCGTCGAGGTGGTCAGGCCGCCGATGACGATCACGGCGAGCGACTGGCTGATGAGCGCTCCCTCGGCCAGTCCCGAAGCCAGCGGCGCCAGCGCCATGATGGTCGTCGCCGCGGTCATGAGGATCGGCCGCATGCGGGTCCGCCCGGCCTCGATGAGTGCCTCACGCCGGGTCAGTCCGCCGGCACGCTTCTGCTGGACGCGGTCCACAAGGACGATGGCATTCGTCACGACGATGCCGATGAGCATGAGCGCACCGATCATCGCGGGAATGTCGAGCGGCAGCCCGGCGACGAGCAGGCCCACGAGGCCGCCCACGACCGCCAAGGGCAGCGAGAACATGATGGCGAGCGGGGCCACGGCCTCGCCGAACGCGATGATCATGACGAGGTACACCGCGCCCACGGCGATGACCATGGCCACCCCGAGCTGCGAGAACGACTCGTTCATCTGCTCGGCTGCGCCTCCGACCTCAAGCGTCACGCCCTCGGGGAGCGTGAGCGTCGCGAGGTCCTTGCGCACCGAGGCGATGACGCTGCCGGAGTCGCGTTCGGTGATGCGGCCTGACACCTCGGCGTACTGCTGTCCGTCGCGTGTGAGCACCGCCAGAGGCGACGCGGTCTCCTCGACCCGCGCGATCCTGGACAGGGCGACGTTCTTCCCGAGCGGGGTGGCCAGCTCGAGTGAACGGATCTGGGTGGCCTTCTTGACGGGATCCAGGGCGAGCGCGTACACGACGTCGGTGGGCTTGCCGTCCATCTTCACCGAGCCGGCCTTCTGCTCGGCCACGTACCCGCGCACCGTGCCCGCGACCATGGCCGCGTTCAGGCCGTAGGTTGCCGCCTTGGCTTGGTCCACGTCGACGACGAGCTGGTTCGCGCTCTCGCCCAGGTTCGAGGCGACGTTCTCCAGGTCGTCGCGCTTGGCGAGCAGCGCCTCGACCTGGTCCGAAGCGGCGCGGATCGACTCCAGGTCCTCGCCGATGATGATGATGTCGAGCGAGCTGTTGGTACCGCTCGCGTCCACTCGCTGGAAGACGATCTGGGCGTCGTCGGTCTCCAGTGGCGCGGTGGCCTTCTTCAGGCGCGAGAGCACTTCCTCGGTGCTCGCGCCTTTCGCGAGCCGCACGTACAGCGTGGCCTTGTTGGTGCCGCCCACGTCGCCTGACATCGAGAAGCCGTTGCTGCCGCCGATCGTGGCCTGGTAGAGCTCGACGCCGTCGTCTGCGGCAAGGGCCTTCTCGATGCCCTGGACCGTCTTGTCCACCACGGTGGCTTTGGTGCCCTGCGGGTACGTGACCTCGATCTGCAGGTACTTCTCCTTGGCCTCGGGGACGAATCCGGTGCCGATGATCGGCATGAGCGCGAGCGAGCCCACGAACAGCACTAGTGCCCCGGCGATGACCGCGAGCTTGTGGTCGAGCGACCACTCCAGCGCGCGCCGGTACCACGCCATGGCCTTCGTGTCCTCCTCGGGCTCGGCCGGGATCCTCGCCCGCAGGAGGAACCACTTCGCGGTGAGCGGCACGATGGTCACGGCGACCAGCAGCGACGCCAGGAGCGAGATGGCCACGGTGATGGCGAACGGCAGGAAGATCTTGCCGATGACGCCGGTCACGAGACCCAGTGGCAGGAAGACGGCCACGGTGGTCAGCGTCGATGAGGTGATGGCCGAGGACACCTCGTGAGTGGCCGTGCGCACGAGTTCGGCGTTCGGTTCATTGCCCAGCTGGAGGTGCCGGAAGATGTTCTCGAGCACCACGATCGAGTCGTCGACCACCCGGCCGATGGCCACGGTGAGCCCACCGAGGGTCATCACGTTGAGCGTCACGTCGGCGAAGCGCAGCATCGCCATCGCGATCATCGCTGAAAGAGGTATGGAGATCGCCGCGATGATCGTGGCGCGCCAGCTCCTCAGGAACAGCATGATCACGATCACGGCGAACAGCGCGCCGAGCAGTCCTTCGCGAAGCATCCCCTCGACTGAGGCGTTGATGCCGACACTCGCGTCGTAGACGGTGAGCACCTTCGCGCCGTCGGGCAGGTCGTCCGCGAGTCGGTCCATCTCCTCGGCCACCTGCTCGCTCACGGTGACGGTGTTGGCGTCCTGCGTCTTGACGATGTCGATGAGCGCCGCCGGTCGGCCGTTGGCCCGGGTGCCCACGGTGCCGTCGGCCGGGCCGTAGGTGACCTGCGCGATGTCCTTGAGCTTCACGCGGCCGATGGTCATCTCGATCTTCGGCGCTTTCGTGGAGCCGCCTGACGAGCCGCTCGCGGGCATCGGCATCCCCGCCGGCATGGCCATGCCGCTGCCGCCTGCCGGCTGACCTGCGGTCGTGGGGCCGGACGGCCGCATCGACTTGAGCCTGTTCTGCGACGCGGTCACCTCGGCCTGCATCGCGTCAACCGTCGCTTGCATCTGCGGCAAGGCGACCTGCTCGATCCCGTAGATCTGTCCTTGGAGCTGGGCGTACTGCGGCGAGTCGGTGGGCACCTGGGACGCTGCCGCCTTGAGCGCGGGAAGCGTGTCGTACTTCAACGTGTACATCTGGGCCTGGACCCGCTGGATGCCGTTGATGAGGCCGGCCTGCATGGCCACCTCGCCGGTGGCCGAGCCCAGCTGGCCCATCCCGGCTCCGATGCGCCCGGTCGCCTGCCCTAAGGCGCCCAGGCCCTTGGCCAGTCCGCCGACTGCCTGGCCGAGCTCGCCCATGCCCTCGCCGATCGCGCCGAACGCCTCGCCCATCATCTCGCCCTGGTTCGGGTAGACGGCCACGGTGAAGTTCTCGATGTCCTTGACGCCTTCGATGGTGCCGCCTACGCGGATGGGCTCAGTGCTCTTGCCGAGGTCGACCGCACCGATGGGGAACGAGAGGTTGGCCGCCTGGAGCTGCTGGATGACCGATTCGGCCGTGAGCCCCTCTTCCTCGAGGCGGTCGGGGTCGAGCTCGATCCTGATCGCTCCGGGAGCGTCGGCTGCGAGCCGCGCCTCGCCCACGCCCTCGATGGACTGCAGCGCGGGCACGACGCGGTCCCGGACGTCTGTCCGAAGCGCATCCACGTCCGCCGCCGAGCCGCCCTCCTTGCCGATGATGGCCAGCTTGACGATGGGGGCCGAGCCGAAGCTGATGCGGTTGATCTTCGGCGCGACTGAGTTCTCCGGTAGCTTCACCGGCGCGATCGCCTTTGAGACGTTGGCCTCGGCCTCGTCCATGTCCTCGGAGAAGCTGAACTCGGCCACGACCACAGACACCGAGTCTTGGGACTGCGCGCTGATGCGCTTGACGCCCGGCACGCCTCGCAACGCCTGCTCCAGAGGTTCGGTGACGTTGTCGTAGACGTCTTGAGGGGCGGCGCCCGGGTACGGTGTCACGACGGCGACGATGGGAATCGAGATGTCGGGCATCGTCTCGCGCTTGAGCTGCGTGGCCGACCACAGGCCGCCCAACGTGACGAGCACGGCGAGCAGCACGATGGCGGCGGCGTTCTTGAGCGAGAAGCGAGTGATGCGGTCCATGGGCGGGTGCGTTCCTTTCGTCGGTCCGTCGGCGTCAGACGCGCTAGACGCGTTCGGACACCATCGCTTCGATGAGCGTGCGGTGGATGCGGATGAGGGTACGGACGTCGTCTTCGCCGAGCAGCTCCGCGTAGCGGCGCATGTGCTCGCGACGCACGCGTTCGGCGTTCTCGAGCTCGGTGAGCCCCAGGGGTGTCACGTGGATGAGTGATACGCGCCGGTCCTCCGGGTCGCCCTCGCGGCCGATGAGCCCGCGGGCTTCGAGCGCCTCGACCAAGGCCGAGGTGGCCGGCGCCTTGATGCCGAGCGCTGTGGCCAAGGCGCCCACGCGCATCGGGCCGGCTTCGTGCAGCACGCGCAGCATCATCATCTGGGGCATCGAGACGACGGCCTCATGGCAGGCGTCGGAATGGCGCCCGGCGAAGAGCCGGCCGAGCATCATGACGCTCGCGTCGAGCTCGTCAAGGAGCGCGTCGGAGAGCCGGTTCGATGGCACGGTAGTTACACCTCCAAATAGTTTGACAGGCGAACTATATGTGCACCGAACGAATCACGCAAGGGGGGTGGCGACTGTCTGCCGGTCAGTCGAAGGTGACGAGCCCTGTGGCGGCGAGCGCCTCACGCAGCTGCGCTTCGCTCGCGCTGGAATCGCAGTAGCCGATGTCGATGCGGGACTCGGCGACGGTCAACGCCGCCGTCGATATGCCGGGAACGGCCTCGAGGCTCTTCAGAAGCGTCTCCGCGGACTGGGCCAAGTCGACGCCCTGGCGTGGCTGCAAGGGAATCGAAGCCTGGGTGCATGCTTCGGCGGTCGAGTAGGTGCGAGAGACCACGCCACCGCCCTTCTGGGTCGCGGAGCTCCGGCTGCCGGCAGCGAAACCGACGACCACCAGCACGGCGATCACGCCCGCCACGATCGCGACGGGAAGGTTCGAGCGTCGCGGTGACGCGGGAGCGACCTGTTCAGCCGTGTCGTCGTCGAGCACGTCCGGCTCGACGGCGGCCGGAGGGGTCGTGGAGGGCTCAGTCACGTCTGCGACATCCACAGCGCGGGTGGTGTGCGGTTCACGGGTGTCATCGCCGACAAGCGCGGCGCGTGCGCGCATCTTGTGCCGGATCGCGGCGAACGCAAGGCCGAAGAGAGCGAGCGCGAGCACCAGGACCACCGCCACCGCCGGACCGTCGGAACCTGAAGTTCCGGACGCGGCCAACGGTGCAGCGGCCGAATGCGAATAGGTCGCGACGAGCTCGAGGGGCTCTTTGGCCTTCACGTCTGTGTAGGTCTTGCTGTAGTAGCCGCCCGTCGCATCCACCCGCACGAATTCGGCGCCCTCGGTGCCGGCGCCGATCCTCGCATCGCCCGGCAGGGCCACGTTCATGCGAACCTTCGGCGCGTCACTGGGCGGCGCCCAGTTCAACTGGGTGCGGTAGGTCGTACCGTCGAATGTGGTGGAGGCGGGCCCCATCACCTCGATCTGAGCGACCGGTGACTTGGTGAGGGTGAAAGCGTAGGCGTCTTCGGATCCACGAGAGGTCTTTCGAGGGTTCGCCGAGATGTCGTCGGAGATATCGCCCCCGAGGATCTCGCCTGCCCACTGGAGCTGCCATCCTTCCGGAGCGGTGAGCACGATGTCCGCAGGAAGAGGCGTGCCTTCGGGAAGTGTACCGGTGACGATGAGGATGGAGCGACCACTCTCCTCGTGCAGGGTCACCTCGAATGCCTCGAATGAGACGGGCTTGGCGAGCGCCGGCGTCGCCGCGCTCAACACGACGGCGACCAAGGCCAAGGCGAGGAGAAGACGCTTCACAGGCGTGCTCCTGTCGTTGTCAGGGTGGGCGTGGGCATCGTCGAGCAAGGGGCGTGCCGCCGCCGGGAAGGACCGACTATTGAGGAGCGGTCTGGTCCACGAGCAACGTGACCGTGGAGCCCTTGGCGACACTCGTTCCCGGACTCGGCGACTGCTCGAGGACCGTTCCGGCCTCCGAGTGGGGTTCGTACTGCAGCTCGACTTTGAACCCGGCGGCCTCGAGCACGGCCTTCGCGTCGATGGCGGTGCGGCCGATCACGTCCGGGACCGAGACCCGCTCGGTGCCTTTGCTCACGACGATGCTGACGACACTGCCCACCGCCACCGTCAGTTTCTCCTGAGGGTTCTGGCTGATGACCTTGCCGGCAGGGACCGATTCGCTGAAGGCGTCGTTGGCGCGGACCCGGAAGCCGGCGGCACGCAGTCTGGCCTCAGCCTGTTGCTTCGTCATCCCGACCACGTTGGGCACGGTCGTCGTCTCGACACCACGCGAGACGACGTACTGGACGGGGGTGCCCTTCTCGATCTGCTCCCCCGGGCCGGGCTGCTGCTTGAAGATGATGCCCGCTTCGATCTCGGCGTTGTACTCATCAGGCAGCGGCTGTGGAGTGAGGCCGACCGAGGCGAGCGCGTCCTGTGCCTGCTGTTCGGTGAGCCCGATCAGTTTGGGTACCTCGACGAGCTCGGGCCCCTTGCTCACCACGAGGTCGATTCGCGCGCCCTTCTCGGCGGTCGCGTTGGCGACCGGTGACTGGTCTATCACCGTGCCCGGGTCGGCCTTGTCGAAGACCTCCTCGATGTCGCCGACGAGAAAGCCCGCGTCCACGATCTTGGTCTCAGCTTCGATCTGGCGCAGTCCGACGACGTCGGGGACCGGAGCCCCTTGGGGTCCGAGAAGGCCCATGGCGTAGGCGGCGATGAGACCGGCAGCGATCAACACGGCCGCCAAGGCCAACCACGGCCACACCGGACGCCTCTGGGGAACGGGCCGGATCGACGGGGAGGCGCCGTACGGCAGGCTTGCGCCCACCGCGGGAAGCACGGCGGTGTGGTCGTCCGCCGCAGTGGGCTCGGCCCCCGCCGGGGCCGCCCCTCCCACTCCTTCTCCGGTGACGATGCGCAGGAGGTCGCGACGCATCTCCTCGGCAGTCGCGTAGCGGCGCGAGGGGTCTTTCGCCAGGGCCCGCCCTATCACACGCTCGAGGTCGGGACTGACCGAGGGGTTGATTCGCGTGGGTCTGACTGGCTGCTCGTTGACCTGCTTCAGGGCCACTGCGACCGGCGTGTCCGCATCGAAGGGGAGCTTCCCCGTGCAGGCCTCGTACAGCACGATTCCCAGCGAGTACAGGTCGGACTGCGGTTTGAGCTCACGGCCTTGGGCCTGCTCGGGACTCACGTAGTGGGCGGTGCCCAGGACCGAGCCGGTCTGGGTCATCGTCGTGTTGCCAGCGCGCGCTATCCCGAAGTCCATGACCTTAACGGAACCGTCGGGCGTGACCATGATGTTGTGGGGCTTGATGTCGCGGTGGATGACGTCGTATCCGTGCGCCACCGAAAGCGCCGCACACACCTGGCTGCCGATCTCGGCGACACGGCGGGAGTCGAGCGGTCCGCGCTCGCTGATGATGGACTTCAGGTCGTTACCACGCACGTACTCCATCACGATGTAGTACGTGTCTCCGTCCTGGCCCCAGTCGTAGATGTTGACGATGTAGGGGCTCTGGAGGTTGGCGGCGGCCTGTGCCTCGCGGCGGAACCGTTGGGCGAAGTTCTCGTCGGACGCGTAGCGCGGATGGAGCACCTTGACGGCGACGGTGCGCCCGAGCGTCTCGTCGACGGCCTTGTATACCTCGGCCATCCCGCCCGAGCCGATCTTCTCGGTCACCCGGTACCTGCGTCCGAAGACCATCTCGTCCAACTCGTCATCCTCCACGCTTGTCACCTGCGGAGACGCTGTCGCGCTCTCCGACACCTCGCATTCTATCCGATGCGCACACAACGGCGAGCGGCGGTCGTCTCGACTTTCACTTCCCTTGAGCCGCGAGGGCTGCGGCGATCACCTCGCGGGCGACAGGTGCCGCCGCGCGTCCGCCCGTGCCCGCGTAGGGGAGCACGACGGCCACGGCCACCGTCGGATTCTCGTACGGAGCGAACCCGATGAACCACGCGTGGGTCGGCTCGTCCTCGCCCACCTCGGCTGTGCCCGTCTTGCCCGCGACGGCAACGCCGGGCACAGCGGCCCGCATACCGCTCCCGCGACGCACGACCTCGCGCATGGCCCAGCTGACTTCCGCCGCGGTCGCAGGGTCGGTCGCTCGCGTCCACAGCCGTGGCCGCGTCGAACCCAGAGGAGACGCGGCACCGGCTGTGGGGTCAACGATGCGGTCGATCAGGTACGGGCGCATGACGTCGCCGCCGTTCGCGATGCCGGCGGCCACGAGCGCCATCTGTACGGCGGTGACCTGCGGCCCCGGTGGGCTCTCGTGCTCGCCGACGGGTTGTCCGACCCCGGCCCACGCGGTCTCCCAGCGCGTCATCTCCGCGGGGTCGGGCATGAGCGACGGCTTGACGGGCAGCTCCAAGGGGGGTGCCTGACCGAAACCGAAGCGGTCAGCCTGGTCCACGAGCCGGGCCGGTCCCAGGTCGTCGGCGAGTTGGGCGAACACCGTGTTCACGGACTTCGCGGTCGCGGTGACGAGGTCCAGTCTGCCGTACGCGTTGCTCTCGAAGTTGCGGATGGGCGCGTTGCCTATCTCGATGGTCGCGGGTCCGGGATACGCGGTCTGCGATGTGGCGACGCCCGCTCCGTAGGCCGCCGTGAGTGTGATCACCTTGAACGTGGAGCCCGGAGGGAACAGCGCTTGGCGGGTCCGGTCGATGAGCGGGGCGCCCGGGTCACCCGCGAGCATCTCCCAGCTCTTGTCGATCAGTGCAGGCGAGAAGGTAGGGCTCGATGCGCTCGCGAGGACCGCACCGGTGCGCGGGTCGAGAGCGACGATGGCGCCGGAGCGCCCTCTCAGATTCGCTTCGGCCACGCGCTGCACACGCGAATCGATGGTGAGAATGACGTCATCGCCTTCGATCGGTCGGCCGCTGGCGGCGTCGATCACGTCGGCCCATGTGCGGAAGGAGCGTGTGCCGGAAAGCGCGTCGTTGGCTGCGGCCTCGATGCCGGAGCGGCCGTAGCGTTCGGAGTGGTAGCCGACCACGTGAGCCGCCATCGGCCACCCCAGTGGCCCGTCGGGATACACGCGCACGAACCGCGTCCGCGTCGCCCGGCGCGACTCGGCCAGCACGACGCCGTCTGAGGTGATGATGGAGCCGCGGTCGTTGCGGGCGGCCTGCGCCAGGCCGCGACTGTTGGCGGGCGAGTTGTTGAGCGACCGCGCCTGCACGACCTGGATCCAGGTGAGGTTCACGATGAGCGCGGACAGCAGCAAGGCCACGACAGAGGCGATGGCTGTGAGTCGGCGGCCGAGCGCGACGCGGCCAAGGACTCCGAGGTCCACGGACGTGGTCTGCATCTCCTCGCCGATGCCCGTGCTCTCGTCGCCGGCGCGCAGCAGCAACGCGAGCGCTATGAACGTCGAGAGCAGCGACGACCCGCCGTAGCTCATGAACGGGAGCGTGATGCCGGTGAGCGGGATCAGACGCGTGACCCCGCCGATGATGACGAACGTCTGAAGCGCGAGCGCTCCCACGAGCCCCACGGCCACGAACGCAGCGACGTCGCTTCTGGCTCGGGAGGCGGTGGCGAGTCCACGGAGCGCCAGCACGAGGAAGCACAACACGACCGCCGTGGCCCCGAGCAGACCCAGCTCTTCGCCGATGGCGGAGAAGATGAAGTCCGTCTCGACGAACGGGATACGCTCCGGCAGTCCTCTGCCCGGCCCCGTGCCGATGAGACCACCGGCAGCGAACGCGAACAGAGACTGCACCAGCTGGTAGCCGCGGCCCGCCGGGTCGGCGAAGGGGTCGAGCCAGATCGCCACGCGTGTCTGCACGTGGTCGAACAGCCTCCACGCCACCAACGCTCCGCTTCCGAACAGGGCCAGTCCTACCGTCACGTACGAAAGGCGGCCAGTCGCCGTGAACAGCATCACGAGGAAGATCCCGAAGAGCAAGAGCGACGAGCCCAGGTCGCGCTCGAACACGAGCACGAAGAGTGACACCGCCCACATGAGCAGCAGCGGGCCCAGGGTGCGCGGTTCCGGCATCCAGAGTCCTGCGACGCGGCGGGTCGATACCGAGAGCATCTCGCGGTTCTCCGCGAGGTACGCTGCCAAGAAGACGATGATCGCGATCTTGGCGAGCTCGCCCGGCTGGAAGCTCAAGCCGCCGAACCGGATCCACAGCTTCGACCCATTGATCTCGCGTCCCACGAGTGCCGGTGCGACCAGAAGGACGAGACCCGCGATCATGATGGTGTACTTGTAGCGGGCGAGCCGCTCGAGCGAAGGAATGGCGACGAGCGTCACCACGAGTGCGGCCACCCCCGCGAACAGCCAGACGACTTGGCTGGCGGCAAGCTCCCGGTCAAGACGGGTGACGAAGGCCAGACCCAGGCCGGCGAGCACGAAGGCCGCGGGAAGCATGGCGGGATCGGCGCCTCGGGCGAAGCGCCGGACCGCCACGTGTGCGGCCAGGAACGCACAGATCAGCGCACCCGGCACGACGAGCTGGGCCCATGAGAACGCACGCGCCCGTTCGGTCTCGACCAGCGCGAACACGAGCAGCACGGGCAGGCTGCCGGCCAGAAGAAGCATCAGTTCGGTGGTTCGGCGTGATCGCATGGCCGGGCCCGCCCTACGGCGCCGCTGTGGTCGGCAGTGAGCGCACGTACTCTCGCGCGCTCTTGAGGTCGTCGAAGAGGAGGTCTCCGTTGAAGGCCGCCTGTTGTGCCGGCGTCAGGGCTGAGGTGTCAATCTCGGATGAGATGTCGCGCCATGACAGGGAGATGCCCGCCAACTCTCCGGGCACGCCTTGGTAGACGACGGCACGGTCCCCCTCGAGCACCACGAAAGCGCGTGACCGCGCGTAGAACCAAGCGGCAGCGCCGATCGCGCAGGCGACGAGCGCCGCCACGAGCAGCCAACCCATCGCCGCGATCCAGCCACGCAGGCGCATCTCGCGGGAGCGGAATCCTTTTCCGCGAGCCGAAGGCCCCTCGATATCCACGATCACCACGCTGATGTTGTCAACGCCACCGGCTTCGTTGGCCGCGTCGATGAGAGCGCGGGCCGCGATCGCGGGGTCACGGTGCCTCTGAAGCAGGCCCAGGATCGCGTCGTCGGTGAGCATACCGGTGAGTCCGTCGCTGCACAGCAGGATGCGGTCCCCGGGCTCGGCGTCCACCTCGAACGTGTCGGCATACATGTTGGGGTCGGTGCCCAGCGCTCGGGTGATGACGCTGCGGTTCGGATGCACACGTGACTCGGCTTCGGTGAGTTGGCCGCTACGTATCAGGTCAGCGACCATCGAGTGGTCTTCTGTGATGCGTGTGAGAGCGCCCCCGCGCATGAGGTAGGCCCGGGAGTCTCCGACCTGGGCGACCACCACGTCGGTGCCGTCCACGATCGCGGCGGTGATGGTGGTGCCCATCCCCGATCGCCCCACGCCCTCCTGGGCGGCGCGTATGACCTCGCGGTTGGCCGCGCGCACCGCGCGCCCGAGCGCGTTGGCGTCCGGCTTGCGGGGCGCGTGGTCGCGCAGCGTCTCGATGGCGATCTGGCTCGCGATCTCACCCGCCTCGTGACCCCCCAGTCCGTCTGCGACGGCGAACAGCGGGGGGTCGGCGAGGACCGCGTCCTCGTTGTGGGAGCGCACCCGTCCGACGTCGGTGAGCGCGACCCAGGTCTGTCTGGTGCGCCGGGTCATGCTCGGCCGACCTTGAGACGCACGGACCCCACGTCGATGAGATCACCCGCTGTCAGGCGAGTGGGCCCGTCTATGCGGACGCCGTTGACGAGTGTGCCGTTGGTGGAGCCCAGGTCCTCGATGATCACGTCGGCTCCGGACGGGAAGACGCGGGCGTGGCGACCGGACACGAAGTCGTCACCGATGACGATGTCCGAGCCCGGTGACCGGCCGATCACGACGGGTCCGTTCACTGGGACCGAGGTGTTGAGAAGAGTGCGTGGACCCTGGATGACACTCAGCGTGAAGGCTCCGGCTTTCGCTCGACGGCCTGACGAGACGAGACCGATGCCCGTTCTGACCGTGGCGAACAGGAACAGGTACAGCAACACCAGGAGCAGTAGGCGACCCGCGAGGAGGGCGACATCGATCACGGCGAGCGCTCATCTCCCCGGTTCGTGGAACACGAGCTCGGTGACGCCCACGGTGATGACATCGCCGTCCTTGAGCCCGCTGCGTTCGATGCGCTGACCGTTCAGGTACGTGCCGTTGAGCGAGTCAAGGTCCACGATCGTCCAGCCGAGTCCGTCGCGTTCGATGGCCGCGTGTTCGCGGCTCGCGTTCGCGTCCTGGAGGCATACGTCGCAGGACTTGAGACGGCCTATCACCGCGCGGCTGCCCGTGATGGCCACGTCATGGTGGATGCCCGGGACGGTCACGGTCGCGATGCGAGAGATCTCAGTGACGGAGACGGGCGTCAGGTCCGAGGTGGGGGCGAACACGTCATCGTCGAACCGGGGGCCCGGCTCCGAGTGTGCCTGTTCGACATCCGTCTCGCCCGGGGCCGCCGGGCTCGCTCCGGTAGCCGTGGCGGACGGTGTGGCCGAAGCGGCCTCTGGCATCTGGGCGGCGATCTCCTCGGGCGAGAGCAGCTCGCCGATCACCTCGAAGCGTCCCAGCCTGAGACCCTCGTCGACGAGGAAGCGGACACGCGGCCTCGTCGCCAGCTCGTAGTCACGCTCGTCAGCGTATCCGAGCAGGTAGGTCTCGAGTTCGCCCGCCAGGGTGTCCGTGAACCCGTCGAGCTCCTCGGCGTCTTCGGGCGACAGCAACACCGAATACACGGTGGGCGCATAGACCTTGCCCACCCCCAATCGCTTGCGCCGGTCCATCTCCTTGGCGGCAGCCCGCGCGATCTCTGCCGGCTGCACGGGCGCGCGGAACACTCCTGAGAACACGCCTTCGATGGCGCGCCCGACGCGGTCCTCGAAGTCGGAAAGGATACTCACGCGGTCTCGTCCTCGAAGTAGGGGTCTGGTTCGATGCCGTTTTCCTCCGGCCGCAGCGGCGGGCCGAGGGCGATCGCGGCGAGCACAAGTATAAGTGACCCCCCCATGGACCACGCCAACGATGGGTTCACCCAGTGCACCGCCAGGGCGCTCGAGGGGTCGAATCGCATCGCCAGCTCGTCGGCGAGCACGTATCCGCCTCCCAGGACGGTACCCCCCAGGACGGCGCCCAAAGCTGCGCCGAAACGCGTGGCTTTCGAGCAGGCGACGGACATGACGGCTGCCGCGGCTGGCCACGCGAGCAAGGCGACATAGGCCGACGGCGTCGTCAGGAGCTGTCTGACGGCGACCGACGTGACCGCGGTGTCCCACGGCGCCACTGCCAGCCTTGGGGACACCCAGAGGTGGGGTGGTGAGCCGAGCGTCGCAGCGGAGGCGAGGAAGGCAAGGGCACCGCCCATGAGCGCGCTCGCTGCCGCATGAAGCGGGGGCAGAGCGAAACCGGCGAGCAGTGGCTGTGCAAGACCAAGGCGGGCGCTGGCCAGTGCGGGTGCCGCCAGCGGCAGGACCGCGGACCCGGGGCTGCGTCGCGCCAGCCACCACCACCAGAGACCTCCGCCGGTGGCTAGGGCGACGGCGGCCGGCCAGGAGCCGGTCGCAGCAAGCCCTGCGACGAGACAGCACAGCCCCAGGCCCACTCCGAGGGACGGTGCGAGCGCTGCCGCCAAGGCGATGAGCGCAGCACCGGCCATGAGCGCAGGGCGGTCGAGTGCCAGCGGCGAGAGCCCCGTCCACGCCAACCATCCCGCTTGCACAGTCGCGAGTGCGCGCACCAGGGTCGACCCGAGCCGACCGCCCAATCGGTCCCACAGACCGACGTGGGCCAGGTCGAGCGGCGCCTCCTCGGACGCTTCGTCCTTCAGTCCCTTCACGAGCTCCGAAAGCGAAGCGCGTCCGTGCTCAGGGTCACCCAGGAGCGGCATGAGCTCATCGGCGAAGGAGGCGACGTCGTCGAAGCGGTCCCGAGGGTGGGTGCTCAACGCGTGAAGCAGGACCTCGTCCAGCTCTTCGTCGAGTTCAGGTGCGCAGTCAGAGGGTGCGGGAGGCCCGAAGACCTGCATGCGAGTCGCGGCATCGGCGATCGAGTCCGCGGCGAAGGGGTTGGTACCGGTGAGCAGTTCGTACACGAGGGCCGCGAACGCCCACTCGTCGGTGCGCACGCTGACGTTGCGTCCTTCAAGCTGTTCGAGCGGCATGTAGCCAAGCGTGCCGCCGAAAGCCGGGCCATGACCGGAGAGTGACGAGAGTTCCGCTATGCCGAAATCGGTGACCTTGATACGGCCGTCGCGTGCCACGAGGATGTTCTCCGGTTTGACGTCCAAGTGGAGCACGCCATTGTCATGGGCGTAGGACAGTGCGTCAGCGACGGACTCGACCACGGCGGCCGTCTCGTCGAGGGTCAGCGGACCATCGCTCGCAGCCAGGAGTTCGGCGAGCGATGCGCCGTCGACGTACTCCATGACGATGAACGCCTCATCGGAATCGGTGTCGAAGTCGAGCACGGCCACGATGGCCGGATGGTTGAGCATGGCGGAGGTACGGGCCTCGGCGAGCCCCACCTGACGGTGCGGACGGCCTTTCGCGTCGAGGGGCAGTGGGAGGCGCTTGATCGCGACGCGCCGCTGCATGCGCGTGTCCCAGGCCAACACGACCGTGGCGAACCCGCCGCCGCCCAGATCGCGCAGCGGACGATATCTGTCGAGGATGAGGGTCTCGTCCACGGGGCTCCGTCATCGGTCGAGCGGGCGAACGCCTGTCCCGATTCTACCGTGCGTGGGGCTTGTCGCCCCTTCGCGGGATCTCGCGCGGAGACCGACCGACACGAACTGCCCTGACGCGCAGGTGCGTCCACCCTCGCCGGACCCGTATAGGCATCGTGCGTGTCGCGGAGTATCATTCGCCGAAAGATCCCGTCGACGGAAAGCCACCCCATGGGCGAGCCACAGCAGCACACGGACGAAAGCCTCGCCGGTCTGTCGAGACTCGATCGCGAGGTCTTGCGCAGCTATGTCCGGGGCGGCGAGGTGACGCCGCTCGATGGAGGCAAGGGGTGGCGACACTCCGCCGAGTACGAGGCGGAGATCAAAGACCTCAAGAAGGCCCAGCGCTGGATGCTCGCGAAGGGCTACTTCACGTTGCTCGTCATCATACTCATGGGCGCGCTCATCGTGTGGCAGGTCTATCTCTGGTCGAGCGCGGCGTTCGAAGGCCGCAGCCTGCTCGATCGCGCGCGGACCGAGACGCAGGACATCAACCCGCTGAACCGCTGAGCCCGAGGAAGAGCGACAAGGCCCGTCTCATCTCCGTGACCTTCTGACCGGTGGTCATGTTCGGTGCTCTTCTTTGCCAGCGTACGGGCTTGTGCTACCCTGTCGTCTCGCTACGCGGGTGTGGCGGAATGGCAGACGCGCATGGTTCAGGTCCATGTGGGGGCAACCCCGTGGAGGTTCAACTCCTCTCACCCGCACCATCAGCACCGATACGCTCCTCGGGCCTCTCGGCCCGAGGAGCGTATCTCGTGGGCGGGCCCTTTCATGGGCACGCAGGACTCATGCGCGACCCGGCGTATCAGCGTCCGCGGCGGAAGCCGCGGTTCGCATTCGCCGACGATGGGCCGATCCGGCCGCTGAGCTGCTTCTCGAATGCGGCAAGATGGTTGACCGAACCGGCACGAAGGTTCTCGTACACGGCCGCCACGTCGGCTTCGTCGGTCCGTTCGATGCGCTCGTCAAGGTCGGCGATGTCGGTCTGTTCGATCAACTTGCCCACCGCGAGAGCCTCTTCGATGGAGACTGATCCGCGGGCGATCAGGGCATCGTAGAGCTCCTGCAGGTGTGGGTCGGCGTACGAGCCGGCCGGCAGGTCGGCTGCGGGGTCGGTGAAGCCGTAGCGATCGAGCAACACCAGGACCGCATCCATGTGCACCTGCTCGCTGCGGGCGATGTTGCTGAAGGTGCGCAGCCCCCATTTCTGGGCCAGTACGGTGTAGACGTCGCGGGCGAGCTTCTCCTCTTCGCGCATGAATGCGAGATCGGCTGCCAGCGAGGACGGATCAGTCGCGGTAGCTGTCAGAGCGTCGGGCTGCACGGCGCCAGGGGCGGGCGCGGTCGTGGCCACCGTCTGCGAAGCTGCGAGCAGTGCGCGGTCCTCTTGAGGCAGTCTGCCGAATGCGAGGGTGGGCAATGCAAGCGCCACAGACAGCGCGGCGACCGCGACGGTGAACAAGTGCCTGGAACGATCGGCTTTCATGACTCTCGCCTCCGGGTGGTCTGAATCCTCGTCTGATTCAGATATGCACCCGGGGTGTGAAGGAGTCGGGAAGTCGCAGCGAACGACCGCTATCGTTCGTGTGAACCGATCGGGAACGCGGTAGCCTGTCTACGGCAGGATGATGCCGGAGCCGCCCGCGTCCACCCCGACGAGCTCTATCTCGAACGTGAGCTCCTCGCCGGCCAAGGGGTGGTTGAAGTCGAGGGTGACGACTTCGTCGCCGACGCCCACGATCGTCGCGGCCATGCGTGACCCGTCGGGCGCCTGCAGCTCGACGGTCCATCCCACCTCGGGAACGTCCTCACCGAACGCTTCGCGAGGGAAGTCCTGCACGGCCTCGTCCACGCGCTCACCATAGGCGTCGCACGCGGCGATGGTGACGGTCGTCGACTGGCCGACCTCAAGCCCGGCCACCGCTTCGTCGAAACCGGGGATGACCTGGCCGGCGCCCACTTCGAACTCCAGCGGATCCCGACCGGCACTCGAGTCGAACTCGGTGCCGTCACTCAACGTGCCGCGATAGTGGACGCGAACGGTATCGCCTGACTTGGGTGTCATGAGGATGAGCCTCCTTGAAGGGGATACGCCCGGTCTTCTGGGCGCTTCCACGTCAGTCTACCCATTTGCGCGACGAAGTGACGCACATGAGCCTCTGATTCCGAGAACGCAGAAGGGGGCCCGGTGGGCCCCCTTCTCAGACCGTGCTCGTTCGTCTTACTTCATGAGCGACTTGAGGGTGCCGGCCATGAGGTCCATGAACCGTGCGAAGAACTCCTCGAAGCGGCCTATCTCGTCGCTCGTGCCGTCCGGCTGGAAGTGGGCCCCGAAGTCGCCGCCCGCCACACGGACGGAGATGTCCTGGATGCTGGACATCATCCGGTCGAGGCGCCTGAAGACGAGCGCGTTGAGCAGCAGGGCGATGACGATGGTGGCCGCGACCAAGCCGCCGATGATGACCGCGCCGGTGTTGACCATCGTGGCGCGTGCCGAGTCGGCTTGGGCGCTGATGTCCTCGATCGAGTAGACGACGCCGATGGGCTTGCCGTTCTCGTCCGAGACGGGGAAGACCACGTGTCCGCGACTCTTGTCGTCCTGGCTCCAGCGGACTCTCCAGAAATCGCCTTCGCCGCCGACCGCTCCGTGGCAGGTCTTGGAGCACGCACCGTTCTCCACGCCGACGATCCTGCCTATCTCGGGGATGGAGTCCGGGGTCGCCTGGAGCTGCATCTGGTCGGCGACCGCAGGGTCGGTGGTGGCGAGCAACACGTAGTTCTCGCGTTCGTTCCAGTCGCTCGGCAGACCAGCGGCCTCGGCTTCTTCCGCGTACTCGGCTTCGTCCAGGACGGCTTTGTCGATGAGAAGGCCGTACTCCGCGCTCGTGATCGACTTGAGGGCGTCGACGTGCTTCTGTGCTCCTTCGCGGGTGGTGATATCACCGAGCTTCTCGCTGCCTACATCCACGAGGGCATCCCATGCCGACACGCCCAGGGTCGCCGACTTCTGTTCGGTGACGTCCAGTCCGCCGGAGTACGACTCGTGCAGGTAGACCATGACGACCACCATGCCGATCAAGTTGACCAGCACCACTCCAAGCAGGATCCTCGTTCTGATCGACCAGTTCTTCATACCATGCTCCCCTTCGCTCGGACCGGCGTCGTGCGTGGTCCTCTCCCTACTCTAACGGTTGTGGCTCCAAATAGCTTCAGTCACGTCGCACACCGCTCTAGCGTCGTACGGTGCTGGAGGCCGAAGCGAGGTTCGCCCCCGTCATCGGTGACCAGACCGCCCGGTAGGTCGTCGTGCGGGATGGCCTGACCGCCCATGCGAACGTTCCGCCTTCGCCCGTCAGCACGGTGCCCACGCTCGACCAGCGTGCGGCACCCGCAGGACGGGCCTCGATGCGGACGAGCTGGCCTGCTGACGACCCTCCACCCATACGCAGCACGCCGTGGACGAGAGCCACGCGAGAGGCGGACGAGTACGGGGTGCTGCGCAGCGCGGTGAAGCGAGCACCCACGCCGTTGGCGAGGATGACGGCTCGCTCGAGACCGGCGCTCACGTACGGATAGTTGTGGACCCCCTTGCTGCCATCGCCTTCCACGAGAGTCACGTTCTTCTCGGCTGCCGCGAGCAATGTCCTGCCCAAGCCGGACTTCGAGGCGGGCCGCTTTTTCGCGGCGGCCACGGCGACTTTCGCTGAGGCGAGTCGTCGACCGGTCGCGCTCTGCCAGCCGTCGATATCGTCCTGGAGCTGCTCGAGAGTTCTGCCGTGGTGGCAGGGCGAACAGGAGTCAGCGTCGAGCGCCTCGACGAACTGACTCTTCCACTTCGCCGCATCGCCCGGCATCAGGATCGTGAACCGGTGACTGCGGTCGCCTTCGGCGCTGAGCGGCATGTGGCACTCGTAGCACTCAGCATCAGGCATCCACGGGCCGGTCTCGCCCACGCCTGCCAGGCCGCGGCCGCTACGTATCTCGGCGGTGCCGCCGCCCTTGGTGCACAGCGTATTCGCAGCGTGGCACTTCATGCACAGCTCGTCCGTGCCAAGGCGCAGTTGGGTCCCGGTGCCCGACTTCGGGTGGACGGCGTGGCAGATGCCGCATTCGACGTTCAGCGTGTCGCTGGCGACGCTCGAACGATGCAGCCCTATGTCGTTGGGGCCGTCGGCTCCGTAGCCGATGCTCTTGAGGAAGCCCTCACCCGAGTGGCAACGCAAGCACTCGTCTCTGAGTGACGGGATGTAGAGGGCACCGTTCTGGGTCCGAAGCGAGTGGGAGTGAGCGGACAGGAGCCACTCGTTGTAGAGACCATCGCCGTGACCGCCGGCCTTCATATGCCCGGTGGGGAAGAAGGTGGGGTCGGTCGCGGGTATGGACGGCTCGGGCTCCCCGAATGACTTCTTCACCCATTGGTATCCGGTGATCGTGCCGAAGTCGGTGAGCTTCTGGTCCGCAGTGAATCCGTTCGGGCTCGTCCACGTCCCGTTGGTCGCGTTGCGCTGCTTCGACGTGAACTTGACGTGGCATTGCCCGCAAGTCTGGCTCTTCAGCACATTCATCGTGCGCGAGACCGGGACGTTCGCGCTCCAGTGCTTGTCGCCGGCGTTGGCCGCATGGCACGACTCGCAGCGGATGCCGTGCTCGCTGAAGCTCGTGGGTGTGTTCGGCGACATCTTGCTGCCATTGGGCAGCGTGTAGTCGGTCTGGGCTGGCCGGTTCACGCCGGTGAAGTGGCACGGTCCGCAGTTCTGCATCACGAGACGCGGAGTGATCGCGGACGGGTACCAGTACCCCTCGTGGGACAGGTACCGGCCGTTGAAGAGCACGAGGTCGTCTTTAGGGCCGGCGACCGTCGGCTGGGTGTACCCGGTCGACAGGGTGTTGGGCTTGTCGTTGCCGTACTTCGAGATGAACCGTGTCGTGTGGGAGTCGTGGCCACCCATCTGGTACGCGACGTCCGCCGGCGCGAAACGGAAGGTGCCGCCGGCGATCATGGGAGACGGCCATGCCGATGCATTCGGCGCGGGAAAGATCTTGCTCACGCCACCGATCTCGTCGATGGTTCGCACGTTCAGGCCGTGCAGTGTCGTCAGGTACGACCCCACCTGCCAGCGCCCGCTCGTCCGCCCATGGCATTCGAGGCACTTGGAGCTCCCTGCGTACGAGATGCCGTTCGCCGTTGCCGCTCCGGCGATCGTGGGTGTGACGAGAAGTGCTGCCACGCACAACACCGCCGCACCTCGAGCGAATCCACTCGAACTCATGACGCCTCCACTCTTCGGTCCGTCTCGGTCCGCACCATATCCGGCTCGATCGCTCTCATTCTGCGCGCTCTTCCTCGATGAGCCGTCTCGAGGACGAACGCGATCGGTCCTTAAGGCCACAGTGGCACGGTCGGCACGTCTGAACGCTCGGGATGGTCGTTCTCGGAGTGATGGCCGTGGCACCCACCGGTCACACAGGTCGACCGGGTCAGGTCAGTGGGCTTGTCGAAAGAGCGCAGCAGGATGCCCGCAAGGCCGTCGTGACGTTCGTCGACGTACGGGAAGACGTCGGCAGGGCGATTCGCTGACGGTATCGTTCGAATGAGCAGCCGCGGACTGCGTGAGGCGTGCGGGATGCGCACGTGGCAGTCGATGCACTTCTCGCCGTAGCGCAGCGGGTGATGTGCCGGTGCGCCGAGGTGTCGTGCGTGCTGGGCGTGAACAGGATTGCCGCCTGGTTGGTCGCTGCCGGGCACCGAACCGAAGCTCAGGTTGTGGCACTTCATGCACACGACCCGGTCCGTCCCTGTCGCCGCGAACTGTGAGGTCAGGCCGCGTGACGGGTTCGCGTACTCGGTCTGGCTGTATTCGGGGTCGATGCTGACGGGCACAGCCGAGCCATGTGGACCGGTCATATCGGCCGGCAGCACGTGGCAGTCAGTGCAGCTGAGCTGAGCGTGTCGAATCTCCTCGAGCGAGTCGAAGGAGACACCGCCTGAGGGCTTCAGCCACTTGGTCGCTCCTGTGTTCGGAGGCAACGCCCATCGGTAGGTCGTCCCACCGGTGACGTATTCGGTGATCGGGAAGGGCCTAGTCGGGGCGCTCCCCACGACGGCGCCGGACACGACGTTGTGGCCGCCGCCCGCAGGTGAACGGAACGCCGCCGCCCACGATTCGAACGGATCCGCCCATACCGTGCCGAGAGGCCTGACCGTCTCGCGCGAGAACCTGCGGTGCGCGGACGCGGCGTGGGTTTCGGATGGTTTCGCAGTGCCGCTGGCGTGGCATGCGACGCAGCGCACGTCGGAAGACTCGGTGGCCCGGACCACTGCGGGAAGACCTGCGTACCGGCCGTTGCCCGGGTCGGCGGGGTCGTGGTGGCACACGCGGCAACTTGACGCGCCTCCGCCGGTGATCGGAGCCTCTGGAGTGGCGGTGTGGGCGGTCACGAGGTCGGCGGAGTGGCAGCCGAAACAACCGCCATTCATCCCAGCGGCGTACGAGACCCCTCTCACGGTCCCGGTTCGGTCGGCGTTGTGGTCGGCGAAATGCTGTGTCTCGCTGAAGCCGGTGTGGCACGGAGCGTCATCCGGGCCGCCGCAGGACCTGTCGGTCGGCCGCACGCCCGGCTGGTGGCACCCGTCGATCTCGCATCCCGACGGGTGCAGCACCGTCAGGTCCGTGGTGGTGTGGCAACCGGCTCGCGCGCACGCGCCGCGGGTGGGTCGGCCTGAGTCGCCGATCTCGATTCCGCGGTGCTTGCCCGCGACCCTCTTGTGGCCGTCGAACGTCGAATAACCGGCGTGGCAGCCGCCGTCGCGCGGGCCGCCTCCGCACGCCACGCGCACCCCGCTCGCGGCGCCCCCGGCGCTGTGACAACCGTCGAGCGTGCATCCTCGTCCCGCATGCACCTCTCTGAGCTCAGTGGTCTCGTGGCACACCGTTCCCGAGCACGCTTGGGCATCAGGTATGCCGCGCTCGTCGAGCGGCACACCCTCATGGACGAGGTCAATCGATGTGTGCGGCGCCGGCACGCCCGGCTGCCCGTGACAATCCAGGCATGCCTGGGCGGTCATGCGGGCCGGCCAATTCCGCTCCACCGCGCGGGCTGTGGTGGTATTGCGACCGTGGCAGTTGCGGCAGACGTTTCCAACGGCGAGCGCAGAACCGAGTCTCCCGTGCTCGTCGGTGAGCTCGATGCGATGGCAGCCGATGCATGAGGTCGTCGTGCCCGTCAGGGGGTCGGTGAGCGATGCCGTGGCCACAGCGAGGCCCGCGCGATGCAGCGAGGCGTCCTTCTCGTGTGAATAGCGGTCGGATTCGTACGTCACGTGGCAACCCTCGACGCCGTCGCCGCAGCGGTACTCGCTCGTGGCATGGGCTTGGGCCTCGAGGTCGTGACAGACCGGTTCACCCTTCACGCCTGGCGTCGAACAGTCCTTCGGACGGTCGCCGTGCAGTCCGTGCAGGTCAGAGGTCTCGTGACATCCGGGACCGGTCGAGCCGCAGCCGGCTTCGTCAGTCGTCTCGACGCTCGGGGCGACCTTGGCCGAGTGCATCGGGCTTGAGCTCTCGCGGGTGTGGCAGTCTTCGCAACGGCGGGCTTTCCAGTCGGCGAGAACCTGCTCGAGCCCGCCGGAACGTTCGTCATTGTGGCACTCTCCGCAACCGACGCTGTCTCCGTAGGGCGACTTGTCGACGACCGGGACCTTCGTGTGGGCCTTCATGAGGTCGCGGGCGTGGCACGACCCGCAGGTCGCCTTCGCCTTGCCGCCTTTCGTCGCCCGCATCGCAGCGCGCATATCGGTGCCGGTCGCTGTGTGCGTGGTCTCCCGGTAGTGGCCTTTGGGGTAGGGGTCGGTGATGCGGACCCGGTCGCCGGCCTTCTCCATGGTGCCGTCGTGGCAGGTCTGACACTCCCGTCCCTTCGGGCTGTGGCACGGGAGGCAACCGACGCCTTGGTGGTCGTGACACGTCGTGCAGTCTGAATCGGGGTGGTAGGCGTTGAAGTCCGCGTATGAGGACTCGTCGCCGTGACAGCCCTCACCTGAGTTCGTGCAGCCGGCGTCCTTGGTCGCGCTGTGATCGCTCGCCTGTGTGAAGGAGTGGACCCTGCCGGAAGGCGGGTTCCAGCCCATGGAGAATGCGAGCACCGCGATCGCGCCGACGGAATACAGGCCGATCCTCAAAGAGCGGGCGCGCTGTTCCTGTGCCCGGGCTCTCGGGTCGGTCAATGACGCGAAACTGCTTGATGCCGGATTCGGGTTCCGGTCGTTCGTGCGCTGCAAGGCGCGACTCCTCGTACGGGCGCTGATCTCCTAGCGGAGTTCGAGACCGAACACCTCACGGGCCGCCTGACGCAGCGACTCGATCTTCTGGGGATCGTCGGGATCGTCCGGTCCGACGAGGGACACGAGGAAGCCGCAGCGCAGCGCGAGCTCGCCGCGCGACTTGAACACATCCAGGTTGTTGTTCTCGATGTGCTGTTGGATCTGCTGACAGTAGTCGTACAGTCTCCCCATGCCTGTGCTCCCTCGCCGAACCTCGTGCGCCCCACCCTTGTACGAGTCCTGAACATCCTCATCGTACACTATCCGTGCAAGGCGCGATCCGCGCCCGGAATCCCGGCTTCGAGGCGGCCTGGTGACATGAGTGACGCATACACGCCCATCAAGGGCAAATGCACGTGGTGGCGCGAGATGCCGGTCGACGACGACGTCTGGGACACGCGGCTGCGAGAGGACGAGAAGCGCGTGTACTGCTCGTGCTTCGTCGAAGGGACAGGATGGATGCACACGCGTGGTGATGTGCCATCGGACTGTCCCGAGAACAAGCGCTGCCGCTACTACATCAAGCACCTGTAGCGGGTCAAGTCGCCGACGATATGCTTGACGTGGCCCACCGGCGTGGCAATACTTCATTGAGTTAACTATCAAGGAGATGAAGTGTTGTGACCGGCCGGCGTGACCCTGCGGACTTCTCCACGTCTGACCTCGCGGACCTCGCACACGGACTGCGTGACCTATGGCATACGCTCGCCTCAGGCATGACCCAGACCGGTGGGCTCGAAGGCCTGCAGCGCCAGCAGTTCTGGGTGCTCGGCGCGTTGTCCCACGGTCCGAGGCGCATGGGTGATCTCGCTGAGTGCGCGAACACGACGCAACCCTCGCTCACCGGCATCGTGGACCGTCTTGAGGAGCGCGGGTTGGTGAGGCGGCGTCGCTCGCCTGAGGACCGGCGCGTCGTCGAGGTCGTACTCACGCCGGCCGGACGCGTGGAGATGCGACGAGCGCACGACGCGATGCTCGCGACGCTTGCGAAGACCTTGGAGCCGCTGAAGCCCGCGGAACGGCACGAGTTCCTGCGCATGGTGCGCGCTCTCAACACGAGGACCGCGAAGGAGAACCCGTCCGGATGTACCTGAGAAACCTGCCCCGCAACCGCAAGATGACCGTGTTCGCAGGCGTGCTGCTGGCCCTCCTTCTGGGAGCGCTCGACCAGACCATCGTCGGCCCGGCCATGCCCAAGATCGTCCAGGAGCTTGGCGGGATGGAGCTGCTCGCCTGGATCTTCACGATCTACTCGCTCACCTCGACGATCGCGGTGCCGATCGTGGGCAAGCTGTCTGACCTTTATGGCCGCAAGTGGTTCTACGTCGGCGGCATCTCGCTGTTCATGGGCGGTTCGGTGCTATGCGGCATCGCGGGCACAGGCGCCTTGAACGCTGTGCTCGAGCCGCTCGGGCTGACGCCGATGATCCAGCTCATCGTCGCCCGCGGTATCCAAGGTCTGGGCGGCGGCGCGATGATGGCCAACGGCATGGCGGTCGTAGGCGACCTGTTCGAACCGCGCGAGCGAGGCAAGTACCAGGGGTTCACGGGCGCCATGTTCGCCCTGGCCAGCGTGATCGGCCCGCCGGTGGGCGGTGCGCTGACCGACCTCGCCTCGTGGCGCTGGATCTTCCTCGTCAACATCCCGCTCGGGCTTCTCGCCGTGGGCGTGCTGTGGTTCGCGATGCCCAGGCCCGAGTCCGGTCAGAGCCACACGATCGACTGGTGGGGCACCGTGGCGCTTGTGACCGGGCTCGTGCCGCTTCTGCTCGCGTTGAACTGGGGCGGTTCCGAGCATCCGTGGCTGTCTTCGACCATCCTCGGGCTCTTCGCGTTCGCAGCGGTCGTGCTGGCCGTCTTCATCGCACTCGAACGGCGAGCGGGTGAGCCCATCATCGACATCGGGCTTTTCGCCGACCGTGCGTTCTCGGCCTCGATGGGCGTGCTGTTCCTGTCGGGTGTCGGCATGTTCGGTTCGATCATGTTCCTGCCCCTGTTCATGCAGACGGTCCAGGGCGCGAGCGCTTCGTCGTCAGGGTCTCTCATGATCCCGATGATGATCTCCATGGTCGGCGGATCGATCCTGTGCGGGCAGTTCATCGCGCGCACCGGTCGCTACAAGGGGTTGGGCGCGTCAGGTCTGGCGCTCGCCACCATCGGCATGTTCGCGCTCTCGCGCATCCAGGTCGACACGTCGCGCATGGCACTGTTGGGCGGCATGGCGATGATCGGACTCGGCGTGGGGGTCACCATGCCGCTGTTCGCCATCGCGCTCCAAGCGCAGTTCCAGACCCGCATCGGCGAGGTCACCGCCGCTGTGCAGTTCTTCCGCTCGATCGGAGGCACGGTCGGCGTGGCGTTGCTCGGCGGCGTCATGAACGCGGCGTTCGCCCGCAACCTCGAGGCGTTGCTCATGAGCCATGAGGCGCGACTCGGGGCGCTCGCGCCGATGCTCGAGAAGCTTGCGACCGACCCCGCCCGGCTGCTCAACGCAGGCGCTCTCGAAGCGGTGTCGGCTGAGATCCCGCCCGAAGCCGCCGGCGTGTTCACCACGTTCATGGCGGACCTGAGGCTCGCGCTCACCGAGGCCATCGGGACGTCGTTCCTGATAGGCTCGGGCCTGATGGCGCTGGCCTTCCTCTCGATGCTGCTCGTGCGAGAGGTCCCGCTGGCCGCGAAGGTCAAATCGCCCGGCACGGTCGAAGAGGTGGGCGCAGAGTTGCTCATGGCCGACGGCATACAGCCCGCTGAACACGAGCCCGTCCTGGTGGAGGTCGAAGGTGGGGAAGAGCCGAGCGACTGATGGCGCCGGCGCGTCGGCGGACCTGGATGCGTTCGTCAGGCGCGTGCTCGAAAGCGGTCGCGAGCACCATCGCGACTTCCCTTGGCGCCGTACCCGCGACCCGTACGCCGTGCTTGTGAGCGAGGTGATGCTCCAGCAGACGCAAGCGCACCGTGTCGTGCCCTACTACGAGGAGTGGCTCGCCAGCTTTCCCACGCTCGAGGCGCTCGCGGCCGCACCTCTCGAGGCGGTGCTGCGGTTGTGGCAGGGACTCGGCTACAACCGGCGCGCGGTCGCGCTCAAGCGTCTCTCCGAACAGGTCGTGGCAGCTCATCGCACGTCCGGTGAGGGCGGTCCGGCGACCCTGCCCGACGACGAGCTGGCCTTGCGCGCGCTGCCCGGAGTCGGCCCGGCGACATCGGCAGGCGTGCTCGCGTTCGCCTTTGGGCGGTACGCGGTCTACCTGGAGACGAACGTGCGCACGGTGGTGCTGCACGAGTTGCTCGCGGACCGTGACGGGGTGTCCGACCGCGAGGTCGCGCCGCTCGTCGCTGCGGCGGCCGCACGTGCCGAAGCCGCGGGGGTCGATGCGCGCACCTGGTACCACGCGATGCTGGACCACGGCGCGTACCTGAAACGTGTGCTCCCCAACCCGTCGCGCCGCAGCGCTCACCACGCGAGGCAGTCGGCGTTCGAAGGCTCGCGGCGGCAGAAGCGCGCGCGTCTGCTTCGGGCCGTGCTCGATGCTCCGGACGCGGGGCTGGACGCGCTCGCACCCATACTCGGTCTCGACACGGCCGAGACGCTGGAGCTTCTGGAGGCGCTCGAACGCGAAGGGTTTCTCGAGCGTGCGGGAGACGGCTGGCGCGTGGCCTGAGTCAGTGCGCTCCGGTCACCGGCGCGATCCGGGCCGTCTTTGGCTCCCTACTGCGAGTACTGCTGCTCGAGGAAGGCCTTGGCGGCCTCAGGGCCGCTGACGTGGCACGTCTCGCAGTAGCGCGAATCGTGGCACTCAAGGCAGCCCTTGGACCCGTCGGCGATGACGGCGTTGCGGTGGGTCGCCCTCCAGGACACACCGGGTTTGCTCCGCGGGTGGTGGCACGCGTTGCAGAAGTCGGTGCCGGAGGCTTCGGTCGCGCTGCGGGCATGGCAGTTGCCGCAGGCGGCGGGGTTCCGGGTGCCCTCCCGCCCGTGGTTCTTCGCGAATGACTCGGGGTGAGGCATGGGCAGCTTGTGGCAGTCGTTGCAAAACGACGTCTTGTGGCACGTGAGGCAGGAGTTTATCTCGGACGACGGCGTCAGTACCGGACCAGCCGCGTGCTCGGGGTCAAGAGGCTCGTGCTCGGCGTTGAGCTTCGCCGCGGCCCGCACGGTGTTCGACTCCTCGAGCGCCGCCTTCGCGTGACCCTTGGATTCGGCGAACCTCTTGTACCAGCCGCTCACGCGATGGGTGGCAGGCACCAACTGAAAGCCCTTGGGGTGGCAGGCGTCGCACGCGCCCGGCGCTTTGGCGCCCGGTTCAAGCGAATGGCAGCGGAAGCAAGCGTCCATCGTGAGCCAGTTCTCGTGCTTGCGGTCTCCCAGGACCAGCTCGATGTCCTCCTCGGGGTGTGCCACCCGGTTGTGGCAGGTCGTACACGTCACGTCATTCTCCGAGTGGACGGCGTGGTCGATGAGGAGCCCCTCGGCGGGAGTGGCTTCGCGGTTGGCCAGGTTGTGACACTGGGTGCAGCGGTCGTCCGGCGTCTTCATCGCGACGTGGCTCGCCGGGTTCACCGGGATCTCGTAGCGATTGAGGATCGTGGCCGGCAGGTCCGGCAGCACGTGGATCTTCATCAACGTCATCGTGATCGGGTCGGCGTTCGTGGGCTCGTGACAGGCGATGCACGAGACGTTGGTGTGGCTGGAGGCCCGATACGCGAGCGTGTTGTCGTCGTGGACCTTGTGGCACGGACCGGTGCAGAACCACTCGAACGAGGTCCCCACGATGCCGCCGCCCCAGAGGACCACGGACGCGAGCAGGAGGACGCCGGCCCACACGATCAGGCGCGGTCGTGCCTTGGGGTCCCGGAACCGGGCGAGCGGATCAAGACGCATCGGACGGACCTTTCGCGAGAGAGACGTTCCTGCAAGACCGAAGTCTGCGAGACCAGTATGCACCGAGTAGCCCGTCGCCGCGATTCTCGCCGGCCGGACATCCGCCGGGTCACGTTTCGTGCGGACCGGACTCCTTGTGCGACGATGCGTGCTCCTCGGACACCCGTCGCGCCGCTTGAGCCAACTCCCGCTCCACGACATCGAAGGCACGACCGGACTCGCGTGCGATGCGGGCCACATCGTCCGCTTCCGGGCGCACCCGTCCGGCGCCCACCTTCACGCGGACGGCTCCGAAGGTCGAGGGGACCTCTTCAGAGGTGCGGGCAGCGACGCTTCGTACCATGTCGAGGCGGCGCACGCCCAGGGTCCCCGTGAGGTCGTGCATGCGCTGGGTCATGGGTGCGGCGTCGGCCGGTTTGACGAGCACCGAGAGCGCCATCCCCAGACGATGTTTCTTCATGGCCACGGAGCTCGTCCACACGTCGAGAGCGCCGAGACGGGTGAGCTCATCGGCGACGAAAGCGACAGCTTCGGGGCTCAGGTGGTCAAGGACGGTCTCGAGCAGGACGACCGGCTCCTCGGCGAGAGCAGCGGAAGTCATATGCGCCGCGTCCGCCTGTTCGACTCCTGGCTCACGGCCGATGATGAGCCGTGCGACGTTGGCGGCGCCAGCGAACTCCCGAGAGCCCGCTCCGTGTCCCACGGTCAACGGGACCATCGCGGGCAAGGGGCCGAAACCGTCTGCCAACGCGGCCACGAGGGCGGCGCCCGTAGGCGTGGTGAGCTCGCCCGCGGCCGGACCGGGTTCGACCGGGACGCCGCGCAATATCAGAGCCGTGGCGGGAGCGGGTACGGGAAGCGTGCCGTGCCGTGTCTGGACGATGCCCGAACCCACGGCGACCGGGGTCACGACCAGGTGCCGTATGCCGAGGAGCTCGAGCCCCAGGCAGACCCCGATCACATCCGCGATCGAGTCGGTCGCGCCCACCTCGTGGAAGTGGACATCGTCGACCGCGAAACCGTGGACGCTCGCCTCCGCCTGGGCCAGACGCTCGAAGACGCGGACTGCCCGTTCGCGCACCGGGTCGGGAAGCGCGGCCGAGTCGATGAGCGCGCGCACGTCTCGCCAGGGACGGTGTGGCGGGTCGCCTTGTGTCCGTACCGAGATGGCGAGGGCGTCGATGCCTCCGCGTCGCGCCCGCTCTGCGACGAGCATCGCCTCCGGCGCGATGCTCGCCAAGGCCCGGCGACGTCTTCGATGCCGAAGGCCGGGTGCTCGTCGGTCGTCCACTGCGAGCCCGCGTCGAGCAGCGCCGCGAGGAACTTGTCGCCGGAGACACCGGTCGACGCGTCGAGATGGGCGATCACGAGGCCATCTCCGCCCATGCCGGACGATTGATGCGAGCTGCGATCACCGCGGCGCCGAATCCGTTGTCGATGTTGACGACACCGATCCCGCCGGCGCAGGAGTTGAGCATGGTGAGTAGCGCCGCGACACCACCGAAGCTGGCGCCGTACCCGACGGATGTCGGTACCGCGATCACCGGGACGTCAACGAGTCCTGCGAGGAGCGACGGCAGCGCACCCTCCATCCCCGCCACGGCGATGATGGCTCGGGCGTCGCGCAACGTCTCGAGGTGCGCGAGGGCCCGGTGCACGCCGGCGACGCCTATGTCGTAGAGGCGAGTCACGCGGCACCCCATCACCTCGGCTGACACGGCGGCCTCTTCGGCCACGGGCAGATCGGCGGTCCCGGCGCTCGCGACGACCACGTGGCCTTGGCGGGGCGGTCGCTCCCGCCGGTCGACCACGAGAAGACGTGGCAGCTCGAGGTGTCGTGAGTCGGGAAGGGCGGCGTGAAGGGCGGTTGCGTGCGCTTCGCTAGCGCGTGTGCCCAGGACCACGTCGCTCGTCTCAAGAAGAGCGGCGAAGATCGCGGCCACCTGGTCAGGTGTCTTGTGCTCGCAGAAGACGACTTCGGCGAAGCCGCAACGGCTGCGCCGGTCGTGGTCGACCCGTGCCTCGACTGACCCTGATTCGCCCGACACCTCGGCGAAGAAGAGGGAGCGCACGCGTTTGGCGGCGGTCGTGGGGTCCAGCTCGCCCGCCGCGACCGCGCCGAGCAGTGCATGGAGCTCGTGAGTGCTCATGGCTCTCCAGGAAAGGGGTCGTGACTCCGTTCGGGCGGGTCACATCAGGGCTTCGCTTATACTTGTACCACGCCGCCGCAGCGCATGCGGCTCTCTGTGCGGCATACGACCGGAAGCCACGTGGCCAACCACTCCTTCAGCCAACGCGTGACACCAGATGAGCACCTGTACGCACGTGCGCGATGGGTGTTTCTGGCCGTGCTGGTCCTGATGCCGCTCACGGGCGTCCAGCTGCCGGGCGGCCCGAAGATGAACCCCATGTACTGGTTCCTCGTGGGCGTCGTCGCCCTCGACAGCGCCGTGCTCAGCCTGTACGCACGGCGCGGAGAGACCGAGTTCACGCGGGCCATGATCTGGGTGCTCGGCCCTGACCTGTTCGCCGTCGCGGGTTTCACGTACCTGTGGTACGGGCTCGAGACCGGCTTCTACCCCATCGCAGTCGTCCTGCCCGCGACGTATGCCCTCATCCTGCCCAAGCGTGAGGCGTTGCTGGCGGGGCTCGGCGCCGCTTTCGCCTACATGGTGGGACATCTGTTCGCCCACTCGCATGCCATCACTGTCGGGCCGATGATCCTTCACGTCCTCGGTGCGGTGGCCATTCCGCTGCTCACGGGACTCGTCGCCGTATCGGTCGAACGTCGTCGGCAACGTGAGGAAGAGACCGTGATCGCGGTGGGGCAGCGCGAGGTGGCGCTCGAGCAGATCAGTCGCCGAGTCGCCGAACTCCAAGCGGTCTCCCAGATCACCGAGCTCGTGCACTCCACGCTTGACTTCGAGCGCGTTGGACCCACGGTCCTGGAGATCATCGCCAAGGTCCTCGGCGTCGAGACGTGTTGCCTGTTCGTCATCGACAAGGAGCGCTCCGAGACGTTGTTCTCCGCCAGCATCGGTTCTCTCGCCGGCATCACTCCCGTCAGGCCTGAGCGGGCGATGGCCTACGGTGAGCTCGAGGACCACTTCTCGTGCATGGCGGCGTTCGACCATGCCGAGATGATGGTTCTGTTCTGCGCCTCCGCCGAAGACATCGAGGGTCTGAGCAAAGAGGACCGCCTTGTACTCTCCGCAGTCGCCAGCGAGCTCGTGGTGGCTGCCGAGAACTCGCGGCTCTACTCGCTCACCAAGAAGCTCGCCATCACCGATGAGCTCACCGGCCTTGCGAACTACCGTCACCTGCAGGGCCGTCTTGATGAGGAGATAGCTCGGGCGCAGCGCTACTCGAAGCACTTCTCGCTGCTCATGCTCGATGTCGACGACTTCAAGCGATTCAACGACTCCTACGGTCACATCGCGGGCGATACCGCTTTGGCCGATCTGGCCCGGGTCATCGAAGGGGCCGTGCGCGAGGTCGACCTGGTCGCCCGCTACGGCGGAGAGGAGTTCTCCGTCGTGCTGCCTGAGACCGACGCCGCCGGCGCCTACGTCGTTGCGGAGAAGATCCGCGAGGCTGTCGCCGGTGCTCGTTTCCGCGACGCTGAGGGCCGGCCCGTCTCCCACATGACGGTCTCCATAGGGCTGGCGACCTACCCGGTGCACGGCACGGACCGCGAGTCGATACTCAGAGAGGCTGACGACGCGCTCTATCGGGCCAAGAGCGGCGGCAAGAACCGCGTCCGCGCACCCAAGGCGCGTGCGCAGTCAGGCGACGGGCCCCAGACCCCCCCCGTCGCCCAAACAACCGTAAACCCAGACCACGAAAGGGCAGGGGCGTAGGAAGACCAAGAGCCGGTACGCGTTCCAGGGTCCCCCCCGGACCTACACCCCAGAGGCGTTGCTGTCGCATG